>NZ_JBWKAJ010000009.1:306294-357966 GCF_056437585.1 Streptomyces sp. NPDC042364 | reverse complement strand
CCCGTTCCCGTTCCACCAGCAGCGGCAGCGGGTCGGAGGAGGTGACCAGCTCCCGCAGCGGATACCGGGCCAGCACCTCCTCCACCTCCGGTGCCGACGCCGCCGCGAGACGGGAGGCCGCCGGCCGTTCGGTGTCGCGGAGCGCGTCCACGGCGGCGAGGAGGGCACCACGGGCGCGCCCGCCCTTCGGGACCCCGGCGGCGGCGCGTTCGTGGAGCCGCGCGCCCTCCTCCAGGACCAGCTCCGTGTCGATGCCGGCCGGGACCTTGATCCGGGCGTGGTGGCGCCAGGTGGTGACCGGGTCGCCCCAGGCCTCCACCGCGTACGTCCACCGGCCCTCGCTCGGCGCGGAGACGGTGGCGCCCCAGCGGTCCGTGCCGGGGGCGAGTTCCCGCATCGGCGTCCACGGGCCCGGACGGCCCTCCGGGTCCGTCAGGACGACATTGGCGGCGACCGCGTCATGGCCCTCACGGAAGACGACGGCCGAGATCTCGAACTCCTCGCCCACGACGGCCTTCGCCGGCCGGCGGCCGTGGTGGACGGTGGGCCGTACGTCCAGAACCGGTATCCGGCCGACGGTCGCCGTGTCCGGTGGTGCGGCCGCCGGCGCGGGCGGGCCGGTGCGCGCCCGGCGTGCGGGGCGTGCGGCGGCGCTCGCGGTCGACTCTGAGGGGGTGCTGGCGTGCGCTGTGGTGGTACTGGTCGTCGGGGGTGCTGACGAGTGGTGCGTGGCGGGCATGACCGCTCCTGTCCGCGTCAACGTGGGTGGGCGGATGAGGGTGTGGGGAGGTGGGGCCAGCGGGATGTACCGGTGGAGCCTTCCCACACAGTGCGGGTGAGCATTCCGGCACTTTGTTAACTACTCACGCGTATGTCTACACACAAGACCGGCCTCGTCCGAGAGGGCCGAGGCCGGTCACTGTAGTCGCTTTGGGTAAAGGGGCGTTCACCTGTGGTGTTACAGGGGCCTACGGGACGGCGACCTGGAGAATCCGGTCCGGAGAGCCCGGAAATCCGTCCCTGACCTTGCCCGAAACCGCACCATGCACCAGCGTTTCGGCCACCTGGGCCGGTGTCGCCAGGGGGTGGTCGGCCAGGTACAGGGCGGCCGCGCCCGCGGCGTGCGGGGCCGCCATCGACGTACCGGAAGAGGTCGCCGTCCCGGTGTCGCTCCTGTGGGACGCGGAGGTGATGGACACCCCCGGGGCGAACAGGTCAAGGCTCCGGCCCCAGTTGGAGAAGCCGGCGCGGTTGTCCTTCTTTCCGGTGGCGCCGACCGTGATCGCCTGCTTCACCCGGGTGGGTGAGTAGAGGCTTGCCGCGAGGGCGTCGTTGCCCGCCGCGACCGTGTAGGTCACCCCCGACGCTATGGACGTGCGGACGGCGGCGTCGAGTTGGGCGTTGCGGGGGCCGCCCAGGCTCAGATTGGCCACGGCGGGCTTCCTCGCGTGCCGGGTGACCCAGTCGATCCCGGCGATGACCTGGGCCGTCGTGCCCGCCCCCGTGTCGTCGAGGACGCGCACCGCGACCACCTTCGCCTTCTTGGCGACCCCGAACCTGGTGCCGGCGACCGTGCCCGCGACATGGGTGCCGTGGCCGTTGCCGTCCTGCGCCGTCCTGTCGTTCTGGACGAAGTCCCAGCCGTGGCGGGCCCGCCCGCCGAAGTCCTCGTGGGTGATGCGTATGCCGGAGTCGATCACGTACACGGTGGTCCCCCTGCCCGCGGAATCCGGCCAGGTGTACCGCTTGTCGAGCGGAAGACCGGCCTGATCCAGGCGGTCCAGGCCCCAGGACGGCGGATTCCGCCGGCTGCCGTCGTCCCTGACCGCCGTGTCCTGGACCACGGAGGCCACGCGGGAGTCCGCCGCGAGCCGTCTGGCCTGTTTCTCTCCGGCCCTCACGGAGTACCCGTTGAGGACCGAGCTGTAGATGTGGCGTATTTTCGCCCCGTACTTCCGGGCGATGCCCTTCCCCTCCTCCGACGGGGCCGCCGTCCCCGCTTTGAGGGTCACGATGTAACTGCCGCCGACGGAACCGATGCCCCCGGCCCCCAGCACACGTCCCTCCGGAGCGGCGTGCGCGGGCGCGGGGGCGACCGAGAGCACCGCGGCCGTGATGGCCGCCGTGAGGCCTCCCGCCCAGCTCAGTCGCCTGTTTCTCGCCTCTTCCCCGTGCTGCATGGACACGGACCCCCTCCCCGGTCGGCCGGTACGCCATTCGGCAGCCTCTCGTGCGGGAAGAAGCGCCACAAGGTCGAGCAGAGGGGTGGAATCGGCCATATCGCCCGTGGGGTACATGTGAAGGTCGCGGCGAATTCAGGCCTGAAGGCGGGGGAGCGGACTGCGCGGCCGGGGGGCCGGGGTACGGATGCGCCGTAATTGCATACAGAGGGACGCGCCGTGCTTGCCGACCCGCCCGCCCGCCCGGCTACCGTCGTGGTGACGAACGGTCGCACGCAACAGGTGCGTCCCCTTGGCCCGTACGTCCTGGCGTGAAGGTGGAATCCTCTGTGAAGGCCATCCGCAGATTCACCGTCCGACCCGTCCTCCCCGAAGCCCTTCACCCGCTCAGCGAGCTGGCGCGCAATCTGCGCTGGTCCTGGCACGCGGAGACCCGTGACCTCTTCCAGTCGGTCGATCCCGAGTGCTGGACCGCGTCCGGCGGCGACCCGGTCCGCCTTCTCGGCTCCGTCTCCGCCCGGCGCCTCGCCGAACTCGCCGAGGACCGGCGCTTCCTGCGCCGGCTCACCGTGGTCGCCGACGAACTGCGCGACTACGTCACCGGCGACCGCTGGTACCAGACGCAGACCTCGGAGCCGCCGGCCGCCGTCGCCTACTTCTCGCCCGAGTTCGGCATCACCGCTGCGCTGCCGCAGTACTCCGGCGGCCTCGGCATCCTCGCCGGCGACCATCTCAAGGCCGCCAGCGACCTGGGTGTGCCCCTGATCGGCGTCGGCCTGCTCTACCGGCACGGCTACTTCCGGCAGTCGCTGTCCCGGGACGGCTGGCAGCAGGAGCACTACCCCGTGCTGGACCCGAACGAGCTGCCTCTGGTGCCGTTGCAGGAGGCCGACGGCTCCCAGGCCCGCGTCGGCCTGGCGCTCCCCGCCGGCCGCCGGCTGCACGCCCGTGTCTGGCAGGCCCAGGTCGGCCGCGTGCCCCTGCTGCTGCTGGACTCCGACGTCGAGGAGAACGACCACGGGGAGCGCGGCGTCACCGACCGGCTCTACGGCGGCGGCAGCGAGCACCGGCTGCTCCAGGAGATGCTGCTCGGCATAGGAGGCGTCCGGGCGGTCCGCACCTACTGCCGCCTCACCGGCCATGCCGAGCCCGAGGTCTTCCACACCAACGAGGGCCACGCCGGCTTCCTCGGTCTGGAACGCATCGCCGAACTCTGCGACCAGGGGCTCGACTTCGACGCCGGCCTGGAGGCGGTCCGGGCCGGCACCGTCTTCACCACCCACACCCCGGTGCCCGCCGGCATCGACCGCTTCGACCGGGAACTGGTGGCCCGGCACTTCGGCCCCGACGCCGAACTGCCCCGGATCGACGTCGAACGCATTCTCGGCCTGGGCATGGAGACGTACTCGGGCGGCGACCCGAACGTCTTCAACATGGCGGTGATGGGCCTCCGGCTCGCCCAGCGCGCCAACGGGGTGTCCCTGCTGCACGGCCAGGTCAGCCGGGAGATGTTCTCCGGACTGTGGCCGGGCTTCGACGCGGACGAGGTCCCCATCACCTCGGTCACCAACGGCGTGCACGCCCCGACCTGGGTGGCCCCGGAGGTCTTCCGCCTCGGCTCACGGCAGATCGGCGCCGAACGCACCGAGGACGCCATGACGGTCGGCGGCTCGGACCGCTGGGACTCCGTGGCCGACATCCCCGACGGCGACATCTGGGAACTGCGGCGGAGCCTGCGCGAGCAACTGGTGCTGGAGGTACGGGAGCGCCTCGCGGCCTCCTGGCGCCAGCGCGGCGCGGGCACCGCCGAACTCGGCTGGATCGACGGCGTGCTCGACCCGGACGTCCTGACCATCGGCTTCGCGCGGCGCGTCCCGTCGTACAAGCGGCTGACCCTGATGCTCCGGGACCAGGACCGCCTCATGGAACTGCTGCTGCACCCCGAGCGGCCGATCCAGATCGTCGTCGCGGGCAAGGCGCACCCGGCGGACGACGGCGGCAAACGCCTCATCCAGGAGCTGGTCAGGTTCGCCGACGACCCGCGGGTACGCCATCGGATCGTGTTCCTGCCGGACTACGGCATGGCGATGGCGCAGAAGCTGTACCCGGGATGCGACGTGTGGCTCAACAATCCACTGCGGCCGCTGGAGGCGTGCGGCACCAGCGGGATGAAGGCCGCGCTGAACGGCTGCCTCAACCTGTCGGTGCTGGACGGCTGGTGGGACGAATGGTTCCGGCCGGACTTCGGCTGGGCGATCCCGACCGCCGACGGTACCGCGACGGACGACGACCGCCGGGACGACCTGGAGGCCGCCGCCCTGTACGACCTGCTGGAACAGCGGGTGGCCCCGCGCTTCTACGAGCGCGGCCAGGGCGGACTCCCGGACCGCTGGATCGAGATGGTCCGCCAGACCCTCACCCACCTCGGCCCCAAGGTGCTGGCCGGCCGCATGGTCCGCGAGTACGTCGACCGTCTGTACGCGCCCGCTGCCCGCGCCCACCGCGCGCTGAACCCGGACACGGCACGGGAGTCGGCGGAGTGGAAGGCACGTGTCCGGGGCGCCTGGCACCACGTCAAGGTCGACCATGTGGAGGCGTCCGCGGTCCCGACGAGCACCGCCGAGCTGGGCGCGACGCTGATGCTGCGGGTCCGCGTGAACCTGGGGGAACTCGCCCCGGACGATGTCGAGGTGCAGGCGGTGTCGGGCCGCGTCGACTCCGAGGACCGGATCACGGACGCGGCGAGCGTCCCGCTGAAGCCGACGAGCGGCCCCGACGAGGAGGGCCGCTGGGTCTACGAGGGCCCGCTGGCCCTGGACCGCACCGGCCCGTTCGGCTACACGGTCCGCATCCTCCCCGCCCACCGGCTGCTCGCCTTCCCGGCCGAACTGGGCCTGCTGGCGGTGCCCTCGGAGGAGACGGGGGAGGGGGCCGGGGTGCTGATGCGCTAGCGGGCCGCCGCCCTGCCGGGCCGGGAGCGCCTTTGCTCCTGGCCCGGTACACGGCCGCGCGGGCGCTGTAGCGTGCGTTCACGGAGCACAGCGAACCGGCCGGCGGCCCACCCCCCCCGGTGCGGACGAGCCGCTGCCGAACGGGTGTGGTGCCGCCGGCCGGGTGGATGGCCGGGAAACAAGGGCGGGGAGAGGGCCGGGTCGCTCAGTTCTTCCTGAACCGGCGGGCGAGAAGCACGCCTCCGCCGCCGAGGGCCACCATGCCCGCGGAGCCGCCCAGCAGGAGCGGTGATGTGTTGCCACCGGTGTCGGCCAGACGCGGGAGCACCGTGAGCTTGGCCACGAGAACCCGCGTGGGCTTCCACGACTTCAGCATGAAGACGTGCTTGCCGGGCCTGGTCTTCTCGGGGATGACCACCTTCCCCTTGACCGTCCCCTGCTTGTCGGCCCGGAAGTACCCGAGCGTGACCTTCTTCGAGTAGAGCCGCGCCTCGACCGTCTGCCCGGAGACGAAGCCCGTGCCCGTGAAGGTCAGGGAGTCCCCCGGGGACACGACGGTGGAGCTCAGGGTGAGCCCCGGAGGCGGTGGCGGGTACTGGGCATGGGCAGGTTGGGCGCCCAAGAGCGGTACGGCGGCCAGGGTGGCGGAGGCTGCCGCGGCGCCGATGGCGGAACGCCACTTCGAGGACACAGTCATTCGTTTCACGCTCCCTCAGGTGACTCAAGGCCGAAGGCAGACACGACCCGCATTTCTTATACCGGGATCAATAGCCGGAAATGGTAGGAGTTAACGCATAGGTGCCGGGTCCACACCGGATGGCGTAAGCGGATCGCGGTCGGTGCCCCGGTTCGGCCGCCGCGAAGAGCGGTGCGGGGGCCGGCCGAGGAAGGCAACCGGTATCACCGAGCGGAGGAGGGACGCCGTGGCAGCCGAGGACCGTCATGCCGGGCCGCCCGGTGGCCTCCGCCGGGTCGGACGGCGCAGGCCCGGCCGTCTCCGGCGTCGGGGAACCGCCGCGCCGGATCCCCTCACCCCGCCGCCTCGCCGACGCCGGTCCCCGCGCTCGGTCCTCATGTTGTCGGCCGTCGCCGTCCTGGCCCTGACGGGCGCGCTGCCCGTCCGTTCGTGCGGCACCGACAGCGGCTCACCCGCCGGGACACGGCTGCGGGGCGGGACCGTCGAGAGGCGCGTCGAGCGACTGACGGTCAAGGTTCTCGGCACGCTGCCGCACGACCGGACCAGCTACACCCAGGGCCTGGAGATGAAGGGCCGCGGCACGCTCTACGAGAGCACGGGCCTGCCCGGAAGGTCGTCGGTCCGCCTCGGCCCGCCCGGCGGACCCGCCGACGTCCGCGCCGACCTGCCGGCACCGCTCTTCGGGGAGGGGATCACCGTCCTCGGGCCGACGCTGTGGCAGCTGACCTGGCGGGACCACGTCGCCATCGAACGCGACGCCGGAACACTGGCCGAACTGCGCCGGGTCCCCCTCGCGCGGGAGGGCTGGGGCGTGTGCCACCAGCGTCGTCGCGGCAGACTCGTCACCAGCGACGGCTCCCCCCGGCTGACCTTCCGCGACACCCGGACCCTGGCCCCCGTCGGCGAGGTCCGCGTGACCCTCCGCGGCCGTCCCGTGCCGAGGCTCAACGAGCTGGAATGTGTGGGCGACAGCGTGTACGCCAACGTCTGGCCGTCCGACCGGATCGTGCGGGTCGACGCCGGGACCGGCGCGGTGACCGCGGAGATCGACGCCTCGGGACTGCTGAAGGGGGAGGAACAGCGCCACGCCGAGGTACTGAACGGCATCGCCGCCATCCCGGGCACCGACGAGTTCTGGCTCACCGGCAAGTGGTGGCCCAGGATGTTCCGGGTGGTCTTCGCCGCCGCGTGATGCCGTCCGGTGGCACAGGGGGCCCGCTGTCGGAGACCGTCGATGCGGTCGAACGAGGCGAATCGGTCACCTCCCCGCGGAGCGGCTGCGCGCGCGGCGGCGGGCACCGCAACCGCTGAGGTCGTCAGGGGACCCGGCAGCTCACATCCCTCGCTCCGGCCCGTGCGCCTCCCGGGTGCGTTGGCCCGGCCTTCCCGGCAGGTACTCCAGTCGAACGGGGCCCGGGTGGAGGACCGCGCTGTCCCAGCCGGCCATCTCCTCGCCGGTCAGATAGCGGTACAGCCACTCGGAGAAGGCCATCGGGTGTCCTGCCCAGTCGCCTTCCGCGCCCTGCACCACCACGCCGCCTGAGAACCCGTGAACCTGCGGAGCTCCGAAGACCGTGGCTCCCTCGTCGGTCGAGGCAAGGGCAATGAGGCCATCGGCGGTGCCGAAGCCGAGATGCGGGAGCCCGCAGAACACGCGTGGGTCGTCGTCGGGCCCGGTGACGTAGGACTCCCATGCACTTTCCGCCCAAGCCGCCGACGTGGAGCGTATGTCCTCGCCCAGGTTGAACCACGTGGACTCCGGGTGGGCAAGGGTGAGGTGTCCGTTGATCTGCACGGGGGCATAGGAGTCGACGATCCGCTTGAAGTCCGTCGGGAGGGCCCTGCCGAGTTCCTGTTCCAGGCCGAGCCAGGCTGCAGGATCGGCTGGACGCCCGTCTCCCGGGCCGAGCATGGTGAGTACGGCCTCCAGGTAGTCGGTCATGGCTCCTCAGGGCGCGCTGCGGGAAACGTCCGGGTCGGTTACTTCTTCGGGCTCTCCGCCAGCCTCCGCAGCACCACCCCGCACCGCCGCGCGTACGCGTGCTGCAACCCCCTCGTCGCGGCGCCGCCGGCCTTCGCGTACCACTTCGCCGGGCGGCTGTACGCCGTCACCGTCAGCCAGACCGTGCCGTCGCCCGTGCGGGCGACCACGAAGGACTCCTCGCCGGATTCGGGGTGGCCGGGGAGCGTGCCGTAGGCCCAGCCCCTGCGGCGGGGTTCGTCCAGGGTCCAGACGACGCGGCAGGGGGCCTTGATGACGCCGCCCAGGGTGACCGTGACGTCGACGCCCGGTGCCGCCTCGGGCGCGTCCGTGTGGAGGCCCACGCCAAGGGCGCGGTGCATCTCCCAGGTGAGGACCGCGTTCGCCGCCCGTTCGAAGAGGGCCGTGCCCTCGCCGAGGCGGGTGCGGACCTGCATCTCGGTGAAGCCGGGCGGGCAGCGGCCCTCGCGGGTCGCGCCGACGGCCTCGTAGGTGAAGCCGTCCGGGAGGGGGTGTGAGCCGTCGGTGTGGGACATGGGGCCACAGCCTAGGGCGGCACCCGGAGTCGCCTTCTCTCCGGGTACCGCCCACGGAACCGCCTCGGGTACTACGCGGTCACGTTGACCGCCGCCCAGGTGGCGTTCACCGCGTTGTACTCCGCGCTGCCGGAGCCGTACAGGTCACGCGCCGCGTTCAGGGTCGCCGTGCGGGCGCCCTTGTAGTTGGTCGTCGAGGTCATGTACGTGGTCAGCGCCTTGTACCAGATCTGGACGGCCTTGGCGCGGCCGATGCCGGTGATCGTGGCGCCGTTGGACGTCGGGGAGTTGTAGGTCACCCCGTTGATCGTCTTCGAGCCGCTGCCCTCCGAGAGGAGGTAGAAGAAGTGGTTCGCGGGGCCCGAGGAGTAGTGCACGTCGAGGCTGCCCAGGGACGACGACCAGTAGTTGGCCGACGAGCCGTCCTTGCTGGGCTGGTCCATGTACCGCAGCGGGGTGCCGTTGCCGCGGATGTCGACCTTCTCGCCGATGAGGTAGTCGCCCGGGTCCTTGGTGTTGGCCGCGTAGAACTCGACCGCCGTGCCGAAGATGTCGGAGGTGGCCTCGTTCAGGCCGCCCGACTCGCCGGAGTAGTTCAGGCCCGCGGTGTTGGAGGTCAGACCGTGGGACATCTCGTGGCCCGCGACGTCCAGGGAGGTCAGCGGCTTGACGTTGCCCGCGCCGTCGCCGTACGTCATGCAGAAGCAGCTGTCGGACCAGAAGGCGTTGACGTACGCGTTGCCGTAGTGGACGCGGGAGTACGCGGCCACACCGTTGTTCTTGATGCCGTTGCGGCCGAGGACGTTCTTGTAGAAGTCCCAGGTGACCTGCGCGCCGTAGTGGGCGTCCACCGCCGCGTTCTGGTCGGTGGAGGAGCTCGACGCCGTGCCGGTGCCCCAGACGTCGTCCGCGTCGGTGAAGAGCGTGCCCGTCGAGGACGAGGTGGCGCGGGCCTTGTTGTACGTCTTGTGGCTGCCCCGCCCGGCGTCGGTCAGGTTGTACGTCGAGCCCGACTTGGTGGTGCCGAGGGTGACCTGGCCGTTGTACTGGCTGTTGCCGGTACCGGTCTGGACGGCCTCCCACTCGTACAGCTTCTTGCCGGTCTCCGCGTCGGTGATGACGTGGAGCTCCTGCGGGGTGCCGTCGTGCTGGAAGCCGCCGACGACCGTCTCGTAGGCGAGGGCGGGCTTGCCGCTCGCGGCCCAGACGACCTTGCGCGGGGCCTTGTCGGCCGCGGTCTTGCTGGAGCCCTCGGCCTTGGCGGCCTTCAGCGCCTGCTTCTCGGCGGCGGCCTTCGTCACGTCCGCGGTGAGGTCGGCGACCTTCACGGTGGCCTTCGTCGCCCTGGTGACGCTCTTGACGGCGCCGGCCTTGGTCTCGTGGACGACCAGGTCGCCGCCGAGGACCGGGAGGCCGCCGTAGGTGCGCTCGTAGCGGGTGTGGACCGTGCCGTCGGCGTCCTTGAGGACGTCACGGACGACCAGTTCCTCCTTGGCGCCGAGGCCTATCTCGTCGGCGGTCTCGGCGGTGGCCGCGTCCGCCTTCTTGATGAGGGCCGTGCGCGCGGCCGGCGTCAGCAGGACCGGGGCACCGGCCGACGTTGCCTTGCCGGCGGCCGGCGCGGGCTGGGCGGTGGCGCCGGTGGTCAGACCGGTGGTCAGCAGCGCACCGGCGGCGACGGCGGTCGCGATGGCCAGCGTGGTCCGCTTATGACGCGCGTAGAACGGAGTCACTCATGCTCCTTGGTGGGGGAGACCGGCCCGGCGTGGGGTCGCCGTCCGGTGAACTGAAGTTACGAGTGCGGCGGTTGGGTGAAGCGTGACACCAGGACGCGTACATGTCAGGAGGTTCAAGTGATGTTGGCCGAAAGTCAACTGTCTGGAAGTGTTTCCGGCAGGTGAATCCGCTTCGAACACGGCAAAGGGCGGGCCAAGCGGGCCTTGGAGAACGGCAAAGTGGGGCGCCGCCCCGGTGAGTTGGTTCCACCGGGACGGCGCCCTGTCATCGCCGGCCCCGTATGCGAAGGGCCGCCGAGTTCCCTACGGGAACGTCAGCTTCCAGCTGTTGATGTAGCCGGTGTCCCGGGCCGCGTTGTCCTGGACCCTCAACTGCCAGACACCGTTGGCGACCTCGGAGGACGCGTTGACGGTGTACGTCGTGTCGATGTTGTCCGCGCTGCCGCCGGTGCCGTACGCCTTCAGGGTGTAAGCCGTGCCGTCGGGCGCGACCAACTGCACCTGGAGGTCACCGATGTAGGTGTGGACGATGTCGACCGCCACCGCGAGGTTCGACGGGGCGTTCCCCGTCCGGCCGGAGACGGTGACGGGCGAGGTGACCGCCGCCCCGTTGTCCGGAATCGATACGTCGGCCGTGTTCTCGAACGACGTGCCGCCGCCACCGCCGCCACCGGGCCGGGAACCCACGTTGATGGCCGCCCACGCGTTCTGCACCGCCGTGTACTCGGCGGACGTGGTGCCGTACAGCTCACCGGTGGCCGCGAGGGTGCCGGTGCGGGCCGCCGCGTAGTTGGTGGTCGAGGTGAACTTGGTGGTCAGCGCGCGGAACCAGATCTTCTCCGCCTTGTCCCGGCCGATGCCCGTGACCGGCAGGTTGTCCGAGGTGGGCGAGTTGTAGCTGACGCCGTTGATGGTCTTGGCGCCGCTGCCCTCCGACAGGAGGTAGAAGAAGTGGTTCGCCGGACCCGACGAGTAGTGCACGTCGATCGAGCCGATGCCCGAGTACCACGAGTCCTTGGACGAGCCGTCCTTGCTCGGCTTGTCCATGTAGCGCAGCGGCGTGCCGTCGCCGTTGATGTTGATCTCCTCGCCGATGAGGTAGTCACCGACGTCGGAGGTGTTGTTGGCGTAGAACTCGACCGTCGCGCCGAAGATGTCCGAGGTGGCCTCGTTCAGACCGCCGGACTCGCCGGAGTAGTTGAGGCCGGCCGTGTTCGACGTGAGGCCGTGGGTCATCTCGTGCGCGGCCACGTCGATCGAGGTGAGCGGGTTGGCGTTGCCCGAGCCGTCGCCGTACGTCATGCAGAAGCAGCTGTCGGACCAGAACGCGTTGACGTAGTTGTTGCCGTAGTGCACCCGGGAGTAGGCGCCGACGCCGTCACCGCGGATGCCGCTGCGGCCGTGCACGTTCTTGTAGTAGTCCCAGGTCAGCGCCGCGCCGTAGTGGGCGTCCGCGGCGGCCGACTCCAGGTTCGACGGGCTGCCGTTGCCCCACACGTCGTCCGGGCCGGAGAACAGGGTGCCGGTGCCGGACGTGCCGCGGTTCAGGTTGTACGTCTTGTGGTTGCCCCGAGCGCCGTCGGTGAGGTTGTACGTCGACCCCGACTGCGTGGTGGTGAGGCTGACCGAGCCGGAGTACACCGTGTTGCCGGTGCCGGTCTCGATCGCCTCCCACTCGTAGAGCTTCTCGCCGGTCCTGGCGTCCGTGACGACGTGCAGTTCCTGCGGGGTGCCGTCGTGCTGGAAGCCGCCGACGACCGTCTCGTAGGCCAGGGCGGGCCTGCCGTTCGCGGCCCAGATCACCTTGCGCGGGGCGCGGTTGATCTCGGGGCTCTCGGCGTCCTCGGCCTTCGCCGCGCCGAGGGCCTGCTTCTCGGCCTTCGCGGCGGCGACGGCCGGCTTCAGCGAGGCGACCTTGATCGTGGCCTTGGTGGCCTTGACGATGCCCTCGGTCTCGCCCGCCTTCGAGGTCTCGACGACCAGGTCGCCGCCGAGGACCGGAATGCCGTCGTAGGTCCGCTCGTACCGTGTGTGCACGGTGCCGTCGCGGTCCTTGACCACGTCACGGACGACGAGCTTCTCCTTGGCGCCGAGGTTCAGCTCCTTCGCGGTCTCCGCCTTGCCGGCGTTGGCCTCGCGTATGAGCTCCGCCCGCTGGGAGGGCGTGAGCTTGACCGAGACCGAGCCCTGGTCGACCTTGCCCGCGGCCGACGGTGCCTTCTCCGGGGCGGCGGTGGCGGTGCCCGACTGGACGGCCGCGGCCAGCAGGGCGCTGACGGCGACGAGCGCGCCCGTGGCGGCGCGTCGCCGGGTGGAACGGGAACGGATGTCGCTCGTGTGGGAGGTGCGTCTGTGGGACTGGCGTCTCAACACTGACTCCTTCTGCATGGCCGCGGTTCGCGCGGCCAGGGGAGACCGGACGGTTGGTGGCCATCCGGGCAGAACACGGGTGGAACGCGAACACCACATGCGTGGACAGTGCTCCGCGGCACGGCGGGGGAGATTGTGAGGTTGCTGTGACGCGGTTGTGGGCAGCGTGGCAGGAGATCGCGCCATCTGTCAGGGGCGCGTCAATAAGTTGGCCGGAAATCGTTCGTTGACCGGATGGTCATGTTCGATATACGGGCTGTTTGCTGAGCCGTCGACCAAAGGGCCGAGCCGGGGGCGTCAGGCGGGGCGCTCGCCGTGCCACCTCGCCCACAGCGCCGCGTAGGCCCCGCCGGCCGTCACCAGCTCGTCGTGGGTGCCCAGTTCGGTGAGGCGGCCGTCCTCCATGACGGCGACCCGGTCGGCGTCATGGGCCGTGTGGAGGCGGTGGGCGATGGCGATGACCGTGCGGCCTTCGAGGACGGCGGCGAGCGCGCGTTCGGTGTGACGCGCGGTGGTGGGGTCCAGCAGGGCGGTCGCCTCGTCGAGCCACAGCCGCCGACCAGCCGGCCAGCGCGCCGTGGTCACCGGGCTGGAGGCCCTCGTCGATCGCCCGCGACAGCATGTACGGCGTCGCCGCGAGCAGCACCATCCACACGCAGGAGATCAGCGAGCCGAGCGCTGAGCGGCCCGCCTGCTTCCTGACCAGCCACCAGAGGTAGCGGGCCCCGCCCCGGCGGTCCGGGACACCCGGGTCCTCGTACGCGTCGACCATCGGCCCCCGATCCTCCCGCCGGACGTGTTCCTCGCCCATCCCGCCGTGCTTCGCGCGCGTGCGGACCCGACCTACGCCAGGCTGTCCCGCCACGCCCGGTGCAGATCCGCGAAGCGGCCCCTGCCCTCGATCAGCTCCGCGGGGGCGCCGTCCTCCACGATCCGGCCGTGTTCCATGACCAGGACCCGGTCGGCGATCGCCACCGTGGACAGCCGGTGGGCGATGACCACGGCCGTACGGCCCCGCAGGACCGTGTCCATGGCACGCTGGACGGCCCGTTCACCGGGGATGTCGAGGGAACTGGTGGCCTCGTCGAGGATGAGGACGGCCGGGTCGGCGAGCAACGCGCGGGCGAATGCGACGAGCTGGCGCTGCCCGGCGGAGATGCGCCCGCCGCGTTTGCGTACGTCGGTGTCGTAGCCGTCGGGGAGCGCGCTGATGAAGTCGTGGGCGCCGATGGCCTTGGCGGCGCGCTCGATCTCCTCGCGGCCGGCGTCCGGCCGGCCGATGGCGATGTTCTCGGCGACCGTGCCGGAGAACAGGAACGCCTCCTGGGTGACCATCACGACCCCGCGCCGCAGCTCGGGCATCGCCAGGTCGCGCAGATCGACGCCGTCGAGGAGGATCCGTCCGGACGAGGGGTCGTAGAAGCGGGCCAGCAGCTTGGCGAGCGTCGACTTGCCCGCGCCGGTGGAGCCGACCACGGCGACCGTGCTGCCCGCCGCGAGCGTGAGGTCGAAGCGGGGCAGGACCTCGCCTCCCGTGCGGTACGCGAACCGTACGCCGTCGAAGACGACCTCGCGGCCCGGCATCTCGGAGACCGGGGCGGGCAGCTCCCTCGGCTGAGCCGGTTCGGGCACCGACGGCCGCTGGGCCAGCAGCCCGGCGATCTTCTCCAGCGAGGCGGCCGCCGACTGGTACGAGTTGAGGAACATGCCGAGCCGGTCGATGGGGTCGTACAGCCGCCGCAGGTACAGCACCGCCGCCGCCAGCACACCCAGCGCGAGCGACTCGGAGGCCACCCGGTACGCGCCCCACAGCACGATCGCGGCGACCGTGACGTTGGCGACCACCCGCGAGCCGACGACATAGCGGGCCATCTCCAGGATGGCGTCGCCGTTGGTGCGCTCGTGGTGGCGGTTGAGGCGCCGGAACTCGGCGTCGTTCGCGGCCTCCCGGCGGAACGCGCGCACCGGCCGGATGCCGTTCATCGTCTCCGCGAACTTCACGATCACGGCGGCGATCGCCGACGACCGGGCCGCGTACACACCGGCCACGCGCCGCTGGTACAGCCGTACCAGCCCGTACAGCGGCACGAACGACGCCAGCGCCGCCGCGCCCAGGCCCAGGTCCAGCCAGAGCAGCATCGCCGAGATGTAGAAGAAGGCGAGGACCACGGTGACGAGTTCCTGAAGGCCCTCGTCGAGCAGCTCCCGCAGCGATTCGACGTCCGTGGTGGAGCGCGAGATCAGCCGTCCCGAGGTGTACCGCTCGTGGAAGTCGACGCTCAGCGCCTGCGCGTGCCGGAAGATCCGGCCGCGCAGATCCAGCAGCACATCCTGGTTGACCCGCGCGGACGCCCCGATGAAGGCGAACTGCAGCCCGCCGGCCGCCAGCGCGCACAGCAGATACGCGACCGCCACCGTGACCAGCGGCCCGTGCCTGCCGTCCCGGAACGCCGGCACGGCACGGTCGATCGCGTACGCCACCAGCAGCGGGCCCGCCTGCACCGCCGCCTGCTGGAGCAGGAGCAGCACACCCGTGAGGGCCACCCGTGCCTTCATCGGCGCGAGCAGGGAACGCAGCAGCGCGAGCGTGGCCCCCGGCGGAGTGGGCAGGTCGTCCCGGTCGAAGGAGTCGGCGGCTCCCTGCTCGACAGGGCGTTCGTCGTCGTCCGGTTCCCTGTTCGGCGCGGTCGTCGTCGGCGCCGTCATCGCGCGTCCCCCTCGGTCTCGGCGGTGCCCGACATCAGATGGGCGTACTCGGCGTTCGTCCGCAGCAGTTCGTGATGGGTGCCGACGGCGGCGATCCGGCCGCCGGAGAGCAGCGCCACCCGGTCGGCCAGCAGCACCGTCGACGGGCGGTGCGCCACGATGAGCGCGGTCGTCTCCGCCAGCACCCGGCGCAGCGCCGCCTCCACCGCGGCCTCCGTGTGCACGTCCAGCGCCGACAGCGGGTCGTCCAGCACCAGGAAGCGGGGCCGTCCGACCACCGCCCGCGCCAGCGCCAGCCGCTGCCGCTGCCCGCCGGACAGGCTGAGGCCCTGCTCGCCCACCCGGGTCGCGGTGCCGTCGGGGAGCGCGTGCGCGAAGTCCGCCTGCGCGACGGCGAGGGCGCGGTCCAGCTCGGGCCGCCCGGCACCCGGCCCGGCGCCCATCAGGACGTTCTCGCCGACGGTCGCGGAGAAGAGCGTCGGCTCCTCGAAGGCCACGGAGACCTTCGCCCGCAGCTCCTCCCTCGGCATCCCCGCGATGTCCTCCCCGTCCAGGGTGATCCGTCCGCCGGTCACCTCGTGCAGCCGGGGCACGAGCGCGGTGAGCGTCGTCTTCCCCGAGCCGGTGGCCCCGACGAGCGCCATGGACTCACCGGGCCGGATGTGGAGGTCGATCCCGTCTAGGACGGCGGGCGTGTCGGCCGGGGCGTCGGGGTAGCGGAACCGCACGCCGTGGAACTCCAGGCCGCCCCGTACGGCCTCCGCCTCCCGGGGACGCCGGATCGCCCCGGTGTCGTCGGCCCCCTCCGGCCGCGCGTCCATGACCTCGAAGTACCGCTCGGTCGCCGTGGCCGCCTCCTGGCTCATCGCGAGCAGGAAGCCGATGGAGTCCACGGGCCACCGCAGCGCGAGCGCCGTCGACAGGAACGCCACCAGCGTCCCCGCGGAGAGCGCGCCGTCCGCGACCTGCACCACGCCGACCACGAGCGCCGCCCCGATGGCCAGTTCGGGCAGGGTGATGATGACGCCCCAGATGGCCGAGAGCAGCCGCGCCTTGCGCAGCTCCGTCCCCCGCAGCGTCCGGGACAGCTCCCGGAAGGCCCGCGCCTGGCTGCGGTGCCGCCCGAACCCCTTGATGATCCGGATGCCGAGCACGCTCTCCTCGACGACCGTCGTCAGATCGCCCACCTGGTCCTGCGCGAGCCGCGCGACCCGGGCGTACTTCCGCTCGAAGACGACGCAGGTGACCACCACGGGCACGGCGGGCCCGAGGATGACCAGCCCGAGCGTCCAGTCCTGCATCAGCATGATGATCACGCCGACGAGGATCGTCACCCCGTTGACCAGCAGGAACGTCAGCGGGAAGGCGAGGAACATCCGCAGCAGCATCAGATCCGTCGTGCCCCGGGACAGCAGCTGCCCGGAGGCCCACCGGTCGTGGAAGGCGACCGGCAGCCGCTGGAGGTGCCGGTACAGGTCGGCCCGCATCGACGCCTCCACCCCGGCGAGCGGCCGCGCCACGAGCCAGCGCCGCAGCCCGAACAGCAGTGCCTCGGCGAGCCCGAGCAGCAGCAGGTACAGCGCGCCGAGCCACACGCCCGCCGGGTCGCGGTCCTCGACCGGCCCGTCCACCATCCACTTCAGGACGAGCGGGATGACCAGCCCCACACAGGACGCGACTATCGCGACGGCCGCGGCGACGGTCAGCCGCGCCCGCACGGGCCGTACGTACGGCCACAGCCGCAGCAGCGTGCGGACGGCGGAACGCCCCTCGGCCTTCCCCGGTCCCTGGGTCTGTTCGCTTTCCTCGGCGGTTGCACGTGTCGTGGCCATCAGCACCGAGCCTACGGATCGGTGCTGACGACGCCCACCGAGTTTTGGCCGGACCGCGTTTCCGTCAATGGTCCTACGACCGGTCCCACGAGGGGGCCCACCAGGGGCATCTATGCCACCACCCGCAGCAGCAACACGGTCCGGGCCGGTACACCGACCACCGTCCCCGCCCGGTGCACCACCCCCGGTCCCTCCGTCTGCTCCTCCCGTGAGGTGTCGACGACGACCTCGTACCGTTCGGCCCACGGTGTCCCCGGCAGCACGACGTCCACGGGCCGGTCGCCCGCGTGCAGGACCGCGAGGAAGCTGTCGTCGAGGATCTGGGCCCCACGGGCGTCGCGCCCGGGGATGTCACGGCCCGAGAGGTACATGCCGAGGGTCGCGGCCGGGGCGTACCAGTCCCCCTCGGTCATCTCGGTGCCGCGCGCCGTGAACCACGCCAGATCGCGCAGCCCGTCCGCCGAGTGCGCCCGGCCGGAGAAGAAGGCGCGCCGGCGCAGCACGGGGTGCTCATGGCGCAGGGCGATCAGCCGGGCCGTCAGATCGAACAGCGCCTTCCAGCCGGGGTCCTCCAGCAGCCCCCAGTCCAGCCAGCTGATCTCGTTGTCCTGGCAGTACGCGTTGTTGTTGCCGCGCTGGGTCCGCCCCAGCTCGTCCCCGGCGACCAGCATCGGCACGCCCGTGGACAGCAGCAGCGTCGTCAGCAGGTTCCGCAGCTGCCGGCGCCGCAGCGCCCGCACCCGCTCGTCGTCGGTCTCGCCCTCGGTGCCGCAGTTCCAGGACCGGTTGTCGTTCGAGCCGTCCCGGTTGCCCTCCCCGTTCGCCTCGTTGTGCTTGCGCTCGTACGACACCAGGTCCCGCAGGGTGAAACCGTCGTGCGCGGTGATGAAGTTGACCGACGCGTACGGCCGCCGCCCGCCCCACGCGTAGAGGTCGCTCGACCCCGACAGCCGGTAGCCGAGGTCCCGCACGTCCGGCAGCGCCCCGCGCCAGAAGTCCCGCACGGCCCCCCGGTAGCGGTCGTTCCACTCCGTCCACAGCGGCGGGAAGGCGCCCACCTGGTAGCCGCCCGAGCCCACGTCCCACGGCTCGGCGATCAGCTTCACCCGCCGCAGCACGGGGTCCTGGGCGATGACGGCGAGGAACGGGGAGAGCATGTCGACGTCGTGCATCGAGCGGGCCAGCGCCGCCGCCAGGTCGAAGCGGAAGCCGTCCACCCCCATCTCCGTCACCCAGTACCGCAGTGAGTCGGTGATCAGACGCAGCACGTGCGGCTGGACCACGTGCAGCGTGTTCCCGCAGCCCGTGTAGTCGGCGTAGTGCCGTGCGTCGCCCTGGAGCCGGTAGTAGCCGCGGTTGTCGATGCCCCGCAGCGACAGGCTCGGGCCGCGCTCGTCCGCCTCCGCCGTGTGGTTGTAGACCACGTCGAGGATGACCTCGATCCCGGCGGCGTGCAGCGCCCGCACCATCCGCTTGAACTCCCCGACCTGCTGTCCGGCGGTCCCCGACGCCGCGTACGCCGCGTGCGGGGCGAAGTAGCCGATCGAGTTGTAGCCCCAGTAGTTGCGCATCCCCCGCCGCAGCAGATGGTCCTCGTGGGCGAACTGGTGCACGGGCAGCAGCTCCACCGCCGTCACGCCCAGCCTCACCAGATGCTCGATCGCCGCCGGGTGGGCGAGCCCCGCGTAGGTGCCGCGCAGTTCCTCGGGGATGCCGGGGTGCAGCTTGGTGAACCCCTTGACGTGCAGCTCGTAGATGACCGAGTCCGCCCAGGGCGTCTTGGGCCGGCGGTCGTCCATCCATTCGTCGCCGGTGGCGTCGTCGTGCACGACCACGCCCTTGGGCACGTACGGCGCCGAGTCCCGCTCGTCGCGCACGGTGTCGGCGACATGCTGCTCCGGCCAGTCCCGGACATGCCCGTACACCTCGGCGGGCAGAGTGAACTCGCCGTCCACGGCCCTGGCGTACGGGTCGAGGAGCAGCTTCGCCGGGTTCCAGCGGGCGCCGGTCCAGGGGTCCCAGCGGCCGTGCACCCGGTACCCGTACCGCCGGCCCGGCAGGACTCCGGGCACGAAACCGTGCCAGATCTCGTGCGTCAGTTCGCTGAGCTTCAGCCGTGTCTCCTCGCCCTCCGGGGAGAAGAGGCACAGCTCGACGGCCTCCGCCCCGCCCGCCCACAGCGCGAAGTTCGTCCCGGCCACCCCGTCCGGCCCCACCCGGAAACGCGCCCCGAGCGGTGTGGGGGCACCGGGCCACACGGGCATGGGCTGATCCGCCTCGGCCTGCCTGCCGTTGAGCACGGCGGACCGGCGCGCGGCCGGCACCCCGCGCGTCTCCTCCACTGCCTCCTGCTCGGCTGCGCTCGACACCACGGCCTCCCGCGACTCGGTGGGCCGACGCGAAAACGGAGCCGGGTGTCCCAGCCCTGGTACCTGCCGCCTCAAGGGGGTGTGCTCACCCCCGTGGCCTGAGGGACAGGTCCCTGCTCCCCGTCGAGTTGTCTCCCATGGTTCTGCCCAGAGCACGCCTCGCACTCACGTTTCCCGGGGGCGTGCGCCGTCGTTGGGACGCACGTGAACCACGCACAGACGCACGCGCGCCGCTCCGGTGCCGCTCCGGCCGCCGTACTCATCGGGGCCGGTCTGCTGGCCGCAGCCGCCGGATGTACCCCCGTACCGCCGTTGACCAGCGAAAAGGCACCCGATGACACGATCCGGGTCACACCGGAGGACGGCAGCAAGGGCGTGCGCCCGGGGCAGCGCTTCGAAGTACGGGTGCCCAGCGGGCGCCTGGAGTCCGTCAAGGTGGTGAAGTCCCAGGACGCCCAGGAGTCACCCGTACCCGGCCGGGTGTCCGCCGACGGACTGACCTGGCGCCCCACCGGCTCACGGAAGCTCGCGCTGGCCGCGAAGTACACGGTCGACGCGGTCGCGTTGGACGCCCACGGCCGCCGCTCCGCCCGGCACGTCACCTTCAGGACGTACGTCCCCGACGAGCGTTTCATCGCCTACGTCACCCCCGAGAACCGCTCCACCGTGGGCACCGGGATGATCGTCTCCCTGGAGTTCAACCGGGAGATCGAGGACCGTGCCGCCGTCGAACGCGCCGTCCGGGTCACCGCGGAGCCGCCCGTCGAGATCCGCCCGCACTGGTTCGGCGCAGGCCGCGTCGACTTCCGTCCCGAGAGGTACTGGAAGCCCGGCACGAAGGTCACCGTCGCCCTGCGGCTGCGCGACGTCGAGGGGGCGCCCGGCGTCTTCGGCCGGCAGTACAAGACGTTCTCGTTCACCATCGGCCGCCACCAGGTGAGCGTCGTCGACGCGGCCCGGCACACCATGCGCGTCCGGCGCGGCGACGGCGTGCTGGCCACCCTGCCCGTCACGGCCGGGGCACCCGGGACGACGACGTACAACGGGAAGATGGTCGTCACCGAGATGCTGGAGGTGACCCGGATGAACGGCGCCACCGTCGGCTTCAAGAAGGCCGACGGCAAGGGCGAGTACGACATCCCCGACGTCCCGCACGCCATGCGCCTCACCACCTCCGGCACCTTCCTGCACGGCAACTACTGGGCCTCGGACCCCTTCGGCCGGGCCAACGTCAGCCATGGCTGTGTGGGCCTGCGCGATGTGAAGGGCGGCAGTTCCGGCACCCCGGCCGGCTGGTTCTTCGACCGCAGCCTGGTCGGGGACGTCGTCGAGGTGATCAACAGCAATGACAAAACGGTCGCCCCGGACAACGGCCTCGGCGGGTGGAACATGGGCTGGAAGGCGTGGAAAGCGGGGTCCGCCGTGAAGTAGACCGACATACCCGTACGCGCGCGACGGGAGGCCGGGGGTGGGGCCGCACCGGGGGCCGGGGATCGGGATTGTTCAAGTTGGGACTGAACGGTGACATTCGCCGGGGTCAATCCCGTCCGATCATCTGGTTAATGTACGTGCGGACGCGCGTGCTGCGCGGAGGGGTGCGGGCCTGCTCAAGGCCGTGCGAGGGGAGACAAGAGAGTTGAACGGGCGACCGATATCGGGGGCGTCGGTTGGCGCGCGGACACGGGGGAGCAAGGGGGTCCTGGCACTTCTGCTGGGCCTGCTGATGCTCGCCGTCACCGCGTGCGGGGGCGGAGGCGGGGGTTCGGACTCCGGCTCCGACGGCTACAAGGGCAACGGCTCGGACAAGAGCGCTTCGGGCAAGGCGGCCACGAAGCCGTCGGAGGCGGTGGTCTCCATCGCTCCCAAGAACAAGGCCGAGGACGTGGCCACCAGCGGCGCCCTCAAGGTGACCGCCACCAAGGGCAAGCTGGCCGAGGTCACCGTCGAGGACGACAAGGGCAGGAAGATCGCCGGCGAGATCACGGACGGCGGCGCCAGCTGGACGCCGTCCATCCACCTCAACTCGGCCACCGAGTACAAGGTGCACGCCGTCGCGAAGGACTCCGAGGGGCGTGAGGCGGCCGAGGAGTCGTCCTTCACCACGCTGACCCCGAAGAACACCTTCGTCGGCATCTTCACCCCGGAGGACGGTTCGAAGGTCGGCGTCGGCATGCCGTTCTCGATCCGCTTCACCCGCGGCATCACGGCCCCCGAGGACGTCGAGAAGGCCATCACCGTCAAGACCGAGCCGCCCGTCGAGGTGGCCGGCCACTGGTTCGGCAACGACCGCCTCGACTTCCGCCCGGAGAAGTACTGGAAGGCGGGCACGAAGGTCACCGTCGACCTCAACCTCGACGGCGTCGAGGGCCGCGAGGGCGTCTACGGCGAGCAGAACAAGAAGGTCTCCTTCACCATCGGCCGCAGCCAGGTCTCCGTCGTGGACGTCAAGAAGCTCACGATGAAGGTCAAGCGGGACGGCAAGCTCATCAAGACCATCCCCGTCACCACCGGCAAGCCCGGCATGGAGACCTGGAACGGCCAGATGGTCATCAGCGAGCGCCTGCGCGTGACCCGGATGAACGGCGAGACCGTCGGCTACGGCGGCGAGTACGACATCAAGGACGTGCCGGACGCCATGCGTCTGACGAACTCCGGCACCTTCATCCACGGCAACTACTGGGGCGGCGGCGCCTTCGGCAACTACAACGCCAGCCACGGCTGCATCGGTCTGCGCGACACCCGCGGCGGCTACGACCGCAAGGCGCCGGGCGCCTGGTTCTTCGACAACTCGATGGTGGGTGACGTCGTGGTGGTGAAGAACTCCAACGACCGCGTGGTCGACCCGGACAACGGCTACAACGGCTGGAACATGTCCTGGGACAAGTGGAAGGCATAGCCCTTCCGGTCCGACGTACGGCTCCGGTGCGCTGTGACGCAGCACACCGGAGCCGCTGTCGTTAGTCCCCGTTAACCTGCCTGCATGACTGTGCATCTCGAAGTCGCCGAAGGCGTCGGCACCATCCGCCTCGACCGCCCCCCGATGAACGCCCTGGACATCGCCACCCAGGACCGCCTCAAGGAACTCGCCGAGGAGGCGGCGGGCCGGGACGACGTACGCGCCGTCATCCTCTACGGCGGGGAGAAGGTGTTCGCGGCCGGCGCGGACATCAAGGAGATGCAGGCGATGGACCACGCGGCGATGGTCGTCCGCTCCCGCGCCCTCCAGGACTCCTTCAGCGCCGTGGCCCGTATCCCCAAGCCGGTCGTCGCGGCCGTCACCGGTTACGCGCTGGGCGGCGGCTGCGAGCTGGCGCTGTGCGCGGACTACCGCATCGCCGGGGAGAACGCGAAGCTCGGCCAGCCGGAGATCCTGCTCGGGGTGATCCCGGGCGCCGGCGGCACCCAGCGGCTGTCCCGGCTCATCGGCCCCTCCAAGGCCAAGGACCTCATCTTCACCGGCCGTATGGTCAAGGCGGACGAGGCCCTCGCGCTCGGCCTCGTGGACCGGGTGGTCCCGGCCGACGAGGTGTACGCGGCCGCGCACGAGTGGGCCGCGAAGCTCGCCCAGGGCCCGGCGATCGCGCTGCGGGCGGCCAAGGAGTCGATCGACGCGGGCCTGGAGACCGACCTGGAGACGGGACTCGCGATCGAGCGGAACTGGTTCGCGGGACTGTTCGCCACCGAGGACCGGGAACGCGGGATGCGCAGCTTCGTTGAGGAGGGGCCGGGCAAGGCGAAGTTCGTCTGACGGCTTCGGAACCGGGCCCCGGGCTCCGCTGCTCCACGTGTGGTGGACGGGACGTCCTGTCCGCGTCCTCCGTGGGGGCGGTTTATCGGAGCCTTAAGGCAGCCTTAAAAGAGCTTTGCCCAAGGCTTCGTTCCCTGACCGAAGTTCAGGCGATCCATGCAGGTCAGGTGGGCTGCCAAAGTGGTCTTGATGTCTTTGGCATATGACATCCGAAACCCCCGGAATGGTTGGTTCCGGGGGTTGTATTCCATCGGAACGGCCACGGACGGTGCTCCGGGCGGCCATGATGGGTGCATGGCGGGGCTGGAGGGTATCGAACAGCCGCGGCGGCACGGGAGTGCGACCGCGGCGCGTTGGTCGCCTGCGATCGAGGACGAACGGGCGTTGAAGGCCCTGGAGTTGTTCGGCGACCCCACACAGGGGGAGGTTCCGCTGCCGTCCCGCCCCGAGTCCGCGGCGACCGCCCGCCGGCTCGCCCAGGTCGTCCTCCTCCGTGAGTGGCGGCTCTCCCCCAGGATGACCGAGGACGCGGTGCTGCTCGTCTCCGAACTGGTCGGCAACGCCGTACGGCACACCGGGGCGAGGGTCTTCGGGCTGCGGATGAGACGCCGGCCGGGATGGATCCGCGTCGAGGTCCGAGACCCCTCACGCGGGCTGCCCTGTCTGATGCCGGTGCAGGAGACGGACATCAGCGGACGCGGACTCTTCCTCGTCGACAAGCTGTCCGACCGGTGGGGGGTGGATCTGCTGCCGCGCGGCAAGACCACCTGGTTCGAGATGAGGGTCGCGGACCGCTAGGGCCACACCCCCGATACCGTTCTGCCCGGTTGCCTACCCGCCGGGCTGACGATGCGGCGGATCGCCGACCTCTACCCGGGCGAGCGCAGACGGACACGAGGGACGCGTTCACCATCGCGGACGCGGCCCGCGCGATGTCTCACACGCTGCGGGCGATCGACGGCCACGTTCGCCGAGCTGGAGATGATCGCCGGGTTCGACGACGCCCTGGCGGGCGACACCACCAGGGCGGCCCAGAACAGCGGGACGCTCCTGTTCCGCTCCGACCGCCAGGGTGGAGTCGAAGCGGTCAACGCAGTCGCCCACGACCTCCTGTCCAAGTCCGCTGCCCGGGACAGCCCTTAGCAGGCCAGGGTTTCCGTGATCAGGTCCATGGCGGCGCAGGGCGGCCCCCGCCTCACCGTAGAGGGCGCCGTGGCGCAAAGTGGGGGCGCTTTACACAACGCAGTCCCAAAGTCGCGCAGAGTATGCCACGCTGACACTTCCGGGGCGGCTTCGGGGGTGATGTGTGGCTGCAATCCATGACCAGTACGTCAATGAGATGCGCCAGGAGTTCGGTTATCTCGCGGCGTGGCTGCCTGGAACATCTATCGCCCTTGGAGATGTCGGGGTGCTCCAGGGAAGGCGATTCAACGCTCACACCACTCTGGCCTCTCTGGGTGTGAGCTTCATGGCTCAGTCGGCGCGCCCCGTGGGCGATCTCGAGTACGCGTCTTCCGGGCAGGTCGATGTGGAGTGGCACGGGCGTGGAGGTTTGCTGAGCGGGACGGCGGCAGGGGCTGAGGGCGCGGTCACCGTTTCCTTCAAGCGGTCTCATGCCACGTTCTTCCAGGCAAGTGGCTGCGTCACCAGCGCGATTGCCGATCTGGCGACGGTGGAGCAGTCCTTGATCGGCTTGAGCAAGGAACGGTGGCGGCGCGATTGGGTCGTGGTCACGGAAGTCGTGGAAGCGCGGTCGGTCGCAGTCATCGTCTCGAGCCGGGCGGGCGGGCGGCTGGACCTGCGGCTTCGAGGTGGCGGTGGCGGGGGGTCGCTGGCTGAGGTGGCCTCGCGGCTCCAGGTTGCGTCGGAGGCGGGTATCGGGGCGCGTGTGCTGACGGCTTCGGGGTTGACGCCCTTGTTCCGGGTGTGTCAGCTGCGTGGGGGAAGGGTACGGCGCATGGCACTGGTCTATCGCGGGGGGAGCGAGGCGCGATCCGACAGTCGAGTCGTTGCGCGAGGCGCGGATGAGTCCCCGTGATGGGTGGGACGCGCACGCTGTCCGAGGTGCAACTGGCCGTTGGTCAAGCGTTGACTTCTCGTCGTTGTGTGCTGGCGCTCGAGAGGGCGAGGGTGCCGGCCCGGGTGGATGCGTTGTCCGGTGCCGTGCACGGGGCACTGTCTCGTGAGTTGTCGGGTGCTGCCTTGCCTGACGTCGGCTCGGGCGTGGCGCTGCCCATGACGGTGAAGGGCAGCAGCAGTCTGGTGCTGTTGTCCGCTACCGATGGGCGGGTGCGCGGTCATGGGGCGGTTCCCGTGCCAGGTGGGCGCTTTGTTCATGGGCCGGACAACATGGTTTTCGGGCGATGGAACGCGTTGGTTGCGGTATCGCCTGCCGCGTCTTGGCGTGTCATTCCGGCCCACGGGGGTGAGTTCATTCCGGGCAAGCTGGACGATCACGTGGAGCGGTTGCAGGCGGTAGCTCGGGGGGAGACCCGGGGGCCCATTCAGGTTGATTTTGATGTGAGCATGGCATGCCCCTCCGCGTGCTCGTTTTGCTTCTCCGCTCCATATCGTTCGACGCGCAGTGACGGGCGTCTCCTGGATGGCAGTCTTCTGCTGGCCCTGATCAGGCAGTGGGCGGAGGACGGTGTTCGCGTGGTGCGCTTCGATGGCGGGGGCGACCCTCTGACGCACCCGCAGCTGCCGACAGCCTTGGATCTGTGTTCCGAGATGGGTCTGCGCACTGCTGTGCTGACGGCCGGTGACCTTTTGTCAGAAGCGTTGCTGCCGACCCTGGTCGCGGCCCGAACGTATCTGCGCGTGAGTTTGAATGCGGCGTCGGAGGAGACACGGCGGGCGTTGCACGGTCAGCGACCCGGGCGCGGGGGGCTGGCGGCGATTTTGCGGGTGATTGATGTTCTGGTGCGGATGCGGGGCAAGGAGTGGGGGCCGGCGGCGGGTTCTGTGATGCCTTTGGGGGCGACATCGATGATCCATCCGGCTAACGTTGACGAAGTCGCCCCTTTGGCCAAAATGGCGCGCGATTCCGGTTTTGACCACCTTTCATTGCGAGTCATTCTGGGGAGAGACCACAGGGTGGCGTTCTCCGGCGAGCAGATTGCCTCGCTGAAGGAACAGTTCGCAGAAATTCGGCGCAGCGTGGCGAGTGAGCACTTCCAAGTGTTCTTACCGACACGTGACCTGACGGACACCGGCTACGTTCCCAGCCGCTATTTCACTGTGTGTCGTGCTTCCACTCACCGTGCTGTAGTGGAGGTGGGCAGGGCATCCGACCGGGCCGCTGTGGTGCCGTGTGGCCGCTACCGCGGCGAAGGCTACCGTGCCCAGGAAGTCGGCGCGCGCAGGGTGATGTTCGGTGAACTGGACGGGAAGACAACACTGGCCGGGTTACACACGAGCGCGGAAGGCCGCATGTTGGCTGCTGAGTTCCCGCAGCGGTGCGGTGACTGCATCGACCGCTCGGTCAACACAGCTCTGGAAGGCATGACCGAGTTCCTGCAGGAGTCACCAGGAGCGCAGTTCCATCCGTTCCATGCCGACGCGCTGGGAGATGATGCCTGTGCGTGACTACCTCGACTTCCGAGTGGAAATCTTCCCCGTGCATGCTGCCGAGTGGGCAGTGCACGCCTCATGCCCGCTGGGAGAGACGCGCAACACGACGGCCGTGCCGATCGACCGGGAGCGGATCGACCAGCTGGTGGCCGAGCTTGATGCCCGCGAAATCAGCGCCGGCGCGTGCTTTGAGCTGGGGACGCTGCTGGGGAGTTTGCTGCTGCCCGGTGAAGTCCTCGATCTCTTCCGGGCCGCGTTTCCGGCTGACTCTGACACGGGCCAGGGGATCCGCTTGAGGTTGGTCATTCGTGACAGCTGGGCTGCAAGCCTGCCGTGGGAACTGGCCCATGTGCCGCTGAAAGCTGTCGAGGAGAGCACCCCTTACCTGGCTGTTCATCCAGCGGTGTCCATCCTGAGGCATGAAGCCATTCCTGCTCCCCAGCCGATGCTGGCGGCAAGTGAAGGCGCCCTGCGCGTGCTGTGCGCCAGCGCTCGCCGCTTACCAGGCCTGGACGCGCTCAACGCGAGTGACCTGACAGGCCCCAGCCTGAACGGACTGGCAGGACTGCATATCGAGCACCTGCCGGACCCGGTGTCATTGGCCCCGTTGGAAGAAGCCCTGTGCTCTCCCTGGGACGTCTTTCACTTTGCCGGTCATTCGCTGCGCCGTCCGCGCCTGGACGGGACGGAGATGGTAGGTCTGGCGATCGCCGACGAGCGTGGAGAGAACGCGCTGCTCTCGGCAGATCGTCTGGCCGTTCTGCTGCAGGCCGCGAAAGTAAAGATCGCTGTCCTTGGCACTTGCAACCCCAATCAGGAACTCGGCGAGCACCGGCTTTCCCTGGGGACGCTTCTCGTTGAAGCGGGCATCCCGGCTGTGCTCGTCATGCAGTTCCCTGTAGAAGACGCCCACGCGAGCGCTTTCAGCCACGGCTTCTACCATGCACTGGCTTCAGGGGCGTCCCTGGACGAGTCCGTCACTGAGGGCCGGCGCAAGGTTCTGGGACTGGGCATCCTCACCGACTGGGCGGCTCCGGTCATGTTCTGCCGTTCTGCCCAAAACACGTTCTTCACCGGCCACAGGGAGCAGCTGAGCGGCCACACGCCCTCCTACCGGGCAGGAAACGGAGGCATGCGGCTCGCGGACGACACGCAGATCTGGGAGGTGCTCCGCAATCTATGCGATCAGTGGGAGCCGTCCGCCTCTGTTGATGAACGGAGAGAGATTACCCGGCTCACCACGATACGGCGGGCTGAAGCAGGCCAGAACGACGCTCTGGTAGCCGCTCTGGTCAAAGTCCTTGGAGAGGCGTATCCCGCGGCTGTTCCGGAGGATGAGGTGCGGGTGAAGCTCAGTCTGCCGGACCGGCGACGACTGACGGCACTGGTGAGGGAGGCGAATCAAAAACTGGCAGAGGATAACCGGAATGAGCTGTCGCGGTTCGTCATCTCGGGACCCAAGTCGACTGCACAGTCCTACTGCCTGCAGCGCCGCCCCATAGCCGATCTGATCGAGCGTTCCCCTACCGCACACGCCAAGCTTGATTACCACCTGCGGCTCGCATTCGGGCTCTACGACGTGGGCGACTACAAACAGAGCACAGCCAATCTCATCGACAGGCTGGATTCTTCTCACCGCAACAATGGCCTGCTGACCGTCCCGGAACATGCACTGCTCTTCTACTACCTATCGAAGTCCCTTTTGAAGCTCAATCGGTACGAGGAACTCCTCGCAGTCCTCGAGGGCCCCTACCGGAAACTTTCACACAGCGTGCTGGCCGACCTCGAGGTAGAACGGCTGCACGTCGCCGGCGTGCGCCACCGCCAGCTCGGTGAACTCTCTCCCGCGCAGACATGCTTCGAGCGCGCCATCGGCATGCTGAAGGGCACTCCGGAGACGGCTCAAGAACCCGCCGCACTCTGCAGCCTGGGCGACAGTTGGGTCCTTCTCGCCCAGTGCCGACTGCAGCAGGCACTGGACCGCTCCGTGCCGCTGATCGTCCGAGAAGCTGCTCTGGTCTCCGCCCAGGACGCTCTGCAGAACGCAGCCGTCCAGTTCACCGAGCTCCGCAAACTCACGGGCACTGGCACCCACTACGAGGGACGCCTCAACGGCACACAAGCCTTCGCAACCCTCGTAGCCAGCTTGATCAGTGCAGACTCCGTGACCGTGGCCATGTGGGACCAGGCGCAGCGCTTCGCAGAAGCGGGCTTCAAACCGGAGCGGGACCGCAAGCCCTTCGGCATCGTGGCCGGTAAGTTCGCGCTCAGCAGCGTCCTGCTCGCCTACGCGCGCTGGCATTGCCTGGCCAGAGGCGGTTCCGGCAGCAGCCAAGCCAGGGACTGCATCTCCCGGGCTCTCGAGCTCCTCAAATCATTGCGCACCGACCAGATGGAAGGAAAGCGAATCCACTTGGGACCCCGATTTGAGATACCCAGGATCGAACTCGCCACGCGCACCGCTGGCGAACTTGCGGCACACCCAGACATAAGCAACATCAAATTATGGGACGACATGGCCTCACGTGAGGCTGTCTGGAGCCCCCTGGTATGAGAAGAGGACTTATGTTCCAGCACCCAGGGCTGAAGATGAAGCACACACCCGTCACAAAGGAGAGTTATAGCCTGTACATGGCCGCAGCCTTCGCGTTCATCTTTTCACCAGACGGGAAACTCCTGCTCCTGAAGGAGGATGAGAAGAAGCGCAAGTACATGTGGGACCTCCCGGGAGGCACCCTCAACAACCGGGAAGAGCCGCTGCACGGCCTGCACCGTGAAGTGTGGGAAGAAACTGGCCTCCATATCAACCTGCTGTCGCAGGCGTGCTGGCTCAAGTGGGACCTCCACGACAGCGGAAATCCGATCCTTGTCGCCTTCTACCTCGCAACCACCAGTACCCCCCACGTCACCGTCTCGGAAGAGCACACGGCCTACCGGTGGGTCACATCCTCGGAATACTTCGACGAACACCTCAAAGTCTCCGCAGAGGAACCCATCGTGATGGACTGCTTCAACCGCTACCGAGAACTCACTGCGCATGGGTAAACCACGCCCGGCCCACGTCACCGTCCTTGGTGACGTGAACCTCGAAGTCACTGGCACGATGAACCAGCGCTTCCGAGATCTCACCACCAGTCAACTGATCTCCGCACCGCTGACCGTTCGGGTCGGAGGAACGGCCGCCAACTTCGCCATAGCGGCAGCCTCCCGCTTCGAAAAAGTCCGTCTCCTGGGCGCCATAGGAACCGACCGGCAGGGCAAATGGATCGAATCGTCACTGCGCTCACTCGGCATCGATACGCGGTTACATCGCAGCCAAGATCACCCGACCGGGACGGTCCTTGCCATCCGCGAAGGAGGCACCAACCAGGGCAGTCGACTCATGATTGCAAGCCCCCACAGCGCCAATGACACTCTTACCAAAGCCCATCTGCAGCAGCACAAGGACTGCCTGGACGTTCATATACTCGTCGCAGACGGTTACAGTCTTCTGCGCGAACCGCGGCGCTCCACTGTTCTATCGGCCATGAAACGCGCACGAACCGCCGGCGCCCAGGTGATCCTCGATCTCGTACCACACCACGTGCACCAGCTCATCAATCGCGTGGAGCTGCAAACCTGGCTGAAGCACGTCTCCATCATCGTCACCGAAGTCCTGACGGCCCGCGCACTGCTCCACCTACAACCACATAACGAAACAGCAGACATCCATGACGCCATCGAGACAGCCGTACATCTGGACCGCGCATTCCCTGGGCGGTCCCTGATGTTGCGCTTCGGCGCTCACAACATCGACGAATCGCTCGTATGGCGCTCCGCCGACCGCTGGGTCCACCGTCACACAGGCTTCACCCAGGCAGCGACAACGCATGGCTTCGGCGACCGACTCACTGCCGAAGAGGTGTCACGCTACTTCGCCGACTGCTTGCTGGAACAAGCCTGTGAACCACGATGACGAGCAACACCGGTGGCTCGGCATCGCCGTATACCGGCTCAGGCCTGGGTGCGGCACTGACACGCACCGGCCTCGCCGGCACCCCTGCCGACATAGCCCTCGCTCTGCTCATCGATCTGGCGGTCGGCACGCACGCTCCGTCTTCACCGCGGCCCCCCCCTCGCCATCGAACTGCAGCCGACCGCAAGGTGCCGAGGGCAACACACCCGACCCGGCGCCCCGGTCCCCGCCGTCAGGATCGAGGAACCGGCGTTGGTTGGTGCCCAGGCGCGCCGGCCACCGGCCTACGGTGCGCTCGCTGATCTGTGCTCCCTGAAGGGCCCGAGTGCGAAGGACTGACCGCCGAACAGCTCGTCGCCCTGGTCGACGCGGACGAATAGGGCCGGCGCAGCACATCGTGCTCTTGGATCGTCCCAGACGCCCCAACCCACACCCGGCCAGTTTGCCCAAAGGCATAGGGTCACGCCCCCGTGGCCGCGGATCTCCGCCGAACGGGCCAATCGCCGGAAAACGTGCTGGACTTCCCTATAAAGGTGCGGGTGACCACGCTCCGCGCCTCCCTCATGCAGCGCCACCTCGTCCAGCGCGCCGTTCTCGCGGTGGCCGCTCTCGCCGCCGTGGCCGCGTGCGGCGGCGGGACCGGGACCGACGAGCGGGAACAGCGGATCCGGGCCGACCGGGCCACCGCCGAAGCCGGCGAGCGGAAGGAGGAACAGCGGCCCGCGGTACAGGGTCTGCGGGGCATGCCGCCCGTCCTCGACCCCGAGGACGTGTACGCCGCCGACCGCCCCGGCCGGCTCTCCCCGGTCGTCAAGGACTTCCCGTCGCGGGTGTACGTCCCCAACAGCGAGTCCGACACCGTCTCCGTCATCGACCCCAGGACGTACGAGATCGTCGAGACCATCCCGGTGGGTCGCCAGCCCCAGCACGTCGTGCCGTCCTGGGACCTGAAGACCCTGTGGGTCAACAACAACCGGGGCCACACCCTCACTCCCATCGACCCCAGGACCGGCAAGGCGGGCGAGCCCGTCGAGGTGCACGACCCGTACAACCTCTACTTCACCCCGAACGGCGAGTACGCCGTCGTGATGGCCTCCCTCGACCGTGAACTCGTCTTCCGCGACCCGCACACCATGAAGCGGGTCAGGACCGAACCGGTCAGCTGCTACGGCGTCAACCACGCCGACTTCTCGCTCGACGGCAAGTACTTCATCGTCTCCTGCGAGTTCAGCGGCGAACTGCTGAAGGTCGACACCGAGAAGATGAAGGTGATCGGGCAACAGAAGCTGCCCTTCGAGGGCGCCATGCCGCAGGACGTGAAGATCTCGCCCGACGGCAAGCGGTTCTACATCGCCGACATGATGGCCCACGGCATGTGGGTCCTCGACGGCGACACCTTCGACGAGCCGGAGCTGCTGCCCACCGGCAAGGGCTGCCACGGCCTGTACGTCGGCCGCGACTCCCGCGAGATGTACATCTCCAACCGCGGCGAGGGCACCGTCTCCGTCTTCGACTTCACCAGGAACGAGCTCACCGGGAAGTGGCACCTCCCCGACGGCGGCAGCCCCGACATGGGCGGTGTCTCCGCCGACGGCAAGGTCCTGTGGCTCTCCGGCCGCTACGACTCCGAGGTGTACGCCATCGACACCCGCAGCGGTAAACAGCTCGCCCGTATCCCCGTGGGCAGCGGCCCGCACGGCCTCGCCGTGTATCCGCAGCCCGGCCGCTACTCCCTCGGCCACACGGGCGTCTTCCGGTGACACACGACAGCCCTCAGGGGCTCAGCAGGACCTCCGAGCCCACCGGCAGGAATCCGGCCGCCTGGAACGCCCGCAGACTGCGGGCGTTGCCCGCCGACACCTGGGCCCACACCGGCTCACCCCCGCTCAGCTGCCGCGCCGCCCGCGCCAGGGCCCGGCCGAGCCCCCGGTGCCGTCCTTCCTCGGCCACCTCGACCGCGGCCTCCAGCCGCCCCGCGACCCCGCGCCCGAGGACCAGTAGGCCGCCCCGGGCCGTCCACACCCGCACGCCGTCGCGCCGCCCGCGGGAACTCACCACCCTCGGGTGGCCGGTATCGGTGATCTCCTCCAGCGGCAGCGCCGGCGTACCCGGCAGCGGCGCGCCCACGGTCATCACGTCGATCGTGTCGCTGCGGCGTCCCGTGCGGTCCAGCAGAGCGGTGAGGAACCGCGCGTTCATGGATGCGCTCAGCGCGTCGCAGTCGAGCGCCGCCAGCGTCGCGTGCACCCACGCCGGGTCCTCGTCCGTGGCGACGACCGTGTGCGCGGTGAACGCGAAGACGCCGGCGTCCCGATGGGAGGGCTGCGGCACGACCGTCGTCCGGCCGTCCGGGGGCGGGAAGACACCCCGGGCCGCCCCGTCGAGAATGTCCCGCAACGTCTCCATCACCACTCCTTGAGTCTCCACCCGCTGGAAGGCCCAGACTCCCAGACATGATCGACGACGGCACCGGCCTTCTCGCCGTCGGACAGCTCGCCCGCCGCTCCGGCCTGACCGTCCGCAAGCCTGGGTGGTCGCCGCACTGCGCGCTCGGCCCGCCGGATAATCTGGGCCCGCCAACGATGGCTGTATCGCATGAAGAGCACGACGAAGGGGCGGACCGGTGGCGGACATCGAGGAAGCACGCAAGCAGTTCCAGCGGATCGACACGAACGGTGACGGTTTCATCACCTCCGCCGAGTTGAAGACCGCCCTGGCCCAGGAGGGCGACTGGAACGTCACCGAGGCGGTGGCCGAGGCCATCATCAAGAGCCGCGACCTCAACGGCGACAAGCTCCTGTCGTTCGACGAGTTCTGGACGTACCTCGACAAGTGACGTGCCCTGACGCAGGGGGCGCCCGCCGCACACCGCGGCGGGCGCCCCCTGCGCCATACCGGCCGGTCCCCCTCCGGACCTCCCGGCCGACGGTCAGGTGTTGCTGTTGGAGCGGCCGAAGAACTCTATCTCGGCGATGGACACCTGCTTCTTGTCGTCGGCGCCGTAGGCGGAGCGCAGGATGAAGCGGACGGCGATGACCTCGCCGACGCGGAACTTGCGCCGCTGGCCGCCGGCCCCCTGGTCGAGGTTGATGATCCTGGTGCTCTTCGAGCCGTCGGCGGCGGTGATCACGGCCTCGATGCGGTGCGGGCGGGCCGACTGCGACAGCTGGTCCACCTTGGTCGAGACGCCGGGTGTGATGACCACGTCCAGCAGCCGCGTCGGATGGTCGAACCGGGCCTCCAGCCACTCCCCTTCGCCGGACTGGGTGACACCCGGGCCCCACCAGGTGTTGCTGAGCTGGTCGAAGGCGAGCCGGGCGCCGTGGTCCGGGTACGAGCGGGACGCCTTCACCCGGTCCGGGCCGATCGGGGCGCGCTTGGCGAAGTGGTCCCGGGTCGCCTGGATGCCGTCGTCCACCTGGAAGGCGAGGGTGACGAGCAGGGCGAGCACCAGGGCGCCGACGACCCAGTTCACGACCCGGCCGAAGCCGCGCCGCAGCCGGGGGCGGTCACCCGCCCAGGGGGCCTGAGCGCCCCCGGGGTTGAGCATCCGCCGCCACCAGGGCTGCCGGCCCGGTACCTCCGCCCGGCCCGCCATCGGCATGGCGCACCGCCCGCAGAAGTGCCGGTCCGGCCGGTTGGGGGTCGCGCACCAGGGGCAGGGCACGCCGCCCTCGGTGCCGGTCTCCGGGCCGGGGGTCCGCACCTGGGGCCGCTGCGGGGCGGGCCGGCCCGGCAACACGGGTGCGACGGCCGGTTCCGCCGCGGGGCGGGGCGCCGGATCGGCGACGGGGACGAGGAGGGAGCGGGCCCGGTCGGCGGGGGTGGGCGCGGGATCGGGTGAGGGCGAGGGGGGAGGAGCCGGGGCCGCCGGGGAGTCGGGGGCGGGCAGGGGGGTGGTGGAGTCGTCGGTGTGCGGGTCGTGGGGTGGCGTGCCGGGTTCGGGGGCGGAGGGCGACGGGGCGGGCGCGGCGGGGGTGGTTGACGCCGCGGTGGGTGCGGTGGGCGCGGGGCCCGGTTCCGTGGTCGGCGCCGTGGGGTCCGGGTCCGTGGTGGGCGCGGCCGTTGCGGTGCGGGCCGGACGGGGGGAGTCGGGGCGCTGCGGGGCGCCTCGGGTGGCCGGTCCGGCGGGGGCCGGCGCCACGTCGTGGGCCGTGCGGGCGGTGCCCGTGCCCGCGCCCGGGCGGGCGAACGCGTCCCAGGCCGGTTCGCCGTCGGCCGTGGGGCGTCCGCCGTCCGCCGTGCGGTGTTCGCCGTCCGCCGGTGCCGGGGCCCGGTCGGGTGTGCGGTCGGTGTCCTGGTGGGCCGGGGCGCCTTCGGTGGTGCCGGACCAGCCGAGTACCGCGCCGCAGGCGTCGCAGAAGGACTGGCCGGGCTCCCCGCGGGTGCCGCACTCGGCGCAGCCGCGGGCACGGTCCGTGTCGGGGGTCTGGCTGGTCATGTCTCGGGCGTCCTTTCGGCGGCGGTCACGTGGACCGTGTAGGGCATGTGGGCGGGGCGGGCGGCGGCCACGAGGGCGTCCAGCCGGTGCTCGTCCGCGCGGGTCGGGTTCGGCAGTCGCAGGGTCACGCGCAGATGGGGGCGGCGGTCGCCGGGTACCGGGCCCAGGGGGCGGGCGTCCCAGGCGGCCCCGCCGCTCTCGGTGATCTCCGGTTCCACGCCGAACACCAGGCGTACGGCCTCGGACAGGCCGCGGCGGGTGCCCCGTACCCGGTGCAGATACGCGGCGGCCGCGACGGCCGCGCGCAGCCGGGCCTCCGGTTCCGTGCCGTCGGTCTCGGCGCCGACCCAGCCGGCCAGCCACCGGGTGAAGTCGACCGGGGCGAGGGCGGGCGTGAAGTAGGAGTCCAGGTTGTCGAGGACGGCCAGGATGGGGGCGAGGACCTCGTCCAGGCCCGCGACGAAGCGCTGGGCGAGGTCGTCGTCGGCGAAGACGGCGGGGAGCATGTGGCCGATGGGGGAGGACGAGCCGAGGCCGTCTATGGAGCCCCTCATACGCGGTCGCCTCTCGCCTCTGCCGCCCGCGCCGCCCCGGGCGAAGGGGCGCAGGGACGGGTGCGGCGCCGAAGCCGCAGCTCGCGCCCGCGGGGTGGAGCCGCGCATGGCGCGGCCCCGCGCCGCTCCCGGGGCCGCGCCCCGATGCCGGGCGGGCCCCAGTGGTCGAGATCCCTCACGGCTTGTCCCCGATCACCCGGACGCGGTGGTCGAACGAGAAGACCAGGGACGGGGGGCTGAGGTCGATGCGGTCGGTGGGGTCGCCCCGTTTGCCGGTCAGCGGGTCCGCGGGATGGAGCCGGACCTCGTCGACGAGTTCGACGCCGGGCACCCGTTGGAGGACGGCGAAGACCTCCCCGGACTGGACGGGACGGCCGAACGGCCAGCCCCGGCCGTCGGCGCCGCCGGTCAGGGGGTCGAGGTGGCGGTAGAGGGCGTCATGGGCCTGCCGGCGGACCCGGTCGGTGTCGGCGCCCCGGAAGGCGTGCAGCGTGGCGACGACCGTGACGCCCTGGTAGAACGGCGGCCCCACGGCCAACCGGGTCCCGATCAGGCGGCGTTCGTCGAGGTGGCGGGTGATCCGGCGCAACAGCGCGTCGCCGGGGACGAGTTGCTCGAAGCGCAGTCGGCCGCCGGGGTCGGGCACGGCCTGCGGGACCACGAGGACCCGTACCGCGTAAGCCCCGTGCTCGCCCTCCTCGCCCTCCAGACAGGTGATGCGGGCCGTCTCGGGGGCGGCGCGGCGCGCGAGTTCCTCGTAGTCGCGCAGGGTGACCGCGCGTTCCTGGGCGCGCAGGGTGATGGGCGCCCGGACCTTCGCCTCCTCCACCGTCTCGCCGTCGACTCCGCCGCGCGCGGCCTCCCGGTTGACGACCTCGGAGACGTACGGGATGGAGGTGCGCAGCACCTGTACGGCACCCCGGGCGACGTTGCCGGCGCGGCCGCCGCCGGTGCGGTAGCGGCGGGCACGGATGACGGCGCCCTTGGGGGCCACGGCCCCGTACTGGCGCAGGGAGCCGTCGGGTTCGCGGACCGCCGGGCCGAAGGCGATCTCGCCGGTGGCGGCGTCGAGGGTGATGTGCCGGTCGTACGGGGTGGACGCGGCGAAGGAGGGCACGACGTCCCAGTCGGTCCAGCCCTCGTGCTCGGCGGTCTGCAGCAGCACCGGCGGGGTGTCGCCGACCACGGGCGCGTGGGCCAGCCGCAGCCGCTGGCCGGGCAGCCCCGTGGACTCGCCGAGCGCCTCGTCGTACACCGTCTCGGCGTGCACGGCCGTGGTGGTGCCGCCGAGGGTGAACGCCTCGGCGGCGCGCACGGTCGGGGAGGTGGTGTAGAAGGGCTGGCCGGCCAGCGGCTCGGTGACCCGGCAGCGCAGCCAGCCTGCCTCCTGGCCGCCGGTGCGGGACAGGGTGTGGCCGCCGGGCACGTGCAGGACGACCGCGCCGGGCCGGTTCAGACCGCCCGTGCCGTCCCGGTCGACCTCGCACTCGGCCCAGCCGTCCTCCGTCCACGCCTCCCACACCAGCGGCGGCTGGCGGGGGTCCACACCGACGCCGTCGACGCGGCTGTCCAGCTCCAGCGCGACCGCGCACGACGGGATCGCGGCGCTCAGACCGAGCAGCATGCAGTCGCCGGGCCGCGGGGCCTCCGCGAAGCACATCAGGTCCTTGCCCTCCGCGAGGTCGGCGGTCCGGTCGGCGACCGGCTCACCGCTCTGCTGCACCACGAGATGCCGCAACGCGCACGGCACCACGGTCAGTTCGCGCTCGGTCGCGAAGACCACGGCCTCCTCGCTCTCGGTGCGCACGGTCGCGACCTCGGTGCCGACGGGCACCGGGACCGGCTCCTCCTGCGGTGCGGAGAGCCAGAACGTGACCTCCGTACGGGCGGCGGACGGCGGGAAGAGCGTGATGCCCACCAGGTCCAGGAAGGCGAGGTGGTTCTTCTCCGGCACCCGGTTGAGCCGGTAGACGATCTGGTCGGCCATGTGGGCCACCGTCTCCACGAGGGTGACACCGGGGTCGGAGACGTTGTGGTCGGTCCACTCCGGGGCGCGCTGCTGGATGTAGCGCTTGGCGTCGTCGACGAACTGCTGGAAGCGGCGGTCGTCGAGGTTGGGGGAGGGCAGGGCCATCAGCGGTCGCTTTCGGGAGCCCCGGACGTCAGGTCCGGCTCGTCGTGGGAGGGGATGACATAGAACGGGAAGACGAGGCTGCGCGGGTTGTTGGTGCCGCGGATCGCGTAGCGGACGTCGATGAAGAGCACGCCCTGTTCCGCGCCGGCGGTCACCTCCACCTCGCTGACCTCGATGCGCGGCTCCCAGCGGTCGAGGCTCGCGTACACCTCGTGCTGGATACGGCCGGCGGTGGCCTCGTTGACCGGGGCGAACACCAGGTCGTGGATGGCGCAGCCGAACTCCGGGCGCATCGGCCGCTCACCGGGCGCGGTGGCGAGGATGAGCCGGATGGCCTCCTCGATCTCGCGCTCCCCGCTGACCAGGGCGATGCCTCCGGTCGGCCCGATGCGCAGCGGGAACGCCCAGCCGGACCCGACGAACTGCTCGGCCATCTGCGGGCCGGCCTCCCTTCCTGACGTACGTGTGTGTCCGCGTTTCGTGTGTGTCGCGGTGCGTGTGTGTCCGCGGTGCGTGTGTGTCCGCGGTGCGTCTGTGTCCGCGCTGCGTGGGTCTCTGCGTTTCGTGTGGCGGACGGGCGGGTGTGTGCCCGACGGCGGTGGTCTCCCGGCGCGCTTCCCGGCCCTCACCCGAACGGGTACTTGATCGTGTTGACGAAGAACCCGCCGAATATGTCGACCTTGACGGCCTTGATGCCCAGCTGGCCCACGGCGTTGATCTGCACGGTCCCGGCCGCGTTGAGCGTCGTCGCGCCGGTCGCGCTGAGGTTGAGGGCGCCCATCGCGGAGACGTTGACCGCGCCGGTCAGCGATCGGAGACTGACCAGACCCTGGCCCTGGAGAGTGAGCGGGCCGCCGCTTCGGACGGTCAGGGACCGCCGCGCGCTCAGTGTCAGATCCGTGCCGGCGTTCACGGAGACGGACGTGCCGCCCCTGATACTGACGGCGCCCTTGCTGTCCACGGTGATCTCGGTCTTCGTACGGTCCAGGTGGACGATCAGCCGGTCGTTGCCGGTGGCCAGCCGTACGCCCTGTTTGCGCGGGCCCGTCTGCTGGCTGAGCAGGTCCACCCGGTTGCCGTCCCGGTCGGACAGGGTGTGCCGGATCGCCTTCTTCTTGACCGGGTCGTGCAGCCACACGTCCTTGACGGGGGTCGGCTTGTCGACGCCGTTGTAGAGCCCGCCGATGACGAACGGGTGGTCCAGCGTCCCCCGGTCGAAGGCGACCAGCACCTCGTCGCCGACGTCCAGCGGGAAGATCCCTCCGCCGCCCTTGCCGCCCAGCTGCACCGTCCGCGTCCAGTCGCTGACGTACGCGTCGTCCAGCCACGGGAACTGGAGCTTCACCCGTCCCTGCTTCAGCGGGTCCGCCACATCGGTGACCAGCGCGTTGGCCACACTGGGCAGTCTCGGGGCCGCCGCGGACCCTCCGGAGGTCAGACCGAACAGGGAACGCCACTGGCGGCCGCTGACCGTCACGAACGTCTCGTAGTGGCTGCCGTCGCCGAACGTGTGCCGTACGGCGGTGCAGGTGTACTTGCCCTCGAACGGGGCGCCCACGTCGGTGAGCGTGATCGGCACCCCGGGGCGCAGCTCGGGGTTGCCGCGCACCGTCACCTCCAGTTCGGCGAACGCGGAGGTGATGTCGTCGGCGAGGGAGCCCGCCGCGTGCGTGACCTCGTTCTGCCGGTCGTACGGCTGGTCGGTCTCGACCAGCTTCGCCGCCTTGAACGGATTGGCGGCCTTCTGCGGGGTGGTGCCGATGTCGACACCTGGGCTGGTGCTCGCCCTCGTCGTCGCCGTGAGCTTCTTCTTCGTGGTCACGTTCCAGCCCCGCGCCTCGACCTTGTCGACCTGGTCGGCGGCGGTCACGGCGGCCCGGCAGCGCAGCACGTCGACGCCGGCCTGGAACACGAAGGGGCTCTTCTCGCCTGGAGTGCTCGTCGCGGGCGCCCCCGACGCCGGCTTCGGCCTGACGAACTGGAACTTCCCCCGGGCGTCCAGCGACATCACCATCTCGTTCTCGTCGGCGAGCCGGGACAGGAAGTCCCAGTCCGTCACGTTCGACTGGCTGATGAACTCGTACACCGTCTTGGTGCTCTGGACCCGCCCGACCGGGATGCCGTTCGTCGATGCCAGCTTGCGGGCGATGTCGGCGGCCGTCTGGTTGCGGTAGGCGGCCACCCTGCGCACCCGCATCAGCCGGTGTCCGGGGTCGTAGCCGCGGACGACGGTGAAGGTGCCGGTGCCGTCGTAGTCGGTCTCCATTCCGGTGACCTCGCCGGTGAGCAGCGGGGAGCCCGCGCCCTTGCCGTCGGCGACGGACGCGATGACCACCAGCGAGCCGAACCTGATGTTCAGCTTGCCCAGCAGCAGCCCGTGCGGGTCGCGGAACGTCAGCCGGAACGCGCCAGGCACCCCCGCCCCCAGATCGACCCAGCCGCCGACGAGCAGGTCGGCGTACTCGGTCGGCAGCCTGCTGCCGTCGATGGTGACGTGGATGACGTTGGAGTGGGACGGCTTGACCATCAGCGACCCACCTCCTCGGCGGCCGGGAGGACGAGGACGACGCCCGTGGTCAGCCGCGTCGGGTCGTCGATGCCGTTGGCCTCGGCGATCGCCCGCCACGCCGCCGCGTTCCCGTACTCCCGCCACGCCAGCGACTGCAGCGAGTCGCCCGCCACCACCCGGTGCACGCTCTGCGCGGTCAGCGCGCCCGAGGTCGGGTTCTGGCCCTTGGTCTTGGTGGGGATCTCGTGCAACCGGACCTGACACGTGGCCCGGATCGGCACCCCCGTCGTGCCGAACAGGGAGTACGTGGCGTCCACGGAGCTGACGTACGCCGTGAACCGGGCCGTCGAGAACGCCCCCCACTGGAACTCCACCCACGGCGGCGAGGGCTGCTTCGCGGCGATGCTCTTCGACGTCACCTCACAGCACCCCATCAGCGACTCCACCTTCTTCAGCACGGTGTTGGCGCCCGGCCTGGCGGAGGAGTCCAGGAAGATCTCGACGGTCATCTCACGAGGCTCCGGCCCCATGAACTCGGGCACGGAGCCGTCGCGCACCGCCGCCGTCGGCGTCACCTTCCACTGGGCGCGCCGGCTCAGCTGCAACTGCGCCGGGTTGAAGTCGAAGCCGAACGTCTCGATCAGCGCGCCCTTGCTCGTGCTGTTGCCGACCGGCGGCTCGTGGATGGCGAGCGTGGCGCGCACGAGGCTCTTGCCGGCGCCGCTCTTGGTGCCCTTGGCCATGTCCTGTCCCGCCCCCTCAGTCCGTGAACCCGTGGTGGGTGATCTCCAGGACCTCCGTGGCGACGCTCGGGTTGGCCGGGTCCAGGGTGGGGCCCTGCCAGCTCACCGGCAGCACGTCGATCAGCCCCCAGTGCGCCACCTCCGACCCGTCGGCGCGCAGCGCGGCGATCTGCGCCGTCGGCCGCTTCACCCCCGTGGCGACGGACGAGATCCACGCCGCGACCTTCGCCGTGTCCGGAGTCAGCGGCCTGGTCAGCCGGATGGTGGAGAAGGTGACACGGGACGGCAGCTGCCACACGAACCCGTTGTTCCCGCCCTCCTGGCGGTGCTCGATCTCGACCGTCGACGAGAGTCCCTCGCACCCGTTGAAGTACCCGAGGCTCTCGCCGTCGATGGTCAGGGTGAAGAAGATGGTGGAGCCCGGGTCGAGATCGCGGGACATCGGGGCGGCCTTTCTGGGGCTTGGGTCGGGGTCGTGCGTGGCGCGGGATGCGTGGGCGCGCCGGGGTCGTGGTCGATCAGTGGCGGGGGTCGCGGAGTCTGCCGACCCGTTCGCGGTCGAGGCGGAGTTCGGTACGGACGAGCCGGGTGATCCGGCCGATCAGCCGGTGCGTCAGCTCGTCCAGCTGGAAGTCGCTCAGCGACCGGGGATCGAACTGTCCCTTGGGGATCGCGACGTACTCGGGTGGGGCGTCGGAGGCCGCGGCGGCGGCGTCGGTGGTGGGTGCGGCCGTGGCGGCGGGGCCCGGGGTGGCGCGGTGTGCGGTGACCTGGGAGACGGCGGTGGTGGTGCGCGCCGGGGTGGGGTGCAGGGGGTTGCGCTGGACGGGCGTGGGCGTGGGCGTGGGCGTTTGGGTGGCGGGCGCTGGGGTGGTGGGGGGTGCGGGGGTGTGGGGCCCGAGGGGGCTTCGCTGGACGACCGGCGGGGTGGGGCGCGCGCTCGGCCGTGACGGTGGGCGAGGGGGTGCCGGAGGGCTGCCCGGGAGCGGAGTGGTGGTGCGGGGCCGCGCGGACCCGTCGGCGGAGAGGCGTTGGACGGCAGGGGCGACCGCAGGGGACGACGGCGAGGAGGTGCCGTATGTCGGGGTGGGCTGACGCAGGGGAACGGCGACGGGGGTCGCCCGGCGCTGGACGGCGGGGGGTGCCGCGGGGGGCTTGGACGGGGTGAGGGCTCGGGTGGGGGCCAGAGGACGGACCGGGGGCGGGGATGGTGGGGTCGCCCGTTGGACCGGGGGGTGGGGCCGTGGGGCGGGGCCGGGAGTGCTTGTTGCCCTGGGTGCGGGTGCGGGTGCGGGTGCGGGTGCGGGTGCGGGTGCGGGTGCGGGGGTGGAGGTGGAGGTGGGAGTGGGCGGCATGGGTGCCGGTGAGTGATCAGGGACCGTGGGGGAGGAGGACGCGCTCGGGGGTGTTCCGGTGGTGCTGCCGGGTGCGGGTGCGGGTGCGGTGGCGAGGGTTGGGACCATCCGTGAGGTCGTGGTCGGCTCGGGGGTGGGTGTCCTGGGTGTGGTCGGGGCGTCGGGCGACGGCACGTTGACGGAGGTCGGGGCGCCCAGACCCATGCGCCCGGCCCGGCCGGTGGTGCTCCGCTGCAGCGGGCGTGGCGCCGGGAGGGGCGGGGTGCCAGAGGCAGTCGGGCCGGGGGCCTCGGTCGGCGTCGGGGCGCCCAGGCCGGTGAGGGGCGTGGGGGTGCCGCCGGGCCGGGGTACGGACCTCTGGATGTTCGGCACGGGGCTGTCGGGTCCGGCGGCGGTGGCACGGGGGCGCGCCGGTGCGGTGGCAGGGACGAGGGCGGGTGAACCGCTCGTCGGCGTGGCTGTGGTGCTGGTGCGAGCGTGGCCGGCAGCGGTGGGGTCGGTCGGCGTGGCCGCGGTGGGGGGTGCCGCGTCGGGACGCCCGGTGCTCCCGGCGGTCGGGTTCGCCGCAGTTCGGGTTCGGGGAGCCGCGTCGGCCTCGGGGCGCCGCGCCTGCCCGGCAGGGTCGGGAACGGCTGTCCCTGCGGCCGTCGCGGCCGTCGCGGCCGTCGTGGCGGCAGGGGTGGCAGGGATGGCAGGGGTGGCAGGGATGGCAGGGGTGGGAGGGGTGCGGTCCGGGGCGATGGCCGACCGCTGGACGCCGAGTGGGGACTGCGTGGTTCGCGGGACGTGCGGAAGCGGGGTGCCCACCGCCCGGTCCGAGCTGGTCGGGGTCGCCGTTCCACGCGGGGCGGTTGCGGCCGCCGGGCCGTACGGGGCGGTCGTCGCCGAACTGCCCTGGGCGGGCGATGGGTTGCCGGCACCGGCCCGGGGAGTGGTGGGACTGGCAGGGGTGCCGGTCGGGCCGGTCGAGGTGGGGGCGGGACTGGTCGACGTGCTGCTGAGGGCGGCTGCCGGTGTGGCGGAGCCGGTCGCCGAGTGGGTGGGGCCGGTCGCCGTTCGGGCAGGGCGGGGCAGCGCTCCGGACGGGTCGGCCGGCATGGGCCTCCCGGTGGCCGCGCTCCGCTGGACGTCGAGCCGTCCGCCGACGGGCCCCTTCGCCGCGGCGCCAGGGACCGGCACGCTCGTGCCAGTGCCAGTGCCAGTGCCAGTGCCAGTGCCAGTGCCAGTGCCAGTGCCAGTGCCGTTGGCCGTGTTGGTGGCGGTGGCCGGTGTGCCGGTGGGGTGGTCCGGTGCCCGCTGGACGTCGGCCACCCGGTGGCCGGGGCCGGCCGCCGTCCTGCTGGGGCCGCCCCTCGGAGCCGCGTACGAGTCGGTCGGGAGCGGCGCGCCCAGGTTGGGCCCGCCGGCCATGCCGTCATCGAGCCGGGGTTCCGTCGACCCGCGTCCCTCTCCTGCCGCGCGGCTCCGCTCCGTGCGCGCACCGCCGGGGCCGGCCGGCGTACGAGTGGGGTCGCTCGTCGCCCGCTGCACCGTGGTCCCCGTACGGCTGACCTCGGCGACGGGTCCACCGGGGCCGGTCGTCCCGCGGCCGGGGACGGTGGCCACCGTGCCGTCGACACCGGCGTGGGCAGGCCCTCCCGGATCGGCGGCCGGGCCACCGGGGCCTACCACCGCACCACCGGGGCCGACGGTCGCGCGCTGGACACCGATGCGCCCCGCCGCACCACCACCCCCAGCCGCACCACTACCCCCCGCAGCAGCGCCGCCGGCCGTCGCCGTCGGACCGCCAGTCGCCGCCGTACCGCCTCCCGACGCCGTAGCGGCCGAGCCGCCCGGCGACAGCGAGCCGCCGCCGGTCGGTGCCCCGGACGAGTCGTCGAAGCCGCTGCCGGGAACACTCGTCGTCGAGCCGCGGGCCGGACCGTCCGCCGCGCCGCCGTGCCCCGGAGTACCCGCCGTGGCGCCGTGCTCCGCAGCGCCGGCCGTCGTCGAGCCCCCGCCCGGAACGCCCGCGGCGACGGAGCCGCCCGTTGCCCCACCGGAGCTGGGTCCCCGGCCGCGTACCGCCGGAAGCGTGCGCCGCTGTACGGCAGGTGCGGCGGGGCCCTTGGTCAGCAGGGGCGGCCGGTCCGGGCGGGGCCGGGCCGCCGGACTCACCGGGGTCACCCGGGGCCCCGCCGGGCGGGACGCCCGAACGGGGTGCGTACCGTCCGCGCGCTGTACGGGCCGACCGTCGCCGCCCGACCGCACAGCTCCGGCCTGCCCCCCGCCCTCAGCCGGCCGCAGGTCGCCAGGCGTGTCACCGAGCGTGTCGGCGTACGCCACGCCGCCGGATGTGCCGAGGCCCGTCCGGTGGCCCGTCGGCTCGGCCTCGGCCGTCGTCGCCACCGGCAGCGTCAGCGAGGGCAGTTCGAGCCCGGCCGTGGGCCGTGCCGAGGCCGTCAGGACGTCCCTGACCAGCCCGCCCGGTGCGTCGGGCAGGACGGCGTGTGACAGCGACCCGGTGAAGGAAGGGTTCTGCCAGGTCGTCAGCCGCCCGCCGAACCCGGCGTCGGCAACGGCCGCGCTCCGCACGGCGGCCCGCTGGATCGGAGCCAGCCGCACCCAGCCGGCCACCGCGTCGTGCCCGGACGCATCAGCCGCCCGGGCAACCGAGTTCCCCGCGGGCGTCGCGCCGCCGGTGGGTGCCGGTCCCGCCGGTCCCCCCACCGCACCCGGACTCCCCCCGGCATCAGCCCCACGCCCCGCAGAGCCCTGCCCCGCAGAGCCCCGCCTCGCAGAGCCCCGCCTCGCAGAGCCCCGCCTCGCAGAGCCCTGCCCCGCAGAGCCCTGCCCCGCAGAGCCCCGCCCCGCGGCACCCTGCGCCGCAGAGCCCTGCCCCGCAGAGCCCTGCCCCGCAGAGCCCCGCCCCGCCGAGCCCTGCCCCGCCGAGCCCTGCCCCGCCGAGCCGGAACCGCCCCTGAAGCGGTCGAAGAAGCCCACCGCTCAGACCTCCGCCCCGCCCCTGGTCACCAGGGACGCGATCTGTTCCGTGAAACGGCGGCGGTCGGGGTGTTCGAGGTCCAGGATCTCCTCCAGGCTCCAGTGGAAGTGGTAGGCGACGTACGCGATCTCCTCGTGCAGCCGGTCGGTCGCGTACGTCACGATTCCCCCAGGCGGCTCCCGCCGAGCTCGACCTCGAAGGGCTCGGAGCAGTGCGGGCACTCCACGGCGGCGCGGGTGTGGCCCTCGGCGTTGACCTGGCGGTAGAAGTCCTGGAGGAACGCCAGGTCGGAGGCGAACATGTTCTCCACGATCCCGTCGTGCACCATCGGCAGCGTGCCGAGCCGGGTGATGACCCGGCCCAGCAGCACCACCGACAGGTACGCCGGGTTCTCCTGGACGCGGACGTCGCGCAGCGGGATCAGCTCGTCCCGGGCGGTGGCGAGACGCATCACGCCGTCCCGGTGGACCGTCCCCGCCTCGTCGACGTAGCCGCGCGGCAGCTCGAAGGGGAACTCCGTCCGCAGCTGCTGCCGCACCGGCACCGGTTCCGGAGCGGGCACCGGGGCGGGGGCGTTCACCACGGCCGCCGGCCCGGCCCCCGGCCCCGCGGGCGTACCTGCCACGGCCGTACCCGCCGCGGGCGCCCCCAGGGCCGTGCGTCCTGCCGTACGCCGCATTACTCGATGACCAGTTCTTCGAAGACGATGGTCACGGTCTCGGTGAGCGCGGACGCCTCGCCGGCCTTGAGGGTGCTCGCGTCGACCTTGCTGCACCAGGCGTTGCGCATGTTGTAGCGCTTCACCGGGTTGTTCTGGAAGTCCATCATGATGATCGACGCGTTCTTGCGGGCCGAGCCCATCTGACCGGCGATCGAGTCGTTGATCCACTGCGTGAACGAGGCGGACTGCGTCATGCCGCGTACGACGGTGCACTGCCCGCTGCGCTGCACACCCGGCAGGAGGTTGACCTCGGGGCGGCCCTGCGCGGAGTTCTGCTGGTAGGTGATGACGTCCTGCTCCAGGGAGAGGCCGCTGACCTCGGCGAGGTACTCGACCATCACCCCGTCGATCTGGAGGCCGAAGTTGTGTGACGTCAGGCTGTCGGCCTGCATGAGACTCATGGGTTAGCTGTCCTTCTGAGGAGTCGTCGGGGGAGTCGTCCGGGGAGTCGCCGGGAGGGGCCGCGGCGGAAGGGGTGCCTACTCCTCCAGCTCCCCGCTGCCGCTGGAGAACTGGGCCAGCCGGAAGATCACGAACTCGGCGGGCTTGACCGGGGCGATGCCGATCTCGCAGACGACCCGGCCGAGGTCGACGGACTCCGGCGGGTTGGTCTCCTCGTCGCACTTGACGTAGAACGCCTCCTCGGGCCGCTGGCCGAAGAGGGCGCCGCCGCGCCACTCGTTGACGAGGAACGCCGAGACGTTCCGCCGGATCCGGGCCCACAGGGCGTGGTCGTTCGGCTCGAACACCACCCACTGGGTGCCGATCAGGATCGACTCCTCCAGGTAGTTGAAGTACCGGCGGATGTTCAGATAGCGCCAGGCCGGGTCGGAGGACATCGTGCGGGCGCCCCAGACGCGGATGCCGCGGCCGGGGAAGGCCCGGATGCAGTTGACGCCGATCGGGTTGAGGAGGTCCTGCTCACCGCGGGTGATCTGGAGTTCGAGGTCCACGGCTCCGCGGACGACCTCGTTGGCGGGCGCCTTGTGCACCCCGCGCTCGAAGTCGTTGCGGGCCCAGACACCGGAGACGTGGCCGCTCGGCGGCACCAGGCGGGACTGCCCGCCGGCCGGGTCGAAGACCTTGATCCACGGGTAGTAGAGGGCCGCGTACTTCGAGTCGTACCCGGCGGTCTCCTGGCGCCAGACCCGGATCTGCCGGGCGTTGAGGCCGGGCGGCGGGTCGATGACGGCGACCCGGTCGCCCATCAGCTCGCAGTGCGCGATGAGGCCCAGCTGGACCGCCTTGACGGCCTCCAGGTCGATCGCGCCGCGCTGGTAGGCGGCCATCAGGTCGGGCACGGCCACCATGGAGATCTCGTCGACCGCCTCCAGGCCCCCGAAGCCGGTGCGGTCGGCGGAGTCCCCCAGGTACTCGCGCGGGCCGGGGTGCGTCTCGTCCGCCCCGCCGGCGGCGGGCGCCGGGGCGGGGGCCGCGGGTGCCGCCAGCGCCACGGTCTGGTTGTCGGGGCGTACGAGCTGCGCGGCGGGCGCCGCCTCCTGGAGCGCGATGAGCTTCGAGCGCTCCTTGACCTGGGTGACGACGTAGTTCCGGCCGCCCTTCTTGGCCGTCACGTCGAAGGTCTCCACGGCCTTGTCGCCGTCCTTGACGACCAGCCGGAACCGCTCCGCCGGGCCCTCGCCCTCCGGGTCGGTGACCTCGACGCTCAGCGAACCGCCCGCGATGGCGGCCACGGTGAAGGTGCCCAGCCGCTGCGGCTCGCCCGGCGGGAGGGCCGCCGGAGCGGCGGAACCGGTGACGGCGGCCGGGTTGCCGCTCCCGGCCGCCGCACCGTCCGTGCCGCCGACACGGACGACGTACGCGGCGCTGCCGCCGTTGTTGAAGAACCCGTACACCGAGTGCGCCAGGTAGTACCCGTCGGTGAACTCACCGAAGGCGGCGACGTACTGGGACCAGTTGGTCACCAGCGTCGGCTCGTTCAGCGGGCCGGTCGGGGCCAGGCCGACGAAGGCCGCCACCGAGGTGCCCACCCCCTCGATGGGGCGCGAGCCGCTGGCCACCTCCTCGACGTAGACGCCGGGCGACAGGTAGGACGGCATGCTCTGCTCTCCTCGGGGTACGAGACAGTTCGTCTGTCACCCTCACGCGCGAAGCGCGTCACCCGAAACGTCCTCCGGTGCCTGTCCGGGGGCATTCCCGTTGCCCGCAGGGGCATCCCGCCGTGCCTGGGTGACCGTCCGCCCACCCCGTCTGCCCGCGCGACTGCCCTCGCGGCTCTCCCGCGGCCGGGCCGGCCTCCGGTAGCCCTGGGAGCACGTACGTCCGGTACGTGCCCATGCCGTCGAGGGAGCCCCGTGCGCGCGCAGGACAAGGAGACCGACCAGCCCCGCGGGCGGGCGGCCGCGGGCCGTACGCCCGCGCCGGGCCCCGCCCCGGGACTCCTCGCGTTGCAGCGGGCCGCGGGGAACGCGGCCGTGGCCCGGGCGGTCGAGGAGCAGCGGCACGAGCACGACGCCCACTGCGGGCACGGCCCGTCGGTGCAGCGGTCGACGGTGCACGAGGTGCTGCGCTCACCGGGACAGCGGATGGACGACCCGCTGCTGAACGAGATGCAGGGCCGGTTCGGCGGCGAGGACTTCACCGATGTCCGCCTCCACACCGACGCGGCGGCCCTGGACTCCGCCGCGCAGATCGACGCGCAGGCGTACGCCTCGTACCCGCACGTCGTGTGGGACGGCGGCGACAAGACGGTCCTCGCCGAGGAACTGCACCACATCCGCCAGCAGAAGCGCGGGCCCGTCCCCGGCAAGGACAACGGCGACGGCCTGATGATCTCCGACCCCGGCGACTGGGCCGAGGTCGAGGCGCGGGAGGCCTCGCGGGAGGCGATGAGCGGGCCGGCGCCCGTGCAGCGGTCCGCCGCCGAGACCGACCTCGTGCGGCGGGACGGCGGGGACGCGGGCCGGCCGGCCGTGCAGCGGTCGCCGGCCGCCGGTTCTTCCTCCAGGACCGGCGGGGGCCGGGTCACCAAGGCCAAGGGGCGGGCCGGCGCGAAGGGCGCGGCGACCAGCCCCTCCGATGTGCTGAAGCAGGAGCTGATCGCCCTCGGCTGGGAGGCCCACGGCGCGAACCAGAGCCTGACGCTGCACAAGGTGGACCGGTCCCAGGCCACCGACGAACAGAAGACGGCCGCCGCGAAGGCCAACAAGAAGGGGCAGATGTACCTCGCCTCGGACCAGGCCGTCGGGTCCCGCAGCTACGAGGGTGAACGCACCAAGCAGGTGCTGCGCTGGATCTCCACCGTCGTCAACAGGGCCATGCTGCAGAAGAACGAACGGCCCGAGGAGGTCCAGGCGGGCATGGAGGTGACCGAGGCCACCCCGGACGTGGAGGCCGCCTTCAAGCTGTTCGTCTCCACCAACCGCACCAAGGTCAACAACGTGCTGCGCGAGGGCGCCGGCACGAGGGCCGCCAAGGAGTACATCGTCGAGTTGCTCGAGAAGGTCGTGGGGGAGACCGACCGCGAGACCCGGCATGTGAAGAAGCTGAAGGGCCTGCTCGCCATGGAGGCCGAGAAGGCGCCGGAGGAGTTCTGGGACGTCCTCCAGGCGCTCACCGGGCCGATGACCGTGCCGGTGCCGACCAAGGACGGCAAGCACGCCGAGCGCACCATCATCGGCGCCGCCGCGCCGGGCAGCATCTCGAACGACCACATCGCCGGTGTGAAGCGCCCCTGCGTCAGCTGCTTCATCGAGCTGTACGCGGGCTCGGCGATCCGGCCCGGACCGGCGTGGGTGAGCGGCGCCGCCAACACCGACATCGCGGACTTCAGCGTGGACAAGGCGCGGCAGCTGGCGAAGCGGATCGACACCACCGTGAGCGGCACGTTCGCCACGCTCCAGCTGCGCTGCGAGGAACACGACGGGGAGACGACGCAGGTGCCCACCGGGGTGACCTGGGACTACAACACCGACTCCGACTCACCGGCCAGCTCCAGCGACCGCGAGCCGGAGCCCGACGACCGCATGGACACCAGCGCCTGACCCGACCGGTCGGCCTCTTCTCCGGGGGACAGCAGTATGCGCGCACACCAGGACCGCGACACAGGGCGGCAGCCGCGAACGCCCGGGCCCCGGGCCCCGCTCACCGCGTCACCGGTCCCGCCGATGGCGGCCCTCCAGCAGTCGGCGGGCAACGCGGCCACCGCCAAGGCGATGCGCCAGGGGACCGGCCCGGTGGTGCAGCGGGCGGGCAGGGAAGGGTCGCCGGCCCGGCCGTCCTCCCAGGGCTCCGACATGTCGTCGGGTTCCGCGAAGTCGATGACACCGGCCGACGCCCGCAGGATCCGGTTCATCCAGGACAAGCAGCAGCTGTGGGCGCGGATCAACGAAATCCGCGCCCTCGCCGACATGGACTCCTTCAAGCAGGGCGTCACCGCCTTCCTCGCCAACATCGAACGGGACCTGGAGAAGGCCGACACCGACGAGACGAACCCCGTCGACCACGCGGCCATCGGCGCCGTCATCGCGGGGTTCCAGCACCCGACGGTGCAGGGCAACAAGATCCAGTACTCCTGGTACAAACAGAACCAGACCAAGCAGGGCTTCTTCGACATCCTGCAGCGGCACGCCGACGAGTCGGCGCAACGCGGCCAGCTCTGGTCGAAGATGGGCTCGGCGCAGGCCACCGAGGACGTCAGCGTGGGCCGCGGCACCGTCCTGGAGGCCTCCATCCAGGGACGCATCTTCGACGGCCTCCTCTTCGGCCTGCCGAGCTGGAGCGCCTCACCGGCCCTCGGCGAACTGTGGCGGCTGCTCTCGCAGACGTACGTGGAGGGGCTGAAGGGCTGGGTCACCGCCCATGTCCTGGACGGCACCACCCAGAAGAGCGTGCTCACCACGATCGAGTGGCCGCGGCTCAGGGCGCGGATCGCGGCCGGCCAGGTCGACGGTCTCAACATCGTCGTGTACCGGGCGGTACCCGGCCCGGGCGGCTCCGACCATGTCCTCGTCCCCGTCGACTCCTTCCTCGTCCGCAGCCAGGACGAGTTCGACAGCGTGCCCAAGGCGCCCGTCGACGGCACCGACGAGACGGCGCGCAAGGAGTGGGAGCAGATGCAGCGCCAGGTCGACCTGGAGCAGCGGAAGGCGCTGGTCAGGGTCTACTCCCGGGACGACGAGATCGAGCGGATGAACCACCACGTCACGGAGGTGCTGAGCAGGAAGCACGGGCCGGGCCTCGTCTTCCGGACGTCCCAGACCCCCCGCAACACCCCCGCGAGCACCTTCGCGCCCTCCCCGGCCGGGTCCGGTCCCGGATCGCCGTGACCCATGACGACATCGCCGTGACCCATGACGACCAAAGGGGCACCGCCCCGGGCCCGTTGGGGAACGAACCGTGCCCGGGAGCCACCTGCCCGGCGGACGCCCCATGGCTAGCGTCCAGGTGGTGAGCCTGTGGACTTCCCTCGAACCCCCGTCCGCGACCGTGGACCCGGGTGCCACGACCACCGTGCGTCTGAGGTTGCGCAACACCGGTGACGTGGTGGATGAGTACCGTTTCGAGCCGGTGGGTGACATCGCGCCGTGGGTGACGGTGGAGCCGCAGTCGTTGCGGTTGTATCCGGGGACGACGGGG
>NZ_JBWKAJ010000009.1:0-306197 GCF_056437585.1 Streptomyces sp. NPDC042364 | reverse complement strand
CACGGGTGATCAGCTGTCGTACGACATCCACCCGGGCAACGTGCAGATCGAGCCGGGGCGTGCGGCGTTCGTGAGGGCGACGTTGAAGCCGCGGCAGGTCATCTGGTTCGGGTCGAAGGAGGAGCGGCCGTACACCTTCGCCGTGAAGCGGTCGGGTGCGGTGCCGCTGGATGTCGAGGGCACGTTCGTGCAGCGGGGCTTCCTGCCGGGCTGGCTCGCGACGTTCCTGGGTCTTTTCCTCGCGCTGGCGATCACGTTCGTCATGCTGTGGATCACGCACAAGCCCCAGGTCCGCAGCACCGCCACGGAGAAACTCGACAAGGCCGCCGTCGCCACGGTGCCGCCCAGCCCGCAGGCGCCGGTCTCGCCCCCTCCGTCGCCGCCCACCCCCTCCGCTCCCGCCGCGCCCGCGCAGACCTCGGAGCCGGAGAGCGGCAGCGGCGATGGCGGCGGCGGCAGTGGTGGCGGCTCGGGCGGCGGCTCCGAGGAGAAGAAGAAGGCCCCGAAGCCGACCGCCGCCACCGCGGTCCGCAAGCTGGCGGCGACCGATCCGGGCGGCAAGCACATCTGCTACCGGGCCTTCGTGGCGGGCAAGGGCTGGACGGCACCGGAGTGCGACGGCGACATGGCCGGCACGGTGGGCCAGAACCGGCCGCTCACGGCCCTGAACATCGCCGTGTTCGGCGTGGGCGGCACGGCGAGCGCCGCCTTCGTCCACAACCCCCAGTCCACCAACGGCCAGGGCCACTACGTCGAGCCGTGGTCCGACGCGCCCGACGGCAGCGACAACTACGTCGGTGACAGCAGGAAGGACGCCCCGGCCATGCTGGGCTTCACCCTCAACGTCGACGACGGCGGCCGGCCGGTCTGCCAGGCCGTCCACCTCCGCAACGACGGCTGGCAGGGCATGACCTGCGACAAACCGAACGAGGGGGACCGCTGGACCTTCGGCGGCACACTCCGCAACGACATCTGGCTGGAGGCCGTCCGCTTCACGGTCTGAGCCGGCGCCCTTGGCCGACCGGGCCCGTTCCCCCCGAGGGCGGCCCGGTCGGCCGGTGGCTACCAGCCGCCCTCGCCCGGCACCAGCCGGCCGGCCTTGCGGTACTCGCGCTCCGCGCCCTCCCGCAGGTCGGCCGAGGTGACCCGGTCGCCGCGCCCCGCCGCCGCGTACGCGGCGGTGACCACCGCACTGCGGATGGAACCGCCGGCCAGCTCGAAGTCACGGGCCACCCCGCCCGGGTCGGTGTCATCGGCGCACGGCACCGAGGCGAGACTGTGCCGCCACAGGGCCAGCCGCTGGCCGGCGTCCGGGAACGGGAAGTCGACCACCATGTCCAGCCGCCGGGTGAACGCCTCGTCGATGTTGGCCCGGAGGTTCGTGGTGAGCAGCGCGATGCCGTCGAAGGCCTCCAGCCGCTGCAGCAGGTAGGCGCTCTCCATGTTGGCGTACTTGTCGTGCGAGTCCTTGACCTCCGAGCGCTTCCCGAACACGGCGTCCGCCTCGTCGAAGAGCAGCACGGCGTCGGTGCGATCGGCCTCCGTGAAGATCCGTTCGAGGTTCTTCTCCGTCTCGCCCACGAACTTGTCGACGACCGAGGACAGCTGGACGACATAGAGGTCCAGGCCGAGATCCGCGGCGACGACCTCCGCCGACAGCGTCTTGCCGGTGCCGGACTCGCCCGCGAAGAGCCCCAGCACCCCGTGGCCCCGGCCGCCGCCGGCGCTCAGCCGCCAGTCGCCGAGCACCCGGTCGCGGTGCCGGGCCCGCAACGCGAACTCCCTCAGCCGGGCGAGGGGCCGCTCCGGCAGGACGAGGTCGCCCCAGCCGACGTCGGGGCGGATCCGGCGGGCGTGCCGCTCCAGACCGGACGCCGACTGCTGCCGGGCCGCGAGCCGCAGATGGGCGGCGGTCACCTCCGTGCCGTCGAACGCGGCGAGGTCCCGGGCCGCACCGGCCGCCCGCTCGATCCGGTCACCGCCCAGCCGGTAGGGGGCCACGGTCGCGGCCAGGTCGAACCCCGGCCCCTCCGCCCCGATGCCGAGCGCGGCCGACCAGGCGTCCACGGCGGCCGCGTACGGGCGGGGCGCGTCGAGGACCAGCGGGTCGCTGTCCGCCCACTGCGGGTCGTACGGCCGGGGGTCGACGAACACCACCGGCACATCGGCCGGCGTCAGCGCCCGCAGCAGTGGGCCCGGCCGTTCCGGCAGGGGTGAGACGACGATCGCGCGCCCGCTCAGCCGGGCCTCGCGCAGCAGCCGGGGGAGGAGGCCGGACCACGGATCGCTGTCCTGGGCGGCCTCCGGGGGAGGGGTGAGGTGCAGGGCGGCCAGACCCGCCGCGCGCAGGGCGGCCGCGGCGCACAGGAGCCCGTCACCCTCGCGGTGCTCCCGCAGATGGACGGCGAGGGGGCCGGCGGCCAGCCGGGCGGCCAGCTTGGCGGTGAACTCGCCGCCGGGCGCGAGTGACTTCGCCGGCGGCGTCAACGGACGGACATGACCGGCGAGCGCGGGGTCCGGCGTGTCGTCGCCGAGCAGATGGGCGACGAGCCGGTCCGGTACGGCCAACGCCCGGCTGAGGAAGGGGCGTTCGGGGTCCTCGACGGTCAGCAGCCCGAGCGCGCCGAGCGGCGCCGACGGATGGAACCGGGCCCGCCCCCCGGCGTCGTGCACCGGCACCCCGCACAGATCGAGCGCGAGCCCCACGCTCGCGCGGCGCCGACTCACGTCGTCGTTCAGATACCCGTACAGCGGTTCGAAGGAGCGGTCCACGTCCGGGGCGAGCGCGATGAGCAGGATCCTCGTGTCCAGCTCGGTGAGCCCGAGCCGCCCGGCCAGCCGCGCCAGCCGGTCCTCCGGCCCGTCGTACGCCGCCCCGGGCCCCTCCGGATCGGGCGGCACGGGGACCAGCAGATGCCGTACGGCCTCCTCGGAGAGGTAGAGCCCGCGCAGCGGATCGGCGGCGGTGGGGTCGACGGCGGCCCTCCGGTCCACCACACGCGAGACCCGCTCGCGCAGCCGGCCCAGCCGGAGGAGGAGGGGGTCGTCCGGCACACCGCTCCGGGGTGCGGCGGGGACGGCGTATCCGGGTGCACCGGGGGCGGGTTCGAGGCCGGAGTGCCGGGGGTCGGGCTCGGTCTCGGCGTAGCCGGGGGCGGGCTCGTGGCCGGTGTGTCCGGGGGCGGGTTCGTGGCCGGGGTGCCGGGGGCCGGACCCGGGTGTGGCGTGCCCGGGATCGCGCTCAGGCCCGGCGCGTCCGGGGTCGGGGCCGGCGCGTCCGGGTGCGCGGGGGTGGGGCGGCCCGGCGGGGAGCGTTCCCCCGTCGGTTTCCGCCGGGGCGTGCGTGCTCACTCGCCACGCTCCGCCGGGGTCCCGGGGCCGGTGCCGGACGCGGGGGCCGGGGACAGGTGCCGCGGCAGGTGCCGCCGCTGGGGTGAGTCGGCCGAGCCGTCCATGGCGCGTACGCGGACGGCCGCGCCCTCCGTGACCGGGGGACCTGCGTCGTACTCGGGGAAGGCCGGGAAGGGCGCCGTCACCACGAGGTCGAGGGACGGCTTCAGTTCACCGCCCAGCGCGGACCAGATCTCCGCGAGGGAACGTGACTCGGTGTGCAGTCCCGCCACCGTGAGCGGCACCGACAGCCCCAGCGCGCCCAGGGCGCCCGGCAGTTCGTGCGGGGGCAGCAGCTCGCGCGGCAGCAGCGTGGCCAGCACCGCGGAGAGCAGCCGGTGTTCGTCCTGCGGCTGCTTGGTCCAGGCCGTCACCAGGTACGACAGCCGGAACCAGCGCGGCGGCTGACGACGGCGTACGACGATGTCGCGCTCGTCGCGCACGGGCATGTGACCCCGCTGCCGCCGGGAGACGTCCTCACGGATGTCGTACAGATACGTGTTGACGGTGGGCGCGTTGCGCCGGGCCGCCCAGTCCCGGGTCGGGGCCTCGAAGGAGACGTCGATGCCGGAGCCGGCCAGGGCGCCGCCCCCGATCAGCCCCTTGAGGACCTCGTCCACCTCGTGGATCACCGTCGTGCTCCCGTGCCGTCCGCCCCGCCGTCTGTCCGTCCGCCGATCGTGCCCCGGGCGGTGCCCGTCCCCGCAGGCACGCCGGGGACGTCCCGGGGGCAGAGCGCGCTGCCCGACCGGCCAGGTGCGCCTGCCTGTTCGATCAGATGTAGCCTTCCCGAAGGGCATAGGCCACGGCATGCGCCCGGTTGCGCAGATGCAACCGGGTGGTCAGACCATGCATCACGTTCTTGACGGTGCGTTCGGAGTAGGAGAGCTTGCTCGCGATCTCACCGGTGTCCAACCCCTCGGCGACGAGCCGCAGGACATCGATCTCCCGGGGCACGAGGCCCGACAGGGGCGCTCCCGGCCGACCGGTCACGGAACGCTGCAACGAGCCGACCTGGCTGATCAGCCGCCCCAGCAGATCGGCGGGCAGATCGCCGTCTCCGCGCGAGGCCGCGAGCACCGCCTGCGACAGCCGGTGCGCGGTCGCCTCGTGGCGCCACACCACCGCCCCGACCCCGCACTCGATGACGTCGAGCAGCTCCGTCTCCCGGATCGCGCTCACCACCAGCACGGCCCGAGCGCCGTCGCTGCGCACCAGTCTGCGGAGCGCGGCCAGCAGGGTCTCGTCCGGTGTCTCACCGATCAGGACGGCCACGGTGCCCGGCCGGGGCTCACCGCCCTCCACCAGGTCGATCACCGGGTGCCCGCCCAACTGGCTGAGCACCCCCGCCCGGGAGAGCGGGTCCGGAGTGTGGACCACGACCGGGATGCGGCGCCGGGCCACGGTCGTTCCCGTCTCCGTCTCCACCGTCCTTAATGAGCTGGGCAATCGATTCTCCTGTGTGCGTGCGGGGGGATGCCCCTCCGACCGGACTGCCGACGGGCCCGCCGACCGGGCGTTGGACCAGGGCGGCCGGCGAAACCGGAATCGCCGGAGGGGCCCGGGTGACCGATGGGCTCGAACCACACTTCTGTGCGTCGACCGCCGTGCGCAATCGTGGAGCACCACGAGACCGACCACGAGATCGGCCACGGCACCTCCACGGCGGCGACCCTCCCCCCGACCCCCGCACGCGACCCCGCCCGGCGCCGGCCCGCGGGCCCGGCCCGGGGCGGGACCGCGGACTCCGGCCGCTGTCGCACGACCGGCCGGAACCGGCGTACCGGCACCGGCACCGGCCGGAACCGGCGTACCGAGTCCGGCCGGAATCCGTGCACCACGGCGGGCGTCGGTACGTCTACCGAACCAGAGACGACCCGTCCACGACAGGAGGCAGTGATGTGCGCACCGGAACGGCTCCTCGAACGCCGTGACACCCTGGAGCTGCTGGCTGCCGAGGCCGCCCGCGCCCGTACGGGGTCCGGCCGCCTGGTCGTGCTCAGAGGGGCCACCGGCACCGGCCGCACCGCGCTCCTGGAGGCCGCGGCGGAGCAGGCCGCGGCGCGGGGCATGCGGGTCCTGCGGGCCCGCTGCTCGCCGGAACACACCTCCGTCCCACTTGACACCGTCTACCAACTCCTCGCCCACGCACCCGAGTTCGACGCCGCCGCGGGCGAGGCGCCGGACCCGCCCGGCACCCCGCCGCACCGGGGCAGGTCCGCCCGGCTGTGGCGACTGCTCCGCTCGTACGCCGACGAGACGCCGCTGCTGGTCGCCGTCGACGACGCGCACCTCGCCGACTCCGCGTCCCGGCGCTGGCTCGTCGAGGCCGTCCGGTGGATCGACCGTTTACCCGTGCTGCTGGTGGTGACCGAACGCAGCCAGTACGACATCGATCCGCCCGCCGACGGCCTGGCGCACGCGCTCTCCTCAGCCCTCGTCCACACCCGCACCCTTGCCCCGCTGAGCCCCGACTCCGCCGCGGAACTGGTCCGTTCGGCCCGGGGCGGCGACCTCGCACCGGAGTGGGTGGCCGAGTGCGTACGGGCCGGCGCGGGCAACCCCCTGCTCCTGACCGCCCTCCTCGACGACCTCCAGTCCACCGGCCAGGGCACCCTGCCCGACACCTGCGCCGCCCTGTACCCGGGCTCCTACGCCGCCGCCGTGTCCTGGTGGCTGGACAGCGCGGGGCCCGCCACCACCGAGGTCGCCCGCGCGCTCGCCGCGCTGGACGAGGACGGCTCCCTCCCGGCCGACGCCGACCTGCTCGCCCGGACGGCCGGTGCCGACCCCGACCGCGTCCCCGGCTGGCTGACGGCCATGACCCGCCTCGGCCTGCTCCGCCCGGACCCCGGGGGACGGCCCCGCTACGCCCATCCGCTGCTGCGGGACGCCGTGCTCGGCGGCTGGAGCAGCGCCGGGCGGCAACAGGCCCACCGGCGGGCGGCCGAGGCGATGCTGCGCCGCGGCGACCACGCCGAGGCGGTCGCCGGGCAGCTGCTGCGGGCGGGCCCGGTCGGCGACGGCTGGGCGACGGCCGCCCTGCTCGACGCCGCCGGCCTCGCCGTCCGGGACGACCGCAGCGACGCCGCCCTCGCCTATCTGCGCCGCGCCCTCGACGAGCCGATACCGCCCGCCCGGCGCGCCGCCGTCCTCACCGAACTGGGCTCCCTGGAGTACGCGACCGTACGGTCCACGGCGGGGATACCCCGCCTCGCGGAGGCGATGCGCCTGCCCGGCCCGCCCCGCGACCGGGTGCGCGCGGCCGTCGCCCTCGGTACGGCGCTGGCCCGGCGCGGTGAGGCCCGCGCCGCGATCGACGTACTGTGCGGACTGCGCCACGAACACCTGACGGGCCACCCGGACCTGGCCCGCACCGCGCAGACCGCCTCCGCGCTGCTGTCCGACCACGACCAGGGCGTACGGCAGGAGGTGTACCGCTGGCTGCGCGAGACCGCCGAACGGTCGCCGGACCTCGTGGGCACGGCCGGGCAGGCCCTGCTGGTGCGCTACGAGTCGACGGCGGGCCTCACCTCGGCGGAGTCGGCCATGGAGCGGGTCCGCGCGCTGCTCGCGCAGCCCGCCGATCCACTGGAGGAGGCCTTCCTGCCGGGCACGGCGGCGGCCGTCGCCCAGTGGGCCGACCGGCTCGACGAGGCCGAGCGCCTCGTCCGGCGCGGTCTGGCCGGACAGCGCACGTCCCTGCTCCACCCCATGCACACGGCCCTGCTGAACGTACGGATCGACCTCGCCGCCGCACGCGGCGCCTACGAGGAGGTCCTCGCCGACCCGGAGGTCCGCCGCCCCGAGGGGAACCCGCCGGCCTCGGCCAACGCCCTCGCCCAAGCCGTCGTCGCCCTCGTCGAGACCGGCCGCACGGAGGAGGCGGCCCGCCTCGCGGACGGCTTCGACCTGCGCAACGCCCCCGACAGCTGGGAGTTGAACCGCTTCCTCTACGCCCGGGGCGTCCTGTACGCGGCCCTCGGGGACCCGGCCGCCGCGCTCGACGACTTCCTGGAGTGCGGCCGCCGCCAGTCCGCACGGGACGTCGTCAGCCCGGTCGTCACCCCCTGGCGGACAGCCGCCGCCGAATGCCATCTGGCCCTCGGCCGCCGCCGCGAGGCCCTCGCCCTCGCCGAGGAGGACCTCGGCCTGGCCCGCGTCTGGAACACCCCCCGCGTCCTCGGCCGCGCCCTGCGCACCCTGGCCACCGCCACCGGCGGCCGCCGGGGCCTCCACCTGGCCGACCGGGCGGTCCGCGTCCTCCGCCGGGACGCGGACACCGCCCCGTGCGGGGAGGCCACATCGAACGAGGCGGCGACCCGCCTCGGCACGCCGACGCGACCGTACGGCGGGACGACGGGCGAGGCGCTGTACGGCACCGCGCCTCGGACGCCGTGCGGCACTGCCGGAGAAGTACCGGACGACATCGCCGGGGACGGGGAGGGAGCGGCGCGGGGCACTCCCGGCGCGGCCGAGACGGAGCTGATCGCGGCGCTGACCGCGCACGGGCGGCTGCTCACGGCGGCGGGCGAGCGCGCCCGGGCCCGGGACGCCCTCCGGGAGGCGGCCGCCCGCGCCGAACGGCTGGGCGCGGTACGGGCACGGGCGGCGGCGGAGGAAGCCCTGCGCGAGGGCGGCGCCCGCCGCACGGCGACGGCGCTCACCGGACCCGGCGCGCTGACCGCAGGAGAGCGCCGCATCGCCGAACTCGCCGCGCAGAGCCGTACGAACACCGAGATAGCGGAGCTGCTCCACCTCGCCCGGCGCACCGTCGAGACCCACCTGACCAGTACCTACCGCAAACTCGGCATCCGCCGCAGATCAGAACTCGGCGCGGCCCTGGCGATCCCGGCCGACGCCCGGCGGCCCCAGAAACCAGGTCCCGCCTCCTCCGCATGAGCCCCCCGACCGCCCGGCAGCGGTGTGTGCGGGTGCCCGCATCCCGAGGGTCACGGGACCCGTGCATAATCCCGGCAGGACATGGAGGGGGGCGCCCATGCGGGTCAAGTCTCCGGGAGCGCAGGTCTCCGATGCGGTGGACGCCGATGCCATGGTGACGGTCGGCGTCGACCTGGCCGGGCGTACCGGAACCACCGGCGTGTGCCGGGTGACATGGGGTCGGCGGGCCGTGGTCGAACTGCTTCCCGCGAAGGACGACGACGACCTGCTGGACGCGATGCGTTCCGCCGACCGGACGGGGCTGGACGCGCCCCTGGGCTGGCCGGCTGCCTTCGTCGCCCTGCTCACCGCGCATGGGACCGGTGTCGGGCTACCTGCGCTCGCCCACTACGCGGCCTGCGCCGACGGTCGCCCCGGACTCGGCAACGCCTTCACCCACCGCCTGACCGATGACGTCGCGTGGAAGCGCACGGGGGCGGGCAGGCAGCGTCCGCTGTCGGTCTCGGCCGACAAGCTCGGTGTCGTCGCCATCCGCGCGGCCGGCCTGCTGGCTCGGCTCGCCGAGGGCGGCCCGCCGGTACCGCGCGACGGCTCGGGCCCGGTCGTCGAGGTCTACCCGGCGTTCGCGCTGATCCAGTGGGGGCTCGCCCCGGAGGGGACCTACAAGGGCAGGGACGCCACCGCCGCGCGGTCCAGGATTCTCGCCGGTCTCGAGGCCGGCCTGGACCTGGACCTGCCCGACCGGGTTCGTGACCGGTGTGTGGCCAGTGACCATGCCGTGGACGCCCTGATATCGGCGGTCGTCGCACGGGCCGCAGCATGCGGCATGACCCACGCGCCGACCACCGAGGCGGAACACGCCATGGCCGCGGTGGAGGGCTGGATGCACCTCCCCCGGCGCGACCTCCCCCTCACGGCGGTGCGGGAGGGAGCAGCGCACTGACCCCGCACACGGCCCCGGTCACGGACGGCGCCGAAGGACGCAGCGGCTCAGGCAGGGCCCGCCCCCTCAGCACTCGATGATGTTCACCGCCAGCCCGCCCCGCGCCGTCTCCTTGTACTTGACGCTCATGTCGGCGCCGGTGTCCTTCATGGTCTTGATGACCTTGTCGAGGGACACCTTGTGGGAGCCGTCGCCGCGCATGGCCATGCGGGCGGCGGTCACGGCCTTCACCGCGGCCATGCCGTTGCGCTCGATGCAGGGGATCTGGACGAGGCCGCCGACCGGGTCGCAGGTCAGGCCGAGGTTGTGCTCCATGCCGATCTCGGCCGCGTTCTCGACCTGTTCGGGGCTGCCCCCGAGAACCTCCGCCAGCGCGCCCGCCGCCATCGAACAGGCCGAGCCGACCTCGCCCTGGCAGCCGACCTCGGCGCCGGAGATGGAGGCGTTCTCCTTGAAGAGCATCCCGATGGCTCCCGCGGCCAGCAGGAAGCGGACGACCCCGTCCTCGTCGGCGCCCGGGACGAAGTTGATGTAGTAGTGCAGGACCGCCGGGATGATGCCCGCCGCTCCGTTCGTGGGCGCCGTCACCACCCGGCCACCGGCCGCGTTCTCCTCGTTCACGGCCATCGCGTAGAGCGTGATCCACTCCATGGCGTGCGCCAACGGGTCGCCCTCGGCCCGGAGCTGACGGGCCGAGACGGCGGCGCGACGGCGTACCCGCAGACCGCCGGGGAGAATGCCCTCACGGGACATGCCGCGCGCGACGCACGTCTGCATCACCCGCCAGATCTCCAGCAGCCCCTCGCGGATCTCCTCCTCCGTGCGCCAGGCCCGCTCGTTCTCCAGCATCAGCGCGGAGATGGACAGACCCGTCTCCTTCGTCAGCCGCAGCAGCTCGTCACCCGTGCGGAACGGGTACTTGAGTGCCGTGTCGTCGAGCTTGATGCGGTCCGCGCCGACCGCCTCCTCGTCCACCACGAAACCGCCGCCGACCGAGTAGTACGTCTTCGACAGCAGCTCCGCGCCCGACGCGTCGTACGCCCACACCGTCATGCCGTTGGCGTGGTACGGCAGCGCCTTGCGGCGGTGCAGGACCAGGTCCTTGTCGAAGTCGAAGGGGATCTCGTGGTCGTCGAGCAGCCGGATCCGGCCCGACTCCTTGATGGACTCCACGCGGTCGTCCGCCGACTCGACGTCCACCGTGCGCGGCGAGGAGCCCTCCAGGCCCAGCAGGACGGCCTTGGGGGTGCCGTGGCCGTGCCCGGTCGCGCCCAGGGAGCCGTACAGCTCGACCCGTATGGAGGCGGTCGCGGTCAGCAGCCGCTCCTTGCGCAGCCGGCGCGCGAACATCCGGGCCGCCCGCATCGGGCCGACCGTGTGGGAGCTGGACGGGCCGATGCCGATCGAGAACAGGTCGAAGACCGAGATGGCCACGGTGACTCCTCAGAACGGGGGGTGGTGCGAGGGGGGGCGGGGCACCGCGCTCACTGCCCAGTGTGCGCGGCGCCCCCGAAGAACGGCACTGTGTGCCGGTGAAACCGGGGTTACTTCCCGGAACAGCGGCCGGAGTTCGGACGATTCCGGCCCCTGCCCGGGGTCACTTGCCCAGGGTGGGGTAGAGCGGGTGCTTGTCGGTGAGGGCCTTGACCCGGGTCTTGAGGGCCTCGGTGTCGTAGGCGGGCTTGAGGGTCTCGGCGATGATGTCGGCGACCTCGGTGAAGTCCTCGGCGGTGAAGCCCCGGGTGGCGAGCGCGGGGGTGCCGATACGCAGGCCCGAGGTGACCATCGGCGGACGCGGGTCGTCGGGGACGGCGTTGCGGTTGACGGTGATGCCGACCTCGTGGAGGCGGTCCTCGGCCTGCTGACCGTCCAGCTCGGACTCGCGCAGGTCGACCAGGATCAGGTGCACGTCGGTGCCGCCGGACAGGACGTTGACCCCGGCCGCTCGCGCGTCCGGTGCGGTCAGCCGCTCGGCGAGGATCTTCGCGCCCTCGACCGTGCGCCGCTGGCGGTCCTTGAACTCCTCGCCGGCGGCGACCTTGAAGGAGACGGCCTTGGCGGCGATGACGTGCTCCAGCGGTCCGCCCTGGAAGCCGGGGAAGACGGAGGAGTTGAGCTTCTTGGCGAAGTCCTTCTTCGCCAGGATGATCCCGCCGCGCGGTCCGCCGAGCGTCTTGTGGGTGGTGGAGGTGACCACGTCCGCGTACGCGACGGGGTTGGGGTGCAGGCCCGCGGCGACGAGGCCCGCGAAGTGCGCCATGTCCACCCACAGGTACGCCTCGACCTCGTCGGCGATCCGGCGGAACTCCGCGAAGTCCAGCTGCCGCGGGTACGCCGACCAGCCGGCGATGATCACCTTCGGACGGTGCTCCTTGGCGAGGCGCTCCACCTCGGCCATGTCGACCAGTCCGGTGGCGGTGTCGACGTGGTACGCGACCACGTTGAACTGCTTGCCGGAGAAGTTCAGGCGCATGCCGTGGGTGAGGTGGCCGCCGTGGGCGAGGTCCAGGCCGAGGATGGTGTCGCCCGGCTGGGCCAGCGCGAACAGGGCGGCCTGGTTGGCGGAGGCGCCGGAGTGGGGCTGGACGTTGGCGTACTCGGCGCCGAAGAGGGCCTTGACGCGGTCGATGGCGATCTGCTCGGTGACGTCGACGTGCTCGCAGCCGCCGTAGTAGCGGCGGCCGGGGTAGCCCTCGGCGTACTTGTTGGTGAGGACGGAGCCCTGGGCCTCGATGACGGCGAGCGGAGCGAAGTTCTCCGAGGCGATCATCTCCAGGGTGGACTGCTGGCGGTGCAGCTCGGCGTCGACCGCGGCCGCGACCTCCGGGTCCAGCTCGTGCAGGGGCGTGTTCAGAAGCGACATGGTGCTACGACCTCTCAGCCGGCGATGAAGGCGGTGTACTCGTCGGCGGAGAGCAGATCGCCCGGCTCGTCCGTGACCCGTACCCTGAACAGCCAGCCGCCCTCGAAGGGGGCGGTGTTCACCAGCGACGGATCGTTCACCACGTCCTCGTTGACCTCGGTGATCTCACCGCTCACCGGGGAGTACAGATCGCTGACGGACTTCGTCGACTCCAGCTCGCCGCAGGACTCGCCCGCGGTCACCGTGGAGCCCACCTCGGGAAGCTGGGTGTAGACGACATCGCCGAGCGCGTTGGCCGCGTGCTCCGTGATGCCCACCGTCGAGACGCCGTCCTCGGCGGCCGACAGCCACTCGTGCTCCTTGCTGTAGCGCAGCTGCTGCGGGTTGCTCATGGCCTGAATTCTCCTGTACGCGGGGGAGTGATGATGAATGGGGGACTGCTGAAACCGCTGTTGAGCAGGGCGGATGTGCCCTTTGTCACGCTCGGGTGCGGCGCCGTGCCGTTCCGCACGACGCCGCCATGCCGCTTCTGAACGACGGTGAGCCGACTCCTACGGTGTCACTTGGACCGCTTGTAGAACGGCAGTGCCACGACCTCGTACGGCTCGTGGCTGCCCCGGATGTCCACAGCGACCCCGGTGGTGCCCGGGGCGGCGTACATGGCGTCGACGTACGCCATGGCGATCGGCTTGCCCAGGGTGGGGGAGGGGGCGCCGGAGGTGACCTTGCCGATCACCTTGCCGTCGGCGACGACGGGGTACCCGGCACGGGGGACCCGACGGCCCTCGGCGATCAGGCCGACGAGGACCGGCGGTTCGTGGTGGGCGTTCTCGGCGGCCTCGCGCAGGGCCGCGCGGCCCACGAAGTCGCCCTCCTTCTCGAACTTCACCACCCGGCCGAGCCCGGCGTCGAAGGGCGTCAGTTCGGTGGTCAGCTCGTGCCCGTACAGCGGCATGCCCGCCTCCAGGCGCAGCGTGTCCCGGCAGGACAGGCCGCACGGCACCAGGCCGACGCCCTCGCCCGCCTTGGTCAGCGCCTGCCACAGCTCCACGGCGTGCTCCGGCTTCACGAACAGCTCGAAGCCGTCCTCGCCGGTGTACCCGGTGCGCGCGATCAGCGCCGGGACGCCGGCGACCGTGCCCGGCAGGCCCGCGTAGTACTTCAGGCCGTCCAGGTCGGCGTCGGTGAGCGCCTTCACGATGCCGGGGGACTCGGGGCCCTGGACGGCGATCAGCGCGTACGCGTCCCGGTCGTCGCGGACCTCGGCGTCGAAGCCGGCCGCGCGCTCCACCAGGGCGTCCAGCACGACCTGGGCGTTGGAGGCGTTCGCGACGACCATGTACTCGGTCTCCGCGAGGCGGTAGACGATCAGGTCGTCGAGGATGCCGCCGTCCTCGCGGCAGATCATGGTGTAGCGGGCACGGCCCGTCTGCACCCCGCCGATGTTCCCGACCAGGGCGTGGTCGAGGAGCGCGGCCGCCTGCGGGCCGGTGACGGTGATCTCACCCATGTGGGAGAGGTCGAAGAGCCCGGCCCTCGTCCGTACGGCGATGTGCTCGTCGCGCTCGGAGCCGTAGCGCAGGGGCATGTCCCAGCCCGCGAAGTCGGTCATCGTCGCGCCGAGCGAGCGATGCAGGGCATCGAGCGCGGTACGGCGCGGTCCGGCGGTGGGGCTACTGCTCATCGGTTCTGCTCCCAAGGCGATGGGGGTCCCTCCCGCGCGAGCGAAGCCGAGCGTGAGGGAAGGCGAGGACGTTCCTCCCCATCTGTCATCGGAACCTGAGAGGTTCACCTCGACCGTACGTCCTGATGACGCACCGGTGGTCGCGGTTTGCACCTTGGGTGGAGCCACTGGCGCAGCGGCTCGCTTTTCAGATGTGCCTCGCCCGCGCGGTATCTGGGCCTGAGAGATTCAAGGGAGGGACTTGCTCCTTCGGCGCCCCAGCGAAGACTGCTGGGAGCTCTCCCGCGCGGATTCAAGCGGCCGGTATGCAGTTGGCGCGCACATCATTGCACGCATCGACGCGGCACGGCAGGGGGAGCCTCAGGGCCGGGGGTACGCCGCAGCAGGCGCACCCGTCCCGGGCGGCACGCGGGACGAAAGGACAGCCGTAGCGTTCCGTAGCACTCTTGTGGCAGTACGAGGACTGAATCAGGAGCGATCGGGCATTACCTTCTCTTTACGGTCTGTGGGGATGAGTCTCTCAACCCCTGGGGAGGACGATCACGGTGAACAGGACCACGGCGTGCGCGACGACCTCGGGCCTCGCCCTGCCCGAGCAGCCCGCCGGCCCGGCCGCCGCGGCCTGCGGCCCCTTCCCGGCGGCGGTCGTCCGCGACCTCAGGGAGCGCTCCGGGCGGAGCCCGCACGAACTGTCGTTCGCGGCCGACGACGTCGTGGTCGTCACCGGGCTCCCCGGCAGCGGCAAGTCGACCCTGATGCGGCGCGCGGTGCCGGGTCTGCGGATCGACTCCCAGGACACGCGTGACCGCTTCGACGCCCGCCTGGCGCGTGTCCTGCCGTACGCCGTGTACCGGCCGCTCGTGCGTTTCGCGCACTACGCCGGGCTCCGCCGCGCGCTGCGCTCCGGCGAGGGCGTCGTCGTGCACGACTGCGGGACCCAGGCATGGGTGCGGCGCTGGCTCGCCCGCGAGGCCGCCAGGCGGGGCGGCACCCTCCATCTGCTGCTGCTGGACGTCACCCCCGGTGAGGCACGGGACGGACAGCGGGAGCGGGGGCGCGGGGTGTCCCGGTACGCCTTCGCCCGGCACCGGGGAGCGATGACCCGGCTGCTGCGGGCCGTGGAGAAGGGGCGCCTGCCGGAGGGCTGCGGCTCGGCGGTGCTGATCGACCGGGCCGCCGCGGACGCGCTGAAGCGGATCGGCTTCGAGGGCTGAGCGCGGGTCCTGCGGGAGAGGCGGGGCCGGGGCGTCGTCGGAGGCGACGCCGGGCCGTCCCCTTTGCCCGCGGAGGGCATTAAGGTGCAGGGACAACAGCATCACGGAGTAAAGCGGTAGGCGGCAGATGGACTTCCCGGCGGACTTCCCGGCACAGGCACACCCCCATGGACACGGCGGGTGGCCCGGCAACGAGCTGGAGGAGGTGCTCTCCGCCTCCCTCGGGGTGCCGGGGGCCGGCCCGCGGATCGTGGAGGTGCTGGCCCGCAGCTTCGTCTGGGTGCCGCTGCCCGAGGGCGGCGGACCGAACAGCCGTGAGCTGGACCTTCCCACGATGGAGCTGGACGGCCAGGTGTACGTGCCGGTCTTCAGCTCCGAGGAGCAGTTCCGCCAGGTCGTCGGCAACCACATGTCGTACACGATCGCCCCGGCCGTCGAGTTCGCCCGCGGGCTGCCCCCGCAGGCCGGCCTCGCGCTGAACCCGGACGGCCTCGTGGGCATCCCGCTGCCGCCACCCGCCGTGGCCGAGCTGTGCCGGGCCGCCCGGACCCCGCTGGACGGGTCGGCGAGCGGCGCCCGCGTCCGCCTGTTCGAACCGGACTGGCAGGACGACCCGGTCGACTTCCTCGCCGCGGCCTCCGCCGAGTTCGCCGCGACCGGCGCCGTCCTCACCGCCCGCCGCTGCCTCGCCGCCATCGAGACCGCCGACCCCGTGATGTTCATCGGCGTCGACCTCGTCTCCTGGGAGGCCGACCGCACCCTCCCCCTGGACGCCCTCGGCCGGGCCCTCGGCAGACAACCGGTGGCCTGGCCGGTCAACATGGTCTTCCTGGACGTGGCCCAGGACCCGGTGGGCGACTGGCTCCGCGAAAAGGTCCGCCCCTTCTACCAACACGGCTACTGACACCGGGCCCCGAAGGGGAGCGGGGCGGTGACATCAGCGGCTCCGCCGCCGGGCCCCACCAGTCACGACGACGCCGTGGTCCGCGGCGCACGGCAAGCCCCGAGCCCTCGCCGGCTCGACCCGCACACCACCTAAGCTGGTTCTCCACAAACCAGGGTCCGACACCACCAGCTCCAAACCGAAGGGCGGCTGACGTGAGCGCGAGCGGCACGGCGACCGGGCAGGTCGAGCACATGCTGCGCCAGGTGACGCCGGGGCGTTACGACGCCTACGAGGCGTTGCTGCGTGCCCTCGCGACCCCCGCCACCGGTCAGGTGTGGATGCTCCTGTGGCACGGCCAGGCCGGCTCCCCGGACGCCCAGTACGGGAACATGGAGGTGGACGGGTTCAACTACGCGCCCTGTGTCACCTCCGCCCAGGAGCTCTCCGCCAGCGGCTGGAACCGCAGTTACGAGGTCGTCGACGGCCTGGACGTGGCCCGCACGCTCTACCCCGACCACTACGGACTCTGGCTCAACCCGCACGCGCCGGGCGGCGGCGTCGGCATCCCGTGGCTCGATCTGCGCCGGATCGCCACCGGTCTGGAACGGCAGCCCGCGGGCCCGCTGCGGCTGTCCGAGCCGGCCATCGAGATCCCGCAGTTCTACGCCCTGCTCACCCAGAACGCCCACCGCACCCCGGCCGTGCGCTCGCTGCGCCGCGCCTGGGTGCAGCCCTCGCTCGGCGCGCCGTATCTGGCGATCGGCCTCGATGTGTACGACACCTCGCCGCCCGCGGTCGACTCGGTGCGCGCGATGATGCAGCAGTCCGTCGGTGCCGTCCCGGACGGGCTGCCCGTCTCCACCGTCGCCATGTCCGACGAGTACGACCCGGTCGCGATGTGGCTGCGCGCCGCGGCCCGCCCCTTCTACGACCGCGAGGCCCACGGCGCCCCGGCCCAGGCCCCGGCCGCCGGCGGGTACGGCTATCCGGGCGGGTACTGAGCCCTACGGGACAGCCCCTGGCCCCTCCCGTTACGCAGGACGGAGCCCCTGGCTCCGGAAGGACTCGTCAGAGAGCCTTCCGGAGCCAGGGGCTCCTCGGCATCGTTCTCGTGCCCCCGTGCGCGAGGACGATGCCCGGACGCGTTTTCCGGGCGCTTTTCCCCCGTTGTTCAGCGCACTGGAAATGTGCGCCCGGAGTTTATTGCCGAGGATTTACGGCTTCGGCTTGCACCCGCTCGACTTCTTGGTCTGGCATTCGGAGTAGAAGGGGTAGGCGACGATGGCGTTCATGAGCCCGTAGTCCTTGACGACCACCGTCGTGCAGTTGGGTCCGTAGCGCTCCTTGCGGATGTTGAATCGCTGGAACTTCACCTTCGGTGTGACGAAGCCGTAGTGCTTGCCCTTGACCACCATCTGGTTGGTGACCTTGATTCCCTTGGAGGTCTTCTTGGTGACCGAGTAGTCCGTGCGGGCCTCGATCTTGGCGATGCCCCACGACAGGGACGCGGTGGCGCCGACGCTCCAGGCGGTCGCGCGGGACGTGGTCGTGGTCATCGTGTAGTTGAGCTTCGCCTTGGACTTGCTGGAGTTGTACCGGCCGGCCGTGGGCGCGATGGGCTTGTACGTGGGCGAGCCGAACTTCTCCACGGAGTAGAAGTAGCCCGTCCCGCAGTCCTGCGTGTCTGCGGTTCCCGCGAAAGCGGTGCCCTGGGTGGTCATCATCGTGCCCGCGAGGAGCGCGGTCGCGGCAAATGCCGAACCGACGCCACGGCGCATGGTGCTCTTCATTTATTTTCCCCGTTTCCCGTTTACGTGGAGCCCCTGCTGTTTTTGCTCGGTCGGTGGCCCCGTTCGTCGGAAAGAACGTATGGAGGGCATTCCGGGGTGTCAACGGACCGAACTTCTCTGCATTCGGAGAACCTCAAGAAAGGCTCAACGGGAGAATTGCGGCAGCCTGGCGGTCCGGGTGATTTGCTCCCTCTGTCGTGATGTCGCCCAGGGGTGAATGGGAAAAAGAGGGCGACGCGCGAGGCCCCCGAGGTTGATGTGATCCCCGTCACACCTCATGCCTCGTGGTGCGAAGTGCGGCCCTGTTGTGGGGGGATATGACTCTTTCGTGCCAAGTGTGTGCCGTTCGCCAGTAGTTGACCGGTGTCCGCATAGCGGAGCCCGGAGGCGGCATCACGTTTAGGCATCCATTCACCGTCAGGTCTGGTCAGGGCTCGACGAACCGTTGAAGACTCGCCCACCAGGGGCTTTCGGCCCCTGTCTATAAGGGAGATTGAAGCCGCCACAGCGGCAAGTGCGGGCCGGTCACCGCCGGTTGAGAGGGGTCCCTGCCACATGACGGCGCCATTGCACGACACGACCGCGGAGGCGGTTCCGGCCGCGCCCGCCGATCCGGCCGGGCCGGCGGGGAAGAAGGTCGAGGGACGGTCCCTCAAGCAGATCGCCTGGAACCGTCTCAAGCAGGACAAGGTCGCCCTGGCGGGCGGCGTCACGGTGCTTCTCCTGGCCCTGGTCGCGGTCTTCGCCCCCCTGATCGTCTCCCTGCTGGGCCACCCGCCGAACGAGTTCCACCAGGAGGAGTTGGACCCGTTGACCAACCTGCCGCAGGGCGCCTGGGGCGGGATGAGCAGCGACTTCCTCTTCGGTGTCGAACCCAACAAGGGTCGTGACGTGTTCAGCCGGATCGTCTACGGCGCACGTATCTCGCTCCTCGTGGCCTTCCTCGCGGCTGTGGTGGCAGTGGTGCTGGGCACGCTCTTCGGCATCATGGCCGGCTACTTCGGCGGCTGGGTCGACGCGTTGATCAGCCGCACCATGGACGTGCTCCTCGCCTTCCCGCAGCTGCTCTTCATCATCTCCCTGGTCTCGGTCCTTCCGGACGACCTGCTGGGGCTGACCGGGTCCGGTGTGCGTATCGCCGTACTCGTCCTGGTCATCGGATTCTTCGGGTGGCCGTACGTCGGCCGCATCGTGCGCGGCCAGACCCTGAGTCTGCGGGAGCGCGAGTACATCGAGGCCGCCCGCAGCCTCGGCGGCGGCAGGCGCCACATCCTCTTCAGGGAGCTGCTGCCCAACCTGGTGGCGCCCATCCTCGTCTACGCGACGCTGATGATTCCCACCAACATCCTCACCGAGGCGGCGCTCAGCTTCCTCGGAGCGGGTGTGCGGCCGCCGACGGCCTCATGGGGCGGCATGCTGCGCGACGCCCTCGCAACCTACGAGCACGACCCGATGTTCATGGTCTTCCCCGGTGTCACCATCTTCATCGCCGTACTCGCCTTCAACCTCTTCGGGGACGGGCTGCGTGACGCCCTGGACCCCAAAGGCACCCGATAAGTCCCGCACGGGGCACCACAACTCACCCCTGACCAACCGTCAGGCGGCACTTTCCAAGGTACTCCGGCTCTGGTCCGGGACCGCGAATCTCGGAGGTTCCAAGACAATGCCCACGGTTTCTTCGAAGCGACGGCTCGCTGCCGGTGCAGCCCTCGTTGTCGCGGCGCTGATGACCACCACGGCGTGCGGCGGCGGCAACGGCGACGGTGACGAGGAAGGCCAGGGCGCCGGCTACAACGCCGCTCTCGGCAAGGTCGTCAACGCGTCCACCAAGAAGGGCGGGACGCTCAAGTTCATCGGCAAGCAGGACTTCGACTCCCTCGACCCGCAGCGCACGTACTACGGCATGACCTGGGACTTCATGCGCTTCTTCACGCGCACCCTGGTCACGTACGACACGAAGCCGGGCGACGCGTCCAACAAGCTGGTCGGTGACCTGGCCACCGGCCCCGCCGAGGTGTCGGCCGACGGCAAGACGTACACCTACAAGCTGCGCGACGGCCTGACGTGGGAGGACGGCTCCGCGCTCACCTCCAAGGACATCAAGTACGGCATCGAGCGGATCTGGGCCACCGACGTCATCACCGGCGGGCCGGCGTACCTCAAGCAGACCCTCGACCCCAAGGGCGAGTACCCCGGGCCGTACAAGGACAAGTCCAAGGACAAGCTGGGCCTCAAGGCCATCGAGACGCCCGACGACAAGACCATCGTCTTCAAGCTGCCCAAGGCCAACGGCGACTTCGAGCAGTTCCTGGCCATGCCCACCGGCGCCCCGGTGAAGCAGAGCGAGGACACGGGCGCCAAGTACACCAACAAGCCCTTCTCCTCCGGCCCTTACAAGGTCCAGTCCTACAAGGCGGGCAAGGAGCTGACCCTCGTCCGCAACACCAACTGGAAGAAGGCGTCGGACCCGATCCGTCCCGCCCTCCCGGACAAGATCACCGTGACGATCTCCGCCAACCTGGAGGAGAACGACAAGCGGCTGATGGAGGGCGACTACGACCTCGACGTCAACGGCACGGGCATGACCCAGTCCGGCCGCGTCAGCGCCATCCAGGACTACAAGGCGAACGTCGACAACATCCAGACGTCCTTCGTCCGCTACGTCGCCCTCGTGCACACCGCGAAGCCGTTCGACAACGTCCACTGCCGCAAGGCCGTCTTCTACGCCACCAACTTCGCGGGCCTGCAGCAGACCCGCGGCGGCGAGATCGCCGGCGGTGACATCGCCAACTCGGTCTTCCCGAAGGCCATCCCGGGCTACACCGACTACGACCCGTACGGCGTCCTCGCGCGCAAGGGCAAGCCGGACCTCGCCAAGGCCAAGGCCGAACTGAAGGAGTGCGGCCAGCCGAACGGCTTCTCCACCAAGATCTCCGCACGCACCAACCAGCCGAGCGAGGTCGACGCGGCCGAGGCCCTGCAGGAGCAGCTGGCCAAGGTCGGCATCAAGATCGACGTCGACCCGATCGACGGCGCTCAGTCCTCCAGCATCACCGGCTCCCCGAAGGTCGTGAAGGAGCGCGGTTACGGCATGACGATGGCCGGCTGGGGCCCCGACTTCCCGACCGGTCAGGGCTACGCGCAGCCTCTGTTCGACAGCCGCTTCATCTTCGAGAACGGCAACTACAACGAGTCGCAGATCAAGGACCCGGAGATCGACAAGCTCTTCGACAAGGCGATCGCGTCGACCGACCCGGCCGAGGCCACCACTCTCTACGAGCAGCTGAACAAGCGCCTGCTCGACAACGCCGACTGGATGCCCTTCATCTACGAGAAGAACATCTCGTGGCGCAGCCCGCGGCTGACCAACGTGTATTCGTCCGCCGCGTACAACGGCCGCTACGACTACGTCACGCTCGGTGTCGTGAAGTAGCAGCCGACCACGTCGTCGACCGATCCTTGCCGCCGAATCCCGCCAGTCCGAAGGGCAGGTGAGGGCCCTGAGCGGTGGCCCGGACCTCTCACAAGGAGGTCCGGGCCACCGCAGGGCCGTACACAGTGCTTGCTTATCTCATCCGGCGTCTTACCGCCGTCGCTGTTCTGGTGCTGGTCGTACTGCTCGCGACCTTCACCGTGTTCTACATGCTGCCCAGATGGGCGGGACAGGACATCGCCGTCCTCTTCGCCGGCAAGGCGACAGGTGCCGAGCAGGTCGAGGGCATCCGCACCAAGCTGGGCCTCGACGACCCCCTTCTCGCACAGTTCTGGGAGTTCATCAAGGGCATCCCGCTGGGGCGGGACTACGCCAACGGTGACGACGTCACCCACTGCCCGGCCCCCTGCTTCGGCTACTCCTTCGTCACGGAGGAGCCGGTGTGGAACACGCTCAAGGACGCCCTGCCCGTCACCGGTGCGCTCGCCCTCGGCGCCTGTGTCCTCTGGCTGGCCGGCGGTGTCGCGACAGGCGTGCTCTCCGCGCTGAAGCGAGGCTCCGTGTGGGACCGCGCCGCGATGATCGCCGCCCTCGGCGGCGTCTCCCTGCCGATCTTCTTCACCGGCATGGTCGCGATGGGCATCTTCGTGCACAGCCTGGGGATGGTGCGCATCGAGGACAACCTCAGCACCGACGACCCCATCGGCGTGTGGTTCGAGACCCTGATCCTTCCGTGGATCGTGCTCGCCCTGCTGAACGCGGCGATGTACGCACGCCTCACCCGGGCCACCATGCTGGAGGTGCTCGGCGAGGACTACATCCGTACGGCGCGGGCCAAGGGGCTCGGCGAGCGGGTGGTCATCACCCGGCACGCGTTGCGCTCGGCGATGACCCCGATCCTGACCGTGTTCGGCCTGGACCTCGGTGTGCTGCTCGGCGGCGCCGTCCTCACCGAGTCGACCTTCAACCTGCCCGGCCTCGGACTCGCCGCGGTGCAGGCCATCAGCAGCAAGGACCTGCCGGTCATTCTCGGCGTGACCTTGTTCGCCGCTCTGGCGATCGCCGTGGCCAACCTCCTGGTGGACCTTCTGTACGCAGTCATCGACCCGCGAGTGAGGCTGGGATGACAGACCTGGACAAGACGGGAGCGGCCGTGGGGGAACCCGTGGCGGGTTCTCCGGCACCGACCGCCTTCCTCGAGGTGCGGGACCTGCGGGTGCACTTCCCGACCGACGACGGCCTGGTCAAGTCCGTCGACGGGCTCAGCTTCCAGCTGGAGAAGGGCAAGACCCTCGGCATCGTGGGCGAGTCCGGCTCGGGCAAGTCGGTCACCTCGCTCGGCATCATGGGTCTGCACACGGCCGGGCAGTACGGCAAGCGGAAGGCGCAGATCTCCGGCGAGGTCTGGCTGGACGGCACCGAACTCCTCTCCGCGCCTCCCGAGCACGTACGGAAGCTGCGCGGCCGGCAGATGGCGATGATCTTCCAGGACCCGCTGTCGGCGCTGCATCCGTACTACACGATCGGCACGCAGATCGTGGAGGCGTACCGCGTCCACCACGACGTGGACAAGAAGACCGCCCGGCGCCGTGCCGTGGAGATGCTCGACCGTGTCGGCATCCCCCAGCCGGACAAGCGGGTCGACAACTACCCGCACGAGTTCTCCGGTGGTATGCGCCAGCGGGCGATGATCGCCATGTCGCTGGTCAACAATCCCGAACTGCTCATCGCGGACGAGCCCACCACCGCCCTGGACGTGACCGTCCAGGCGCAGATCCTCGACCTCATCCGCGATCTGCAGAAGGAGTTCGGGTCCGCGGTCATCGTCATCACGCACGACCTGGGCGTCGTCGCCGAACTCGCCGACGACCTCCTCGTGATGTACGGCGGCCGCTGCGTCGAGCGGGGCCCGGCCGAGAAGGTGTTCTACGAGCCCCGGCACCCCTACACCTGGGGTCTGCTCGGCTCGATGCCCCGCCTGGACCGGGACCAGCAGGAGCGGCTCATCCCCGTCAAGGGCTCCCCGCCGTCCCTCATCAACCTTCCGCCGGGGTGCGCCTTCCATCCGCGCTGCCAGTTCGCGGACCTGCCCAAGGGCAACGTCACCCGTGAGGTGCGCCCCGAGCTGGCCGAGGTCGGCAGTCAGCACTGGGCCGCCTGCCACCTGCCCCCGGAGCAGCGGCAGCGTATCTGGACCGAAGAGATTGCGCCGAAGCTGTGAGCGAGACATCCAAGGACACGGCCGTGACCATTCCCCGGCAGAGCGGGGAGGCGGCACCTGCCGCGACCCGCAAGGACGTCGCCCCCGGCGAGATCCTGTTGAAGGTGACCGGGCTCCAGAAGCACTTCCCGATCCGCAAGGGCCTCTTCAAACGACAGGTCAGTGCCGTACGGGCCGTCGACGGCATCGACTTCGAGGTACGGGCCGGCGAGACCCTGGGTGTCGTGGGCGAGTCCGGCTGCGGCAAGTCGACCATGGGCCGTCTGATCACCCGGCTGCTCGAACCCACGGCGGGAACCATCGAGTTCGAGGGGAGGGACATCACGCACCTCGGTGCCGCCGGCATGCGGCCACTGCGCCGGGACGTGCAGATGATCTTCCAGGACCCGTACTCGTCGCTGAACCCCCGCCACACGATCGGCACGATCGTCGGTGCTCCGTTCCGCCTCCAGGGCGTCACACCGGAGGGCGGGATCAAGAAGGAGGTCCAGCGCCTGCTGTCGGTGGTCGGGCTCAACCCCGAGCACTACAACCGCTACCCGCACGAGTTCTCCGGCGGTCAGCGCCAGCGCATCGGGATCGCCCGCGCGCTCGCCCTCAAGCCCCGCATGGTCGTGGCCGACGAGCCGGTCTCAGCGCTCGACGTGTCCATCCAGGCGCAGGTCGTCAACCTCATGGACGACCTCCAGGACGAGCTGGGCCTCACGTACGTGATCATCGCGCACGACCTCTCCGTCGTCCGCCATGTCTCGGACCGCATCGCGGTGATGTACCTCGGCAAGATCGTCGAGCTCGCCGACCGGGACGCCCTGTACCAGGCGCCGATGCACCCGTACACCAAGGCCCTGCTGTCGGCGGTGCCGATCCCGGACCCGAGGCGGCGCGGCGCCAAGAGCGAGCGCATCCTGCTCAAGGGCGATGTGCCCTCGCCGATCGCGCCGCCGAGCGGCTGCCGCTTCCACACCCGGTGCTGGAAGGCCACGGAGGTCTGCCGGACCACCGAGCCGCCGCTCGCCGAGCTGAGGCCGGGCCAGCGGGTCGCCTGCCACCACCCCGAGAACTTCGAGGACCAGCAGCCCCAGGACGTCGTGCTGCTGACGGCCGCCAAGGAGGCGGGCGAGCTGGTCCCGGACGAGGTGCTGGCCCAGTCGGCGGAGACCTCCGCGGCGGTCGCGGCGGAGGTGGAGGCCGTGGCGGAGGCGGACGCCGTGGCGGAGGCGGACACCGCGGCGGAGGCGGACACGGGGGCCGGGGAGCCCGCCGAAACCGAGATCGCCAAGGAGACCGGCAGCAAGTGACAAGTAACAAGTAAGACGAAAGTGATCCCCTGCCTTGCAATGTAAGGCAGGGGATCGTTGTTGCGTCACAATATGTGGGTGCTCCAGCAACTGTTCACACCGTCCGTCCAGCATGCGCTCGATCTGATCGGCATCTTCGTCTTCGCGATCTCCGGCGCGCTGCTGGCCGTGCGCAAGAACTTCGACGTCTTCGGCATCGCCGTCCTCGCCGAGGTCACCGCGCTCGGCGGCGGGCTCTTCCGGGACCTGGTCATCGGCGCCGTACCGCCGGCCGCCTTCACCGACCTCGGCTACTTCATCACCCCGCTGTTCGCCGCCCTGCTGGTGTTCTTCCTCCATCCGGAGGTCGAGCGCATCCAGAACGGGGTGAACGTCTTCGACGCGGCGGGTCTCGGCCTGTTCTGCGTCACGGGCACGACGAAGGCGTACGAGTACGGGCTCGGGCTCACGGCCTCGGCGGCCCTCGGTCTCGCCACTGCGGTCGGCGGCGGTGTGCTGCGGGACGTGCTCGCCAACGAGGTGCCCTCGCTGCTGCGCTGGGACCGCGACCTGTACGCGGTGCCCGCGATGGTCGGCGCCTGCCTGGTCGTCCTCTGCATCGGCTACGACGTGCTCACCCCCTTCACCTCCGCCTTCGCGGCGGTCACCGCCTTCGTGCTGCGGCTGCTGGCGATGCGGTACCACTGGCGGGCGCCGAGGGCGTGGAACCGGCGCTCGGCGGCGGTCGAGGAAGGGTGAGGGTGCCGTCACGTAAAAGCTACCGCTTAGTAATTTCCTGTTGTACGGTTCACCCATGCCCGAAGCAGCTTCCGTACAGGCCACCGTCGGCGACAGTGAGTTCGACCGGGACACCGCGGTCACCCGGCGGGCACCCGGCGTCTACGACGTGCACCTCTCCGCCGGCTGGACGATCATCAGCGCCGTCAACGGCGGCTACCTCCTGGCCGTGCTGGGCCGCGCCCTCGCGGACACCTTGCCGCACGCGGACCCGTTCACGGTCTCCGCGCACTACCTGACCGCGTCCCAGCCGGGCCCCGCCGTCATCCGCACGGATGTCGTCCGCACCGGCCGGACCCTGTCGACCGGCCAGGCGTCCCTCTTCCAGTACGACGACGAGGGCCGCGAGATCGAGCGGATCCGCGTCCTCGCCTCCTACGGCGACCTCGGCTCCCTCCCGGACGACGTCCGGACGACGGCGAAGCCGCCCGCGATACCGCCGATCGACCAGTGCTTCGGCCCCCAGGACGCGCCCGCCCCGGTCCCCGGCAGCTCCGCCATCGCCGACCGCCTGTGCCTCAAGCTGGACCCGTCGACGCTCGGCTGGGCGCTCGGCGCGCCCTCGGGGAACGGCGAGATGCGGGCCTGGTTCGGGCTCGCCGACGGCCGTGACGCCGACCCCCTCTCGCTGCTCCTCGCGGTGGACGCGCTGCCGCCCACCGCCTTCGAGCTGGGCATCTCCGGCTGGGTCCCGACGGTCGAGCTGACCGTGCACGTGCGGTGCCGACCGGCGCCGGGGCCGCTGCGGATCTCCATCGCCACCCGCAACCTCGCAGGCGGCTTCCTGGAGGAGGACGCCGAGGTCTGGGACAGTGCCGACCGCATGGTCGCGCAGTCACGGCAGCTGGCGCGGGTCAGGCTCGCGGGCTGAACGGCCGGCCCGGCCGGTCGGCCGTCCTCCGTCGGGCACCCTGGTGAGGTGAAGGCCGGCCGACTCCTCTCGATCCTGCTGTTGCTCCAGACGCGGGGCCGGGTGCCCGCACGGGAACTGGCCGAGCGGCTGGAGGTGTCGGTGCGGACCGTCTACCGGGACGTCGAGGCGCTGTCGGCGGCCGGGGTGCCGGTGTACGCCGAGCGCGGCCGGCACGGCGGGATCGAGCTGCTCGCCGGGTTCCGTACGGATGTCACGGGGCTCACCGCCGACGAGTCGCGGGCCCTCTTCGTGCCGGCCGGGCGGGGCGAGCACACCGCGCTCGGGCTGGACGAGGCGCTGGGCTCCGCCCTGCGCAAGGTGATGGCCGCGCTCCCCGCACCGCACCGGCCGGCCGCCGAGAGCACCGGCCGCCGCGTCCTCGTCGACGCCGCCCGCTGGAGAAGCGGACCGAGGGCGCCCGTGGACCCCGTGGACTTCGCGACGCTCCAGGACGCCGTGTTCACCGACCGGCGACTGCGGCTGCGCTACCGGCACGGCGGCGACCGCGACCGGCGCACCTACACCGTCGACCCGTACGGGCTCGTCTGCAAGGCGGGCGTCTGGTACCTCGTCGCCGACCGGCGGGGCGGACCGAGACTCTTCCGGGCGGACCGGGTCCGGTCGGCGACCGTCCTCGACGACCCCGTCCGGCGCAGGCCGGGCGTCGAACTCGCCGACGCCTGGGAGGAACTGCGGCGCCAGGTGGAGGAGCGGACGGGCGGCATCGACGTCACCGTCCGCGTGCGGCGCTCCTTCCTCGACATGTTCCTGCGGCTCCAGGCCGCCTGGCTGTCGGGCCCGCCCGACGACGACGGTGAGAGCGAGTGGGTGACCGCGCGACTGTCGTTCGGCCTGCTGGGGGAGGTGCGCCAACTCCTCGTCCTCGCCGACCGCCTGGAGGTCCTCGCGCCTCCCGAGGCACGGGCGGAACTGGCCGCCGCGGCCGCCTCCGTCACAGCCCTGTACGAGCGGCCCTTCCCGGCGGAGGACTGAACCGCCCTCTCGGACAGGAGTGTTGGCGACGCTTTGCCCAGCGCACAGGACGGACACGGTGCGAACCCAAGAGAGGCCCGCCCAGGGGGCGTTGGTTCGATGCCCGCGCCTCGCACTCCCTCGTCCCTCCCGGAGTCGTCTCTCCTGAAGCGTGTGCGTCTCGGCCCTGCCGCGGCCCTGTCGGCGGTCGCACCCCTCGCCCTGGTGGCGTGCGGCTCCGGTGATTCCTCGTCGTCCACCTCCAGCAACGGCGACTCCGCGCGGCGGAGCTGCCAGGCTCCCTCGGCCGCTCCCTCCGGCACCCCGTCCGGGGCGCCGTCCGCCCCGCCCGTGAACGGCCGGGCGGCGTCCGGCACTCCGTCGGTCGCTCCCCCCGGCGCTCCCTGCGGCGCGCCCGGTAGGGCACCCGGCGGTGAGGGCGGCTGCGGTGGCCCCGGCGGGGGCCGCGGGGGCGGCGGTGGGGGCGCGGAGCGGGGCGCCGAGCGGTGTGCCGGGCCGGGAGGCGCCGGGCGTCGGCGTCCGAGGGCGACCGACCGGCCGCGCCGGGCCCGGAGGGGCGCGCGCCGGGCTGCGGGCGCGCCCCTCCGCGGGTGCACGCGCGGTCATCGCCGAGGCCCCGGTGGCGCCTCGGCGACTCCTCAGTCGAGCCAGTGGCGGCAGCCGATGCTGATCAGCCGCATCCGACGGCCCGCGAGGCGCGTCACGCGCTCGCGCTCCGCGTCGGGATCGTGATGGGCCTCCAGGAAGAGCGAGGCCGTCACCAGCATCTGGTCGACGTACAGACCGGCCAGCATCAGCCGGTCGTCGTCGCTCCAGCCGGCGGTCTCGGGCCTCCTGGTCAGCTCGTTGCGGACCTCCTCGGCGAACCGGGCCAGTTGGCCCTGGATGGCCTCCCGCACCGGCTGGACACCTCCGTGCCGCTCACGCGCGATGAAACGGACGTGAGCGGGGTACCCGTCCACATGACGGGCGATCAGCTCGATGGCGCGCTCGATCAGTTCGTCACTGTCGCCGACCGCGGACATCAGATCCCCCAGCACGGGGTGCAGACTCCCCAGCGCCTCCTCGACCAGCGCGACACCGAGGTCCGCTGTCGAACGGAAGTGCCGGTAGAACGCGGTCGGGGCGACCCCCACGGCCCGGGTGACCTCACGGAGGCCCAGGCTGCTGAGGCTCTGGTCCTCCAGCAGGGCGAGCGCGGCGTCCATGAGCGCCTGCCGGGTCCGCTGCTTCTGCGCCTGCCGGATGCCGAAGGTGTGACTCATGCCATGCAGTTAACAACTGTTCTCCGTAATTGCAAAGCCGGGCCGCACGTTAGACTTGAGAGTCAGTGAACAAGTGTTGCTACAACCGTTCACCGAAATGTAACGACGAACCGAACCGCCGGACACGACACGAGAGGCACTCACGCCATGCTGTTCCTCGTCGCCGCACTTCTGCTGCTGGGGATCGTCCTGGGCACCGTGGCCCACGTTCCGCTCTCCGTCTCCCTGGTCGCCGCGGCCGTCATCGGTGCCTGGCTGGCGGTCTTCGCGTACCGCGAGCGCCACGCCCGCCGTGGCCGGACCACCAACTGACCTTCCCCGGCCACCCGTTGGAAGCCGTCCGTCCACCCCTAGGGAGCTGACCGCACCATGCAACTCACCGCCGCACCCCGGACCCGTCCCGCCGCCCGCCGTCAGGGCCGCGACGCCGACGGCATGGCCGTCGCCTCCTTCGTCCTCGGGCTTCTGGGCCTCCTCGTGCTCAACCTCTTCCTCGGTCCCATCGCCATCGTTCTCGCCTGCGTCGCCCTGAAGCGCGGCACGACGAGGCGGGGCCGGGCCTTCCTCGGCCTCGGCCTGGGCGTCGCCGACCTGGTGGTCCTGGCCGTCCTGACCCAGACGACGAACACGGTGTCCTGGAGCTTCTGAGCCGAGCGGGACCGGCCGTCCCGGAGGCGATCCGCCGCCCCGGCCACCGCGGCACCGCCACCGCGACCGCCCGTCACCGCCGTCGGCGGGGCCCACCGCCGTAGGTAGCGGCCGAGGCCGGTGCCCGGCGCCCCCGTAGAATCGGGCACACCATGGCTTACCTCGACCACGCGGCGACGACACCGATGCTCCCGGAGGCGGCAGAGGCGCTGACCGCCCAGCTGAGCGTCACCGGCAACGCCTCCTCGCTGCACGCATCCGGCCGCAGAGCCCGCCGCACCGTCGAGGAGGCCCGCGAGACCCTCGCGGAGGCCCTCGGAGCCCGCCCCAGCGAGGTCGTGTTCACCTCCGGCGGCACCGAGGCCGACAACCTCGCCGTGAAGGGCCTGTACTGGGCCCGCCGCGACGCCGACCCGGCCCGCACCCGGGTCCTCGCCAGCCCCGTCGAGCACCACGCCGTCCTGGACGCCGTCCACTGGCTCGGCGAACACGAGGGCGCCACGGTCGAGTACCTCCCGGTGGACGCCCACGGCCGTGTCCACCCCGAGGCCTTGCGCGAGGCCATCGCCCGCGACCCCGACGACGTGGCGCTCGCCACCGTGATGTGGGCCAACAACGAGATCGGCACGATCATGCCGGTCCGGGAACTCGCCGACGTGGCCTCCGAGTTCGGCGTCCCGCTGCACGCCGACGCCGTCCAGGCCCTCGGACAGGTCCCCGTCGGCTTCGGGGCCTCCGGCCTCGCCGCCATGACCGTCTCCGGTCACAAGATCGGCGGCCCGTACGGCATCGGCGCACTCCTCCTTGGCCGCGAGTACAGCCCCGTACCGGTGCTGCACGGCGGCGGCCAGGAGCGCCATGTCCGCTCCGGCACCCTCGACGTCCCGGCGGTCGCCTCCTTCGCGGTCGCGGGCCGGCTCGCCGCCGAGCAGCAGGAGTGGTTCGCCCGGGAGATCGGCTCCCTGCGCGACTCGCTGGTCGACGCGGTCCGCACGGCGGTGCCCGACGCGCTCCTCGGCGGCGACCCGGTGGACCGGCTGCCCGCCAACGCGCACTTCACGTTCCCCGGCTGCGAGGGCGACTCCCTGCTGCTCCTTCTCGACGCCCAGGGCATCGAGTGCTCCACCGGCTCGGCCTGCACCGCCGGTATCGCCCAGCCCAGCCATGTCCTCCTCGCCACCGGCGCCGACCCGGACCTCGCGCGCGGCACCCTCCGCTTCTCCCTCGGCCACACCTCCACGGAGGCCGACGTCGAGGCGGTCGCCAAGGCGATCGGCCCGGCGGTGGAGCGCGCCCGCAACGCAGGCCTGACCTGAGCACGGCTCCCGAGGTCTGGCCTCGGCCCGGGACCTCAGGCGGTGTCGGGCCCTCGGGGCCCGGCGAAGGCCCGAGGGTGCCCTCAGGCCTTCGCCGAGCCCGACGCCTTCCCGGCAGCCGCGCGCACCAGCTTCATGTAGCGGTCCCAGTCCCAGTGCTCGCCGGGGTCGGTGTGGTCGGTGCCCGGCACCTCGACATGGCCGATGATGTGCTCGCGGTCGAGAGGGATGCCGTAGCGCGCGCAGATACGCGCCGTGAGGCGGGCGGAGGCCTCGTACATCTCGTCCGTGAAGTCCTGGGGGCGGTCGACGAAGCCCTCGTGCTCGATGCCGACGCTCCGCTCGTTGTAGTCGCGGTTGCCCGCGTGGTACGCCACGTCCAGCTCGCGGATCATCTGGGTGACATGGCCGTCCTTGCGGACGATGTAGTGCGACGCGGCCCCGTGCTTCGGGTCCTGGAAGACCTTCACGGCGCTGGCGAAGCTGCCCTGGGTGACATGGATGACCACCATGTCTATGCCGAAGTCGTCCGGCCGGTCCGCCAGCCGCCAGTTCGCGTCCGAGGCCGCCACCCACTTCGCGCCCGCGTAGTCGACCTCGCCCTCCTTGCGCGGCTTCGAGACACCGGGGACGCGCCACCACGCGCGCGTCAGCTCGTCCCGCGCGACGACCGCCGTACCGACGGCGGCCACGGCCGTGCCGATGAGCAGGGCCCGGCGCCCCACACGCCGGTCCCCGTCCTTGCTCCTGCTCCGGGAGACACCGTCCCCGGACGCCCTTCTGGTGCCCACGAGCCGTCAACGGATACTCGCGGGCTCCGGTTCCCGGCGCCCCGTACCCTGGAGGCGTTATGACTGAGACCTCGCAGCGCCCCCGCCCCCTCCGTGTCCTCGCCGCCATGTCCGGCGGGGTCGACTCCGCCGTGGCCGCCGCCCGCGCCGCGGAAGCCGGGCACGACGTGACCGGCGTCCACCTGGCGCTCTCCGCGAACCCGCAGTCGTTCCGCACCGGCGCCCGGGGCTGCTGCACCATCGAGGACTCCCGCGACGCCCGCCGAGCCGCCGACGTCATCGGCATCCCGTTCTACGTCTGGGACCTCGCCGACCGCTTCCGCGAGGACGTGGTCGAGGACTTCATCGCCGAGTACGAGGCCGGACGCACCCCCAACCCCTGCCTGCGCTGCAACGAGAAGATCAAGTTCGCGGCCCTGCTCGACAAGGCGCTCGCCCTCGGCTTCGACGCCGTCTGCACGGGCCACTACGCCAAGGTGATCGTCAACGACGACGGCACGCGCGAACTGCACCGCGCCTCCGACATGGCCAAGGACCAGTCGTACGTCCTCGGCGTCCTCGACGAGAAGCAGCTCGCCCACGCCCTGTTCCCGCTGGGCGACACCGTGACCACCAAGGACGAGATCCGCGCGGAGGCCGAGCGCCGGGGCTTGTCCGTCGCCAAGAAGCCCGACTCGCACGACATCTGCTTCATCGCCGACGGCGACACCCAGGGCTTCCTCGCGAGCCGCCTCGGCAAGGCGGAGGGTGACATCGTCGACGAGTCCGGCACCGTCCTCGGCACCCACGAGGGCGCCTACGGCTACACCATCGGCCAGCGCAAGGGCCTCCGCATCGGCACCCCGGCGCCCGACGGCAAGCCCCGCTACGTCCTCGACATCTCCCCGGTGAACAACACCGTCACCGTCGGCCCCGCCTCCGCCCTCGACGTCGACGGCCTGACGGCGATCAGGCCCCGCTGGTGCGGCGCCGCGCCCACCGGCCCCGGCACCTACACCGCCCAGCTCCGCGCCCACGGCGGCGAGACCGAGGTGACCGCCGAGCTGATCGACGGCGACCTCCACGTCCGCTTCACCGAGCCCGTCCGCGGCGTCGCCCCCGGCCAGGCGATCGTCCTCTACGACGGCACGCGTGTGGTCGGCTCGGCGACGATCGCGTCGACGGCACGCGTGAAGGCGGGCGCCGTCTGAGGACCGGCCTTCCCGGCCCGGGCGCCTCTCCGTCACGAACGCCTCCCCTCGGGTAGCCGTCCGCCCTCGGACGGCGCAGGCTGCTGGTGAGTACTCCCCCAGACACGGCCCAGGGGCCGCAGGAGGCCCAGGGAGGTCGCCGTGACAGCCACAGACCCGGCCGGAAGGCCGTCCACGAAGCCGGCGGCGGAACCGTCCGGGAACCGCCGCGGCCTCACCCACCGGGTCCGCTACGCCCTGCGCCACCCGAAGCGGGTTCCGGCGCACGCCCGCCGGGTGGCCCGCGACACCTGGCTGCGGCTCAAGCACCGGGACCACATCGCGTACTACCGGGCCGTCATGGCCGCCGACACGGCACGCAGCCCCGAGGCCGCCGTCGGGCACAACCCCTCGGTCGAGAAGTGGGAACGCCTCGGCCGGATGCAGTTCGACTACCTCCTGCGGCACGGTCTGGAGCCCCGGCACCGGATGCTGGAGATCGGCTGCGGGAACCTGCGCGCCGGGCGTCTGTTCATCGACCACCTGGACGCCGGGAACTACTACGGGATCGACATCTCGCCGGCGATCCTCCTGGAGGCCCAGCGCACCCTCGTCCGGCAGGGGCTGCAGGCCAAACTGCCCCATCTGACCCTCGTCGCCGACCTGACCTTCGAGTTCCTGCCCGAAGCGCACTTCGACGTCGTCCACGCGCACAGCGTGTTCTCGCACTCACCGGTCCACGTCATAGAGCAGTGCTTCGCCCACGTCGGCCGCATCCTCGCCCCCGGCGGCTTCTTCGACTTCACCTTCGGCCGCACCGAGGGCAAGGAACACCAGGTGCTGCACGAGGACTTCTACTACCGGACCGACACCCTGGTGGAACTCGCCGCGCAGTACGGACTGGCGGCCCGCTTCATGGACGACTGGGAGGAGCTGCCGCACCGCCAGTCGAAGATCCGTCTGAGCCTGCCCCCGGTGACCGGGGCCCGACCGGGCCCCGATGTCGGTGGCACGCCCTAACGTGGAGCCATGAACATCTGCGTCTTCCTCTCCGCCGCCGACCTCGACGACCGCTACACCCGTCCCGCGCGGGAGTTCGCGAAGCTCATCGGCAAGGGCGGCCACACCCTGGTGTGGGGAGGGTCCGACGTCGGACTGATGAAGGTGGTCGCCGACGGTGTGCACGAGGCCGGTGGCAGACTCCTCGGCGTCTCGGTCGAGTTCCTGGCGGCCAAGGCGCGGCCCGGCACCGACGAGATGGTGATCGCGCGGGACCTCCCCGAGCGGAAGCGACTGCTCCTGGAGAAGGCCGACGCCGTGGTGATCATGGTCGGTGGGACCGGAACCCTGGACGAGGCCACCGAGATCCTGGAACTGAAGAAGCACGGCCACACCGACAAGCCGGTGGTGCTCCTCAACACGGCAGGCTTCTACGACGGTCTGAAGGAACAGTTCCGCCGCATGGAGGACGAGGGCTTCCTGCCCCGCCCCCTCGCCGACCTGGTGTTCTTCGCGGAGGAGCCGGTGGGGGCGATGGCGTACCTGGAGGAGAGCCAGGGGATCGAATAGCCGAGGGCCCTCTCCGCGCACCGGCCCGCCCGGGGTGATGCGAGCATGACCGCATGGCTACTCATGTGATCACCGGAGCGGGTTCCGGCATCGGCGAGGCCGTGGCCCGCCGTCTGCACGAACGCGGCGACGACCTCGTGCTGCACGCACGCGACGCCGGCCGCGCGAAGGAACTGGCGGCGCGTTTCCCGGGGGCGAAGACCCTGGTCGGCGATCTGGCCGACCCGGACAAGCTCTCCTGGGCCTTCTCCCACCAGACGCTGCCCGACCGCGTGGACTCCCTGCTGCACATCGCCGGGGTGATCGACCTCGGCCGGGTCGGCGACCTCACCCCCAAGTCCTGGCGCCACCAGCTCAACGTCAACCTGATCGCCCCCGCCGAGCTGACCCGGCACTTCCTGCCCCAGCTGCGCGCCGCCCGGGGCCACGTCGTGTTCGTCAACTCCGGCTCCGGCCTGCACGCCTACGCCGACTGGTCCGCCTACGCCGCCTCCAAGCACGGCCTGAAGGCCCTCGCCGACTCCCTCCGCCACGAGGAGCACGGCAACGGGGTCCGCGTCACCACGGTCTACCCCGGCCGCACGGCCAGCCCCATGCAGGCCAAGGTCCACCAGCAGGAGGGCAAGGAGTACGACCCCTCCCGGTGGATCGCCCCCGAGTCCGTCGCGACGACGATCCTCATGGCCCTCGACCTCCCCCGAGACGCCGAGGTCAACGACCTGACGGTCCGCCCCGGCCGCTGACACGGCTACGGGCGCCTTTGAACCCCGGGGTGCGGGTTCGTCGGCGGGCGCGGGTGGGTGGGGAAAAGCACGGGGCGCAGCCCCGGCCGCTTCTCAGGGGCGCGGGGAACCGCGCGGACAACCCCCGCCCACCCGCACATACCCACCCACCCGAGACCACCCCCTCACCCTCCGCCGGGGTCCGGGGCGCAGCCCCCGGAAAACCCCGGCCGAAGAACACCTACGCTTCGACGTGTGAACGAACACTTCGACTTCGGCCCCGCCACCGGCCTCGGCTCGATGCCCGGCGGCGACGCCAGAGAGGCCGCCAGGACAGTCACCGGCACCTTCGAGTGGCCGGACACGGGCATGCCGTACCTGCCCGAACTCCCCGCCCGCGGCCCCGGCGCCGACATGATCGGCCGCACCGCCGGCCTGCTCGTCGAGCTGTACGCGCGCGTGGAGCCCAGTGGCTGGCGGCTCGGCGACCGGCCCGGCCGGGACACCAAGCGGGCCGTCTCCTGGCTCGGTGAGGACCTGGACGCACTGGAGGAGTTCACCCAGGGCTACGAAGGCCCGCTCAAGGTGCAGGCCGTCGGACCGTGGACGCTCGCCACCGCGCTGGAGCTGAAGAACGGCGAGGCGGCCCTCTCCGACCCCGGGGCCTGCCGGGACCTCGCCGGTTCCCTCGCCGAGGGTCTGCGTCTGCACCTCGCGGAAGTGCGACGGCGCGTACCCGGCGCCCGTGTGGTCCTCCAGCTCGACGAACCCTCCCTCATCGCCGTGCTGCGCGGCCAGGTGAAGAGCGCCAGCGGCTACCGCACCCACCGCGCCGTGGACCGCCAACTCGTCGAGGCCACCCTCCGTGACGTCATCGGCGTCCACACCGAACCGGGGGCGGTCGTCGTGCACTCCTGCGCCCCCGACGTACCGTTCGCGCTGCTCCGCCGGGCCGGTGCCGCCGCGATCTCCTTCGACTTCTCGTTGCTCACCGAGCGTGACGACGACGCGATCGGGGAAGCCGTGGAAGGCGGCACCAGGCTGCTGGCCGGTGTGGTGCCGACCACGGAGGGCCCATTGTCAGACCCTGCCGGTAGCGTCATGGGGGTCAGGACGTTGTGGCGCAGGCTGGGGCTGCATCCGGGGCTTCTCGCGGACGCCGTCACGGTCACTCCGTCGTGCGGTCTCGCGGGCGTCTCCCCGGCGTACGCGCGCCGGGCGCTCGCCCACTGCGTCCAGGCGGCGAGATCCCTCGCGGACAACCCAGAGTAACGGGAGGACAACACGGTGGCCGGCGACAAGGACGCACAGACTGCCCCGACCGCAGCATCCGTACCCGACGAGGCACCGGTGCCGGCCGAGGCCCGGGAGAAGCACGCGCGCCTCGCCGAGCAGATCGAGGAGCACCGCTTCCGGTACTACGTGAAGGACGCCCCCGTCGTCAGCGACGCGGAGTTCGACCGTCTCCTGCGCTCCCTGGAGGCGCTGGAGGAGGAACACCCCGAGCTGCGCACCCCCGACTCGCCGACCCAGAAGGTCGCGGGCGCGTACGCGACGGAGTTCACCGCCGTCCAGCACCGTGAGCGCATGCTCTCCCTGGACAACGCCTTCACCGACGGGGAGCTGGCGGCCTGGGCCGAGCGCGTCGCCAAGGACGTCGGCACCTCCGACTACCACCTGCTGTGCGAGCTCAAGGTGGACGGCCTCGCCGTCAACCTCACCTACGAGCACGGCCGCCTCACCCGCGCCGCCACCCGCGGTGACGGCCGCACCGGCGAGGACATCACACCGAACGTCCGCACCATCGCCGAGATCCCGGACCGGCTGAACGGCGACAAGGTCCCCGACCTCGTGGAGATCCGCGGCGAGGTCTACTTCCCGATGGACAAGTTCGCGGAGCTCAACGCCCGCCTGCTGGACGCCGGCGACAAGCCCTTCGCCAACCCGCGCAACGCGGCCGCCGGTTCACTGCGCCAGAAGGACCCGCGCGTCACCGCCACCCGCCCCCTGCACATGGTGGTGCACGGCATCGGCGCCCTGGAGGGCTTCGAAGGCGGCCTCAGCCGCCTCTCCCAGGCCTACGACCTCCTCAAGTCCTGGGGCCTGCCCACCGCCCGGCACAACCGCGTGGTCGACGACCTCGACGGCGTACGGGAGTTCATCGCGTACTACGGCGAGAACCGCCACTCCGTCGAGCACGAGATCGACGGCGCGGTCGTCAAGCTCGACGAGATCCGGCTCCAGGGCCGTCTTGGATCCACGGCCCGCGCCCCTCGCTGGGCGATCGCCTACAAGTACCCGCCGGAAGAGGTCAACACCAGGCTCATCGACATCAAGGTGGGTGTCGGCCGCACCGGTCGTGTCACGCCCTACGCACAGGTGGAGCCCGTCACGGTGGCCGGCTCCGAGGTCGAGTTCGCCACGCTGCACAACCAGGAAGTGGTCAAGTCCAAGGGCGTGCTCATCGGCGACACGGTGGTGATCCGCAAGGCCGGTGACGTCATCCCCGAGATCCTCGGGGCGGTCGTGGACCTGCGGGACGGCAGCGAGCGGGAGTTCGTGATGCCGGCCGAGTGCCCGGAGTGCCGGACCCCGCTGAGGCCGATGAAGGAGGGCGACATCGATCTCCGTTGCCCCAACGCCCGCACCTGCCCGGCCCAGTTGAGAGAGCGTATCTCCTACCTCGCGGGCCGCGAGTGCTTGGACATCGAGCACTTCGGTGATGTGGCGGCCGCCGCGCTCACCCGCCCCCTGGGCTCGGACGCCGCCCCTCTCGTCGACGAGGGCGACCTCTTCGATCTGACGGTGGAGAAGTTGCTGCCCATCAGGGCGTATGTACTGGATTCCGACAGCGGTCTGCCCAAGCGCGATCCCAAGACGGGCGAGGAGAAGATCGTCACGGTCTTCGCCAACCAGAAGGGCGAGCCCAAGAAGAACACCCTCGCCCTGCTGAAGAACATCGAGGAGGCCAAGAGCCGCCCGCTCGCACGCTTTCTCAACGGACTCTCCATCCGCCACGTCGGACCGGTGGCCGCACAGGCCCTGGCCCGCGAATTCCGTTCGATCGACCGCATCGAGCAGGCATCGGAGGAGGAACTCACCGCGGTCGACGGCGTCGGCGCCATCGTTGCGCAGGCCCTCAAGGAGTGGTTCGCCGAGGAATGGCACCGAGAAATCATCCGTAAGTGGAAGGCGGCCGGAGTCTCTCTCGAGGAGGAAGGCGCGGGCGAGGACGAGGGACCGCGCCCCCTCGAAGGGCTGACCGTCGTCGTGACCGGCACACTCGAGCGCTACACACGCGACGGGGCGAAGGAGGCACTGCAATCACGCGGAGCAAAGGTGACCGGGTCTGTTTCGAAGAAGACCTCATTCGTCGTAGTCGGTGAGAACCCGGGATCGAAGTTCGACAAGGCGATGCAGCTCAAGGTTCCGGTCCTGAACGAGGACGGTTTCGCGGTTCTGCTCGAACAAGGACCTGAAGCCGCGTCGGAAGTGGCGCTTCCGACCGAGGAGTAGGGGTTGAGGGACACCCGTTCGGCGCATACCAGATGCATATGGGTGGCCGGTCGCATTCGGGCAACCGTCGTCGACCGCTGCCCGTGAAAGCCTTGTGCGGCCTACTGTTGAGGTGTGCGCCTGCCGTGCCCGGACGCGTGGCGGGTTCTCGGACGCGGTGCCGCCCCGGGGTGTCGGGAGCGAACGGGCCGCGTGGCGTGGGCACCGCCGGCTGTGAGAGGGACGGGAATGGAACCGACCGAGAGCGTCGCCCCGGACTCCCGGCTGCGCCTGCGCCGGGTGTCCGGGGCCTGGCGGCGGGGGCGCTCCCTGCTCACAGGGGGACGCCCGTTCGGGGGAACCCGGGCGCGGGTCGGAGGCCAGATGCCGACGGCGGACCACCGGGCGGAGCAACCGCCGGGCCGCGCGTTCGCCGGCGCCCCCGGCATCCTCGTACCAGCCCCCGCGCAGCTCACGGCCGGCACCGGAACCGGCTCGCCCCCACCGGTCACGGGCAGGCTCGGTGACGGCCGCGGCCACGCCCTGCCGGGCCACGACAGCGAGCGCCACCCGTCCTGGCCCGCCCTGCCCGCAGCGATCGTGGGCCTCGCCGGAGTCATCCTGGGCGCCGGGTTCTACCGGGCGTTCGCCGGACAGCACGCGCTGTTCCCGGCCGGAGCGGTCGGCTGGTCCCTCGCCCTGCTCACCGGCATCATCGTCGGGCACCTCGTCGCCATGGGCCGCGCCCGCTGGTGGGGCGGCACCGGCTCCGGCGCCGCCCTCACCCTCGCCGTCCTGCTCCTCCACGGCTGGCTCCCGGCCGGCATGGTCAGCCTCACCGTCGTCGTCCTCGTCGGCATCGCCCGCCGGGGCCGCTGGCGGCAGGGCGTGCTGCACGGCGCGGTCGACATCCTCGGCATCGGCGCCGGAGCCCTCGTCCTGCGCGGCTTCGGCCGTGTCCCCTCCGTCGAGCAGCCCTGGGACCCGGAGACCTGGAACCTGTACGCGGCGCCCCAGGTGGCGCTCGTCGCCATCGCCTACCTCGCGGTCACCCGCGCCCTGCTCTGGTATCTGGCCGCGCCGCGCGGCGGCGTCCCCACGGTCGCCCGCACCGCCCTGGTCAGGCAGGGCCTCGTCGCCGTCGCGCTCTTCGGCATCGCGCCCCTCATCTGTGTCGTCGCCACGGCCCAGCCCCTGCTGCTGCCGCTCTTCGCCATTCCGCTCATCGCGCTCGACTCCACCCTGTGGATCGCCCGCGCCCGGGCGGAGGAGCAGCTCCGCGACCCGCTCACCGGACTGCCCAACCGCCAGTGGCTGCTCGAACGGACCTGGACCGCCCTGGACGACGCCGAGCGCATCGGCGCGCGCGCCGCACTGATGCTGATCGACCTCGACCGCTTCAGATCCGTCAACGACACGCTCGGCCATCTCGCGGGCGACCGGCTGCTGTTGCAGGTGGCCGACCGGCTGCGGGTCGCGCTGCCACGCGGCGCGGAGGCCGCACGGCTCGGCGGCGACGAGTTCGCCGTCCTGCTGCCCGTCGCCGACTCCACGACCTCCGCCTCACGCGTCGCCCGCAACCTCGTCGCCGCGCTCGGCTCACCGCTCGACCTCGACGGGCTCACCCTGGTGCTGGAGGCCAGCGCCGGGCTCGCCGTCTTCCCCGATCACGCGCTCGACGCGGAGGGGCTGCTCAGACGGGCCGACGTGGCGATGTACCAGGCCAAGCGGGACCGCACCGGCGTCGAGGTCTACGAGTCCAAGCGGGACTCGAACACACCGGACCGGCTCGGGCTCCTCGGCGACCTGCGGCGCGCGCTGGACGCGCAGGAGGTCGAGCTGCACTACCAGCCGAAGGTCCGCTTCGACGGCCAGGTGGCCGGTCTCGAGGCGCTGGTGCGCTGGGTGCACCCCGAGCGGGGGAAGGTGCCGCCGGACGAGTTCATAGCGATCGCCGAGTCGTCCGGGCTGATGCCCCACCTCACCGAGTACGTCCTGGAGACGGCCCTCGGCCAGGTGGCCCGCTGGCGTGCCCAGGGACTGCACGTACCGGTCGCCGTGAACGTGTCGCCCCGCGACGTCCACACCCCCGGCTTCGCGGGCTCGGTGGCCGCGCGGCTGGCCCGCCACGGGGTTCCCGCGGGGGCGCTCCAGCTGGAGATCACGGAACACGTGCTCCTGGAGGACCCGCAACGGGCCGCGGACACGCTGGCCGGGCTGACCGGGCATGGGGTGAAGATGTCGCTCGACGACTTCGGGACCGGGTACTCGTCGCTGGTCCACCTGCGGCGGCTGCCCGTGAGCGAACTGAAGATCGACCGGTCGTTCGTGGCCCGGCTCGCCGTCGACACCGAGGACGCGGAGATCGTGCGCTGCACCGTCGACCTCGCGCATTCCCTCGGGCTGCTCGTCGTCGCGGAAGGGGTCGAGGACGACGAGACGTGGGAGCGCTTGCGCGACCTCGGATGCGATGCCGTCCAGGGGTGGCTCGTCGCCGCGGCGATGCCGCCGGAGGAGACCACGGCGTGGCTGCGGGCCCGGGGGTCCCGGGGCTGGCAGCGTCCGGCGGCGGCCCTGCCGGCGGCCACGGCGGAGGAGTGACCGCCGGGCGCCCACCGGGGGCGGGGGCCGAGGGCGGAACGGGCCTGGGGCCCGCCCTTCATCCTGAAAAGCGTCTGAAAAGCACGGGGCGTAGCCCCGGTCGCTTTTCAGGGGCGCGGGGAACTGCGCGTCCAACCCCCCCACTCACCCGCACCCGCCGGAACCACACGCACCCCCGAGCTGTGAGGCGCCCTGCCAAGCCCGCGCAGCGAACCCGTGCACGGTCACACCGGCCCGCCCCATAGGATTGGCGCCAAACCACATCGCACTCACCCAGAGGATCGCTGCATGCCTGGCATCACGCGCGAGGAGGTCGCCCACCTCGCCCGGCTGGCGCGTCTGGAGCTGAAGCCCGAAGAGCTCGACCACTTCGCGGGCCAGCTGGACGACATCATCGGCGCGGTCGCCCGCGTCAGCGAGGTCGCCGACCAAGACGTCCCGCCGACCTCGCACCCGCTGCCGCTGACGAACGTCATGCGCGCGGACGAGGTCCGTCCGTCGCTCACCCCCGAGCAGGCGCTGTCCGGCGCCCCGGCCCAGGAGCAGCAGCGTTTCAAGGTGCCGCAGATCCTGGGGGAGGACTGATCACGTCATGACCGACGCCATCATCAAGCTCACCGCGGCGGAGATCGCCGCGAAGATCGCCTCCGGCGAACTCACCGCCGTCCAGGTCACCGAGGCCCACCTGGCCCGCATCGAGGCCGTCGACGAGAAGGTGCACGCCTTCCTCCACGTCGACCGCGAGGGCGCCCTCGCGCAGGCCCGCGCCGTCGACGAGAAGCGGGAGCGGGGCGAGAAGCTCGGCCCCCTCGCCGGTGTGCCCCTCGCGCTCAAGGACATCTTCACCACCGTGGGCGTGCCCACGACCGTCGGGTCGAAGATGCTCGAGGGCTGGATCCCGCCCTACGACGCCACGCTCACCAAGCGGCTGAAGGACGCGGACGTCGTCATCCTCGGCAAGACCAACATGGACGAGTTCGCCATGGGGTCCAGCACCGAGAACAGCGCGTACGGCCCGACCGGCAACCCCTGGGACCTCACCCGGATCCCCGGCGGCTCCGGCGGCGGTTCCTCCGCCTCCCTCGCCTCCTTCCAGGCGCCCCTCGCCATCGGCACCGACACCGGCGGCTCCATCCGTCAGCCGGCCGCCGTCACCGGCACGGTCGGCGTGAAACCGACGTACGGTGCCGTCTCCCGGTACGGCATGGTCGCCTTCTCGTCCTCCCTCGACCAGGGCGGGCCCTGCGCGCGTACGGTCCTGGACGCCGCGCTCCTCCACGAGGTCATCGCCGGTCATGACCCGATGGACTCCACGTCCATCGACGCGCCCGTCCCGCCGGTCGTCGAGGCCGCCCGCAACGGCTCGGTCGCCGGGATGCGGGTGGGCGTCGTCAAGCAGTTCCGCGGTGAGGGCTACCAGGCCGGTGTGGTCCAGCGGTTCGACGAGTCCGTCGAGCTGCTGAGGGAACTGGGCGCCGAGATCGTCGAGCTGGACTGCCCCTCGTTCGACCTGGCGCTGGCCGCGTACTACCTGATCGCGCCGAGCGAGTGCTCGTCGAACCTCGCCCGCTTCGACGGGCTCCGCTACGGCCTCCGTACCGGCGACGACGGCTCGCACTCCGCCGAGGAGGTCACCTCCCTCACCCGTGAGGCTGGCTTCGGCCCCGAGGTGAAGCGCCGCATCATGCTCGGCACGTACGCGCTCAGCTCCGGCTACTACGACGCGTACTACGGCAGCGCCCAGAAGGTCCGTACGCTCATCACCCGCGACTTCGAGAAGTCGTTCGAGCAGGTGGACGTCATCGTCTCCCCGACGACGCCGACCACCGCCTTCCCGATCGGCGAGCGCGCCGACGACCCCATGGCGATGTACCTCGCCGACCTGTGCACCATCCCGACCAACCTCGCGGGCAACGCCGCGATGTCCCTGCCCTGCGGTCTCGCGCCGGAGGACGGGCTGCCGGTCGGACTCCAGATCATCGCCCCGGCCCTGAAGGACGACCGTCTCTACAAGGTCGGCGCCGCCGTCGAGGCCGCCTTCGTGGAAAAGTGGGGGCACCCGCTGCTCGAGGAGGCTCCGTCACTGTGAGTGCACTGTCCAAGGCCAAGGGCTTCAAGAAGTCCCGGTCCGGTCTGTATGTGTCGATGGCCACGTCGGCGTTCGGCGCCGTCGGTGTCTACAAGCAGATCAAGAAGGCCCGCGGAGACAACGACACGCTGCGGCTGCTCGACGCCGTCGTGACCGGAGCCGCGGTCGTCACCAACCTGGCCATTCTCTACCGCGAGCTGAAGCGGCTGGGCGACGACGACGTCCTGCTGGGCTGAGAGGGAAGTTTTCACCGTGACCACCACGACCGACCTGGTGTCGTACGAGGACGCACTCGCGTCGTACGACCCCGTCATGGGCCTCGAGGTCCATGTCGAACTCGGCACCAAGACCAAGATGTTCTGCGGCTGTTCGACCGAACTCGGTCAGGACGCCAACACGCAGACCTGCCCCGTCTGCCTCGGCCTGCCCGGCGCGCTCCCGGTCGTCAACGCGACCGGCGTGGAGTCCGCCATCAAGATCGGTCTCGCGCTGAACTGCGAGATCGCCGAGTGGTGCCGCTTCGCCCGGAAGAACTACTTCTATCCGGACATGCCGAAGAACTTCCAGACCTCCCAGTACGACGAGCCGATCGCCTTCAACGGCTACCTCGACGTGCAGCTGGAGGACGGCGAGGTCTTCCGCGTGGAGATCGAGCGCGCCCACATGGAGGAGGACACGGGCAAGTCGACGCACGTGGGCGGCGCGACGGGCCGCATCCACGGCGCCTCGCACTCGCTGCTCGACTACAACCGCGCCGGCATCCCGCTCATCGAGATCGTCACCAAGCCGATCGTCGGTGCCGGGGAGCGCGCGCCGGAGGTCGCCAAGGCGTACGTCCGTGAGCTGCGCGAGGTCATCAAGGCGCTCGGTGTCTCGGAGGCCCGTATGGAGATGGGCCAGATGCGCTGCGACGTGAACCTGTCGCTGATGCCCAAGGGCGCCGACAGGTTCGGTACGCGCTCCGAGACGAAGAACGTGAACTCGCTGCGGTCCGTGGAGCGCGCGGCCCGCTTCGAGATCCAGCGGCACGCGGCGGTGCTCTCCTCCGGCGGCACCATCGTGCAGGAGACCCGGCACTTCCACGAGGACACGGGGTCCACGACCTCGGGCCGCGTGAAGGAGGAGGCCGAGGACTACCGGTACTTCCCCGAGCCGGACCTGGTGCCGGTGGCGCCCTCGCGCGCATGGGTCGAGGAGATCCGGTCCGCGCTGCCCGAGCTGCCGCTGGTCCGCCGCAACCGGCTCCGCGAGGAGTGGGCCGTCAGCGGCACCGACATGCAGGCGATCCTCAACGCCGGTGCGCTGGAGCCGATCGTCGCCACCATCGAGGCCGGGGCGGACGCCGCCTCCGCGCGCAAGTGGTGGATGGGCGAGCTGGCCCGCAGCGCCAACGAGTCGGGCAAGGCGCTCGACGAGCTGGCGATCACCCCGGCGCAGGTCGCCCGGGTCACCGAGCTGGTCGCGAAGGGTGACCTGAACGACAAGCTGGCACGTCAGGTCATCGAGGGCGTTCTCGCGGGCGAGGGCACCCCGGACGAGGTCGTCGACAGGCGCGGTCTGAAGGTCGTCTCCGACGAGGGCGCCCTGACCACCGCGGTCGAGGAGGCCATCGCCGGCAACCCGGCCATCGCGGACAAGATCCGCGGCGGCAAGGTGGCCGCGGCCGGCGCCCTGGTCGGCGCGGTCATGAAGGCCACCCGTGGCCAGGCGGACGCGGCCCGAGTCAAGGAGCTGATCCTGGAGAAGCTGGGCGTCAGCGAGGGCTGAGCGAGTCGAGCGTCGAGGGCGGTGCGTCAGGGCGACGCACCGCCCTCAGGTGTGTGGGCGGTGTGTGGGCGGTGCGTGGCGCAGGGTGACAGGGTGCCGTCATCCGTCCTGTGAGGTGCATCCCCTCTCGTGTGAGGAGCCCCTCAAAACACCCAAACGATCAGTTCAGGGTGCAACAGTTGCCAGGGATTGCTCATGCGTTCTTTGCGTGTCGTTCCGCTCCATCAGCGGCTGAACACGGTCAAAGATCGAAAATCACCCCCCAGGAGCACGATCCGTGGCAGCCCTAGCACGCTGGTGCGTCCGGCACCGTCTCGTCGCCGTCCTTCTGTGGCTTCTCGCCTTCGCCGGCACGGCCGCCGGCGCCCTGGCAGCGGGAGCCGCGTACTCGAACGACTACAAGACCCCCGGGACCGAATCCAGCCGTGCCACCGCACTCCTGAACGAGGGCTTCCCCGGTACCAGTGGCGACAGCGCCACCGTCGTCTGGCACACCGACGACGGTTCCGTACGGGCCACCGCCGTCGAACAGACGATGAGCCGGACCCTCGACGAGATCGCCGACCTGCCGGGTGTCGCCTCCGTCACCGACCCCTACGACGGCGCCGGCGCCGGCCGGATCAGCCAGGACGGGCGTACGGCGTACGCGAGCGTGACCTTCGACAAGCCGGCCGGTGACGTCGACAAGGCGCAGGCCGAGGCCGTCGTGGACACCGCGAAGGCCGCCGAGGGCCACGGACTCCGGGTGGAACTGGGCGGAGAGACGATCGGGCTCACCGAGACCTCCGGCGGACACCTCGCCGAGATCGTCGGCGTGCTCGTCGCCGCCGTGGTCCTCTTCCTCGCCTTCGGCTCGCTCGCCGCCAGCGTCCTGCCGATCGCGACCGCCCTGGTCAGCGTCGGCACCGCCTACGCGGGCATCACCCTGCTCGGCCATGTCATGACCGTCGCCGACTTCGCGCCCATGCTGGGCACCCTCATCGGCCTCGGCGTCGGCATTGACTACGCGCTGTTCATCGTCACCCGGCACCGGCGCGGTCTGAAGCGCGGACTGCCCGTCGAGGAGGCCGCGCGGACCGCGGTCGCCACCACCGGGCGGGCCGTGGTGTTCGCGGGTGCCACCGTGTGCATAGCCCTGCTGGGCATGCTGATCCTGCGGCTCGGCTTCCTCAACGGCGTCGCGATAGCCGCCTCGCTGACCGTGGTCCTCACCGTCGCCGCCTCCGTGACGCTGCTGCCCGCGCTGCTGTCGTTCATCGGCATGCGCGCGCTCAGCCGCCGCGAACGCCGCCGGCTGGCGGAGCACGGCCCCGAGCCCGAACTGCCGACGGGCTTCGCAGCCCGCTGGTCCGCGTTCGTCGAGCGGCACCCCAAGAAGCTCGGCGCGATCGCCCTCGTCGTCATGACCCTGCTCGCCCTGCCCACCCTCGGCCTGCGCCTGGGCACCTCCGACCAGGGCAACGACCCGAGGACGACGACCACCCGCCAGGCCTACGACCTCCTCGCCGACGGCTTCGGCCCCGGCGTCAACGGCCCGCTCACCCTCGTCACCGAGATCGACGGCGCCGCCGACCGGCTCGCGCTCGACAACCTCGACACCACGCTCCGTGCCACCGAGGGCGTCTCGGCGGTCACTCCGGTGACGTACGGCGCCGGCGGCGACACCGCCTACCTCACGGTCGTCCCCGACTCCTCACCGCAGTCCGCGAAGACCAGCGAGCTGGTCGACCGGCTGCGCGACGAGGTGCTGCCACGGGCCGAGACCGGTACCTCGCTCGATCTGCACGTCGGCGGCATGACCGCCGGCTACGACGACTTCGCCGACGTCATCGTCGGCAAGCTCCCGCTGTTCGTCGGCGTCGTCACCGGCCTCGGCTGTCTGCTGCTCCTGCTCGCCTTCCGGTCCATCGGCATCCCGCTGAAGGCCGCCGCGATGAACGTGGCGGCCGTCGCCGCCGCGTTCGGCGTGGTCGTCGCGATCTTCCAGTGGGGCTGGGGGAGCGAACTGCTCGGCCTCGGCCGGGCGGGCCCGATCGAGCCCTTCCTCCCGGTGATCATGGTCTCGGTCCTCTTCGGGCTCTCCATGGACTACCAGGTGTTCCTGGTCAGCCGGATGTACGAGGAGTGGCTGGAGACCGGTGACAACCGGCGCGCGGTCCGCGTCGGCCTCGCCGAGACCAGCCGGGTGATCAACTCCGCGGCGGTCATCATGATCTCCGTCTTCCTCGCCTTCGTGCTCAGCGGCGACCGGGTGATCGCCATGTTCGGCATCGCGCTCGCCGCCGCCGTCGCCCTCGACGCCTTCGTCCTCCGTACGCTCCTCGTCCCCGCCCTCATGCACATGCTCGGCGGCGCCAACTGGTGGCTGCCCCGCTGGCTCGACCGGCGCATGCCCCGCATCAGCATCGAGCCGCCCGAATCCCGCGCCGCCCATGAGAGGCTGGCCGCCGCGACGGACGCCGAGGCGGCGGACGTACTGGCGGGGAACCCCGGCGGGATACCGGGGCCACGTGCCGCCGACGCGACGGACGGACAGGCGAAGGAGCGACGGGATGTACGCGATATCCCTGGGTGACGACGGAGCCGAACTGCGTCCCCTGGAGCCCTGGCACGCCGAGGAGTTCCTCGCGCACCTGGAGCGGGGGCGGGACTTCATCAACCAGTACATCCCCTTCGGCTCGACCGCCACGGACGTCCCCTCCGCGCGTGCCGTCCTCCAGCGGTACGCCGACATGCGCGCCGCCGACACCGGCTCCCTGCACGGCATCCGGCTCGACGGGAAGCTCGTCGGCGGGGTCCTCTTCCTCAACTTCGACGCCGAGAACGCCAACTGCGAGGTGGGCTGCTGGCTCGAACCGGCGGCCACGGGACGCGGGCTGGTCACGCGTGCGATGCACGTCCTCATCGACTGGGCGGTCGAGGCCCGCGGCATCCACCGGGTGGAGTGGATCGCGGCCTCCGGGAACGAACCGAGCCTGAACGTGGCCCGGCGGCTGGGCATGTCGCGGGACGGCGTGCAGCGGGAGCGCTATCCCCACCGAGGGGTCCGGCACGACCTGGAGATATGGTCCGTCCTGGCGCCGGAATGGCGCGCGGCACGCGCGCGCGGCGTTCACAAGGATCATTAAGAGACCTCTCAGACAACATTCGTACGGTGCGAGGTATGGGAACCAAGACAGTGGACGAGGCCGGAGCCGGGACGGGCACCGAGACGAAGGTCGACGAGGAGTCGGTCGACGTGACCAAGGAGGACCCCGCCGCGAGGGCCGAGGAGCAGGACGCCGGCCTGGACGAGACCGGTGAGGCCGGCGAAGACGGTGAGGACCTCCCGCCGGCCGCCGCCAAGGCGCAACCGGGCGTCGGGCAGGGTGCCGCGGGCATCGTCGCCGTGGTCCTCGGCCTCGTCTCGCTGACCGGCAGCTGGGTCGGCACCGTGGCCCAGGCCCGCAACCAGATGTTCGGACAGCTGGAGACCGCGCAGAACGCCGACGTCGCCACGATGCTCCAGCAGTACTACGGCGACTCGTGGAACGCGAACGCCCTCGTCTCCGGGATCTTCGCCCTGGCCGCGATGCTCGTCGGCGTCGCCGTCCTGGTCCGGCCCGCGTTCGGCGACCCCGACCAGGTGCAGGCGCCGTGGATCAAGTCGGTCGCGTGGGCGGGTGTCGCGGTCGGCTTCATCGGACTGGTGCTCGCCGTCCTGAAGTACTCCGACATCCTGCTGGGCCTGCCCAACACCTGACGTCCCCGCCCGGACGGGGCGGCTTCTGAGGGGCCTTAGGCCCGTCGTGGGGGATCCTTACGACGGACCTGGGGCCCCTCATCCGTTCAGGGCGCCTTTCTGAGGCCCCGGGCCCGCTCAAGATGCGGAACTCTCCCGATGCGGCGGACCCGCCTCGCAGACGAAGGTCGAGGCATCGCGACAAGCGAACCCGACCGACTCTCACGAGGGGCACGACATGTTCGAGTACGAGCAGCGCATCCGCACCGAGGAACTGATCCGCGACGCGGAGCACTACCGCCTGGCACGCGACGCCCGCCGCGCCGGCCGCGAGGCCGCACGCGACTCCCGCACGACACGCAGCCCCGAGTCCGGGCCGGGCTCCGGGAAACAGGACGCCGCGGACACCGACGATCACGGCCGGCACCACCGCACGCGCCGGTTCCGGCTGCCGCGCACCACGTGAGCCCGGACCTCCCGGCGCCCGGTCCCGGACCCCGCGAGGTGCGGATATTCGGTGCCGAAGCGGCGGATCCGCATGCGATGCTCGGCGGTGTGGAGACCAGGTCCGTCAGTCCGGTGTTCGTCGGCCGTGCCGAGGAGTTGGAGGTGCTGCGCGACGCCCTTGCCCGCGCCGCGGGCGGCGCCTCCCGGATGCCCGGCGGTGGGGGAGCGGGCGAGCCGCAGGCCCTGCTGCTCTGCGGGGAGGCCGGGGTCGGCAAGACCCGGCTGGTCGAGGAGTTCGCCACGGCGGCCGAGCGCGACGGCGCGGTCGTCGCGCTCGGCGGCTGCGTCGAGATCGGCGCCGACGGACTGCCCTACGCGCCCTTCTCCACCGCCCTGCGCGCCCTGCACCGCAGGCTCCCCGCCGAACTGATCGCCGCAGCCGCCGGCCAGGAACCCGAACTGGCCCGACTGCTGCCAGAGTTGGGCGAGACACCGCCGACCAGGCACGACGAGGAGGGCACCGCCCGGCTCTTCGAACTCACCGCCCGCCTCCTGGAACGCCTTGCCGCCGACCGCACCGTCGTCCTCGTCCTGGAGGACCTGCACTGGGCCGACGCCTCCACCCGCCACCTCCTCGCCTACCTGCTGCGCACCCTGCGCACCGGCCGCCTCGTCGTCCTCGCCACCTACCGCTCCGACGACATCCACCGCCGCCACCCGCTGCGCCCCCTCCTCGCCGAACTCGACCGCCTCCGCACGGTCCGCCGCATCGAACTGCGCCGCTTCAACCGCGCCGAGGTCGGCTACCAGCTCACCGGCATCCTCGCCGCCGCACCCGACCCGGCCCAGGCCGACGAGATCTTCGAACGCTCCGACGGCAACGCCTTCTTCGTCGAGGAACTCGCCGTGGCCGCGCACGACGGCGGCTGCGCGGCCCTCACCGACTCCCTGCGGGACCTGCTCCTCGTCCGCGTCGAACGGCTCCCCGAGGACGCCCAGCGGGTCGCCCGCATCGTCGCCGAGGGCGGCTCCACCGTGGAGTACCCCCTGCTCGCGGCCGTCGCCGGGCTCTGCGAGGACGACCTCATCGAAGCCCTGCGCGCGGCCGTCGGCGCCAACATCCTGCTCGCCGCCCCCGGCGGCGACGGCTACCGCTTCCGCCACTCCCTGGTCCGCGAGGCCGTCAGCGACGACCTGCTCCCCGGCGAACGCTCCCGCCTCAACCGCCGCTTCGCCGAAGCCCTGGAGGCCGACCCCGCGCTCGTCCCGGCCGACGGCCGCGCCACCCGCCTGGCCAGCTACTGGTACCACGCCCACGACGCCGCCAAGGCCCTGCCCGCCGTCCTCGACGCCGCCGTCGAGGCCCGTTCCCGCCACGCCCACTCCGAGCAACTACGGCTCCTGGAGCGGGCGATGGAGCTGTGGGACGCCGCCCCCGACGCGGTACGGGCCGCACTGCGCCCCATCGACTACACCGAGGTCTACCCTCCCCCACTGCCCGAAGGGCGTTGCGGCACCCCCAGCGGCTGCGACCCCGCCACCACCCCCCTCAGCTACCTCGACCTCATGGCCGAGGCGGCCGTCGCCGGCCGGCTGTGCGGTGAGCGGGAACGGGCCATGCGGATCACCCGGCGGGCGCTGGACCTGCTGGCGGACGGGGGAGACCCGCTGCGCACCGCCTGGTTCTGGGTGCAGCGTTCCCTGCTGACCGAGGGCCTGTCCCGGGGCGACGGCTGGAAGGAACTCGCCACCGCCCAGGACCTCATGCGCGGTCTGCCGCCGTCGACGATGCACGCCGAGGTCCTCTCCCGCGTCGCCGGCTGGGCCATGCTGCACGCTCCCGGCCCCGACGCGCTCTCCGACGCCCAGCGGGCCGTCGAGTACGCCCGCATGGTGGGCGCCGAGGACATCGAACTCAACGCCCGCCTCACCCTGGGCGGTCTGATGGTCGACGCCGGGGACGTCGACGCCGGTGTCACCGAGATGCAGGCCGTACGCCGCCGGGCCCTCGAACGCGGCCCCTCCGCCGTCGTGGGCCGCAGCCACGTCAATCTGCCCTCCAGTCTGGAGAGCGTCGGCCGCTCCCGCGAGGCCGTCCGTGTTCTGCGCGAAGGGCTCGACCTCACCCAGCGGATGGGTCTGTCGGACTCCGAGGCCTGGGTGTGGGGCAACCTCTCCGAGTCGCTCATCTCCCTCGGTCAGTGGGACGACGCACTGGACGCCGCGAAGAAGTCACGGGACGTCGGCCCGAGCGCCAAGAGACTCGGCGGCAGCGCCCTCTGCGTCGCCGCCATCGCCCTCGCCCGCGGCGACACGGCCGAGGCCCGGCGCCAACACGCCGCCGCGTACGGCCACTTCGGCACCCACAACCCCATGCCGCAGAACAACCTGCCGCTCTCCCTGCTCGCCATCGGCATCGCCGCCGCCGAGGGCCGCCTGACCGACGCCCGCGCCGAACTCGCCCGTGTCCTCGACGCCGGCTTCCCCGTCGGCACCCAGCGGTACGCCTGGCCGCTGCTGCTCGCCGCCGCCGTCGCGGAGGCCGACGCCCGGGGGCTGCCCACCGCCGATCACGGCCGGACCGAGGTGCTCGGCCGGATTCTCGCGGCGGTCAGGAAACTCACCACCGGCGCACCGATCTGGCTCGCCCACGAACAGTGGGTACGCGCCGAACTCCGGCGTGCCGAGGGCCTGATGACCGCCGACACCTGGTCCGAGGTCGTGACCGCCTTCGAACCCCTGGAACGCCCCTACGACCTGGCCCGCGTCCGGTACCGCCTCGCCGAGGCCCTGCTGGCGGACGGCGCCGACGACGGCGCCCGGCACCGGGCGACGGAACTGCTGCGGTTGTCCGCGGCCGTCGCCGGCCATCTCGGCGCCCGCCCGCTCGCCGAGGGTGTCGCCCTCCTCGCCCGGCGTGCCCGCCTCCCCCTCAGCCCCGTCGCAGAGCCCGCGGCCGCACCGGCCGACCCCGTCGCCGCCCTCGGCCTCACCGGACGCGAGCGCGACGTCCTCCGTCTGGTCGCGGCCGGCCGCACCAACCGCCAGATAGCCGAGGAACTCTTCATCTCCCCGAAGACGGCCAGTGTCCACGTCTCCAACATCCTCGCCAAGCTGAGCGTCGCCGGACGCGGCGAGGCAGCGGCTGTGGCCCATCGACTCGGCTTGTTCCCCGCGGAGACGGCGGAGACGGCCGAGACGGCGGAGGCGGCCGAGACGGCGTACCGGGCCGGGCCCGGCCGGCGGGGCGCGTCCCCGCGCCGGGCGTCACCGGCTGGTTCCGGCGAGGCGGGGACGAGGCGGGCGCCGAGCGCCAGGGGCTCCGTCGCCGGTGGATGACCCGGGCTACCTCACCTTCAGCTCCAGGATCCTGTCGTCGCCGTCCTCCGGGGAGCCCCGGCCGTCCGTCTCGCTGGTGGTCAGCCAGAGTCTGTCGCCGCCGGCGGAGACGACGGTGCGGAGTCGGCCGTAGTCGCCCTCCAGGAAGGGCTGGGGGTCGGCCGACGCCTTGGTGCCCCGGAGGGGGATGCGCCACAGGCGCTCGCCCTTCAGCCCCGCCATCCACACGGAGCCCTCCGCTATCGCGATGCCGCTCGGGGAGGCGTCGTCCACGCTCCACACGGCCACCGGGTCGACGTAGCCGGACTCGCCGCCCTTGCCCTCCGCCTCGGGCCAGCCGTAGTTCCCGCCGGGGCGGATCTGGTTCAGCTCGTCCCAGGTGTCCTGGCCGAATTCCGATGCCCAGAGACGCTGCTTGCCGTCCCAGGCGAGGCCCTGGACGTTGCGATGGCCGTAGGAGTACACCACGGAGTTGCCGAAGGGGTTGCCCGGGGCGGGCTCGCCGTCCGGGGTCATCCGGAGGATCTTGCCGCCGAGGGACTTCCTGTCCTGGGCCAGAGGGCCCTCGTAACGCTCACCCGTGCCGGCGTACAGCATCTGGTCGGGGCCGAAGGCGATGCGGCCGCCGTTGTGGTTGGTGCCCTTGGGGATGCCTCGGAGGACCGTGTCGGGGGCGCCCAGCTGCTCGCCCTCGGGCTTCCGGGGGTCGTACAACATCCGCACGATGCGGTTGTCGGACTCCGAGGTGAAGTAGGCGTAGATCATGTGGTCGGAGGCGTAGTCCGGGGAGACGGCGATGCCGAGCAGGCCGCCCTCACCGGCCGCGGCCACCCCGGGGACCTCGCCCAGCTCCGTCCTCCTGCCCGTCTCCGTGTCGATCCTGCTGATCGTGCCCCGGTCGCGGGAGGACACGAGGAGGCCGCCCTCGGGGAGGGGGGCCAGGCCCCAGGGGGTGTCGAGGTTTTCGGCCACGGTGCGGACCACCTCGACCGAGCCCCTGGCAGGGGGCGCGGTCTCCGCCGGCCGGCCCTCGGAGGGGGAGGCGGACGGGGCGGAGGTGGTGGGTGAGCCGGTGGGGGCGGTCGGTCGCTCTCCGTCGTCGGAGGAACAGCCGGCCGTCATCAGGAGCACGGTCGCGGCCAACGTGGCCGTCACCGCTCGACGTTGCACCATCACGATCCCTTCGACGCGGAGCTTCCACCTTCCTACACCGCGAGTGCCCCCCAGGTTCCACCTCCGGCAGATCAAGGTGCTTTTTCGGGCCGCCGGCCCCGGATTCCCCCGCCCCGCCGCCCCTGCCCGTCCCATCCACCAGGTCGGCCGCCCTGGTGGCCCCGCTCCGGCGCCGATCAGCTCGGGGGGTCTCTCAGTCCCAGGAACCCCGGGCCGGAGGGAGCGCGGCCACCTCCGTGAGGTCCTTCGGGGTCAGGTGCAGCGTGGTGGCCGCCGCGTTCTCCATGGCCCAGCGCTCGTGCTTCGTGCCGGGTACGGGGACGACGTGGGGGCCCAGGGTGAGGAGCCAGGCGAGGGCCACCTGGGCGGGGGTGACCTCGTCCCCGTGACGGGCCGCTATGCGGCGGAGGCCCGCGACCACGGGCTGGTTCGCGGCCATCATCTCGGCCGTGAAGCGGGGGTGACGGGCCCGGACGTCGTCGGGTTCGAAGCCCTGGCCGGGGGTGAGCGTGCCGCTGAGGAAGCCGTTGCCCAGCGGCATGGCGGCGAGGAAACCGATGCCGCGGGCCGCGCACCAGGGCAGGAGATCGGCCAGGGCCTCCCTCGACCAGACCGACAGCTCGGCCTGCACCGCGCTCACGGGGAACACCTGTTGGATACGCCGCAGCCGGCGGATCGTGGCGTCGTGCATGCCCGCCCCCGGCCGGCGGCCCGCCCGCGCGCCCACCGCGCACAGACCCAACGACCGTACCTTTCCGGCCTGGACGAGTTCCGCCATCGCACCCCACGTCTCCTCGACGGGGACCTCGGGGTCCTCGCGGTGCAGTTGGTAGAGATCGATGACGTCCGTCTGCAGCCGCCGCAGCGAGGCGTCGCACGCCCGTTTCACATAGCCGGGGCGGCCGTTGGCGACGATGTGCTGCTCGCCCACGAGCAGGCCCACCTTGGTGGAGACGAACGCCTCCGCGCGGCGCTCCCTCAGCACCCGCCCCACCAGCAGCTCATTGGTGAACGGGCCGTACATGTCGGCCGTGTCCAACAGCGTCATACCGAGGTCGAGCGCCCGGTGCACCGTCCGCATCGACTCGTCGCCCCGTCGTAGCGACCCGGTGTACGCCCAGCTCATCGGCATGCATCCGAGTCCGACGGCCCCCACCTCGAGCGTCGCCGCGCCGATCGTCCTGCGCTCCACCTGGTCGTGACCCTCCCTCTCCTGGCCCCCCAACCTAACCTCTGCCGTCACGGACGCCTGACATAGCCTCCGGAGCATGACTGCTGACCTCACCACCGCCAGGACCGCCGGCACGACCGGCGACGTGTGGCTCCCCATCCCACCGGACGAGATCGAGGGCCTGCCGCAGGGACCCCGCTATCTGTTCTGGGACGGCGGTGAGGACGGCGCCCAGGAATACCCGGGCGACCCGGCGGACTGCGTGCTGTACGTGGTGCCTTACATGAAACGGCTGTCGGTGCGCGTCGGACCGCTGGAGTCCATGCGGAACCTGAAGGTCATCCAGACGCTGACCGCGGGCGTCGACGACGTCCTGTCCCGGCTGTCGGCGGTCGCCCCCGGCGTCCGGCTGTGCAACGCCCGCGGTGTGCACGAGGCCAGCACGGCGGAGCTCGCGCTCACCCTCACCCTCGCCTCCCTGCGCGGTGTGCCCGACTTCGTCCGGGCCCAGCAACAGGGGCTCTGGCAGGGCACCGGGTTCCGTCCGTCGCTCGCGGACAAGAACGTGCTCATCGTCGGCTACGGCGCGATCGGCGCCGCCATCGAGGACCGGCTCACACCGTTCGAGGTGGCGCGGGTGGCGCGCGTCGCGCGCTCTGAGCGCACCACAGAGCGCGGACCGGTGCACCCGCTCACCGATCTGCCCGCCCTGCTGCCCGAGGCGGATGTCGTCATCCTGTCCACGCCGCTCACCGAGCAGACGAAAGGCCTGGTCGACGCCGACTTCCTGACCCTGATGAAGGACGGGGCCCTGTTGGTCAACGTGGCCCGCGGGGCCGTGGTCGACACCAAGGCACTTCTCGCGGAACTGGAGAACGGACGCATCTGCGCGGCCCTCGATGTCACCGAACCCGAGCCGCTGCCGCCCGGCCACCCGCTGTGGCACGCGCCCGGCGTCCTCATCAGTCCCCACGTCGGCGGCCCCAGCTCGGCCTTTCTGCCGCGTGCGAAGAGGCTGCTGGTGGACCAGTTGGCGCGCTTCGTGAACCACGAGCCGCTGCGCAACGTGGTCCTTACGACAGGCGCGACGGCAGGCGCGTAATCCACTTCGGGCACCCTCCGCATTCCTCCGGAAGCGGACCGTGCCCGCATTGCCGCAGGTGGTCACGGAGAGTAGAGGAACTATGTCCCTGAGTGACGATACTGGTGTATCGTCCCGACAGGGGCTGCGCCGCGCACCGTTCGGCGCCGGGGACGGACTTGAGACAGCGAGGGGGGCGACGGGCGATGCACGGCCTATGGACGAACGATCCGACGCGACGGACCCGCCGACGGAGGCCCTGGCAAGCTGTGACGTCGAGGCACCCGCAGGGGGGCCACGACGACCACGGCGGTCACGGTCGGCACCGAGTGAACGGCAGCCGCAGAAGGCACACCCATCCCACGCCCCGCGACCGGTGGGACACGGGCACGGTGATCACCGGGGAGTTCCGGTGAGTCCCCGCCCGTCCACCGTCTCCACGCTGAGCCCCACACCTCGCCCGACCAGGTCGCCGTCCGGCCCGCCCCTGCCCGGTGAGCCGGCGTCCGACCGCGACGGAGCGAGCCTGCGGGCCCAGCTCGTGCTCGCCCTGCTGTGCGCGGCCTACGCCGTCGGTGCCGCGCTCGGCTGGGGCAACGAGCGAGTCGCCCTCGTCATGGGTGACTTCGGGCTCGCCGCCGCGGCGGCGACAGCCGCCGTCTCCTGCTTCCGCTACGCACGCAGCCGCCGCGGCGGCTTTCGAGCGGCCTGGCTGCTGTTCGCCCTCTCGTCCGCCATGGCGGCGCTGGGCAACGGCGTCTGGGGGTGGTACGAGGTCGTCCTGGAGCGCCCCGTCCCCAACCCGAGCTACGCCGACCTGTTCTTCCTCTGCTTCGCGCCGCCCGCCATCGTCGGTCTGCTGGTGCTGGCCAAGCGGCCCGTGACCAAGGCCGGCTGGGTCTGTCTGGTGCTGGACGCCTGGCTGATCGGCGGCTCCCTGGTGACCCTCTCGTGGAGCCTCGCCCTCGCCCAGACCGCCCAGCTCGGCGGTTCGACCACCGCGCACACCGCGCTCTCGCTCGCCTATCCGCTGCTCGACATCGCGCTGGTCAGCATGGTGCTCGCCCTGCACTTCCGCCGCTCCTCGATGCACCGCTCCGCGGTGAACACCGCGATCGGCGCGCTCGCGCTCACCGTGGTGTGCGACGCCCTGTTCACCTCGCCCCTCATGCACAACAGCTACCGCTCGGGCCAGCTCCTCGACGCCGGCTGGTTCGCTGGTTCCCTGCTCCTCGCCTACGCCCCCTGGGCCGGGCAGCGGCACGGACGGTCCGAGGACGGGACGCACACACGCGTGGTGCACGAACACATCCCGGGTCAGCGCCACGACGCCCAGCACCGGCACGACGCCCGGCACCGGCACGACGGCCCCCAGGCCGGCCACGTCCATGTGCTCCTCCAGGGCGGAGAGCATGCTCGGTATCCGGCCACCCGCCCCATCGCCGGATCACTGGCCGCCCTCACCCCGTACCTGGCCGCCGCGGTCTGCACCCTGGGCATCCTCTACAACGTCCTGAACGGCCGCAGCGTCGACCGGGTGGTGCTCGTCACCGCCTGCACCGTCGTGCTCGCCCTCGTGGTCCGCCAGGGCATCATGCTGCTCGACAACATCACGCTCACCCAGGAACTGGCCCAGAAGGAGAACCACTTCCGCTCCCTGGTCCAGGGGTCCAGCGACGTGATCATGATCGCCGCGCCCAGCGGCATCCTCCGCTACGTCAGCCCGGCCGCCGTGGGGGTCTACGGACGCCCCGCGGAGGAACTCGTGGGCAAGGAGCTGGCCTCGATCATCCACCCCGAGGACCTCGGCTGCGTGGTGCACGAGGTGCGCCGCTTCCTCGCCGCCAGCCCGGCCGAGGAGCCCACCACCCGTATCGAGTGCCGCTTCAAGTCCGGCGACGGCGGCTGGCTGAACGTGGAGTCCACGATCAACCGCCACCACGGGGGGCTCATCCTCAACAGCCGGGACGTGACCGAAAGGGTGCGCCTCCAGGCCCAGCTGCAACACAACGCCGAGCACGACCCGCTGACCGACCTGCCCAACCGCGCGCTGTTCACCAAGCGCGTCCAGCAGGCGCTTTCCGGCCGCCGCTCCACCGACCGGGGCGTCGCCCTGCGCAACACAGCGGTCCTCTTCATCGACCTCGACGGCTTCAAGGCCGTCAACGACACCATCGGGCACCAGGCCGGGGACGAGCTCCTCGTGCAGGCCGCCCGCAGGCTCCAGGAAGCGGTCCGCCACGGTGACACCGCCTCCCGCCTCGGCGGCGACGAGTTCGCGGCCCTCATCGTCGGCGACGGCACCCGCGACCGGGCCGCCCGGGAGCAGCACATCGTCGAGCTGGCCGACCGATTGAGGATCACACTGTCCCAGCCCTACAGCATCGACGGCAACGATGTCCGGGTGGCCGCCTCCATCGGCGTCGCCTTCGCCGAACCCGGCCTCGGCGCGGGTGAGCTGCTGCGCAACGCCGACCTCGCCATGTACCGCGCGAAGGCGTCCGGCAAGGGGCGCGTCGAGCTGTACCAGCCGCAGATGCAGCAGGACGTCGTCCGCAAGGCCGAGCTGGCCACCCGGCTGCGGGCCGCACTGCACGACGGCGAGTTCATGCTGCTGAACCAGCCCGTGGTGGAGCTGGAGACCGGCCGGATCGCATCGGTGGCGACCGCGGCCCGCTGGCGCTCGTCCCAGGGGGTGCTCTTCACCCCGGCCGAATTCCTACGGGTCGCCGAGGACAGCGACAAGACCGCTGAACTGGGCCGATGGATGCTGGAGCAGGCGGTCGAGCAGGCCGCCGACCGTCTCAGCAGTGGCCTGAACGTGCCGGTTTCCGTCCGGATGAGCGCCCGGCGCCTGCTGGACCGCTCACGGCCGGGCGGCTCCGTCGAGACGCTGCTGACCCGCCACGGGCTGCCCTCCGGCTCCCTGGTGATCGAGCTGTCCGACACGGAGCTGAAGGGCGGCCTGGACGACCTGGAGCGCCGGCTGAAGCAGCTGCGGCGCCTCGGCGTCCGGATCGCCCTGGACGGCTTCGGCGGCGGCCACGGCGCCATCACGGCACTGCGCCGCCTCCCCGTCGACGTACTGAAGCTGGACCGCAGTCTCGTCGAGGGGGTCGTCGAGTCCACCCGGCTCTACAAGATCACCAGCGGGCTGCTGCGTATCGCCGGCGATCTGGGCCTGCAGTGCGTGGCCGACGGGGTCGATCTGCCCGAGCAGGTCGTCGCCCTGCGCGCGATGGGCTGTACGCACGGACAGGGCGCCGCTTTCTCCGGACCGCTGGACGAATACCGGCTGCGCCGGGCACTGTCCTTGGGCCACTACCCCGTGCCCTCCGGACCGGCCGAGCCCGCGTTCGCGGGCGGCGGGGCAGGGGTGTACACAAGTGGTGTCCCCGCTGTTTACGGAGGCGGCAGTGCCCTTCGCTCACATAATGAGACTCCTGTCCCACCCACTTGACACACGGTGCGCGCCGGGGGGAGGGTCAGTGCCATGCGCACCCGAATTCTCGTACTTGGAAAGCGCGTCGGCTGAAGCTGGGACCGACCGGAGGATGATCCGGAATCCCCAGCGACCGTACCCGGCGCGCTCCCCTCGCTTGCCTCATGGCAAGGAGGGGTTTTTTGTTGCACGGGCACCAGTCAGCGCACGTCGCACACCGCACGAACCTCGCAAAAAACCCTCAGCATCGAGAAGAGAATGCCGATGACCGAGCAGGCCACCGGGGCCCACCATCCGCAGCCGCGGCCCCGATCCGGAGGACAGTCCGCCCCCGTCGAACACGTCACGGGCGCGCAGTCCCTCATCCGCTCTCTCGAGGAGGTCGGGGCCGACACGGTATTCGGCATTCCCGGCGGTGCGATCCTCCCGGCGTACGACCCGCTGATGGACTCGACCCGTGTGCGTCATGTGCTGGTGCGCCATGAGCAGGGCGCCGGTCACGCCGCCACCGGTTACGCGCAGGCCACCGGCAAGGTGGGCGTGTGCATGGCCACCTCGGGCCCCGGTGCCACCAACCTGGTGACCCCGATCGCCGACGCCCACATGGACTCGGTGCCGATGGTCGCGATCACCGGCCAGGTCGCGTCCAAGGCGATCGGCACGGACGCCTTCCAGGAGGCGGACATCGTGGGCATCACCATGCCGATCACCAAGCACAACTTCCTGGTCACCAAGGCGGAGGACATCCCGCGCACCATCGCGCAGGCCTTCCACATCGCCTCCACCGGCCGCCCCGGCCCGGTCCTGGTCGACATCGCCAAGGACGCCCTCCAGGCCCGTACGACCTTCAGCTGGCCGCCCACCACCGACCTGCCCGGCTACCGCCCGGTGACCAAGCCGCACGCCAAGCAGATCCGTGAGGCCGCCAAGCTGATCACCGCCGCCAAGCGGCCGGTGCTGTACGTCGGCGGCGGTGTCCTCAAGGCCGGTGCGACCGCCGAGCTGAAGGTGCTCGCCGAGCTGACCGGCGCGCCCGTCACCACCACCCTGATGGCGCTCGGCGCGTTCCCCGACAGCCACCCGCAGCACCTGGGCATGCCCGGCATGCACGGCTCCGTGGCCGCCGTCACCGGACTGCAGAAGGCCGACCTGATCGTCGCCCTCGGCGCCCGCTTCGACGACCGCGTCACCGGCAAGCTGGACAGCTTCGCCCCGTACGCCAAGATCGTCCACGCGGACATCGACCCGGCCGAGATCGGCAAGAACCGCGCCGCCGACGTGCCGATCGTCGGTGACGCCCGCGAGGTCATCGCCGACCTGATCCAGGCCGTCCAGAAGGAGCACAGCGAGGGCAACCAGGGCGACTACAGCGCCTGGTGGAAGGACCTGAACCGCTGGCGCGAGACCTACCCGCTGGGCTACGACCAGCCCACCGACGGCTCGCTCTCCCCGCAGCAGGTCATCGAGCGCATCGGCCGGCTCGCCCCCGAGGGGACGATCTTCGCGGCGGGCGTCGGCCAGCACCAGATGTGGGCCGCCCACTTCATCCAGTACGAGAAGCCGGCCACCTGGCTGAACTCCGGCGGCGCCGGAACGATGGGGTACGCGGTCCCGGCCGCCATGGGCGCCAAGGCCGGCGCCCCCGACCGGACCGTCTGGGCGATCGACGGCGACGGCTGCTTCCAGATGACCAACCAGGAGCTGACCACCTGCGCCCTGAACGGCATCCCGATCAAGGTCGCGGTCATCAACAACGGCGCCCTCGGCATGGTCCGCCAGTGGCAGACGCTGTTCTACAACCAGCGCTACTCGAACACCGTGCTCCACTCCGGCCCGGACGACGTCAACCCGAACGCCCGCGGCACCCGCGTCCCCGACTTCGTGAAGCTGTCGGAGGCCATGGGCTGCTACGCCATCCGCTGCGAGTCCCCTGACGACCTCGACAAGGTCATCGAGGAGGCGAACTCGATCAACGACCGGCCGGTCGTCATCGACTTCATCGTCCACGAGGACGCGATGGTGTGGCCGATGGTCGCCGCCGGCACCTCCAACGACGAGATCATGGCCGCCCGTGACGTCCGCCCCGACTTCGGCGACAACGAAGACGACTGAGAGCCGTAGGTAAAGGAACCAGACCATGTCCAAGCACACGCTCTCCGTCCTGGTGGAGAACACCCCCGGCATCCTGGCCCGGATCGCCGCGCTGTTCTCCCGCCGCGGCTTCAACATCGACTCGCTCGCGGTCGGTGTCACCGAGCACCCCGAGATCTCCCGCATCACCATCGTGGTGAACGTGATCGAGGAACTGCCCCTGGAGCAGGTGACCAAGCAGCTCAACAAGCTCGTCAACGTGCTGAAGATCGTCGAGCTGGAGCCGTCCTCCGCCGTGCAGCGGGAACTCGTTCTGGTGAAGGTGCGCGCCGACAACGAGACCCGCTCCCAGATCGTCGAGATCGTCCAGCTGTTCCGCGCCAAGACCGTCGACGTCTCCCCGGAGGCCGTCACCATCGAGGCCACCGGGTCCGGCGACAAGCTGTCCGCCATGCTGAAGATGCTGGAGCCGTTCGGCATCAAGGAGCTGGTCCAGTCCGGCACGATCGCGATCGGCCGCGGCGCCCGTTCGATCACCGACCGGTCGCTGCGCGCACTGGACCGGTCCGCCTGACGGTTCGAACACCTCGCCAGGCGCCGTCCGCCCGGTGGACGATGGCCCGACCGACGGCACGGGCGGCCGGCGACACGCCGTCCGCCCGTATGCCGAGACCCCGAGACTTCCTTTCCCCCTGCCGTCATACGGTGGGAAGCAACACCTGCACTCAAGGAGAGAACCCAAAGTGGCCGAGCTGTTCTACGACGCTGACGCCGACCTGTCCATCATCCAGGGCCGCAAGGTCGCGGTCATCGGCTACGGCAGCCAGGGCCACGCCCACGCGCTGTCGCTGCGCGACTCGGGTGTCGACGTCCGCGTCGGTCTGCACGAGGGCTCGAAGTCCAAGGCGAAGGCCGAGGAGCAGGGCCTGCGCGTGGTGACCCCGTCGGAGGCCGCCGCCGAGGCCGACGTCATCATGATCCTGGTCCCGGACCCGATCCAGGCCCAGGTCTACGAGGAGCACATCGCCCCGAACCTGAACGACGGCGACGCCCTGTTCTTCGGCCACGGCTTCAACATCCGCTTCGGCTTCATCAAGCCCCCGGCCGGCGTCGACGTGTGCATGGTCGCCCCCAAGGGCCCGGGCCACCTGGTCCGCCGCCAGTACGAGGAGGGCCGCGGCGTTCCCTGCATCGCCGCCGTCGAGCAGGACGCCACCGGCGGCGCCTTCGCGCTGGCCCTGTCGTACGCCAAGGGCATCGGCGGCACCCGCGCCGGCGTCATCAAGACGACCTTCACCGAGGAGACCGAGACCGACCTGTTCGGTGAGCAGGCCGTCCTCTGCGGTGGCACCGCGGCGCTGGTGAAGGCGGGCTTCGAGACGCTGACCGAGGCCGGCTACCAGCCGGAGATCGCGTACTTCGAGTGCCTGCACGAGCTGAAGCTGATCGTCGACCTCATGTACGAGGGCGGCCTGGAGAAGATGCGCTGGTCGATCTCCGAGACGGCCGAGTGGGGCGACTACGTCACCGGCCCGCGGATCATCACCGACGCCACCAAGGCCGAGATGAAGAAGGTCCTCGCCGAGATCCAGGACGGCACCTTCGCCCAGGCCTGGATGGACGAGTACCACGGTGGTCTGAAGAAGTACAACGAGTACAAGACCCAGGACTCGGAGCACCTGCTGGAGACCACCGGCAAGGAGCTGCGCAAGCTGATGAGCTGGGTCAACGACGAAGAGGCCTGATCCGATGAGGCCGGCCGCGGCGGGTTCACCCGGAGCCGTGGCCGGCCTCTTCTCACGTCCGGGTGACCTTTCCGCGGTGGCGTGGGACGACGCCCTCGGCGCCACTACACTGCTGGACTACATACGCGTCAGGCCCACAGCGTCGTGCGTCTTCCACGCGGCCACCACCCTCCACCGCCTGCGGCCGTCGGGACGGCCGTCCGCAGCATTGGACTTGTGAGGACTCACGTGAGCTCGAAACCAGTCGTACTGATCGCTGAAGAGCTGTCGCCCGCCACCGTCGACGCGTTGGGCCCGGACTTCGAGATCCGGCACGCCAACGGGGCGGACCGAGCCGAACTGCTCCCGGCCATCGCCGACGTCGACGCCATCCTCATCCGCTCGGCCACCAAGGTCGACGCCGAGGCGATCGCCGCCGCGCGGAAGCTGAAGGTCGTCGCACGAGCCGGTGTCGGCCTGGACAACGTGGACGTGTCCGCCGCCACCAAGGCCGGCGTGATGGTCGTCAACGCCCCCACCTCGAACATCGTGACCGCCGCCGAGCTGGCCTGCGGTCTCCTCCTCGCCACCGCCCGCCACATCCCGCAGGCGAACACGGCGCTCAAGAACGGCGAGTGGAAGCGCAGCAAGTACACGGGCGTCGAGCTCGCCGAGAAGACCCTCGGTGTCGTCGGCCTCGGCCGCATCGGCGCGCTCGTCGCGCAGCGCATGTCCGCCTTCGGTATGAAGGTCGTCGCCTACGACCCGTATGTGCAGCCCGCGCGCGCCGCCCAGATGGGCGTGAAGGTCCTGTCGCTGGACGAGCTGCTGGAGGTCTCCGACTTCATCACCGTCCACCTGCCGAAGACCCCCGAGACGGTCGGTCTGATCGGCGCCGAGGCGCTGCACAAGGTGAAGCCCTCGGTGCGCATCGTGAACGCCGCGCGCGGCGGGATCGTCGACGAGGCCGCGCTGTACTCGGCGCTCAAGGAAGGCCGCGTCGCCGGCGCCGGCCTCGACGTGTACGCCAAGGAGCCGTGCACCGACTCCCCGCTGTTCGAGCTGGACCAGGTCGTCTGCACCCCGCACCTCGGCGCCTCCACCGACGAGGCGCAGGAGAAGGCCGGTATCGCCGTCGCCCGCTCCGTGCGGCTCGCCCTCGCCGGTGAGCTGGTCCCGGACGCGGTGAACGTGCAGGGCGGGGTCATCGCCGAGGACGTCAAGCCGGGCCTGCCGCTCGCCGAGCGCCTCGGCCGTATCTTCACCGCGCTGGCCGGTGAGGTCGCCGTCCGTCTGGACGTCGAGGTGTACGGCGAGATCACCCAGCACGATGTGAAGGTGCTGGAGCTGTCCGCGCTGAAGGGCGTCTTCGAGGACGTCGTCGACGACACGGTGTCGTACGTGAACGCGCCGCTGTTCGCGCAGGAGCGGGGCGTCGAGGTACGGCTGACGACCAGCTCGGAGTCGCCGGACCACCGCAATGTCGTCACCGTGCGGGGCACGCTCGGCAGCGGCGAGGAGGTCTCGGTGTCCGGCACGCTGGCCGGTCCGAAGCACCACCAGAAGATCGTGGCCGTCGGCGACTACGACGTGGACCTCGCGCTCGCCGACCACATGGTCGTCCTGCGGTACGGGGACCGTCCCGGTGTCGTCGGCACCGTCGGCCGGATCTTCGGCGAGCACGGCATCAACATCGCCGGTATGCAGGTCGCCCGGTCCGCCGCCGGTGGCGAGGCCCTCGCGGTGCTCACCGTCGACGACACGGTGTCGCAGAGTGTGCTCTCCGAGGTGGCCGAGGAGATCGGCGCTACGTCGGCGCGCTCGGTGAACCTCGTCTGACGTTTCGCGCGTACGGGCCGGGGCCCGGCCACCTTCGGGTGGCCGGGCCCCGACCCGTTCTCGGCGGGCAGGCGAGGTCTACGCGGCCACGATCCGGCCCCCGCGCATCTCGATCGAGCGGTCCGCGAAGTGCCGTACAACTGACCGGTCGTGACAGATGAACAGATAGGCGAGGCCCAGGTCGTCCTGGAGGTCGGCGAGGAGGTTGAGGACGCCGGCGCGGACGGACGGGTCGAGGGCGGAGACCGGTTCGTCGAGGACGAGGAGCCGGGGCTCGGAAGCCAGGGCGCGGGCGATACCGGCGCGCTGGCACTGGCCGCCCGACAGCTCGTGCGGGAAGCGGTCGCCGTGGGCGGCGGCGAGGCCGACCCGGTCGAGGAGTTCGGCGACCCGCGCGGGGCCCGTCGCATCCCAGCGGCCCTGGACGCGCAGCGGCTCCGCCACCGTGTCACGGATGCGGCGGCGGGGGCTGAGCGAGCCGTACGGGTCCTGGAACACAGGCTGCATACGGGGCCGGAGCGGACGCAGTTCGCGCTCGGTGAGCGTCGTCAGCTCCCGGCCCTCGAAGCGGACCCGGCCGCTGTCGGGGCGGCGCAGTTGGAGCACGGCGGCCACCGTGGAGGACTTGCCGCAGCCGGACGGGCCGTTCAGGGCGAGGGTCTCGCCCGCGGCCAGGGTGAAGGAGACGTGATCGACGGCGATGACCGTGCCGTAGCGGACGACCAGGTCCCGCACATCGAGCAGGGCGGGGCTCCCGTCGTCCGGCAGGGAGCGGTCCATGTCGTCCAGGGGGGCGGGGGACTGGTTCACGCGGGCTGCTCCAGGAACAACTCGGTCGCCGGGTGCGGCACTTCGTCCCAGCGGTGGCAGGAGACCTCATGGCCGTCGCCCGCCGTCCGCGCGCCGGGTTCCTCGTGGCGGCAGCGGTCGTCGGCGAGCGGACAGCGGGGCGCGAAGGCGCAGCCGGGCGGCAGCGCGTCGGGCGCGGGCGGGGAGCCGGGGATGGCGGGCAGCCGGCGACGCCGTGCGGCGGTGGTCCCGTGACGCGGAGCCCCGCCGACGAAGCCGTCCTCGCCGTCCACCGGCGGCAGCGACGCCAGCAACCCCGCCGTGTACGGTGCCCGCGGGCGGTCCAGCACCCGGGGCGTCGGGCCCTGTTCGACCTGGCGGCCGGCGTACATGACCAGGACGCGGTCGGCGTGCTCGCGGACCACGCCCAGGTCGTGGGTGACCAGGACGAGCGCGGCGCCGACCGCCTCGCGCTGCTCGCCGAGGACCCGCAGCACCTGGTCCTGGAGCTCCGCGTCGAGCGCGGTGGTGGGTTCGTCGGCGACGACCACGTCCGGTTCGTTGATCGTCGCCATGGCGATCACGGCCCGTTGGCGCATCCCGCCGGAGTACTCGTGGGGGTGGGCCCGCGCCTTGCGTACGGCGTCGGGGATGCCCACCCGGTCGAGGGCGGCGATCGCCCGGGCCCGGGCCTCCGAACGGGAGACGCCGGCCACCGACCTTACGGCCGCGGCGAGTTGGTCGCCCACGGGATGCACGGGGGAGAGGGCGGACAGGGCGTCCTGGGGGACGAGCGCGATGCGGCGGCCCCGGAGGGCGGTGAGGGCCGGGCGGGTGGCGCCCAGCAGCTCGGCGTACGACCCCGGCTCGTCCCGCAGCCGTACGCTCCCGCTCGTCGTCGCGCCCGGCGGCAGCATGCCCAGCAGTGCCCGCGCGGTGAGGGACTTGCCCGCGCCGGACTCGCCGACGAGGGCGAGCACCTCGCGGGGGCGGACGTCGAAGGAGAGCCCTCGGACGACATCCAGGGCACCGAAGGCGACCCGCAGGTCACGTACCGACAGCAGGGCGTCGGGCGCGGTCGGCGCGAGGGCTGAGAGGGGAGGGCGGGGTGCGAGGGGTGCGTCAGACATGTCGGGCTCCCGCCAAGGTCTCGTCCTTCCCGTCCTTCTCGTTCGTGTGGTCCTCCCGGCCCTTCCGTTCCCGCCCGATCGTGCGGGAGCGGTCGGTCTTCCGGGGGCGCCGCCGAGCCCGCCCTTCGGTGTACGCCGCGCCGGACACCGCGAGGCCCGCCAGCAGGGCAAGGGCGACCGCCGGAGCCAGGGCCGCCCACGGGGCGCGTTCCACGTAGGCGCGGGACTCGTCGAGCAGCAGGCCCCACTCGGGGGTGGGTGGCTGGGCGCCCAGGCCGAGGAAGCCGAGCGAGGCGAGGGCGAGGGCGATACCGGGGAGGCGGAGGATCGCGTGCCGGGCGACCGGGGCGGCCACGGAGGGCAGAACGTGCCGGGTGAGGATCCAGGACGGGCTCGCGCCGATGGCCCGTTGGGCGGTGAGGAACGTGGACGCCCGTACTTCCTGGACCAGGGCCGCCGCGTGCGCGGCCAGCGGTGGCCAGGAGATCAGGGCCACGGCCAGGGCGGCGCCGCCCGTGCCGGGGCCCGCCGCTGCGGCGACCAGGATGCCGGCGATCACCGGCGGCAGCGCGTTGGCGATGTCGGACGCGCCCTCGGCCACGCGGGGCAGGAAACCGAGGGCCAGCGCGGCCAGCAGGCTCAGGGCGCAGACCGCCGCCGCCGTGCCGACGGTGGAGGCGGCGCCGTGGCCGAGGCGGGCCAGCACGTCACGGCCGAGCCCGTCCGTGCCGAGCGGGTGCGCCCAGGACGGCGGCAGCAGCCGGGCGGTGGTGTCCACGGCGTACGGGTCGCGCAGCAGCCCCCAGCCGATCGTGACCAGGAGGAGCACCGCGAGGGTCAGCGGCACCGCCGGGTGGGTGCGCACCGGGCGGGCGGCCGGGAGGGTGAGGCCCGCGTCGCGCAGGGCGGGGCCGAGGAGCCGGCGCCGGGCGAGGGCGGCCAGGGCGCCCATGACCAGGCCCAGCGCCAGGAGGGCGAGGACCGAGCCCTGGAGGAGGGGGAGGTCCTGCGACTTGGCGGCGCCCAGGGCCGTGCGGCCGATGCCGGGCACCGCGAACACCGTCTCCACGGCGACCGCGCCGCCGGTCAGGCCGACGGCGGCCATGCCGAACTGCGGGACCAGCGGCGGCAGGACGCGTCGCAGCGCCGCCGCCGAGACCCGGGCCCGGCTGACGCCGGCGCCCCGCCACAGCTCGACCCAGCGCTCGTCGAGCACGGCGGGCAGCGCGTCCGCGACCAGCCGGCCGAGCAGACCGCCGGCCGGGACGCCGAGGGCGATCGCGGGCAGCACCAGGTACTGGGGGCCCGCCCAGCCGGAGGTGGGCAGCCAGCCCAGCCACACCCCGCACACCAGCAGTGCCACCGTGGCCAGCAGGAACTCGGGGACGGCGGCGAGCATCGCGGCGAACGCGCCGGCCGTCCCCCGGCCGCGCAGCAGCACCGGGGCGACCAGCGCGCAGGCGAGCAGGACGGCGACGCCGAAGGCGGCGCCCATGAGGCCGAGGGAGACCTGGAGGCCGGAGACCACCGAGGGGAGCACATCGGTGCCGGACACCCAGGACGTGCCGAGGTCGCCGCGCAGCAGCCCGGACGCCCAATCGCCCAGCAGGGCCAGGGGTCCGGCGTCAAGGCCCAGGTCCTCGCGGATCGCGTCCAGCGCCTCCGGTGTCGCCTCCTGCTCGGCGGACCGGGCACGCAGCACGGTCAGCGCGGGGTCCCTGCCGGAGAGCCAGGGCAGCAGGCCGACGGCGGCCAGGACGGCGAGCAGGCACACGAAGCGGGTCAGTCCCGCGGGGCCGACCGACCTCCTTACGGTTTCCCTCACTTGACGTAGGTGGCGGCGGTGACCAGCTCGCGTTCGCGCGGGTCGTGCGCCGCGTTCACCACACCGGCCGCGTCGCCCTGGATGACGCGCTCGTGGAGCATCGGCACGGCGGCGTCGGTGCCGAGGACGGCTGCCTCGGCCTCGATGACGGCCTTGCGGCGGGCGTCGCCCGCGTCGGTGTCGGACGCCTTCCTCAGGGCGGCGTCGACCTTGTCGTCGGCCAGCTGGGCGATGTTGAAGGAGCCGTCGGAGGCGAAGTCGCTGAAGAGGTACGCGGCCGGGTCGCCGGAGTCGAGGACGGTCGCCCGGGAGAGGATGAAGGCGTCGAACTCGCCCGCCAGCGCGTCTGATTCGATGTTGGCGTACTCGCGCACATCGAGCTTCACCTTGAACCCGGCCTTCTGGAGCTGCTGCTGGAGGGTGGCGGCGACCTCGGGCAGTTCGGCGCGGTCGGTGAAGGTGCCGATGGTGATCGACTCGCCGGACGGGTCACCGGCCTCGGCGCGCTTCACCGTCGAGCGCAGTTCGGCGGCCCAGGGCAGCGCGGGCCCCAGCAGTCCCTTCGCCACGTCGGCGCGCCCCTCGTAGACGCCCTTGACGATCGACTCGGCGTCGACGGCCTCACGGGCGGCGGCACGCAGGGAGGCGTCCTTGAAGACGCCCTTCCCGGTGTTCAGGTAGAGGGTGTTGGTGCGCGGCATGGGCACCTCGGTGATCAGGTCCTGGTCGAGGACGGCGGCCTGCGAGACGGGGATCGCCTCGACGATGTCGGCCTCGCCGGTCCGCAGGGCGGCGGCGCGGGCGGTGCCGTCGGGCACGAACCTCACGTCGATGCCGGGGGCCTTGGCCTTGTCGCCCCAGTAGTCGTCGTAGCGGTCGAGGGCGGCGGAGGAGGTGCCGTTGACCTCGGTCAGTTCGAAGGGGCCGGTCCCCGCGCCGACCGGGTTCACCGTCTTCCCCCGGTACGCCTTCGCGGCGAGGATCGACAGCTGGGGCGAGCTGAGGCGCTGCGGGACCAGGGGGTCCTCGACGGCCGTGGTGACGGTGACGGTGTCGCCGTCGGCCTTCGCGGTGAGCTCCACGCCGTCGAGGATGCGGGGCTTGGGGGAGGCGGTGGCGGCCCGGGTGAGGGAGTTGACGACGGCGTCACCGGTCAGCTTCGTGCCGTCGTGGAAGGTCACGCCGTCCCGGATCGTGAACGTCCAGCTCTTGCCGGACTGCTTCCACTCGGTGGCCAGCGCGGGCCGCGCGTCGCCCTCCGGGTCCAGCTTCACCAGGGTCTCGGCGGTCGACCAGCGCGACAGCTTGAACGCGTCGTCGGACAGCGGCGACAGGCCCGAGCGGGGCGGCAGCATGTGCGCGACCCGGATGCGCCTGCCCTCGCCGCTGGCGGCACCGTCGGCCCCCGTCGACGAGAAGCACCCCGTGAGCAGGGCGGAGGCCGCGGTGACCGCGGTCAGGGGGAGAAGACGGACGGGGACGCGCACGGGGACACTCCGAGTAAAGGCGTGGTCAAAGGTTGAACGCGCCATGACCGTAGCATGATGACAATCATTTTCAGAAGTAGGGATTTGCGCCACCGGTGCCCCGGGGATGGCGCTTTCTGCCCGTCGGCACGGCTCAGCCCCCAGTGACCTGTCGAGCCCTCAGAGCCGAGCCCCCTTCAGCGCCATGTGCAGCAGCAGCCGGTCCTCGCCGTCGTCCAGGTCGAGGCCCGTCAGCTGTTCGACCCGGGACAGGCGGTAGTAGAGGGTCTGGCGGTGGATGCCCAACTCCGCCGCCGTGCGCCCCGCCTGGCCCGCGCAGTCGAGGAACGTCTCGGCCGTGCGGGCCAGTTCGCGGTGGGCGGGGGACAGCAGGGCACGGACGGCCGGGTCCCGGGATGCCTCCGGGGACAGCGAGGTCAGCAGGCGGTACGGGCCGATGGAACGCCACTCGGCGACCGGGCCGAGCCGGGGCTCCGCCAGGGCCGCGCGGGCCGCCGCCGACGCCTCGCGCCACGCGGTGCCCAGCTCGCCGAGCCCCGCACGGGCGCCCGCGACCCCGGCCGCCGCCCCCGCGCCCGCCCGCTCCAGCAGCCGGCCGGCCGCGGTGAGCGCCGGCGCCGGGACCTCCGCGGAACGCAGCCGCACCAGCAGGGCGAGGCTCTGGCCGTCCGCGCCCCACGGCACCGTGCACAGCGCGGTCGCCCCCGGCACCGTACGGAAGGACGGGACCTCGTCCGGGGCGGCCGACGGCCACGGGGCCACGCACACCACGGTGTGGACGCCGTCACCGCGCGGGCCCAGAGCCGCGCGCAGCTCCGCCACCGCCATGTCCCGCTCCCAGCCCCGCCCGGCGGTGAGCACCGCCCGCAGCTCACGGGTGAGGTCGGCACCCGCCTGGGCCTCGTTCGCGAGGAGCGCGCCGATCCGGGAGGCGACGGTCATCGCGGCGGACAGCTGGGCGTCGGTGGGGCCGGGATCGCCGTCCAGGAGCCAGACATAGCCGAGGACGACACCCCGATGGCGTACCGGGAGGCAGACACGGCCCCGGAGCACGCCGGCCTCGGGTGTCGGGGGGATGCGGACGGGGGCGGTCGCCCGGGTGATGCCGAAGCCCTCGAACCACTCCCGCACCGCCGACGTGGAGCGGCGGGTCAGGATCGAGCGGGTGCGGACCGGGTCCAGGGCCGACGGGTCGAGATCGCCCTCGCTGTCGTACGCGCCGAACGCGATCAGCTCGAAGTCGCGGTTCTCCAGCGTCGCCGGGGCGCCGAGCAGCGCCGAGATCTCGTCGACGAGCTCCTGGTAGTCACCCACGTGGTGGAACGATGCGGCGTCCGGCGTCACGAGGGCATTCTCCCCCATCCGACCGCGGCCTTCATACATCTGTCTGAGATCTGCGGCACCGATGCGTGACAGCTGTCGATGGCCGCCGATCGGGGGGATCCTTAGGTTTCACGGTGGTTCTATCTGCTGGTTTGTGGAGGTGCCCCGTGCTGGGTCCCGTGATTCTCGCCGCGTCGCGCAGCGACCGGATGCGACGCCTGATCTCGGCGGCGCCCGTGACCAAGCAGGTCGTCGACCGCTTCATCCCCGGTGAGGTCGTCGACGACATCGTTCCCGTCGTCCGGGACCTCACCGCCGAGGGCCTCGAGGTGACGCTGGACGTCGTCGGCGAGGACATCACCCGTCCCGAGCAGGCCACCGCCGCCCGGGACGCCTACCTGGAGCTGATCGACCGGCTCGGGGGGCTGGAGCTGGGCGAACGCGCCGAGATGTCGGTGAAGCTGTCCCTCTTCGGCCAGGCGCTGGAAGGCGGCCACGAGCTGGCCCTCGCCAACGTCCGCCCCGTCGTCGAGGCCGCCGCCGCGATCGGCACGACCGTCACCCTCGACGCGGAGGACCACACCACCCTCGACTCGATGTTCGCCGTCCACGACGAGCTGCGCCGGGACTTCCCCCAGACCGGCTGCGTCATCCAGGCCTACCTCTTCCGCACCGAGGCCGACGCCCGCCGGCTCGCCGCCAACGGCAGCCGGGTGCGGCTGGTCAAGGGCGCCTACAAGGAGCCCGCCTCCGTCGCCCACCAGCAGAAGACCGAGATCGACAAGGCGTACGTCCGCACCCTGAAGATCCTCATGGACGGTGAGGGGTACCCGATGATCGGGTCCCACGACCCCCGCCTCATCTCCATCGCCCAGGAACTCGCCCACCGCGCCGGGCGCAAGCTCGACGAGTACGAGTTCCAGATGCTGTACGGCATCCGCACCGACGAGCACCACCGGCTCGCCGCCGAGGGCCACCGCATGCGCGTCTACACCGCGTACGGCACGGACTGGTACGGCTACTTCATGCGCCGTCTTGCCGAGAAGCCGGCCAACCTGCGCTTCTTCGTCCGCTCGATGGTCAGCAAGGGCTGAGCCCGAAAACCGCCCGCTCAGTAAGGAGTTACGGAACCCATGGACGCTGTGACCCAGGTCCCCACCCCCGTCAACGAGCCGGTGCACGGCTACGCCCCCGGGTCCCCCGAGCGGGCCCGGCTGGAGGTCAAGCTGAAGGAGCTGGCCGAGAACCCGATCGACCTGCCATGCACCATCGGCGGCGAGAAGCGGATGGGCGGCGGTGACCGCTTCGACGTCGTCCAGCCCCACAACCACAAGGCCCGCCTCGGCACCTACGCCAACGCCACCCGGCAGGACGCGCGGGACGCCATCGACGCGGCACTCGCCGCAGCGCCCGCCTGGCGCGCGATGTCCTTCGACGACCGCGCCGCGATCATCCTGCGCGCCGCCGACCTGCTCGCCGGCCCCTGGCGCGAGACCATGGCCGCCTCCACCATGCTCGGCCAGTCCAAGACCGCCCAGCAGGCCGAGATCGACACCCCCTGCGAGCTGGTCGACTTCTGGCGCTTCAACGTCAAGTACGCCCGCGACCTGCTCGCCGAGCAGCCCCCGGCGAACTCCCCGGGCGTCTGGAACCGCCTCGACCACCGCCCGCTGGAGGGCTTCGTCTACGCGATCACGCCGTTCAACTTCACGGCGATCGCCGGCAACCTGCCGACCGCGCCCGCCCTCATGGGCAACGTGGTCGTGTGGAAGCCGAGCCCGACCCAGACCCACGCCGCCGTGCTGCTCATGCGGCTGCTGGAGGAGGCCGGGCTGCCGAAGGGCGTCATCAACCTCGTCACCGGTGACGGCATCGAGGTCTCCGAGGTCGCCCTGGAGCACCGTGATCTCGCCGGCATCCACTTCACCGGCTCCACCAAGACCTTCCAGTACCTGTGGAAGACGGTCGGCGCCAACATCGAGAAGTACCGCTCCTACCCGCGTCTGGTCGGCGAGACCGGCGGCAAGGACTTCGTCGTCGCCCACCCGAGCGCAGACCGCGCGGTGCTGAAGACGGCCCTCACCCGGGGCGCCTTCGAGTACCAGGGGCAGAAGTGCTCCGCGACCTCGCGCGCCTACATCCCGGCGTCCATCTGGAACGACGGCTTCAAGGAGGAGTTCGCCGCCGAGGTCGACTACCTCACCATGGGTGACGTCACCGACCTGTCGAACTTCATCGGCGCCGTCATCGACGAGCGCGCCTTCGCCAAGGTCAAGGCCGCGATCGACCGGGCGAAGTCCGACCCGGCCTGCACGATCGTCGCGGGCGGCTCCTACGACGACTCGGTCGGCTGGTTCGTCCGCCCGACCGTCGTCGAGTGCACCGACCCGGAGAACGAGGTGTTCACCACCGAGTACTTCGGCCCGTTCCTCGCGGTGTACGTCTACGAGGACGACACGTACGACGAGATGCTGACCCAGATGGAGTCGGTCTCCGACTACGCCCTCACGGGGTCGGTCATCGCCGGAGACCGCGCGGCCGCCGCGTACACGATGGACAAGCTCCGCTACGCCGCCGGCAACTTCTACATCAACGACAAGTCCACCGGCGCGGTCGTCGGCCAGCAGCCGTTCGGCGGCGGCCGGGCGTCGGGAACGAACGACAAGGCCGGTGCCCCGCAGAACCTGATGCGGTGGACGCTGACCCGCGCGATCAAGGAGACGCTGGTCCCGCCGACGGACTACGCGTACCCGCACATGGGCTGACATCGCGGCACGGCGGCGGGCCGGATCCTCGACGATCCGGCCCGCCGCCGTGTCCCCGGCCCGCGGCCGCCGCGACAATGGGGTGATGACCGCACCCGGGCTCCGCACAGCGCACACCGCAGACCTCACCCCCGCTGAACTCGACGCCGCGCGCGGGCTGTTGTACGACGCATTCGACGGCGACCTCTCGCCGGAGGACTGGGACCACACACTGGGCGGCGTGCACGTGCTCGCCCACGACGAGCGGGGGCTCGCCGGGCACGGCGCTGTCGTCATGCGGCGGGTGCGGTACGGGGCGCGCTGGCTGCGCGTCGGATACGTCGAGGGCGTCGCCGTACGCCGGGACGTGCGGCGGACCGGGATCGGCGCTCGGATCATGGCCGCCCTGGAAGGCGTCGTCACCCGCGCCTACGACCTCGGCGCGCTCTCCGCGAGCGACGAGGGCGCCCACCTGTACACCGGCCGCGGCTGGCGGGTGTGGGCCGGCCGGATCAGCGCGCTCGGCCCCGACGGGGTGGTCCGGCTGCCCGAGGAGGAGGGCTCCGTGTACGTGTGGCCCGCCCCCGCCGCCGTGGACGATCCCGAGGCCGAGCTGGTCTTCGACTGGCGGGACGGCGACGTGCTCTGATCCGCGCTGTCCGGAGGACCGGGGCCCGGTGAAAAAACGCAGGTCAGCGGGGTGTGACCTAATTCGCCGTCTCAGATAGTAGGAAGTCCGATTAATTGTGGAGACAGATGCCCCGGCCTCACTTAGCTTTGTAGGAGCCGAACGTCTCGCTCGACCCAGCGAATGGCGGTCGAGAGCCGGAGGCCCTAGGCAGGCAACCCCTGCGGCCCCGCTCCCCGCCCCATCCGGCGTCTCACAGCCCTCCGTTTCCGTACTCCGGAATGCCTCGAAGGAGTCGATTCCCCATGGCCGAGACGACCGTCCGCCGCCGAGTCCGTCACGCTTCCCGGACCACCGAGTCCGACCGGAAGAACGCCGCCGCCGCCCTCCAGCGCGCCCTCGACCGCAGGGACAACGGCGGCTCCACCGGGCACTGAGCCACCCCACCAGCCGGGAGCCGCACCCGTCCGGGGTGCGGCACGGCCGTGGGGCACCGGCTCACGCGCCGCGCCGCACCTCGAAGTGGTCGACTCGCTTGCCGTTCTGGGCGATCGCCGACACCTTGAGCCGGGGTCTGGGACCCGCCTCCGCCTCCACCGACAGGAACGAGAAGCCGGTGTAGCGGACGCGGGACCACTCCACGACCTCCGTCCTCCGGTCCTTCGACCTGGTCCACCGGAAGGACTCGATCGAGTCGAGGTCGCGGACCTTGCCCTCGAAGCTGTCCGCGACGCCCTGGGGGAAGGCGTACAGCTCCTTGCCGCCCCCGCCCGCCGTGACGTACACGATCCCGTCCCGCGTCGGGTCGGTGGACCCGCCGATCGGCACCGGCTTGCCGACCCCGCCGTTCTTGATGGCGTCGGTCCGCTCGTACGCGTGGTTGTGCCCGTTGATCACCAGGTCCACCTGGTGCTTGGCGAACAGGGGCACCCACTCGGCGCGCACACCCCCGTCGGACGCGTGGCGCGAGGTGGAGTACGCGCAGTGGTGGAAGTAGACGACGACGAAGTCGACCGACTTGTCGGCCCGCAGCTCGCCGAGCCGCTTGTCCAGCCACTTGGTCTGCCTCCCGTCCGTGTAGCCCAGGTTGGCCGGGATCTCGTACGAGACGTCGTTCGCGTCGAGCGCGACCACGCCGACGTTGCCGTAGACGAACGAGTAGACGCCCGGCGCCCCGCGCGGGTCGAAACCGCTGTCCGGGAGCGACCAGCGGGCCACCTGGCCGCCGTACCCGTCCGGTGAGTACCAGGCCTCCATGTCGTGGTTGCCGGTCGTCACCATCCACGGCACCGACTTCGCCACCAGCTCGTTCTGCTTGAGGAACAGGTCCCAGAAGCCGGGGTCGTAGGAGTCCGACTTCTCGCCGTGTCCGGTGGTGTCCGCGTAGCAGATGTCGCCGGCGTGGAGATGGAAGGCGGGGCTCTCCCGCAGCAGCACATGGTCGTTGGCGAGCGCGTCCTTGCCGACGCCCTGGTCGCCGAAGGCGGTGAACACGAACCGTTCCGGGCGGGCGGGGGCCGTACGGAAGGACGTGATCGTCTTGCGGTGGTCCGGCGCGGCCGGGTCGAAGCCCTCGTGACCGACGCCGTAGTAGTACGTCGTGCCGGGCTTCAGGCCGTCCAGGGCCGCGTGCACGTAGTACTGCTCGAACGCCGGGCGCACACCCTGGAGTTCCGGGGTGTGCAGATCGCGGATCTCGGCGTCGACGCGCCGGCTCAGCTCCTCGGGCCGCAGCCCCACCCGCACGAACGGCTTCCTGACGGCCGCCGGCAGCTGCCAGGAGATCCGCATCTGGGTCTTGGGATCGGCGCCGAAGGCGAGATGGCGGCCGAAGGGGACGACGGCCGAGGCGGGCACCCGCCCGGTGGCCGTGACGGAGGGGGAGGCGGACCGCCGCCCGGTCGTCGTGTCCGAACGGGAGCAGCCGGTCAGCAACCCGCCGGCCACCGCCCCGGCGGTCACCAGCGTGCGCCGCCGCGTCAGCTTGGCGTGCAGGTACTCGTACTGTTCCGGCATGCTGAGACGGCGGGCCAGCCGCTCGGGAATGCCGACATCGGGGACGGGGAGCCCGGGGGGCGTCCCCCTGGATGGCGCAGTCATGGTGGGCAACTTCCCAGCAGAGGCCAACTCCCCGCAAACACACGGGTGAACGCCGGTCAACGGATCGGTGCCGAGGTCACCCCGACACGTCCATATCGCGGACAGCCCGTGTCATCCCGTGGGACAAGGAGTACGGTGCCGCACATGTCTCGCAGCCTCAATCTCGCAGTGATCCCCGGTGACGGCATCGGTCAGGAAGTCGTGGCCCAGGGTCTCAAGATCCTCTCCGCCGTCCTTCCGCAGGATGTGAAGCTGGAGACCAAGGAGTACGACTTCGGCGCCAAGCGCTACCACGCCACCGGTGAGACCCTCACCGACGCCGACCTCGACGCGCTGAAGCAGCACGACGCGATCCTGCTGGGCGCGATCGGCGACCCGAGCGTCCCCTCCGGCGTCCTGGAGCGCGGCTTCCTGCTCAAGCTCCGCTTCGCCTTCGACCACCATGTGAACCTGCGTCCGTCGAAGCTGCTGCCGGGTGTCGCCACCCCGCTCGCCGGCCAGCCGGAGATCGACTTCGTGGTGGTCCGCGAGGGCACCGAGGGCCCGTACACCGGCAACGGCGGCACCATCCGCAAGGGCACCCCGCAGGAGGTCGCCACCGAGGTCTCCGTGAACACGGCCTTCGGTGTCGAGCGCGTGGTCCGCGACGCCTTCGCCCGCGCCCAGGCCCGCCCCCGCAAGAAGCTCACGCTGGTCCACAAGAACAACGTGCTGACCTTCGCGGGCCACCTGTGGACGAACATCTTCAACCGGGTGGCCGAGGAGTTCCCCGAGGTCAGCACCGACTACATCCACGTCGACGCCGCGACCATCTACCTGGTCACCGACCCCGGCCGCTTCGACGTGATCGTCACCGACAACCTCTTCGGTGACATCATCACCGACCTCGCCGCGGCCGTCTCCGGCGGCATCGGCGTCGCCGCCTCCGGCAACATCAACCCGTCCGGCGAGTTCCCGTCCATGTTCGAGCCCGTCCACGGCTCGGCTCCGGACATCGCCGGCCAGGGCAAGGCCGACCCGTCCGCCACGGTCCTGTCCGTCGCCCTGCTCCTGCGCCACCTCGGCTACGAGGCCGAGGCCGCGCGCATCGAGGAGGCCGTCTCCGCCGACCTCGCGGAGCGCGTGGGCAAGCCCGCCCGTACGACGGACGAGATCGGCGACGCCCTCGCCGTACGAGTAGCCGGCTGACCCGCCGAGCACTCGAAACCTCCCCAGGACCCGGAGCCCCCGCGGCCTCGGTCCACCAGGGGAGTCCTTCGAAAGCCGCCGGGTCGCATCGCACCCGGCGGCTTCCGCATGTTCCCGCCGGGTGTCACCATCATCCCCTGGGCCGCATCGCACCGTTTTCGTCCACGGTCATCCACGTTTCGTCCCCGCCCTCCCCCGGGCGATAATCGAACGAGGTGCCGCGGATTGAGGGAATGCTCGGACGTCCTAACACTGGCCACTGGCAGTGCGGGACGTGAGCGCGGCCCGTCACACACAACCGGTGAAGGACATCACTCATGACGACGCCCACGATCGAGCTGAAGCCGTCCGCCCGTCCGCTCTCGGATGCCGAGCGCGAGGCGATCCTGGCCAACCCCGGCTTCGGCCGCCACTTCACCGACCACATGGTGACGATCAAGTGGACCGAGGGCCGCGGCTGGCACGACGGTCAGCTCGTGCCGTACGGCCCGCTCTCCCTCGACCCCGCGAACATGACCCTGCACTACGCGCAGGAGATCTTCGAGGGGCTCAAGGCGTACCGCCGGCCCGACGGCTCCGTGGCCACGTTCCGCCCGGAGATGAACGCCGGGCGCTTCCAGAAGTCCGCCCGGCGCCTCGCGATGCCCGAGCTACCGGTGGAGACCTTCATCGAGGCGTGCGACCTGCTGGTCCGGCAGGACAAGGCATGGGTGCCCGCGCACGGCGGCGAGGAGTCCCTCTACCTGCGCCCCTTCATGATCGCCACCGAGGTCGGCCTGGGCGTGAAGCCGGCCAACGAGTACCTCTTCCTGGTCATCGCCTCCCCGGCCGGCGCCTACTTCCCCGGCGGCGTCAAGCCCGTCTCCATCTGGGTCTCCGAGGACCACGTCCGCGCCGTCCCCGGCGGCATGGGCGACGCCAAGACCGGCGGCAACTACGCCGCGTCCCTGCTGGCCCAGGCCGAGGCCGCCGCCGAGGGCTGCGCCCAGGTCTGCTACCTCGACGCGGTCGAGCGCAAGTGGGTCGAGGAACTCGGCGGCATGAACCTGTACTTCGTGTACGGCGACCGCATCGTCACCCCGTCCCTCACCGGCTCGATCCTGGAGGGCGTCACCCGTGACTCCCTGCTGGCCGTCGCCGCCGACCTCGGCTTCGCCGCCGAGGAGGGCCGTATCTCCATCGACCAGTGGCAGGCCGACGCCGAGAGCGGCGCCCTCACCGAGGTCTTCGCCTGTGGCACCGCCGCGGTCATCACCCCCGTGGGCACGGTCAAGCGCACCGGCGCCGCCTGGCAGCAGTCCGGCGGCGAGCCGGGCCCCGTCACCCTCAAGCTCCGCGAGGCGCTGCTCGACATCCAGCGCGGCACGGTCGAGGACAAGCACGGCTGGATGCACGTCCTGGCCTGACACCCACACCGGCTCGGCCCAGGGGCCGCCGCGGACCACGCGTCCGCGGCGGCCCCTTTCGTATGCCGACCCCGGCGCGATTTTGAATGATGCTCAAAAGTAATTCATTAGATGAGATGAAGGCTTCCCCTGTCTTTCCTCCTGCATTTAGAGTGACGCTCTAAATCCGTCCCGCAGAAGGTGCCGCCCATGCGACTCACCCCCACCGAGCGCGACCGACTGCTGCTCTTCGGCGCCGCGGAGCTTGCCCGGGCCCGGCGGGCGCGGGGTCTCCGGCTGAACGTGCCCGAGGCGACCGCGCTCGTCGCGGACACCGTCTGCGAGGCCGCGCGGGACGGGGCGCGGCTCGACGAGGCGATCGCACGGGCGCGGGCGGTGCTCGGGCCGGACGACGTCCTGCCCGGCGTCGCGGACGTCGTCACCGAGGTGCAGGTCGAAGCGGTCTTCGACGACGGTTCCCGGCTCGCGGTGGTCGCGGACCCGATCGGCGGCGGTCTCGGCGAGCGGGCGCCGGGCGCGCTGCTCCCGGGGCCCGCGCACGCCGACCCCGGGGCGGTCGCGCGGCTGACGGTGACCAACACGGCCACCGTGCCCGTCTCCGTCACCTCCCACTTCCACTTCTTCGAGGCCAACCCGCGCCTGGACTTCGCGCGGGCCGCGGCGTACGGGATGCGGCTGGCCGTGCCCGCCGGGTCGTCGGTGCGGTTCGGGCCGGGGGAGAGCGTCGAGGTGGGGCTGCTGCCCATCGGCGGTGAGCGGATCGCGATCGGCTTCGCCGGACTCGTCGACGGGCCCCTCGACGCGCCCGGAGCGAAGGAAGAGGCCCTGCGCAGGGCCGCCGCCTGCGGATACCTGGGAGCCACGCGATGAACCCGTCCACGAGCGGCCCGGCCGGCTCCCCGGTCGACCCTCACGCGTACGCCGCCACCCACGGCCCCCGCGCCGGGGACCGGCTCCGGCTCGGCGACTCGGGCCTCGTGATCCGGGTCGAGTCCGACGCCCAGCGGTACGGCGACGAGTTCCTCGCCGGTTTCGGCAAGACCGCGCGGGACGGGCTGCACCTCAAGGCGGCGGCGGTCCGGGACACCTGTGACGTCGTCATCAGCAACGTCGTCGTGATCGACGCGGTGCTGGGCATCCGGAAGGTCTCGATCGGCATCCGGGAGGGGCGGATCCACGCCGTCGGGCGGGCCGGGAACCCGGACACGCTCGACGGGGTCGACGTCGTGGTCGGCACGGGCACCTCCATCGTGTCCGGCGAGGGACTGATCGCCACCGCAGGGGCGGTGGACACGCACGTCCATCTGCTGTCGCCACGGATCATGGAGGCCTCGCTGGCCTCCGGGGTGACCACGGTCATCGGGCAGGAGTTCGGGCCGGTGTGGGGCGTCGGGGTCAACTCGCCGTGGGCGCTGCGGCACGCGTTCGCCGCGTTCGACGCCTGGCCGGTCAACATCGGTTTCCTCGGCCGGGGTTCGTCGTCGCACGAGGCCCCGCTGGTCGAGGCCCTCGCCGAGGGCGGCGCCTGCGGTTTCAAGGTGCACGAGGACATGGGCGCCCACACCCGCGCGCTGGACACGGCGTTGCGCGTCGCCGAGGAGCACGACGTCCAGGTGGCCCTGCACAGCGACGGGTTGAACGAGTGCCTGTCGGTCGAGGACACCCTGCGCGTGCTGGAGGGCCGTACGATCCACGCCTTCCACATCGAGGGCTGCGGCGGCGGCCATGTGCCCAACGTGCTGAAGATGGCCGGGGTGCCGAACGTCATCGGCTCCTCCACCAACCCGACCCTGCCCTTCGGCCGGGACGCCGTCGCCGAGCACTTCGGGATGATCGTCTCCGCCCACGGCCTCAAGACGGACCTGCCCGGTGACGCCGCCCTGGCCCGCGAGCGCATCCGCGCCGGGACGATGGGCGCCGAGGACGTGCTGCACGATCTGGGCGTCATCGGCATCACCTCGTCCGACGCGCAGGGCATGGGGCGCGCGGGCGAGACCGTGCGCCGGACCTTCGCCATGGCCGGGAAGATGAAGGCCGAGTCGGGCGCCCCGGACGACCACGACAACGAGCGCGTCCTGCGCTACATCGCCAAACTCACCGTCAACCCGGCCATCGCACACGGCCTCGCCCATGAGATCGGCTCGCTGGAGGTCGGCAAGCTCGCCGACATCGTGCTCTGGCGCCCGGAGTACTTCGGCGCCAAACCCCAGCTGGTGCTGAAGTCCGGCTTCCCGGCGTACGGCGTCGTCGGTGACCCGAACGCGGCCACCGACGCCTGTGAACCCCTCGTGCTGGGCCCGCAGTTCGGGGCGCACGGGGCGACGGCCGCCGACCTCTCCGTCGCGTTCGTGGCGCGCGCCGCGCTCGACGCGGGTGCCGACCGGCTGCCGACCCGCCGCCGCAGGGTCGCCGTGCGCGGCACCCGGGGCATCGGCCCCGCCGACCTGGTCCGCAACTCCCGTACCGGCTCGGTCGACGTGGACCCGCGCACCGGCCTGGTCACCCTCGACGGGGAGCCGCTCCGCTCCGAGCCGGCCGACTCCGTCTCCCTCAACCGGCTGTACTTCCTCTGAGAGGCCCTTGTGATGTCCGCTGCCGCCGACGGCTTCCGCATGCCCGCCGAGTGGGCCCCGCACGAGCGCACCTGGATGGCGTGGCCCGGCCCCAACCCCACCTTCGAGGACCCCGGCGACCTCGCCGCCGCCCGGACCGCCTGGGCCTCGGTCGCCCGCGCCGTCCGCCGCTTCGAACCGGTGACGGTGGTGTGCGGGCCGGGTCAGGCCGCCGAGGCCGCGGCCCTCCTCGGCCCCGGCGTCGACACCGTCGAACGCGACCTGGACGACGCCTGGATGCGCGACATCGGCCCCACCTTCCTGACCGACGGCCGGGGCCGGCTGGCCGCCGTCGACTGGCGGTTCAACGGCTGGGGCGCACAGCAGTGGGCCCGCTGGGAGCACGACGCCAGGATCGCCGCGTCCGTGGCGGACCTCGCCGGGGCCCGGACGTACGCCTCCACGCTCGTCAACGAGGGCGGCGCGATCCACGTCGACGGCGAGGGCACCGTCCTGCTGACGGAGACCGTGCAACTCGGGCCCGAACGCAACCCCGGCTGGACCCGTGAGGAGGTCGAGGCCGAGATCCACGCCCAGCTCGGCACCCGCAGGGCGATCTGGCTGCCGCGCGGTCTCACCGGCGACTATCCGCCCGGCGGCTTCGGCACCCTGGGCCACGTCGACATCGTCGCCGCGTTCGCGCGCCCCGGCGTGGTCGTCGCCCACTCCCAGCCGGACCCCGCCCACCCCGACCACGAGATCAGCAAGGAGATCATCGGACTGCTGCGGGCCCAGACCGACGCGCACGGACGGCGCCTGGAGGTCGTCGAGGTCCCCGCACCGACCGAGCTGGAGGCGGACGGCCGCTGGTCCGACCACTCCTACATCAACCACTACCTCTGCAACGGCGGAGTGGTCCTCTGCGGCTTCGACGACCCGCGCGACGAGGATGCCGCCGCGATCTTCCGCCGGCTGTTCCCCGACCGTACGGTCACCCTGGTCGACGCCCGCACGATCTTCGCCGGCGGGGGCGGCATCCACTGCATCACCCAGCAGCAGCCCAGGGCCCGGCGTCAGGTAGAAACGTACGGATGACCACACCACCGAGCGTCCCCGAGCGCGTCCTGAGCTGCGCCGCCTGCGACCGGCCCCTCACCGGGCCGCTGCGCCTGCTGCCCGAGGTGCCCGAGCGTCCGCTCTACGACGGGCGGAAGAACCCGGACGGCTCGCGGGGCGCCCCGTCGACGATGCCGCTCGGGACGTACGCGGTGGATCCGCTGCCGTGCGGGGCACCGTACGTTCCGCACCCCGATCCCGAGTGGATGGACGTCGCCCACCCCGGCAACGCGGTGACCCTGGACCCCGACGGGCCGGGCTGTCTGATGTCCGCCGGGCCGCGCGACACCCTGGTCGTGCACCCCGAGGACACCCGGCGGTACCTGTCCCCCGACCCGGCCGTGCAGGAGCCCGGATGCTGCGAGGTGGGACGCGCGGGGCCCAACGAGCTGTGCGGAGGGTGCGGCGCGGTGGTCGCGACGCTGTTCGCCGGCTGCACCGGCCCCTACGAGACCCACTTCCTGCCCGACGCCGTCCGCGTGGCCGCCCCGTGACCCGCCGCCGCAACACCGCTCCGCCCCGCGAGGAGGTCCTCGGCGCTGCCATGGCCATGATCGCCGAGCGGGGTCTGGAGAAGCTCACCATGGCGGCGCTCGGCCGCGAGGTCGGCATGAGCAGCGGCCATCTCCTCTACTACTTCCACTCCAAGGACGAGCTGCTGCTCGAGACCCTGGAGTGGAGCGAGGGCCGGCTCGGCGCCGAGCGCGCCCGGCTCCTCACCCGGACCGTCCCGGCCCGCGAACGCCTGGACGCGTACGTCGACCTGTACGTCCCCGACGGCCACCGCGACCCCCACTGGACGCTCTGGCTGGAGGTCTGGAACCGCTCGCAGAACGCCGACGACGAGGCCCGCGACCGCCAGGCCGCTATCGAGGGAGCCTGGCACCGCGACCTGGTGGCGCTGCTCGCCGAGGGCATGTCGCGCGGCGAGTTCCGGACCGTCGACCCCGACCGGTTCGCCGCCCGGCTGCGCGCCCTGCTCGACGGCTTCTCCATCAACGTGGCCGTCGGGCTGCGCGGAGCGGACCGCGGCCGGATCCTGTCCCATGTACGGGAGTTCCTGGACGACTCACTGGGCTGAACGCGGCGTTCGGGGTCCCGTCGCGCAGAGCCGCGCACACCACGGCCACGGACGTCGAGACGCCGCGCACCGATCGGGTGGTGCGGCAGGTGTCCTGATTGACGCGGGGCCGGACAGCGCACTGCTCGCATCCTGAGACGGACGGTGAGCACCGGGACGGTATGTGCCAGACTGCCCCCGTGCTCTCGTTCGCCATGATTATTGGCAGCAGGCGCGCCGGTCCGCAGTGACCGCCACGTACGACCACGTACGGGCGGACACCGTCGTCCTCGACCCGCGCGCAGACCTCTCGCACCCGCGAGAGGTTTTTCGCATTTCTGGCCCACCCCCAGCCGGGAACGCAGCGCGCGGGATGATGGGAGGACGGTGGAGCCGGTCATTCCGGTACAGACCGAGATCTGACATCAGGAGCCGAACACCATGACGGAAACCAGCGAACTCGACGACTCGTTCCACGTCTTCGACACCACCTTGCGAGACGGCGCCCAGCGCGAGGGCATCAACCTCACCGTCGCGGACAAGCTGGCCATCGCTCGGCACCTGGACGACTTCGGAGTGGGCTTCATCGAGGGCGGCTGGCCGGGCGCCAACCCGAGGGACACCGAGTTCTTCGCCCGCGCCCAGAAGGAGATCGACTTCAGGCACGCCCGGCTCGTCGCGTTCGGCGCCACCCGCCGCGCCGGCGGCAGAGCGAGCGAGGACCCCCAGGTCAAGGCGCTCCTCGACTCCGGCGCCCCGGTCATCACCCTGGTCGCCAAGTCCCACGACCGGCATGTGGAGCTGGCGCTGCGCACCACGCTGGAGGAGAACCTGGAGATGGTCCGCGACACCGTCTCCCACCTCCGTGAGCAGGGCCGCCGGGTCTTCGTCGACTGCGAGCACTTCTTCGACGGCTACCGCGCCAACCCCGAGTACGCCAAGTCCGTCGTCCGCACCGCCGCCGAGGCCGGCGCCGACGTCGTGATCCTCTGCGACACCAACGGCGGCATGCTCCCCGCCCAGGTCCAGGCGGTCGTCTCCACCGTCCTCGCCGACACCGGCGCCCGGCTCGGCATCCACGCCCAGGACGACACCGGCTGCGCCGTCGCCAACACCCTCGCCGCCGTGGACGCGGGCGCCACCCACGTCCAGTGCACGGCCAACGGCTACGGCGAGCGCGTCGGCAACTCCAACCTCTTCCCGGTCGTCGCCGCCCTGGAGCTGAAGTACGGCAAGAAGGTCCTCCCCGACGGCGCCCTGCGCGAGATGACCCGCATCTCCCACGCCATCGCCGAGGTCGTCAACCTCACCCCGTCCACGCACCAGCCGTACGTCGGCGTCTCCGCCTTCGCGCACAAGGCCGGTCTGCACGCCTCCGCCATCAAGGTCGACCCCGACCTGTACCAGCACATCGACCCCGAGCAGGTCGGCAACACCATGCGGATGCTGGTCTCCGACATGGCCGGCCGCGCCTCCATCGAGCTCAAGGGCAAGGAGCTGGGCGTCGACCTCGGCGGCGACCGCGAGCTGATCGGCCGGGTCGTCGAACGGGTCAAGGAGCGCGAACTCAAGGGCTACACGTACGAGGCGGCGGACGCGTCGTTCGAACTGCTGCTCCGCGAGGAGGTGGCCGGCAAGCCGCTGCGCTACTTCAGCACCGAGTCCTGGCGCGCCATCGTCGAGGACCGGCCCGACGGCAGCCACGCCAACGAGGCCACCGTCAAACTGTGGGCCAAGAGCGAGCGCATCGTCGCCACCGCCGAGGGCAACGGCCCGGTCAACGCCCTCGACCGCGCCCTGCGCGTCGCCCTGGAGCGGATCTACCCCCAGCTCGCCAAGATGGAGCTGGTCGACTACAAGGTCCGCATCCTGGAGGGCAAGCACGGCACCAACTCCACGACCCGTGTGCTGATCTCCACCACCGACGGCACCGGCGAGTGGTCCACGGTGGGCGTCGCGGAGAACGTCATCGCCGCCTCCTGGCAGGCCCTGGAGGACGCCTACACCTACGGCCTGCTCCGGGCCGGGGTCGAGCCGGCGGAGTGACCTCCCGGCCGGGTCGGCGCGAGTCCTCGGCGAGTTCCTCGAACCCGTCGAGGCTCACGGCCCGGGCACGGGACCGGACCTGACCGGGCCGCGGCCCGGAGATCCCCGCCGTGGTGATGCCGACGACCGTCGCCTGCCTGCCTGCCCGTCGTCCGCCCGCCTGCCTGCCTGCCCGTCGTCCGCCCGCCGCCCGACTGTCGCCTGCCCGTCCGTCGTCCGCCCGCCGACCGCCCGTCGTCCGTCCGCCCGCCAGCCCCCGACCGTCGTCCGGGTAGGCCCGGCCCCGGACGAACAGGCCGTCAGAGGTCCCGCCGAACCCTCCGCCACCCGGGACCGCCTCCCCCTCCCCGCCGCAGCACGTGGCCAGCAGACCTCCCGAACATCCGTACAGGCGATCCCGGCGCCTTGTGGAGCCGACCGGCGACTCCTGAGCGCTGATCCCCGGCGGCCGACCGCCCCGTCCACCGTCGGCGGCGGCAAGCCGAACCCTCAGGTTCCGGCTTCCCGTCGGTCCGATTGTCCGTTTTTACGGCGATAGCGGTAGCTTCGAAGATATGAAGGGCGCACCGGTCCGACCCCTGACCCGTCTTCTGATCGTGCCGCTCATCGCAGCAGCCCTGGCGGTGCTGTCGATCGGCGCGCCCGGAGCCCACGCGGCCACCGATCTGTCGACGGTGGCCGCGTCCCTGCGCGAGAGCCCCGTCTACGTCGACCCGGCCGCCTCCGACCTGCTCTCCGCGTCGGACGCCGAAGCCCTCGCCGACAAGATCGTGGACGCGGACGAGCCGATCCTCGTCGCCGTCCTCCCGGCCGACTACCCCACCCAGGGCCTCTTCCGGAACCTCCGCACGGAGACCGGCATCACCGGCCTGTACGCCGTCCGCCTCGGCGACCGCTTCGACGCGAGGGCCGACAGCGGCGTCCTGAGCGAGCAGGCGGTGTCGAACCTGGTCGCGGCGGCGCAGGGCGCGGGCGACGCCAAGGCCCAGCTCAACGACTTCGTGGACGACGCCCTGCGCAGCAACCCGGGCGGCACGGCCCCGTCGAGCTGGAGCGGCGGCGGAGGCGACGAGGGCGTCGACGCCGGCGCCCTGGCCGCCGCCGGCGCGGTGGTGGTGGCGGGTGGTGTCGGGGCCTACGCCCTGGTGCGCCGTCGGCGCCGCCGGGAGGAGGCGGAGCGCCGCGAGGCCCTGGAGAAGCTCCGCGTGGTGGTCGACGAGGACATCACCGCCTTCGGCGAGGAACTCGACCGGCTCGACTTCCACCCCGCGGAGGCGGGCGCGGACGACGCGATGCGCGCCGACTACGAGCGGGCCCTCGACGCGTACGAGAGGGCGAAGTCGCTCATGGCGGCGGCCGTCCGCCCCGAGGACGTGCGCGCGGTCACCCAGGCCCTGGAGGACGGCCGCTTCTCCCTCGTCCTGCTGGCCGCCCGCCGGGAGGGCCGCCCGCTGCCCGAACGCCGTGCCCCCTGCTTCTTCGACCCCCGCCACGGCCCCTCGGTCGCCGACGTCCTGTGGACCCCGCCGCTGGGCGGCGCGTCCCGCGAGGTCCCGGTGTGCGCGGCGGACCAGGCCCGGCTGGCGGACGGCCGGGAGCCCATGGTCCGCGAGGTGGAGACCGTCTCCGGCGCCCGCCGCCCGTACTGGGACGCGGGCCCCGCCTATGGCCCCTGGGCGGGCGGCTACTTCGGCGGCGGCATCCTCCCCGGCCTCCTCGTCGGCACCATGCTCGGCAGCATGATGGCCACCCCCTCCTACGCGGCCGTCTACGGCGCCGGCTACGGCGACTTCGGCGCGGGCAGCGGCTACGACGGCGGTGACGTCTCCGGCGGCGACTTCGACACCGACGACTTCTCCGGCGGCTTCGGCGGCGGGGACTTCGGCGGCGGGGGCGACTTCGGAGGCGGCGGGGACTTCGGCGGCGGCTTCTGAGCGGCCGTCCGGACCCCCGGCCGACGCGTCGACGCACGGACCCGGACCCGGACGGCCCCGGACCCTGACTTGGGCTCGGGCCGGGCTCGGGCCGGACCCGGACTCGAACCACGCGCACGGGCCCGGCGCGGGAAGCGCCGGGCCCGTGGATGTCGTACGAGGTGGTGCGGGGCTCCCGGTCAGAGCGTGGCGGCGGCCGACGCTATCTGGGAGGCGAACGTCGAGACCTCGGTGTAGACGCCGGGGGCGTTGGGCCGGGCGCAGCCGTCGCCCCAGCTGACGATGCCGACCTGGATCCAGGCGCCGGCGTTGTCACGGCGGAACATCGGACCGCCCGAGTCGCCCTGGCAGGTGTCGACCCCGCCCGCGGCGAACCCGGCGCAGATCTCCTCGCCGGAGACGAGGCCGCTGTAGAGGCCGCCGTAGGCGCGGCAGGTCGCGTCACTGATGAACGGGACCGTCGCCTTGAGCATGTAGCGCTGCTGGGACCCGCCCTCGCGAGCCGCTCCCCAGCCGGCGACGGTGAAGTCACCGGTGTTGTACTGCGTGTTGGTGGCGATCTTCAGAGTGGGCAGGTTGATCGGCTGGGCGAGCTTGATGAGGGCCCAGTCCTTGCCGGTGCCGTTGTATCCGGGGGCCCGGTACACCTTGGTGGAGCGGACCTGGACCCGGCCGCTGGTGCTCTGGAGGTCCACGACGCCGGCCGTGGCGGTGATGCTCGTGTTGTTCCCGGTCGCGCCGACGCAGTGGGCGGCCGTGAGGACGATCTGCTGCGTGTACAGCGCGCCTCCACAGCCCATCGACAGCCGGACCATGAACGGGAACTCGCCCTGTGCCGCTCGCGTGCCGCCGACGACGGGCGACGGGGCGGCCTCGGCGGCCGAGACCGGCTGGAGGCTGGCGATCGCGAGCGCGGCGGCGCCGACGGCGGCGCATCTCTTCAGGGCGGTGATGAGTCGCTTCAAGGTGATGCCTTCCGTGGGGGGTTGACATGCGGGGACTCGTGCAACCGAAGCCCGATTTGACGAGAACATGTCAAATCAGACATCACATGGGGAATGTGCTGTCTGCTGGCATGCTCAAATCAATTTCGGTTGCTGGATTATGGGAACGCCGAAACCCCTCACACAAGAGGTACGAACCAGCCAGCTTCCTTCCCGCGCAGCCCGCCTGTAGGACGGAACCTGTCCTACAGGCGTCCTAGCTTGGCTTCATGGCCACCCACCACACTGCTGAAGCCCCCGTAGCCGTCGAAGACCACCAGGCCGCCGACGCCCGGGCGTTCGAGGACGCCGGTCAACTCGACGCCTGGCTCGGCGCTCACCCCGCGCCGCACCCCGGTCTGTGGGTCAAGGTCGCCAAGAAGGGGAGCGGCATCCCGTCCGTCGGCGCCGGGGAGGTCAATGACGTCGCCCTCTGCCACGGCTGGATCACCGGGCACCGACGCCGGTTCGACGAGTTCCACTACCTGCAGCGGATCACACCGCGCAGACCGCGCAGCGACTGGTCGGCGGTGAATGTGCGCAGAGTGGAGCAGCTGACCGCGCAGGGCCGCATGCGGCCCGGCGGTCTCGCGGAGGTCGACGCGGCGAAGGCCGACGGGCGCTGGGCGTCGGCGTACGCGTCCCAGAAGGAGGCCGCCGTGCCGGAGGATTTGGCGGCCGCTCTCGCCCGCAGCCCTCGCGCCCGGCAGGCGTTCGAACGGCTCGGGAGGACGGACCGGTACCTCGTCATCCTGACCCTGCTGAAGGCCCGTACGCCCCGCACGCGTGCCGCCCGTCTGAGGACGGCGCTGGACGGGCTGGAAGGGGGCCACACGCGGTGAGAACCGGCCGGTCCTCACCGCGTGTGGCCCCCTGCTCTCACTCGCCCGGGTCACTCGGCGTTGCGGATCGCCGAGATGTCGAAGCGCAGCTTGATCTTGTCGGAGACCAGCACGCCGCCCGTCTCCAGCGCGGCGTTCCACGTCAGGCCCCACTCGGAGCGCAGGATCTCCGCCTTGCCCTCGAAGCCGACGCGCTCGTTGCCGAAGGGGTCCTTGGCTGCGCCGTTGAACTCCAGGTCGATGGTGAGCGGCTTGGTGGTGCCGAGGATGGAGAGGTCGCCGGTGATGCGGTAGTCGTCGCCGCCGAGGGCCTCCGCCGAGGTGGAGCGGAAGGTCATCGTCGGGAACTCGTCCGTCCTGAAGAAGTCCGCGCTCTTCAGGTGACCGTCCCGGTCGGCGTTGCCGGTGTCGATGCTGTCCATCCTGACGTCGAGGGAAGCGGTGGAGCGGGACGGGTCCGTCCCGTCGAGGTGCAGCGAGCCGGAGAAGTCGAGGAAGCCGCCCTTGACGTTGGTGACCATCGCGTGCCGGGCCACGAAGCCGATGGTCGTGTGCGACGGGTCGATCGTGTAGTCACCGGTCAGCGCGGCCTGCTCGGGGTTCACCGAGGAGGCGGTCGCCACGGCGCTCTCGGAGGCGGTGGTCTCGTTCTTGCGGCCGAAGATGCTCATGACGTACTCCCTGGAGGTAATGTCGTTCAACGTTCAATTAACTGAACACGGCCCACCGTAGACCTATTCCGTTCAACTTTCAACCGTGTCGGTCGGGTGATCATCGCGTTACGCAACGTTGATCTTCGTGTGGGGAACTGGTACGGCATGGGCATGACCCCCACGCGCCGTACCTTCCTCCTCGCCGCGACCCTCGCGGCGGCCACCCCGACCGCCGAGCAGCCCGACGAGTTCGCCGCCCTCCGCCACCGCTGGCTCGACATCGCCCTCGGCACCGGCTACGACCCCACGGCCGAGCCCTACGCCTCCCGGCTCCGGGAGACCGGCGAGCTGGGCCGGCGCTTCCGGGCGGCCATGGCGCCCGATGCCCGCTCCCTCTGGCCGGACCGCCCCTTCGACCCGCCCTCAGGCATCACCCAGAGCTACAGCCGGCTGTGGACGATGACCCGGGCGTACCTCCAGCCTGGCACCGGCTCGACGGGCGACGCCACCCTCCTCGCGGACATCACCCGCGGCCTCGACCATCTCTCCGCGACCGTCTACAACCCCACGACCACCCGCTACGGCAACTGGTGGGAATGGCAGATCGGCAGCCCCCGCCTCCTGACGGACACCGTCGCGGCCCTGCACGACGAGCTGACGCCCGCCCGGAGGGCCGCCGCCTGCGCGGCGATCGACCACTTCATCCCCGACGCGGCGCTGCGCGAGTACACCGGCACATCCACCGGCGCCAACCGGGTCGACCTCTGCCGCTCCGTCGCCCTGCGCGGCATCCTCGGCCGGGCCCCCGAGAAGATCGCCCTCGCCCGCGACGCCCTCTCGCCCGTCTTCCCTCACGTCACCCAGGGGGACGGGCTCTACGCCGACGGTTCCTTCGTGCAGCACACCTGGGTCGCCTACTCGGGGACGTACGGGCAGGTGATGCTCGACGGGCTCGGGCGGCTGTTCGCCCTGCTGGCCGGGTCCACCTGGCATGTCACCGACCCGGGCAGGCGGATCGTCCTCGACAGCGTCGAGCGGGCGTACGCGCCCCTCGTCCATGACGGCCTGGTCATGGACACCGTCAACGGCCGCGCCATCAGCCGGGGGTACCTGAAGAGCGACGACCGGCACCTCCTGCGCGGCGACCACTTCCACGGACAGGCGCTCATCGCGGCGATCGCCCTCCTCGCGCTCGGCGCGGGTACCGCCGAGCGCGACCGGTGGCACGGGCGTATCAAGGGGTGGATCGAGCGCGACACGGTGGCGCCGATCCTCACCGCCGGACAGTTCGGCGTCGCGGACCTGGTCCGGCTCCACGCCGTCGCCGCGTCCCCGGCTCCGCCCGCTCCCGACCCCGTCGGCCACCACCTCTTCGCCGCCATGGACCGCGTCGTGCACCGCCGCCCGGGCTTCGTGCTCACCCTCGCCATGGCCTCCGACCGCATCGCCCACTACGAGTGCGGCAACGGCGAGAACCCGCGCGGCTGGCACACCGGAGCCGGGATGACGCTGTGGTGGTCCAAGGGACGCGGCGGCCGCACCGATCAGTACACCGACTGGTTCTGGCCGACCGTCGACTGGTACCGGCTCCCCGGCACGACCGTCTCCACCAAGCGCCTCGCCGACCAGGAGGGCGGCGAGTGGGGCACCCCCAAGCCCGCCGTGCGATGGGTCGGCGGGACCACCGACGGCGAGTACGCGGCGATCGGCCAGCACCTCGAAGGTCTCGGATCCACCCTGCGGGCCCACAAGTCGTGGTTCTGCGTCGACGACTCCGTCATCTGCCTCGGCGCGGGGATCAGCTGCACGGACGGCGTACCGGTCGAGACCGTCGTCGACAACCGCAATCTGGGCCACCCCGACGACAGCGGGCCCCGCACCTTCGTCCGGGGCCCGGGCTGGGCCCATCTGGCGGGCCACGGCGGCTGGGTCCTCCCCGGTCGCCGCACACGAGCGGACCTGCGCACCCTCCGCGAGGACCGCACCGGCGCCTGGTCCGACATCAACACCGACGGCACCACCGAACGCCGCACCCGGCGTTGGCAGACCCTCTGGCTGGACCACGGCACCGACCCCGCCGACGCCGCCTATGTCTACGTCCTGATGCCCGGGGCGTCGCGTCACGCCGTCGCCGCCCGCGCCGCCGACCGGCGCTGGTTGTCGGTCCTCGCCAACGACAGCGCGTGCCAGGCGGTCCACGTCGCCCCGCTGGGCCTGACGGCGGCGAACTTCTGGAAGGCCGGGCGGGCGGGGCCGCTCACCGCCTCGGCCGGGGCGAGCGTCCTGGTCCGCCGCCGGGGTCGCACCGCTACGCTCTGCGTGAGCGAACCACCGCGCACGGGCGGGCCGATCGAGATCACCTGGAACGGCCCGGTCCGCTCGGTGGCCCGGACCGACGCCTCCGTCCAGGTGCTGGAGGGGACGGGCCGCCGACTACGGCTCCGGGTGACCCCCGGCACCGCCTGCGCCACCCACACCTGTGAGGTGACTCTCGTCTGAGCCGACCCCACGCCTTTGTGAGACACCCACAAGCCGCACACCCCCTGAGCAGTCGGATCGGCTGCATGCCCGGACGGTTCTGTTCAGGGGTACCAGGAAAACGCGCCGGAGACTGTACGGAGTCAACGGCCCGGTTTTCTTGTTCGACTTCGTAAGGTCGCTACATGACCGTTTTGGATGAGGCGCCGGGTGAGCCGACGGACGCGCGCGGGCGAGTGGCCGAACTGCACGAGATCCGTGCCCAGGCGATCGCCGGCCCGAGTGAGAAGGCGACCGAGGCGCAGCACGCCAAGGGCAAGCTGACCTCCCGGGAGCGCATCGAGCTGCTGCTGGACCCGGGCTCCTTCAACGAGGTCGAGCAGCTGCGCCGGCACCGGGCCACCGGCTTCGGTCTGGAGGCCAAGAAGCCGTACACCGACGGTGTCGTCACCGGCTGGGGCACGGTGGAGGGCCGCACGGTCTTCGTCTACGCCCATGACTTCCGCATCTTCGGCGGCGCCCTCGGCGAGGCCCACGCCACCAAGATCCACAAGATCATGGACATGGCCATCGCGGCCGGTGCCCCGCTGGTCTCCCTCAACGACGGCGCGGGCGCCCGTATCCAGGAGGGCGTCTCCGCGCTCGCCGGCTACGGCGGCATCTTCCAGCGCAACACCAAGGCGTCCGGTGTCATCCCGCAGATCAGCGTGATGCTCGGCCCCTGCGCGGGCGGCGCGGCCTACAGCCCCGCCCTGACGGACTTCGTGTTCATGGTCCGCGAGACCTCGCAGATGTTCATCACCGGCCCGGACGTCGTCAAGGCCGTCACCGGCGAGGAGATCACCCAGAACGGCCTCGGCGGCGCGGACGTGCACGCCGAGACGAGCGGTGTCGCCCACTTCGCGTACGACGACGAGGAGACGTGCATCGCCGAGGTGCGCTACCTCCTGTCGATGCTCCCGCAGAACAACCGCGAGAACCCGCCGCGCGCTGAGGCCTCCGACCCGGTGGACCGCCGCAGCGACGTCCTCCTCGACCTGGTCCCGGCGGACGGCAACCGGCCGTACGACATGGCCAAGGTCATCGAGGAGATCGTCGACGACGGCGACTACCTGGAGGTCCACGAGCGCTGGGCCCGCAACATCATCTGCGCGCTGGGCCGGCTCGACGGCCAGGTGGTCGGCATCGTCGCCAACCAGCCGCAGACGCTGGCCGGTGTCCTGGACATCGAGGCCTCGGAGAAGGCCGCGCGTTTCGTGCAGATGTGCGACGCCTTCAACATCCCGATCGTCACTCTGTTGGACGTCCCCGGCTTCCTCCCTGGTGTAGACCAGGAGCACGGTGGAATCATCCGCCACGGCGCGAAGCTGCTGTACGCCTACTGCAACGCGACCGTGCCGAGGATCTCCCTGATCCTTCGGAAGGCCTACGGAGGTGCGTACATCGTCATGGACAGCCAGTCCATCGGTGCGGACCTCACCTACGCGTGGCCCACCAACGAGATCGCGGTGATGGGTGCCGAGGGCGCAGCCAACGTCATCTTCCGCCGCCAGATCGCCGAGGCCGAGGACCCCGAGGCGATGCGGGTCCGGATGGTCAAGGAGTACAAGGCCGAGCTGATGCACCCGTACTACGCGGCCGAGCGCGGCCTCGTGGACGACGTCATCGACCCCGCGGAGACCCGCTCGGTGCTCATCCGCTCCCTGGCGATGCTCCACACGAAGCACGCCGACCTGCCCTCCCGCAAGCACGGCAACCCGCCGCAGTAACCCACCGGTTCCTTCGCGGTACCCCTGCGGAAACCTCATCCACGGAGACTGACATCCATGAAGCTGCCTGATATTCGCGTCGAGAAGGGCCACGCCGAACCCGAGGAAGTGGCCGCGATCACCGCGCTGATCCTCGCCCGCGCGGCCGCCCGGCCCACCGAGGCCCCGGCCCACCGCGGCCGCGCCCGTGCCGGCTGGCGCCGTCTGGAGCGCGAGCCCGGCTTCCGCGCCCCGCACAGCTGGCGGTGACCTCGCGGCACCCGCCCGTCCGAAGGCCCCGGCGCCCCCGAACAGGGAGCGACCGGGGCCTTCGCGTGCGCAGGGTGAGCGAACTGGTCACCCTGCACCCCCGAGTCGGAGGTCCACCCCGGCCCGGGCTCGATCCAACGGCTCCCCGGAACCGCCGACGGCCTCTGGGGGCGCGGGGACCGCGCGAACAGCCCCGGCGGACCCGCGGGCGCCGAACCGGGCCCGCCCCCCCACGGCGAAGCGGCGGGCCCGGCAACACGAGAGGGGCCCCTCTCGGCGAGGGGCCCCTCTCGTACGGCTGAACGTCCCAGACCTACCGCAGGCGCGCCATCAGCGCGTGCTCGACCAGAGTGATCAGCGCCGACTTCGCGTCGGCCCGGTGCCGCGCGTCGGTCGTGATGATCGGGGTGTCGGGCCCGATCTGCAGCGCCTCCCGGACCTCGTCCGGGTTGTACGGCTGCTGCCCGTCGAAGCCGTTGAGGGCGATGACGAACGGCAGCCCGCTGTTCTCGAAGTAGTCCACCGCCGGGAAGCAGTCGGCCAGCCGCCGGGTGTCGACGAGGACGATCGCTCCGATGGCGCCGCGGACCAGGTCGTCCCACATGAACCAGAACCGGTCCTGGCCGGGGGTGCCGAACAGGTACAGGATCAGGTCCTGGTCCAGGGTGATACGGCCGAAGTCCATGGCGACGGTCGTCGTCGTCTTGTCTCCGGTGTGGGTGAGGTCGTCGATGCCCGCGGAAGCGGACGTCATCACGGCCTCGGTACGCAGCGGGTTGATCTCCGAGACGGCCCCGACGAACGTGGTCTTGCCCACGCCGAAGCCACCCGCCACCACGATCTTCGCTGAGGTGGTGGAGCGGGAAGGACCGCCGCTAGAGCTTGCGAAGTCCACTGAGCACCCTTTCGAGCAGTGTCACGTCTGGCTGGCCACCGGCGTTCTCGTCGCCGCCGGGCTGATGGATGGCGACCAGGCCCGCCTCCGCCAAGTCGGCGACGAGGATCCTGGCCACGCCGAGAGGGATCGTCAGCAGGGCCGAGATCTCGGCCACCGACTTGATCTCCCGGCAGAGGTTGCAGATCCGCTGATGCTCGGGCAGCTGGCCCTGCATCTGGTGCGGCTGCGCGGTGGTGTGCACCAGCGCCTCGATGGCGAGCTGGTAGCGCGGCCTGGTGCGGCCGCCCGTCATGGCGTACGGGCGCACCAGGGGGTTGCTCGCCGCCCCCGCGGGCGACGGCTCGGGGGTGCGGCGATGCGGCTGAACCGGCTGGATGCGCGGCGCAGGCGGCTGGTCGTACGGCGAAGGGCCGGGGCCCTGCGGTGCGTACGGCTGCTGACGGCTCGGTGCGGAGGGGAAGTTGTACCGGTTCTGGTCACCCTGGCCCGGCCCCTGGCCAGGGTAGGACCAGTTGCCCGACGATGAACCGCCTGGGGGTGTTGCCACGTTCTCTCCTCCTCCGACCGTGCTGGCATCCATGGCTCATTGGAAGCCGCGTCCCGAAACCTTACGGCCCCGGGACGCCAAAACGCACCGTCTGACCGTTAGTTGAGCAGGCTGCCCTGGAGCTCCGCACGAAGATCGGGCGTCAGGACCGTGCCGGCCCGGTCCACCAGAAGGGCCATCTCGTACCCGATGAGGCCGATGTCGGCTTCCGGATGTGCGAGAACGGCGAGTGAGGAACCGTCGGAAATGGACATGATGAACAGGAATCCCCGCTCCATCTCCACAACCGTCTGATTGACGCTGCCGCCTTCGAAAATGCGGGAGGCACCCGCGGTCAGAGAGGTCAGACCCGACGCGACGGCCGCCAGCTGGTCGGCTCGGTCGCGCGGAAACCCTTCGGACATCGCCAGAAGGAGTCCGTCGGCGGAGACCACCACCGTGTGGGACACCCCGGGGGTGTTGTCCACGAAGTTGGTGATCAACCAGTTCAGGTTCTGTGCCGCCTGGCTCATCGGGCTCACACTAACGCTCCTGGTTGTAGGTGCTGTCAGGACCGAAGCCCTGGCCGTTCGTTTCACTGCCTGCGTTGCGCCCTCGCTGGACACCCCGGCGCAGGTTGCTCAGCCTGCCCCGGACGTCCTCGGGAGCGCGGGAGATCTGTGGACCTCCCTGCGGGGTCGCCGTGGCGGCCCCCTCGACCAGATTGGCCTTGGGTACCCGCCGCGGCAGGCCGGAGGAGGTGACCCCGCCCGCCTTCGGCTTCTTCAACTGGGACGCCTGCTGCCAGCGCTCGTCGTTGGCCGAGCGCCAGTCGCCGTTCGGCCCCCCGGTCGTCGGCTGGTCCCGGGACACATCCTGTCGTCCGTTCACGGCGCCCGCGCTCGTGCCGCCCGCGCTCGCGGTGGACCCGCGGCGGGGGAGACCGGCGTCGGTCAGCGCGTGGCCGGCGGAGGGGTTGGATCCCGGTCGGTCGAAGCCTACGCCGTCCGGCTCCTTCACGTCAGCGGCCTGCGAAGATTCCGGTTCCGGAGCGTACTCGGAGCGGTAGGAGCTCTGGTAGTCCTGCTGCTGCGGCCAGTCGTCCTGATAGGACGACTCCTCGAAGCCCGGGTAGCTCTCCGGGGCAGTCGGGGCGTGCTCCTCCTGCGCGGGCTCCGCATAGGCGGGCTCCGGGTAACCACCGGTCGCGGAGAACGTGTCGTTCCCGCCCGGCACGTGCCCGTTGCCGTTCTGCGCGGCGCCGCCCTGCCCGAAGTACGCCTCGTCGTACGACGGCTGCTGCGGCTCCTCGTACGCCGTCTGCTGGTCGTAGGCCCGCTGCTGGTCCACATAGGCCGTCGCGCCGTTGTCGTAGGACGGCTCGGGCGCCTGGAAGTCGTCGCCGTAGCGGGGGGCCTCGATGGCCGCCTGCGGGTGCGCCTGGGCCTCCAGGGCCGCACGACGCTCCTCGCGCATCAGGGAGCGGCCCACCGGGTCCAGCTCGCGGATGTCGTCGGGTATCTCGTAGCGGCTGTCGTCGAAGCCCAGCTCCGCGGCGGTGCGCATCGGGGCGCCCTGCTGCTGGAACGAGTGCTGCTCCGGGATGATCTGGGAGACCGTGAACTGGTCCGCCGGCTGATGCTCGCCACCGCCACCGTGGGTGATGACGTCCGGGAGCATGACCAGCGAGGTCGTACCGGCCTGCTCGCCCGAGGGACGCAGCTGGACGCGGATGCCGTGCCGGTCGGAGAGCCGGCCGACCACGAACAGGCCCATGCGCTGCGAGATCGCGGCGTCCACGGTCGGCGGGTTGGCCAGCTTGTGGTTGATGTCGGCGAAGTCCTCGGCGGTGAGGCCGATGCCCTTGTCGTGGATCTCGATCATGACGCGGCCGTCGGGCAGACGGGTCGCGGTGACGCGGACCTTGGTCTGCGGGGAGGAGAACGTCGTCGCGTTCTCCAGCAGCTCGGCCAGCAGGTGCACGAGGTCGGTGACGGCGCGGCCGTGGATCTCGGCCTCCGGGACACCCGACAGCTCGATGCGCTCGTACTGCTCCACCTCGGAGGAGGCGGCGCGCAGCACGTCGACCAGCGGGACCGGCTGGTCCCAGCGGCGGCCGGGCTCCTCGCCGGCGAGGACCAGGAGGTTCTCGCCGTTGCGGCGCATACGGGTCGCGAGGTGGTCCAGCTTGAAGAGGTTCTCCAGCTGGTCCGGGTCGGCCTCGTTGTTCTCCAGGTCGGTGATGAGGGTCAGCTGGCCCTCGATCAGCGACTGGTTGCGGCGCGAGAGGTTGGTGAAGATCGCGTTGATGTTGCCCCGGAGCAGGGCCTGCTCGGCGGCGAGCCGGACGGCCTCGCGGTGGACCTGGTCGAACGCGCGGGCGACCTCGCCGATCTCGTCGGTGGAGGTGATCGGGATCGGCGCGACCCGGGTGTCGACCCGGCCGGGGTCGGTGCGCGAGAGCTGGTCGACCAGCATCGGCAGCCGCTGCTCGGCGATGCCGAAGGCGGCGTTGCGCAGCTGGCGCATCGAGCGGCTCATCTGGCGGGCCATGATCCCGGCGATGATGAACGCCGCGAGCAGGGCGACCACCACGATCGCGCCGTTGACGTAGGCGTCGCGCTGGGCGTCGGAGGCGATCGTTCCGGCCTCGTCCACCGCGCGGTTGATCAGCTCGGTCTCGACCTCGCTGTACCCCTCGAACTTGAGGGTGGAGGCGGCCATCCAGGTGGACGGGGTGATGCCCTGGTCGGCGAGACCGGCGAGTTCCTCGGGACTGGTGACGCCGCCGATGGCCTGGATCATCTTCAGCATGGAGGAGGGCGGCGGGGTGAAGTCCTGCCCCTTGGCCTTGGCCGCGGCCGCGGCGTCGGTGACCTGCTTCTTCCCCTCCTCCTCCTTCTGCTCGAGGACCTGCTGGAGCCGGGCGGCGTCCGCCGCGGTACCACCGGAGACGTACTCCTGGATGGCGACGTTCTCGAGGTAGGCGTACGAGGTGAACGCGGTGACCTGCCGGCGGAAGGTCGCCGCGTCCTCGCTGGGGCGGACCAGCAGGTGCATGCCGATCGCGCGCTGGAGGGAGGAGGCGCCCTTGGCCAGGGCGATGGCGTAGACGGTACGGCCGTAGGCGGTGACGTTGCCGGTGCCGAGGCCGAGCTCGTTGGAGAACTCCATCAGGAGGTGCTCGACGGCGACGTAGCCCTCTTCGGTCTGCACGGGGTCGGCGGCCCGGGTGAAGGCGGTCTGCCGGAGCTTGTCTAGCTGCGGCTCGGCCTCCTCGACCAGGCGGAGACGGCGCTCCAGGCCATCGTCGGAGGGCATTCCCTCGACCTCGGTGTGGAAGAGGTCGGCCTTCTCGTCGGTGAAGGCGCGGGCGTCCTTGACGATGTCGCTGTCCCGCTTGCCCTGCAGCAGCGGCTCGGCGGAGAGGTCACGCTCGTTGAGCAGGGCCTCCGCGTAGGCGCCGGCGGCGGCGACGATCTTGGCCACCTTCTCGGCGTCGCGGGCCTCCTGCCAGGTGTTGATCGAGCTCTTCACCTGGAAGCCGCCCATGACGAGGCCGACCAGCACGGGTATGAGCAGGATCGCGTTCAGACGGGTGGGCACCCGCCAGTTGCGAGGGGAGAGACGACTTCCGCTGGGCGCGGGAGCTGCCGTCGGCTCCGGTCCGGTCACTTGTGCGGGTGCCGCTCCGCGCGGCGGCGGGGTGAAGTTGCCCCGCGCCGACGGCTCGGGACCTTTCTTGCTTCGCCTCACTCGACCAACAACCTCTCGGCGCCGGCACCTACGTCGTGCCGCGGGTGACTCCACGCCCTAGTACGTCTTTGACTATTGGGCAGTTCAGGCATTCCAGCACGCCATGTTGCGCACTTCCAAACACTGGAAGGCAACGATTCCGCGTGATGTAAGTCCCAGATAAAACGGTCAAACAGAACGAGGCCCGGCAAAAAGCGGGGCCATCGTGAGCGCAGCGGTACCGATCGACCGCGACGCGTGGTCGTACCACCCTATTTCTCTGTCGAAACGTTATGAACACCGACGCCGACCGTGTCAAACGACACAGTCGGCATCGGTGTATCTACGACAACTGCCGTATGAAGTTGTGGACTTGCGTCGTATTTTCGGCTCAGGTCCGGTGTTTCCGCGCCGTGTCCCTACCTCAGCCGGGCCATGAGCGCGTGCTCGACGAGCGTGATCAGCGCGCTCTTGGCGTCCGCGCGATGACGGGCGTCCGTGGTGATGATCGGGGTGTCGGGCCCGATCTGCAGCGCCTCCCGGACCTCGTCCGGCGTGTACGGCTGCTGTCCGTCGAAGCCGTTGAGGGCGATGACGAACGGCAGCCCGCTGTTCTCGAAGTAGTCGACCGCCGGGAAGCAGTCGGCGAGACGGCGGGTGTCCACCAGGACCACGGCGCCGATGGCGCCGCGGACCAGGTCGTCCCACATGAACCAGAACCGGTCCTGGCCGGGCGTGCCGAACAGGTACAGGATCAGGTCCTGGTCGAGCGTGATACGGCCGAAGTCCATGGCCACCGTGGTGGTGGTCTTGTCCCCGGTGTGGGTCAGATCGTCGATACCCGCGGACGCCGAGGTCATGACGGCCTCGGTGCGCAGCGGGTTGATCTCGGAGACGGCACCCACGAACGTGGTCTTGCCGACGCCGAAGCCACCGGCCACCACGATCTTCGCGGAGGTGGTGGCCCGACCCTGTTCAGAGCTTGCGAAGTCCACTGAGCACCCTTTCCAGCAGAGTCACGTCCGGCGCGCCACCGGCGTTCTCGTCGCCACCGGGCTGGTGGATCGCGACGAGTCCGGCCTCCGCGAGGTCCGCGACGAGGATCCGTGCCACACCGAGCGGCATGGACAGCAGGGCCGACACCTCGGCCACCGACTTCACCTCGTGGCACAGGTGGCAGATCCGCTGGTGCTCGGGAAGCAGCCCCATCAGGTGCGCGGGGTCTGCCGTCGTGCTGATCAGCGCCTCGAGGGCGAGTTGGTAGCGCGGCCGCGTCCGGCCACCGGTCATGGCGTACGGCCGAACCAGCGGCTGGTCGCCCTCGTCTCCGTACGGCTCTGCGTACGGATCGTGAGGAGCGGTGGGCGGGGTCATTGATCCTCCGAGCGGGACAGCAAGTCGGTCAGTCGTGCCGTCTGACGGGGGCCGGTGGGGGGACTGTGTCGGCCGGACGTTGATTTGGTGAGTTCTGTGGATCCGCAGGCGTCAGTGGAGCAGACTGCCTTGGAGTTCGGCGCGCAGGTCGGGTGTGAGCACGGCGCCCGCACGGTCGACGAGCAGCGCCATCTCGTAACCGACGAGGCCGATGTCGCACTCGGGGTGGGCCAGGACGGCCAGGGACGAGCCGTCCGAGACGGACATGAGGAAGAGGAATCCGCGTTCCATCTCCACCACCGTCTGGGCCACGTTCCCGCCCTCGAAGATCCGGGAGGCCCCGGCCGTGAGGGAGGTGAGCCCGGAGGCGACGGCGGCGAGCTGGTCGGCACGGTCGCGCGGGAACCCTTCCGACATCGCCAGGAGGAGTCCGTCGGCGGACACGACGACGGTGTGGGACACCCCGGGGGTGTTGTCCACGAAGTTGGTGATCAACCAGTTGAGGTTCTGTGCCGCCTGGCTCATCTGGCTCAACTAACGCTCCTGCTGGTGAGTGGGGTTCGGGAAGCTGCCGGTCTGGCCGTTGCCGACCTGACGACCCTGCGCGATACCCCGACGGAGATTGGTCAGCCGGCCGCGTACGTCGTCGGGCGCACGCGAGACCTGCGGACCGCTTTGGTGCTGTTGCTGCTGAGCCGTGCCCGGCACGAGGTTGGCGCGCGGGACGCGACGAGGCAGGCCGGAGGTGGTGACCCCGCCCGCCGACGGCTGACGGACACGTTCGGCCTGGCGGACCAGGTCGTCATTGGGGGTGCTGCGCCAGGCCGTGGAGGCCGGCGCGGCGGGGGCCGCCGGCCGCTGGGGGGCGGCCGGAGTCTCGGGGGCCTGGACGGGCCGTTGCTGCGGAGCGACGCCGTTGCCCGGCTGCCGCTGCTGGCCACCTTGGCCGTTCTGGCCGTTCTGGCCGCCCTGACCGTGGAACCAGTTGGTCTCCAGCGTGTCGTAGAGCGGGGTACGGCCGTCGCCGGGGCCCGTGGCCGGCGGCAGCGCCTCCGGCTCCTGCGGGCGCCCGGGGCGCTGCGGGGGCATCGGGGGACGCTGCGGCCGGCGGGACCCGCCGAAGTTCTCGCCGTTGACCTGCGGACGCTCGAACTGACCGGTGTCCTGCGGGCTCTGCCGACCGGACGGGTCGTACTGCCCGGCGCCCTGGCCGTTCTGCCGTCCGAGGACGCCGAACTGACCGGTGTCCTGTCCGTTCGCCCGGTCCGGGGCGTCGTACTGACCGGTGTTCTGCGGGTTCTGCGGGCTCGGCACGGGGAACTGACCCGTGCCGGAGCCGTCGTAGCCCTGCGTGGCGAACCGGCCGGTGGACGAGGGGTCCTCGGAGCCGCCGCGGGACGGGCCGGCCTGCGCCGGCGGGGCACCGGCCCCGCCGAACACGTCGGAGCGCAGGAAGGAGTCGGTGCCGTTCTGTCCGGCGGCCGGGGCGTCGTAGTCGGGGCGCGGGAACTGCGAGGTCGCGGCCGGACCCTGGTTCGGGTCGACCCGCGGCATCGGCGCCGTCACATCCGGCTGCTCGTCGTGGCCGCGCGGGGCGTCCAGCGAGGCGCGGGGCGCCGACGGCTGGGCGTTCTCGTCGCTCCAGCTCGGCGTGCGCGGGGCGTTGCCACCGGGCAGCTCGGCGCGCGGGCCGCCGCGGCCGGGGAGCTGCGGACGGCGCCTGCCGGCACGCTCCTTGCCCGGCTTCGGCGGTACGGCACCGGGACGGCCGTCACCGGAGCCGCTCTGACGCGGCGCACCGCCGTCGCCGAAGCTGCCGCCCGGACGAAGACCCGAGCCGCCGCCGGCGAAGCCGCCCTGGCGTCCGGTGTCGTTGAAGTTCTCGAAGCTCCTGGTGTCGGGACCACCGGTGCCCGAGGCCTGGAGACCCTGCGGGGCACTCGGGGCCTGACCGCCGCCGAACGCACCGGCACCGGCACCCGCGGGGGCGGGCCGGCCGCCCTGCGGAGGCATCGGCGGACCGCCCTGCGGCCCACGCTGACCACCCGGGTTGCCGGGCAGCGCCGCGCGGGGGCCCTGACCGGCTCCGACCTGCCCGCGCTGCGGGGCGCCACCGAGCAGACCGCCACCGGAGGGGCCACCGCCGAGCTGCGGACCCGACTGGCCTGCCTGGCGACGCGCTGCGGCGGCACCGGCCGCGGCCTGCGCGGCGGCGGGGCCACCGGTGGAGGGAGCACCCTGGCCGGGCTTGCCCGGGGCAGGCTTCTTGTTGCCCTGCGCCACGTCCACGGGAAGCATGACCAGTGCGGTCGTACCGCCGGAGTCCGAAGGGCGCAGCTGGATGCGGATGCCGTGGCGCTGCGACAGACGACCGACCACGAACAGACCCATGCGCCGGGAGACCGACACGTCCACGGTGGGCGGCGAGGCGAGCCGCTCGTTGATCGCGGCGAGGTCCTCGGGGGAGAGGCCGATGCCGGTGTCGTGGATCTCGATCAGCACCCGCCCGTCGGGCAGCGCGTGACCGGTGACCTTGACCTTGGTCTGCGGCGAGGAGAAGGAGGTCGCGTTCTCGAGCAGCTCGGCGAGGAGGTGCACGAGGTCGTTGACCACGCGGCCGGCCACCTCGGTGGTCGGCACGGCGGCCAGCTCGATGCGCTCGTACTGCTCCACCTCGGAGGCGGCGGCACGGAGCACGTCGACCAGCGGGACCGGGCGGGTCCAGCGACGGCCGGGCTCTTCACCGGCGAGGACGAGGAGGTTCTCACCGTTACGGCGCATGCGGGTGGCGAGGTGGTCGAGTTTGAACAGCGAGGACAGCTGGTCCGGGTCGGCCTCGCGGGACTCCAGTTCGGAGATGAGCGACAGCTGACGCTGGATGAGGCCCTGGGAGCGACGCGAGAGGTTGGTGAACATCGCGTTGACGTTGCCCCGGAGGAGGGCCTGCTCGGCGGCGAGGCGGACCGCCTCGCGGTGCACGTCGTCGAAGGCCGCGGCCACCTTGCCGATCTCGTCCCGCGAGTGCACACCGACGGACTCGACGGAGGTGTCGACGTCCTGCGGGTCCGACTCCGACAGCTGCTTGACCAGCTCGGGCAGCCGGTCCTGGGCGACCCTGGTCGCCGTGTCCTGCAGCCGGCGCAGTGAACGGATCATGGACCGGGCCACGACGAACGCGCCGACCAGGGAGACACCGAGGACGAGCAGGATCAGCGCACCGGAGATGATCGCCTCTTGCTCGGCGTCCGCACGCAGCGCACGCGCGGTCTGCTCCATCTCCTCGAGCAGGGTGCCCTCGATCTTGTCCATGCGCTCGATCTTGGCGGAGGAGCTGTCCACCCAGTCCTTGTACGAGCGCTTGTCCTGGCCGCGCAGACCGTTGTTGCTGGCGAGCACCCGGTCCGCATAGAGGTCGGACGCCTCGATGGTGGGGCTCGCGTCGTCGATCGGCTTGGTCAGTTCCTCGGCGCCGTCGCCGTAGATGTCGGCGAAGGCCGTGAGCTCGGACTCCTCGTTGTCCAGCGCCGAGTCCGCGTAGAGACGGTCGTTCTCGGAGAGGGTGCCGAACTTGTCCTTGTTCTCTGGCAGCGCCGCCGCGATGACCGCGCGCTGCACCGAGGCGTACTCCTTGGCCGAGGAGAACGCCGCCAGGGCGCGGGTGCGCTTGATCATGTCCGGGTTGCTGGTGGCCTCCGCCATGTCCTGGGAGAGTTCCAGCAGCTGGGTGATCAGACGGTGGTAGGCCTCGACCGTCTGGGTGGAGTTCTTCGGGTCGGCGTAGGCCTTGTTGCGGATGCTGTTGAGGTTGCCCAGCTCGCGCACGACCCGGACGAGGCTGTCGCGGACGCCGGGGAGGTTCTCGGTGGTGCTCGAGTTGTCGGCGTCCTGGGTCGCGTCGCTGAACTGCACGCGGGCCTGGTCGGTCTTCTGGCGGGTGCCCTTGACCGTGAAGTCGGAGGCGTTGAGACCGTGCGCGAGAGGACCTGCGGAGAGGTCGCGCTCGTTCTGCAGCGCGTTGGCGAGCTCGGTCGCCTGCTTGGTCATGTCGGTCAGCAGCCGCATGTTGTCGAGCTGCTGGATGTCGTCCACGTTGTCGCCGATGCGCAGCGCGCCGAGCGAGGTCGCCGCCACCACGGGGAGCGCGAGCAGCGAGACGAGACGAGTCGAGATGCGCCAGTTGCGCAGGGCTACTCGTGAACCGGGACCGGGCGCTCCGGTCTTGTCGCCGCCCTTGGGCTTGCCGGGCGGCACGGGGGGAACAGACGCGCCGGTGCGCCCGGAGCGCTCACCGCCGTCGCCGATCTCCGCCGGACCCGGGTTCTGGGCGTGCTGGGGGGAGGAACCGTTACCGGTTCCGTTGTGTGGCTCCGGCTCCGCCGAAGCGCTGCCATCCCTCTTGAAACGTCCCTGCACTAGCGTCGCAACCTCTGGACCAGGCGCCCCGCCGAATGAACGGCGGGACGGTGTCGGCGTCTTGGGGGCGCCCTGAATTACGTCCCCTGTTTGTGGTCGTGAGTGACCGGCGCTGGCTCCCCCTTCCGCCGCCGCCCGGCGCTGCTTTGCGCCCCTGCGCGCCGGCACGATCCTGCGGCGGTCCGTGGAATTCCAGCACAGTGCCGGATCTGCAACAAGGCCAACGGATAACGGTCTGTTCACAGTCACGGTGGGTGAAGGGCAGGTCACCGGATGTGGAAGCAGATTCGCAGCAAAGCGGGCAAACCCCCGCGATACAGGGGTGGGGAGGGGGTGTCCTAGTCGCCATGATCAGGAGCGGAATGCCTGCTTCAGGTGGCTGATGTCCGCTTTGTCAGGGTGGGTGGAGAATCCGGATTGTCGGATTTGCCCATGAGTAGGTGAGCAAACTCACACGGTGATCATGCCTTCTTCGCACCCTCGCCCGGGAACCGGATGTTTAGCCTGACGCTTTACAGGGATGGCGAATCCGACAACCCGCGCTTGTGGGGCGGTCCTTGCGGACCGGCCCGGCGCCCGCTCACGACGAGGTCCTGGACAACAGTGAAGACGACGACGATGTTCCGCACGATAGCCAACCCCCGGCGCACCACGCTGGCCCACCTCGCCGACGCCGAGGACCTGCGCACGCCGGAACAGGAGCACTCCGTCGACCTCCCCTCCCAGACCGCCAACCCCCGCCGGACGGTCCTGGTGAGGGTCCCTGCCCAGGCCGCCGAGTAGTTGCACCCTCAAGTACGCGCGGAATCCGTCCCGTGCTCAACACGGATCCGGTGCATGAGGGAAGACGGCTCCGTCAGTACGCGGACAAAGGGCGCCCGGCATCACGACCAGGGCGCCCTTTCCCATGGGCGCGGTGGGCCGCGCCCCGTTAATGCGCGAGGCGGGCCCCCCTTGCCGCGTTAGCCTGGAGCGTCAGACTCCAGCCAGCTCAGTTAAGGGGCGCGAGGATCCCGTGCGCATCGCCAGGTTCTCCATCGACGGGAACGTAGCCTTCGGAGCGGTCGAGGGCGACAAGCCGGACGAGCTCGTCCTCGACATCATCAAGGGCATCCCGTTCGCGGACTTCGAGCTCTCCGGCACGAAGGTCCCGCTGGCCTCTCTTGATTCAAGGACAAGGGTCAGGCTGCTGCCGCCGGTGCTCCCCAACAAGGTCGTGGCCTTCGGCCGCAACTACGCCGAACACGCCCGGGAACTCGGCAACGAGGTCCCCGACGCCCCGTTCGCCTTCTTCAAGCCGGCCACCTCGGTGATCGGCCCCGGCGACGAGATCCAGTACCCCGCCTTCTCGCAGGAGCTCCACCACGAGGCCGAGCTCGCCGTGGTCATCGGCCGTATGTGCCGCGAGGTCCCGCGCGAACGCGTCAAGGACGTGATCTTCGGCTACACCTGCGCCAACGACATCACCGCCCGTGACGTCCAGCGCCGCGAGAAGCAGTGGGCGAGGGCCAAGGGCTTCGACACGTCCTGCCCCCTCGGCCCCTGGGTCGAGACCGAGCTGGACCCCTCGGACCTGACCATCCAGCTCACGGTCAACGGCGCGCAGCGCCAGCTCGGCCGCACGAGCGAGATGATCCACTCCATCGAGGACCTGATCGTCAACATCACCGAGGCGATGACGCTGCTCCCCGGCGACGTCGTCCTCACGGGCACCCCGGCAGGGGTCGGCCCCCTCAACGTCGGCGACGAGGTCGCCGTCACCATCGAAGGCATCGGCACTCTCACCAACAAGGTGATCAAGCGTGGCTAACGGCTCCGTCCGCGTACGTTTCTGTCCGTCCCCGACCGGCAACCCCCACGTGGGCCTGGTCCGCACGGCCCTCTTCAACTGGGCGTTCGCCCGCCACACCGGCGGCACGTTCGTCTTCCGCATCGAGGACACCGACGCGGCCCGCGACTCCGAGGAGTCCTACGAGCAGCTCCTGGACTCGCTGCGCTGGCTGGGCTTCACCTGGGACGAGGGCCCCGAGGTCGGCGGCCCGCACGCGCCGTACCGCCAGTCGCAGCGCATGGAGACGTACAAGGAGGTGGCCGAGAAACTCAAGGACGCCGGCCACGCCTACTACTGCTACTGCACCGCCTCCGAGCTGGAGGAGCGCCGTGACGCCGCCCGCGCCGCGGGCCGGCCCTCCGGGTACGACGGCAAGTGCCGCGAGGTCACGCCGGAGCAGAAGGCCCGGTACGAGGCCGAGGGCCGTGAGCCGATCGTCCGCTTCCGGATGCCCGACGAGCCGATCACCTTCACCGACCTGGTCCGCGGCGAGCTGACCTTCACCCCGGAGAACGTGCCGGACTACGGCATCGTCCGCGCCAACGGCGCCCCGCTCTACACGCTGGTCAACCCGGTCGACGACGCCCTGATGGAGATCACCCACGTCCTGCGCGGCGAGGACCTGCTCTCCTCGACACCCCGTCAGATCGCGCTCTACAAGGCACTGATCGATCTGGGTATCGCCAAGGAGATCCCGTCCTTCGGCCACCTGCCGTACGTGATGGGCGAGGGCAACAAGAAGCTGTCCAAGCGCGACCCGCAGTCGAGCCTGAACCTCTACCGGGAGCGCGGCTTCCTCCCCGAGGGCCTGCTGAACTACCTCTCGCTCCTCGGCTGGTCGCTCTCCGCGGACAAGGACATCTTCACGATCGAGGAGATGGTCGCCGCCTTCGACGTCGCCGACGTGAACCCCAACCCGGCCCGCTTCGACCTGAAGAAGGCCGAGGCGATCAACGCGGACCACATCCGCATGCTGAGCGTGACGGAGTTCACCGAGCGCTGCGCCCCCTGGCTGAAGGCCCCCTTCGCCCCCTGGGCCCCGGAGGACTTCGACGAGGTCAAGTGGCAGGCCATCGCCCCGCACGCGCAGACCCGCCTGAAGGTCCTGTCGGAGATCACCGACAACGTCGACTTCCTGTTCCTGCCGGAGCCGGCCGACGACGAGGCGTCCTGGACGAAGGCGATGAAGGAGGGCTCCGACGCGCTGCTGCGCACCGCGAAGGAGAAGCTGGAGTCGGCCGATTGGACGTCGGCCGAGTCCCTCAAGGAGGCCGTCCTGGCCGCCGGCGAGGCCCACGGCCTCAAGCTCGGCAAGGCCCAGGCCCCCGTCCGCGTGGCCGTCACCGGCCGCACGGTCGGCCTGCCCCTCTTCGAGTCCCTGGAGATCCTGGGCAGGGAGAAGACCCTGGCGCGCATCGACGCGGCCCTGGCCAGGCTGGCCGCGTAACACCCGTACGTGAGGGGCGGCACCCGGAACCCCGGGTGCCGCCCCTTCGCCATCCGCCGGACAGGGCGGCCGGCCTCGGGCTACCGTCGGACCATGAACATCAAGGCCGTGGTCTGGGACGTCGACGACACCCTCTTCGACTACACCACGGCCGACCGCACCGGCATGCGGGCGCATCTGTCGGCCGAGGGCCTGCGCCGGTACGGCTCGGTCGACGAGGCCCTCGACCGCTGGCGCGAACTCACGAGCCTGCACTGGCGGCGGTACGCCGCAGGTCAGGGCGACTGGGAGGCCACCCGGCGCGACCGGGTGCGGGACTTCCACGGCGAACCGCTGACCGACGCCGAGGCCGACGCCTGGTTCGACCGCTACATCGTCCACTACGAGCGGGCCTGGGCGCTCTTCCCGGATGTCCTGCCCGTCCTCGACGCGCTCGCCGGGACGCACCGGCACGCGGTCCTGTCCAACTCCAGCCTCCCCGTGCAGGAGCGCAAGCTGCGCACCCTCGGTGTGTGGGACCGCTTCGAGACCGTTCTGTGCGCCGAGCAGCTGGGTGTCCACAAGCCGGCCGTCGCGGCCTTCCACGCCGCCTGCGAGGCCCTCGACCTGCCCCCGCAGCAGGTCGCCTACGTCGGCGATCACCCCGAGATCGACGGACAGGGCGCCGCCGAGGCGGGCCTGCTGTCGGTCTGGCTCGATCGCGGCGGCCTGCACGCGACCGTCGACCCGCCGGTCGGACCGCACCGCATCGCCACCCTCGCCGAACTCCCCGCGATCCTCGGCTCGGATACTCGTTTTGGAGCGCCGTCCACCTTCGGGTAATGTTCTTTCTGCGCCGCCGGGGAGCGGGCCGAAAGGCCGGAACCGGAAGCGCAAACTAGAACAAGAACCCCTCAGGGGCTTGCGTTCCAGTGGCCTATGGTGTAATTGGCAGCACGACTGATTCTGGTTCAGTTAGTCTTGGTTCGAGTCCAGGTAGGCCAGCTCGCAGAGCTTATCTGCGCCCGCGGATCACATCCGCAAGCCCCCGTTGTGTAGCGGCCTAGCACGCTGCCCTCTCAAGGCAGTAGCGCCGGTTCGAATCCGGTCGGGGGTACAGATCCTTCCCGCGAGGAGAGTTCGGGTCGCACCCTCTCACCTCGATGCAGGATCGCTAGGGCCCCCGTTGTGTAGCGGCCTAGCACGCCGCCCTCTCAAGGCGGTAGCGCCGGTTCGAATCCGGTCGGGGGTACTGACTGGTCTAAACCACATTGGTCTATGGTGTAATTGGCAGCACGACTGATTCTGGTTCAGTTAGTCTTGGTTCGAGTCCAGGTAGACCAGCTCGGACCTGCGGCGCTGTAGTACTGAACGCCAGCAGGCTCCACGCCCCCGTTGTGTAGCGGCCTAGCACGCCGCCCTCTCAAGGCGGTAGCGCCGGTTCGAATCCGGTCGGGGGTACGTCACAGAAGGCCCTTCGCTTCGGCGGAGGGCCTTCGTCGTGCCCGGAGGCCGAGGCGGGGCGCCCGGGACCGTGCCGTACGTCCCGGCCCCTCCCGCTCACTCGAGGCCGTACCGCCGCGCCGACTCCTCCTCCTGGGCCAGCCGGTGCAGTGCCCGCAGCACCGGCTCGAACAGCACCGCCGACGACACCGCCGACTCGACCATCTCCGTGTCGGACTCGTATGTCTCCATCCGGTCCAGATCCCGCGCCGCCGCCTGGTGCATCAACTCGGCGTACGGAGCCATGGTTTCTGCGTCGCACGGATAACCGAGCCGGATCTGCGTGGCCACCAGCGCCACCAGGGAGCGGTGCACCGGGGAGAGCGCGCCGATCTCCCGCGCAGCGTCCCAGCCCAGCCGCCTCAGCAGCCGGTCCACCTCCGCGGACGCCGCGGCCGTGGCCGGGTCGTCGTCGTCCGGGTCGGGGGCCTGGGGGAGCGCCCACAAGGCCGCGCCCAGGCGGATGGTGCGGCCCAGCGACTCGTCGTCGACGTGCTTGAGCACCTCCCTGGCGCTCGCCACCGGGACCCGCCCCACCTGGATCAACGCCCGCACCAGCCGGAGCCGGCGCAGATGGCCCTCGTCGTACTCCGCCGTCGTCGCGTTGACCTGCCGGCCCGGCGCCAACAGCCCTTCGCGCAGGTAGTACTTGATCGTCGCGGTGGACACCCCGCTGCGTGCGCTCAACTCCGCCAGCCGCATCTCTCTTGCGCCCCTCCTTGGGAAGTGGCACTATCCAAGCATGAGTGGTCGGATAGTGTCGCTCACCAACAAGGGGGAGTTCATGTCGGGGAATCCGGTCGTCGCAGGACGGACCACCGCTGCCGCCGAGGGCGATGTCGTGGTCCTGCTCATCGGCGTGCGCATCAACCACTTCTGGGCCGTCCACCACTGGCTGCCGGTGCTGGCCGCGATGCCCCGGATGCTGCGCGAACTGCGCAAGGACCCGGGCCGAGGGCTGCTGAACGCCGTCCTGCTCACGGCCTCACCGCGGACGTACTACGTCGTCCAGTACTGGGAGTCCAAGGAGAAGCTCTACGGATACGCGCACGCGGCCGACGCCTTCCACCGAGTGGCGTGGGCGGCGATGAACCGCAAGGAGCGGAAGGGGAGGAGCCGCGGTCATGTCGGGCTCTGGCACGAGACCTACGTGGTGCCGGAGGGGTCGTACGAGTCGATCTACGCCGACATGCCGGCCTTCGGTCTCGCGGCGGCCACGGGGGTGCTGCCGATCGAGAAGCGGGGCAGGTCGGCGAAGGAGCGGTTCGCCCATCGGCGGGTGCGTGCCTGACGAGGGCGCGCGACGTGGCCGGCCGCACGGGAAGGGCCGGGCGACCGCATGAGAAAAGGCCTGCCGCGGCGTTGAGGCAGGCCTTTTTCGTGGTCGGACGGTTTCGGAGGGGTCAGCCCGAGCGGCGCAGGGCTTCGGAGAGGCGGGCCGCGGCGTCGATCACCGCTTGGGCGTGCATGCGGCCGGGGTGGCGGGTCAGGCGCTCGATGGGGCCGGAGACCGAGACCGCGGCGACCACGCGGTTGGAGGGGCCGCGGACCGGCGCCGAGACCGAGGCGACGCCCGGCTCGCGCTCGCCGATCGACTGGGCCCAGCCACGGCGGCGCACCCCGGAGAGCGCGGTCGCGGTGAACCGGGCGCCCTGGAGGCCGCGGTGCAGGCGCTCGGGCTCCTCCCAGGCCATGAGGATCTGGGCGGAGGAGCCGGCCTTCATCGTGAGCGTCGAGCCGACCGGGACCGTGTCCCGCAGGCCGGACAGCCGCTCCGCCGCGGCGACGCAGATGCGCATGTCGCCCTGGCGGCGGTAGAGCTGCGCGCTCTCGCCCGTCACGTCCCTCAGATGTGTGAGCACCGGGCCCGCCGTGGCGAGGAGCCGGTCCTCACCGGCGGCCGCGGCCAGCTCGGCCAGCCTCGGACCGAGGATGAACCGGCCCTGCATGTCCCGTGCCACCATGCGGTGGTGTTCCAGAGCCACGGCCAGGCGGTGGGCCGTGGGCCGTGCGAGTCCGGTGGCTCCGACCAGACCCGCGAGGGTGGCCGGACCGGACTCCAGAGCGCTCAGGACCAGGGCCGCCTTGTCCAGAACGCCGACGCCGCTACTGTTGTCCATGCAACGATACTCGCGTCTCACTCTGTGAAACGCAAGTTCAATTTCACGTGGACCTTGCCACTCTGGAAGCAGAACAACAGTGGCTCGCGGACCGACGAGCCCGGCGGCCGGCGCGCGCGACGAGGGGATGCGCACGCGCTCGCCACCTCCGATATCTCTAGTTGGGCCGACGCGCTGCCGCGTCGGCCGGAGGGAAAGCGATGGGTAGGACACTCGCGGAGAAGGTCTGGGACGACCATGTCGTCCGGCGCGCCGAGGGCGAGCCCGACCTCCTCTTCATCGACTTGCACCTGCTGCACGAGGTGACCAGCCCCCAGGCCTTCGACGGTCTCCGCAAGAGCGGGCGGAAGGTCCGCCGGCTCGACCTGACCATCGCGACCGAGGACCACAACACCCCCACCCTCGACATCGACAAGCCCATCGCGGACCCCGTCTCCCGCGTCCAACTGGAGACGCTGCGGAACAACGCCGCCGAGTTCGGCGTGCGGCTGCACCCGCTGGGCGACGTCGAGCAGGGGGTCGTCCACGTCGTCGGCCCGCAGCTGGGTCTGACCCAGCCCGGTATGACGGTCGTCTGCGGTGACTCCCACACCTCCACGCACGGCGCCTTCGGCGGTCTGGCGTTCGGCATCGGCACCTCCCAGGTGGAGCACGTGCTGGCCACCCAGACGCTGCCCATGGCCCGCCCGAAGACCATGGCCATCACCGTCAACGGCGAGCTGCCCGACGGCGTCACCGCCAAGGACCTGATCCTGGCGATCATCGCCAGGATCGGCACCGGCGGCGGGCAGGGCTACATCCTGGAGTACCGCGGCTCCGCCATCGAGAAGCTCTCGATGGAGGCCCGCATGACCATCTGCAACATGTCGATCGAGGCCGGCGCCCGCGCGGGCATGATCGCCCCCGACGAGACCACCTTCGAGTACCTCAAGGGCCGCCCGCACGCCCCCCGGGGCGAGGACTGGGACGCCGCCGTCGCGTACTGGAAGACCCTCAGGACGGACGAGGACGCCGAGTTCGACGCCGAGGTCGTGATCGAGGCGGCCGAGCTGTCGCCGTTCGTCACCTGGGGCACCAACCCCGGCCAGGGCGCGCCGCTTTCCGCGGACGTCCCCGACCCGGCTTCGTACGAAGACGCTTCGGAGCGTCTGGCCGCCGAAAAGGCCCTGGAGTACATGGGGTTGGAGGCGGGGCAGCCGCTGCGCTCGATCAAGGTGGACACCGTCTTCGTAGGTTCCTGCACCAACGGCCGCATCGAGGACCTGCGCGCCGCCGCCGATCTCCTCAAGGGCCGCAAAGTCGCCGACGGCGTACGGATGCTGGTCGTCCCCGGCTCCGCGCGGGTCGGTCTGCAGGCCGTCTCCGAGGGCCTGGACGTCGTCTTCAAGGAGGCCGGCGCCGAGTGGCGGCACGCGGGCTGCTCCATGTGCCTGGGCATGAACCCGGACCAGCTGGCCCCCGGTGAGCGCTCCGCGTCCACCTCCAACCGCAACTTCGAGGGCCGGCAGGGCAAGGGCGGCCGTACGCACCTGGTCTCGCCGCAGGTCGCCGCCGCGACCGCCGTGCTGGGCCACCTGGCCTCGCCCGCCGACCTGTCCGACGCCCCCGCGCCCGCTGGAGTCTGAGAGTCATGGAAGCATTCACCAAGCACACCGGCCGGGCCGTCCCGCTGCGCCGCAGCAACGTCGACACCGACCAGATCATCCCCGCCCACTGGCTCAAGAAGGTGACCAGGGACGGCTTCGAGGACGGACTGTTCGAGGCCTGGCGCAAGGACGAGACCTTCATCCTCAACCAGCCGGAGCGGCAGGGCGCCACGGTCCTGGTCGCCGGCCCCGACTTCGGCACCGGCTCGTCCCGTGAGCACGCCGTGTGGGCGCTGCAGAACTACGGCTTCAAGGCCGTGATCTCCTCCCGGTTCGCCGATATCTTCCGCGGCAACTCGCTCAAGAACGGCCTGCTCACGGTCGTGCTGGAGCAGAAGATCGTGGACGCGCTGTGGGAGCTCACCGAGAAGGACCCCCAGGCCGAGGTGACGGTCGACCTGGAGACCCGGGAGGTGCGTGCCGAGGGCATCACCGCCTCCTTCGAGCTGGACGAGAATTCCCGCTGGCGGCTGCTGAACGGGCTGGACGACATCTCCATCACCCTCCAGAACGAGGCCGACATCGCCGCGTACGAGGCCAAGCGGCCGTCGTACAAGCCGCGGACGCTGCCGGTCTGATCCACCTCGCGGGCCACCCCCCGGGGCGGCCCGCGCAAGACGGATTCCAGCCACCGCCACACCCCCCTGTACCCCCAATCGTGCACGGTTGGGGGTACAGCCATGTCTGGAGTGGCGCACCTTGGAAGTGGGGTGCAGAAAGGTTTCAACTCCCCTAGTTACAAAGGCGTTTGCCGGGGTACGCGCATCATCGTGTGGCATCGGATGGGGGTGCTCGACAGGCCCCCGGGAGACGGCAGTTGCCCCCTGGGCAGGCGACAACTCGCCCCAGATGGCACAATCTGTGCATGGAACACGACGGCCAACTCGAGCTCTATACGGCGGTCGCGGGCCAACTCAAGGAAGCGCACGCAAGGGTGCGCGCACTGCAAGTCCCGGAGGGCGTACGGATGGCGCTGACCCGGAAGCTGCTGGTCATTACGGCGGTGGCCAAGCACGATCTCGCCGACGCGGCAAGGCGTCTGGAGAGCTTCACGGCGGACCTCGACGAGGGGCGAATGCCCACCGGGGATCGCTGAAGGAACTCCGTGACAGCCGAGTTCGTTGCGGCACAAGGGTGATAAGCCCGTTTCGTGTTTGATTTGCGGTATATATCTGCCTAACGTGCGAAAAGCTTGAACACTTTCGTTCTGGCGATGTCTCCGAAGGGGAAGACGTGAACAAGGCGCAGCTCGTAGAAGCGATTGCGGACAAGCTCGGTGGCCGTCAGCAGGCCGCCGACGCGGTGGACGCCGTCCTGGACGCCATCGTCCGGGCGACGGTCGCGGGTGAGAGGGTCTCGGTCACCGGCTTCGGTTCGTTCGAGAAGGTCGAGCGTCCCGCCCGTTACGCCCGCAACCCGCAGACGGGTGAGCGGGTTCGGGTGAAGAAGACCTCCGTGCCCCGCTTCCGCGCAGGTCAGGGCTTCAAGGACCTGGTGAGCGGCTCCAAGAAGCTGCCCCGGGGTGGCGAGGTCGCCGTCAAGAAGGCGCCCAAGGGCAGCCTGAGCGGTGGCGCTTCGGCGACGGTCAAGAAGGCGGCAGCGAAGAAGACGACCGCGAAGAAGGCGACGACGGCCCGCAAGGCCGCGCCCGCCAAGAAGACCACGGCGGCGGCGAAGAAGACGACGGCGAAGAAGACCACCGCGAAGAAGACCACGGCGACGAAGTCGACCGCGGCGAAGAAGACCACGGCCGCGAAGTCGACCGCGGCGAAGAAGACCACCGCTGCGAAGGCTCCGGCCAAGAAGGCCACCGCGAAGAAGGCTCCGGCCAAGAAGTCGTCGGCACGAAAGACCACGGCGAAGAAGACTGCCGCCCGCTAGCAGGGGGGCGCTGGGTACTCACACGCGCCGGGCCGGGCTCCTTGTCGGAGCCCGGCCCGCGGCGTTTCCGGAAGTAAGGGTCGGTTGAGAATGTCGATTCGCCGCGGGGATCGCCTCGCGGGTGGACACGGGCCGTTCGTGTTCGCTCCCACGGTTCCCCGGGCCGCTTCCGCCTGGTCGTGGCCCGGCCGCCTCAGAAGGTCTGCAGAGTGATCAAAGTGATGCGGAGGGCCTCGTCCGCGCCCTCCGTCTCGATGCGGACGCGCTGGCCGGGGCGGAGGAGGCGCAGGCCGCCCGCGTCGAAGGCCGGGGCGTCGAAGGGGACGGGGGTGCCGTCGTCGAGGAGGACCTGGCCCGAGCGGGTGGCCGGGTCGTAGGTGTATGCGGTGGCCTGCATGGACGCAGCCTACTGGCCGGGTATCAGCAGGCGCGCGGCCGCGGCGGCCGTACGGGGGCCCACGCCCAGGGACAGGGCGGTGCGCAGGTCGTCGCCGGTGTCGACGTCCTGGCGCACGGAGTCGACGGCGTCGAGCGCCAGTTCCACGGCGCCGGAGCGGCGGTGGGCCGCCCGGGAGCAGGGGCCGAACGCCGGGCGGAGCGCCCGCCCCGGAGCGGCGGCGAGCAGGGTGGTGCCGGTGCCGGCGGCGTCCGCGAGGAACGCGCGCGGGAACGCGGCGGCGGCGTCCAGGACGCGGGAGAGTTCCGCCGGACGCAGGGCCGGCAGATCGGCGTTCAGGGCGGCCACCGGGGCGCATGGCCGGGCGCCGCTCGCGAGGGCCGCCGCGTGTCGCAGCGCGGCGTTCAGGCCGTCCGCCGGGTCGGCCGCCGGATCGTCGGGGACGGTCCGGGCACCGAGCGCCGCCAGCTCGCGCGCGGCGAGCGGGTCGTCCGTGACGACCACCACATCGTGCACCGCCGCGCAGGCCAGGGCAGCGGCCACCGTGTCCTGGGCGAAGGCGAGGGCCAGACCCGGGCGCACGCCGTCGTGGGCGGTGTCCGAGAGCCTGCTCTTGGCCCGCGCCAAGGGCTTCAGGGGTACGACCAGGGTCCACTGCACGGATGTTCCGTCCCTCTCTTGTCGCCGTCATTCTCACCTGGGGGCAGGGGAAGTCCGCAGGGCGGGGCGTACGGTGTCCTCGACAGACCGGCGGTCCGGGGCGACACTTGTGCGGCTCCCCGGGCGAGGAGCCCCCTGGCCCCCTAGAGGAAGGTGTCCGAGTGTCCCGCCGCAGAATCGGCTTCTGGTACCGCTTCGCCGCGGTCCTGTGCAAACCGCCGCTGGTGATTCTGATCAAGCGGGACTGGCGCGGAATGGAGAACATTCCGGCCGACGGCGGATTTATCACCGCGGTGAACCACAATTCGCACCTCGACCCCTTCGCGTACGCGCACTTTCAGTACAACAGCGGCCGAGTTCCGCGATTCCTCGCGAAGAGCGGTCTTTTCAAGAAGGGATTCGTGGGCGCCGCGATGCGCGGCACCGGACAGATCCCCGTCTACCGCGAGACCACGGACGCGCTGAGCGCCTTCCGCGCCGCGATCGACGCCGTGGAGCGCGGTGAGTGCGTCGCCTTCTACCCGGAGGGCACCCTCACCCGCGACCCGGACCAGTGGCCCATGACCGGCAAGACCGGCGCCGCGCGGGTCGCCCTCCAGACCAGGTGCCCGGTGATCCCCGTGGCCCAGTGGGGCGCCAACGAACTGCTGCCCCCGTACGCCAAGAAGCCCAGCCTCCTGCCGCGCAAGACGCACCGTGTGCTCGCGGGACCGCCCGTCGACCTCTCGCGCTTCTACGACAAGGAGATGACCCCCGAGCTGCTGAAGGACGCCACGGAGGTCATCATGGCCGCCATCACCCGCCAGCTGGAGGAGATCCGCGGCGAGAAGGCGCCCGAGACGCCCTACGACCCGAAGCGGGAGCGCATCGAGCAGCGGCGCCGGAGCGCGGCGGCGGTCGAGCACCGGCGGCCCGGTCAGCACAATGGAGCCCTGCGGGAACAGGAACGTCAGGAAGAGGGGCAGGGCAAGTGAGCAAGCCGGTCAAGGCGGCCGTGTTCAGCGCCGGTTCGTGGGGCACGGCCTTCGGCATGGTGCTCGCCGACGCGGGGTGCGAGGTCACGCTGTGGGCGCGTCGCGCGGAGGTCGCCGACGCCATCAACTCCACCCGGACCAACGCGGACTACCTGCCGGGCCTGGAGCTCCCGGAGAACGTGCGCGCCACCACGGACCCGGCCGAGGCCGCCGCCGGAGCCGATTTCACCGTGCTGTCCGTCCCCTCCCAGACGCTGCGCGCCAACCTCGCCGCATGGGTGCCGCTGCTGGCCCCCGACACCGTCCTCGTCTCGCTCATGAAGGGCGTCGAGCTCGGTTCCGCCATGCGGATGAGCGAGGTCATCGGGGATGTCGCCAAGGTCGGGCAGGACCGTATCGCCGTCGTCACCGGCCCCAATCTGGCACGCGAGATCGCCTCCCGCATGCCGGCCGCCTCCGTGGTCGCCTGCACCGACGAGGCCGTCGCCCAGCGGCTCCAGGCCGCCTGCCACACCCCGTACTTCCGCCCGTACACCAACACCGACGTGGTCGGCTGTGAACTGGGCGGTGCCGTCAAGAACGTCATCGGTCTCGCCGTCGGCATCGCGGACGGCATGGGCCTCGGCGACAACGCCAAGGGGTCGCTCATCACCCGCGGCCTCGCCGAGACCACCCGCCTGGGCCTGGCCATGGGCGCCGACCCGCTGACCTTCTCGGGGCTCGCGGGCCTCGGCGACCTGGTGGCGACCTGCTCCTCGCCGCTCTCCCGCAACCACACCTTCGGCACCAACCTGGGCAGGGGCATGACCCTCCAGGAGACCATCGCGGTCACCAGGCAGACCGCCGAGGGCGTCAAGTCCTGTGAGTCCGTGGCGGACTTGGCGCGCCGGCACGGAGTCGACATGCCCATCACCGAGACGGTCGTCGACATCGTGCACGAGGGCAAGCCGCCCGTGGTCGCCCTCAAGGAGCTGATGTCGCGCTCCGCCAAGTCGGAGCGACGCTGAGCGACAGCGGCCGTACGGGCGCTGACGACCGCACTACCAACGGGTACTCTCAACGCGATATGAGCACCGAGAACCTCCCCCAGAGCCCTGAGCAGCCGTCCCGCAAGCCGCGCGTGGCCGTCGTCTTCGGCGGCCGCAGCTCGGAACACGGGATCTCCGTGGTCACGGCCGGCGCCGTCCTGCGTGCCATCGACCGGACGAAGTACGACGTCCTGCCGATCGGCATCACCAGGGACGGCCGTTGGGCGCTCACCGCCGACGAACCGGAGCGCATGGCGATCACCGACCGCCGCACGCCCACCGTCGACGAGCTCGCCGATTCGCAGGAGGGCGGCGTGGTGCTCCCCGTCGACCCTGCCAACCGGGAGGTCGTCTACAGCGAGCCCGGCTCGGTGCCCAAGGCGCTCGGCGAGGTCGACGTCGTCTTCCCCGTCCTGCACGGCCCGTACGGCGAGGACGGCACCCTCCAGGGCCTGCTGGAGCTGTCCGGCGTCCCGTACGTCGGCTCGGGCGTCCTCGCCTCGGCCGTCGGCCAGGACAAGGAGTACATGAAGCGGGTGTTCACCTCCTTCGGGCTGCGGGTCGGCCCGTACGTGGTGATCCGGCCGCGTGAGTGGCAGCTCGACGAGTCCGCCGCCCGCAAGAAGATCATCGACTTCGCCGGTGAGCACGGCTGGCCGCTCTTCGTGAAGCCGGCCCGCGCGGGCTCCTCCATCGGCATCACCAAGGTCGACGACCTGACCGGTCTGGACGAGGCGATCGCCGAGGCCCAGAGCCACGACCCGAAGATCCTCGTCGAGGCCGCCCTGCGGGGCCGCGAGATCGAGTGCGGCGTCCTGGAGTTCGAGGACGGCCCCCGCGCCTCCGTCCCGGCCGAGATCCCGCCGCCCGAGGCCCACGCCTACTACGACTTCGAGGCCAAGTACATCGACTCGACCCCGGGCATCGTCCCGGCGCCGCTGACCGACGAGGAGACCGCCGAGGTCCGGCGCCTCGCCGTCGACGCCTTCGAGGCGGCCTCCTGCGAGGGCCTGGTCCGCGCGGACTTCTTCCTCACCGAGGACGGCCACTTCGTCATCAACGAGATCAACACGCTCCCCGGCTTCACCCCGATCTCGATGTACCCGGCGATGTGGCAGGCGAGCGGCATCGCGTACCCGGAGCTGGTGGACCGCCTGATCCAGGCGGCACTGCGCAGGCCGACCGGCCTTCGCTGAGGCACTCGGGGGGAACCGCGCAACCGGCCCCGCACGGCCCGCACCCCCCGGCGGCCCTCCCAGGCAGCTCCTCAGGAGGCGATCCCCTCGGGAATCGCCTCCTTGATGGCGGGCGCCAGCCCCACGAGGACCGGAGAGGTGTCCTCCCCGGCCCTCTCCGCCGGCACCGTCACCTCCACATACGCCGAGCGGTTCGCCGTGGTGAAGCGGTACGACCCGTCGTCCCGCTTCTCCATCAGCCAGTCCACGCCGTCCACCGCACCGGCCACCGCGTCGGCGTCCCTCCCCTCGGCCACCGCCGGGTCGGTCATCTTCGGCGGCCGGGGTACACCGCAGCGCAGTATGATCGCCGGGCTGCCCCAGCCCGCCGTCAGCGGCGAGGCGGGGTCGGGGTCCCGGCGGCCGAGACCGTCCACCTTCCGCGGCAACGCCCCGTCCAGGTTCCGGCACAGCTTCGTGACGGTCGCGTCCGGGCTGGGAACCGCCGCAGATCCGCCGTCGTCTGCTGAGGAGCAGCCCGCGACGGCGATCAACGACACGACCAGGACGGGCAGCCCGAGACGAGCGGGGTGCCGGTGACGCGAGGAGTACACCGGCCAAGGGTAGACGGGGGCTAGAGGTGCACCACCGGGCAGGTCAGGGTGCGGGTGATGCCGTCCACTTGCTGGACCTTGGCGACCACCAGCCGGCCGAGATCGTCCACGGTGTCGGCCTGGGCGCGGACGATGACGTCATAGGGACCCGTCACGTCCTCGGCCTGGATGACTCCAGGGATCTTGCTGATCGTGTCGGCGACGGTCGACGCCTTGCCGACCTCCGTCTGGATCAGGATGTACGCCTGTACCACGGAACCTCCAGGGCGGCCACGAGGATCATGTGGGGAAAAGGAACGCCACGGTATCGCGTAGTCGCGCGCCACGGGGAGACCCGCACAGGCCGCGCCGCGCACTCCGGGGCGCGGGGAGCGCGGAAGTTGACCGTCGACTCGACCGTACCGAGGGCGAGGACCGCTCGCGACCGGGCGCGGGCGACACTGGAAGCGGCACAAGAAGGGGCGATACGACGATGAAGGGCACCGTGGGAGAGCTGGGGGAGTTCGGGCTCATCAGGGAGCTCACCTCCCGGCTCACCACCACCCCGGCGGTCCGGGTCGGCCCCGGCGACGACGCCGCCGTGGTGGCCGCGCCGGACCGCCGGGTCGTGGCGAGCACCGACCTCCTGCTGGAGGGGCGGCACTTCCGCCGCGACTGGTCCACGGCGTACGACGTCGGTCGCAAGGCGGCCGCGCAGAACCTCGCCGACATCGCCGCCATGGGCGCCGTGCCCACCGCGCTGCTCCTCGGCCTGGTCGCGCCCGTCGATCTCCCGGTGACCTGGGCGACGGAGCTGATGGACGGCCTGCGTGACGAGTGCCAGGTCGCCGGGGCGGCCGTCGTGGGCGGTGACGTCGTCCGCGGCGACACCATCATGATCTCCATCACCGCGCTCGGTGATCTGCGCAACCACGAGCCGGTGACCCGGGGCGGGGCCCAGCCCGGGGACGTCGTGGCCGTCACCGGCTGGCTCGGCTGGTCCGCCGCCGGGCACGCGGTCCTCTCCCGCGGCTTCCGCTCGCCGCGCGCCTTCGTGGAGGCCCACCGGCGCCCCGAGCCGCCGTACCACGCGGGCCCCGCCGCCGCCGATCTGGGTGCCACGGCGATGTGTGACGTGAGCGACGGGCTGATCGCGGACCTCGGGCACATCGCGGAGGCCAGCAACTGCCGGATCGACATCCGCTCCGGCGCGATCGACATCCCGTCCCAGATGAACGACATCGGGCAGGCCGTCGGCGTCGACCCCATCCAGTGGGTGCTCACCGGCGGTGAGGACCACGCGATCGTGGCGACCTTCCCGCCGGACGTGAAGCTGCCCGCCCGCTGGAAGGTGATCGGCGAGGTCCTCAACCCGTCGGTGCTGCCGCAGGTCACCGTCGACGGAGCGCCCTGGACCAACAAGGGCGGCTGGGACCACTTCGCGGACATAGAGTCATGACCGGTGCACGGAGCGCGCCGCCCACGGTGCTCACGGTCGCCGGCTCCGACTCCGGGGGCGGGGCCGGCATCCAGGCCGACCTCAAGACCATGCTGGCGCTCGGCGTGCACGGCATGAGCGTCGTCACGGCCGTCACCGCGCAGAACTCCCTCGGGGTGCAGGGCGCTTGGGAGCTTCCGGTGGAGGCCGTCCGCGCCCAGTACCGCAGCGTCGTCGACGACATCGGCGTCCGGGCCGTCAAGACCGGCATGCTCGCCTCCGCCGAACTCGTCGAGACGGTCGCCGAGTTGCTCGCCGCCACGGACGCGCCCGTGGTCGTCGACCCGGTCGGTGTCTCCAAGCACGGCGACCCGCTGCTCGCCGCGTCCGCCCTGGACTCCGTTCGCGAGCGGCTGCTGCCCACGGCGACCGTCGCCACTCCCAACCTCGACGAGGTCGCCCAACTCACCGGTGTACGCGTCGAGTCGGAAGCCGGGATGCGCGAGGCGGCCGAGGCCGTGCTGGCGTACGGGCCCCGCTGGGTGGTGATCAAGGGCGGGCATCTCTCGGGGGACGCCGTCGACCTGCTCACCGACGGTTCCGAGGAGCACTGGCTGCGGGCACCGAGGTACGACAACCGGCACACGCACGGCACGGGCTGCACCCTCGCCTCCGCGATCGCGTCACGGCTCGCGCAGGGGCTGGGCGTGCCGGAGGCCGTGGCAGCGGCCAAGGAGTACGTCACGGGGGCCATCGCCGCCGGGTTCGCGCTCGGCGGCGGTATCGGACCCGTGGACCACGGGTGGGCGCTCACGAGGGGTGCTCCGGCGGCCTGAAGTGCGTCGCCGGCCTCTCGGTGAGCCGCTGGATGAAGGACGCCTGGATGATTCATCGCGCACGGCGCGTACGACGGCGAGATGGTGGGGCGGCGCCGCGCGCGGTGCCCGGCCCCGGCCGGGGCTTCGCGCGTCACCCGGCCGAGCGCCCAGGTGGTCGGCCGGCCCTGCCACCGGAGGGCGTTGGCGGTTCAGGTGGGCGGCGCGGACCCGTACGTCCCGGTGGGCGGCGCGGACCCGTACAGCCCGCCGGTCAGGCGCCGGGCGGACCGTGCGGCCCCTGCCGGGGAGCGGCAGCGTCAGAGGGGCGCGGGGGTTGTGGGGCCGGGGGCCGCCAGGGGCCAGGGGGGGTGCCGTCGTCGCCGCGTGCTTCGAGGGGGCCGAGGATGCCGAAGGGCTTTCACCGGATTCCGGCAGGGGCACACGCGTGTGGACCCGCCTCTTGTCCGCGAGGCGTCCGGGAGAGGCGCGGCACGCACCCGCGGGCCCGTGGGAGGAGTGCGCGGGACCGGGGTCCGCGAGGGCACGGCAAAAAGCCGGCCCACCCATCGGTGGACCGGCTCTGTGCAGCGAACCAACAGTGGCCGCGCGCTAGCTGAGCGTCAGCGCGAGACCTTGCCGGCCTTGATGCACGAGGTGCAAGCGTTCACGCGCTTCGGCGTCCCGCCCACCACGGTACGCACACGCTGGATGTTCGGGTTCCAGCGGCGGGACGTACGGCGGTGCGAGTGCGAGATGTTGTTGCCGAAGCCCGGCCCCTTGCCGCAGACGTCGCAGTTGGCAGCCACGGGTCACTCCAAAGACTTCAGATGCACTTACGGTTGATCCCGGCATGCCGGGATCACGATCCCGAGACCGGGATCCGAGTGGCGTTGCCAGGGGGAAAGCCCGGCCTGGATCGGTGATCCGGATCGGGCAACCGGAGCAGCATACAACGACTGCGTCCGTACAACGAAACTACCATGGCTGGTCGGGGCCTCGCCCCGGCCCTCTTACCGGCGGTCATGGCTGCGGGTCTACGCTGCCTGCGGCGTGCGGCGTCCCCACCCCACGTCCAGCAGCCAAGCAGCTCAAGGAGGCGCAGGTGCCGCAGGTGCCGCAGACATTCTTCGATGCTCTCGCGGTGCGCACCTGGTGCGGGCTCGCGCTGGCCGCACTGGGGCGGGCGCGCGAGGAGATCGACGCGATCAACGTCTATCCGGTGGCCGACGGCGACACCGGGACGAACCTCTACCTGACGATGGAGTCGGCGGCGGCCGCCGTGGAGGCGGTGTTCACCGGCCACGAGACCGGGGCGGCGCCCCGCTCCGCGGGAGGGGCCGGAGGCGCTCCGGGCGGGACCGCCGCCAGGCACCCCACGCTCGCCGAGGCCGCGCGGGCCATGGCGCACGGGGCACTCATAGGTGCCCGGGGAAACTCGGGGACGATCCTCGCGCAGCTCCTGAGGGGAATGGCGCAGGTGCTCGCGGACGGCGGTGAGGCCGCCCACACCGACGGGCGGGGACTCCGTCTCGCCCTCCGGCACGCCGCGGACTCCGCACGCGAGGCGGTGGCGCATCCGGTGGAGGGCACCGTTCTCACGGTCGCCTCCGCGGCCGCAGACGCGGTGGCCGCCGCCGAGGGCGACTGCGGCATGGTGGCCCGCGCCGCCTACGAGGGCGCCGGCACGGCCCTCGCGGCGACCACCGGGCAACTGGCGGCGCTGGCCCGCGCGGGGGTCGTGGACGCGGGCGGGCGTGGACTGGTGGCGGTGCTGGCCGCGCTGGTGGAGACGTTCACGGGGGAGGCGCCGAGGACGCGGGTCACCGCGGCCGTCGGTTCGTCCGGCCTCCCGGCGGCGCACGCGCGCGTGACCGGCGCCGGTGCCGGCGCCCGGCCCGGTGCGCGGGACGCCGGGCCCGAGGCGTGCGCCGACGACCGGCCGGCCGCCGACGGGCCCGCCTTCGAGGTGATCTACCTCCTGGAGGCGGACGACGCGGCCGTGGCCCGGTTGCGCCGTCGCCTGGACGAACTGGGCGACTCGCTCGTCGTGGTCGGCGGGGACGGACTGTGGAACGTCCATGTGCACGTCGACGACGCCGGTGCCGCCGTGGAGGCTGGGGTCGAGGCCGGGCGGCCGTACCGGATCCGGATCACGCACTTCGGGGCCGAGGACGCGCACATGGCCGGTGCGGCCGGACGGCAGCCGCGCGAGCGGGCCCAGCGCGCCGTCGTGGCCGTCGTCCCGGGGGAGGGCCTGGCCGGGCTGTACGCCGAGGCCGGCGCGACCACGGTGCTGGCCCGCCCGGGCGAGCCGCCCGCAAGCGGGGAACTCGTGGAGGCCGTACGGCGCGCCCACGCGCGCGAGGTGGTGCTCCTGCCCAACGACGCGGAGCTGCGCCACACGGCGGCCGCGGCGGCGGAACAGGCCCGTGCCGAGGGTGTCCGGGTGGCCCTGATCCCCACCCGCTCGGCCGTCCAGGGCATCGCCGCCCTCGCCGTGCACGAGCCCGGACGCCGCTTCGACGAGGACGTCGTCTCCATGACCTCCGCGGCCGGCGCCACCCGCTACGCCGAGGTCGTCATCGCCGAGCGGCAGTCCTGGACCATGGCCGGCATCTGCCAGGCCGGCGACGTACTCGGTCTCATCGACGGCGATGTCGCCGTCATCGGCGACGACGTCACCGCGACCGCCGCCACGGTCGTCGACCGCATGCTCGCCGCCGGCGGCGAAATGGTCACCCTGGTCCTCGGAGACGACGCCCCCGCGGGCGTCGCCGACCATGTGGAGACCAGGCTGCGCGAGTCCCACCTGGGCGTGGACACGGTGGTCTACCGGGGCGGCCGCCAGGGAGCACTCCTGCTGATCGGCGTCGAGTAGCACGGACAGGGCGCAGCCCTGCCCCGTTCCCCGGGGCCGCGGAGCACCGGGCGCAGCTTGAAGACGCGGGCAACGGCCCGCCGACCACGCACGTCCCCGAGCCACCGGGCGCCCAACGGGGTCGAAGGGGCAGCGGCCCACGGGGACGGGACGGTCAGGGGCGGCGGGGGCGAGACCCAGGGGACCCGCCCCCACCCGGTCTAGCCGTCCCCCACGTTCCCCACCTCGCCCAAGCCCTCCACGAGCCCCAACAACCGCTCCGCCTCCGCTCGGCGCGCCACCGCCGTCTCGTCCTCCCGGCCGCCGTCGCCATGGGTATCACCGCCGTCGCCGTACGCGGCCAGCACACTCCGCGCCCGTCCCGCCGCGTCCGCCGCCCGCCGGAGGTCCGCCTCCAGCCACCCGGCCGCCAGCTCAGCGCCGGTCCGCGCGTCGAGGAAGCCGGCCCCGAGGGCGCCGTACACCGCCACGGCCCGCTCCACGAGGGCGAGCGCCTCCTCGAAGACCGCCCGGTACGAGGCGAGTTCGGCGTCCGCGGCGACGGACCGGGCGAGCAGGTCACCGAACTGCCGGTACGTCTCGCCGAGTTCGGCGTGGATCCGCAGCCGGTTCTCCTCGCCGGTCACGTCCGACAGGGCCGCCTCGCACCCGACCACCGCGTCGCCCATCAGCCCCCGGGCGGCGTCGAGCCCCGCGCCCTCCCGCGCCGCGTACCAGGCCCGCGCCCGCAGCGCCCGCACATACCCGTGGACGTTCCCGAGCTCTCCCCAGAGGTCGCCCGCGCGCTCGTACGCCCGGTCCGCCTCGGCGGGCAGCCCCGCGCGGGCGAGGGCCTCGGCGGCGAGGTGGGCGAGCACGGCATGGTCACGCTGTTCGGGCCAGTGCCGGGTGATGTCGGCGGCCCGCAGCCAGCGGTCGGCCGCCTCGCGGTGCTCGCCCATCTCGGTGTGGCAGTCGCCGAGCCACCACAGGGTCTGGGCGATGGCCCCGTCCCCGTGGATCTCGGCGGTCAGATCCAGGAGGGCCGACTCCAGTACCTCCGCGGCCTCCGCACATCGCCCCTGCCGCAGCAGGAACCCGCCGAGCAGATGCCGGGCCCAGGAGCCGAGCGTCCGGCTCTCACCGGCCTCGTCGGCCCAGTGCGCCGCCTCCAGCGCGTGCTCGGCGCCCGGCTCGACCCGGTCGGCGGCACCCAGGAGTTCGGCCAGCTGGACGTGGAGCTGGGCGTGACCCATCGGTTCCAGATCCGTACCGCCGTGCTCCAGCGCCGCGCGGGCCGCCCGCTCGGCCCGCTCCAGGTCCCCGAGCTGCTGCGCGATCCCGGCGAGCCGGGCCTCGTACTGCACCGCGAACCACGGCGCCCCGGCCGTCACATACCGCTCCGCGGCCTCCTCGAACAGGGCCGCGGCGGCCTCCGCGTCCCCGCCGCGCTCGGCCAGCTCCCCGAGCATGGCCCGCGCCTCCGCGGCCCGTGAGGCCAGCCGCACATCCTGCGCGCGGTGCGGTTCGACGAACTCCGCCAGCTCCCGCACGGCCGCCTCGGCGGCCGACACCGCGCTCTCGCCCTGGTCCGCCTCCTCCAGCCGCTGCATGAGTATCCGAGCCCGCCCCACCAGCACGGACGCCGTCTGCCGCAGGCCCGTGCCGCCACCGGCGTGGAGGGCGAGGGCCTTCTCGTACGGCTCGGAGAGCAGCTCCAGCGCTTCCTCGGTGTGGCCGTTCAGGGCGTGGACGGTCGCCGCACGCGCGCGTGCGGCCAGCGCCTCGCCCGGGTCACCGGCCTCCTCGTACAGCTCGGCCGCGTGCTCGAACAGGGTGCGCCCCTCGGGCCCGAGGCCGATCGCCCGGTGGTCGACGATCTCCGCCCGGTCGTGGGCCTCCAGCTCCGCGCCGTCCGCCTCGGCGGCACGCGCCACGGCGGCCCAGGCGCCCACGGAGTCCGGGTGCAGGGACTCGGACAGCCGCCGCGCCTCGGCGAGGAGCGCGGGCAGGTCGTCCGGCGCCGGAGCCGGCTCCGTCCGCTCCACGGCGGGGGGCTGCCGGGGCGCCGGGACCGGCACCGTGCGCGTCGAGCGCACGCCCAGCGGCAGCCGGTCCACCAGCGGCGGCCGGTCCATGCGCTCCCGGACCTGCGTGCTGACGTACGCCGTGCCGTTGCGCTCGTCGAACCGGGCGGCCAGGGAAAGCGCCTCGGCGCGCGCGTGGCAGGCCAGTTCGCCGGCGGTCCAGGTACGGCCGGCGGGGCCCGGGACCGTCTGGTCGGCCAACCCGCGGGCGACCAGACGGTCCATGAGGAGGGCAACCACGGCCAGGAAGTCCAGTCCGCTGCGCGGGTCCCCGGAGTCCGTGAAGTACGCCGGACGCTCGGCCAGCAGCTCCAGGCCGCGCGCCTCGTTGCCGGTCAGGGCGCAGAACTCCACGTGGTCCGCGTACGCGCCCCGCATGCTCTCCATGGCCCGCACCAGCCGGAAGCCGCGCAGATGGTGGGCGCGCGCCTCGTCCGGGCGGCCCAGCCGCAGCAGCGGCAGCAGGGACGACGCCAGGACGGTGTGCGGTTCATGGGCGCAGGTGTACTCGCCCTCCAGCACCGGCGCCCACAGCCGCAGCGCCTCGGCGTCCCGCCGCTGCCGCGCCTGCCACCAGCCCTGGCCGTGCAGCTCGCACGCGTGGCAGTCCGCCATGCTGTCCCGGTCGGCGGCCAGCCACGCCTCGTACGCGCGCTCGGCCCGCGCCAGGTCACCGATGTGCGCGGCCACACTGAACTCGGCGCTGCGCACGGCCCGTTCCGAGTGCCCGGCGAGCCGGTAGCGGTGCTCCATCTCGCCGAGCCACTTCTCGATGGAGGCGAGCGGCACATGCGGCTGGTTGAGCATGCCGGCCGACATCCACTTGAACACCCAGTGCAGTGAGTGGACCTCGTACTCGTCGAAGTCCTCGGGGCGTTCGTCCCACATGCGCAGCAGGCGCGCGAACGGGACGAACATCTTGTCCTTCTCGGAGCTGTAGTTGTAGACCTTCAGCTGGTGTCCGAGCGCCTCGATCACGGCGAGCGGGATGTTCAGCCTCTCGGCCTCGGAGAGCAGCCGCTCCGCGCGCGCGTTGCGGGCGGGGCCCTCCGGCTGCTCGTAGTTCTCCGCCATGGCCCGGCGCAGTTCGTCGAAGTCCATGACGTCCCTCACGGTCGGCCGCCCTCCCCGGACCCGGTCTCACTGTGCGTGGCCCACTCGAGGAGGCCTATGAACGCGCGGTTCAGGAGAGCCGAGTCCGCCGGCCTGAGCGGCCGCTGCGCCATCAGCAGGGCCTGCCCGTACAGGGACTCGGTGGCGGTCCCGATCAGCTCGGGATCGTGCAGGGAACCGATTCGCCGGATGAGTGGATTGAGATGGTTGAGGACCAGCCGCGCGCGCGGGGCACTGCCGCGCAGCGAGCCGAGGATGCCCGCCCACAGGTCGTCGGCCTGCTCCTCGGCCTCCGCGCGGGCCTGCTCGTGCCGTGAGGAACGGTCGTCCAGGTGCAGCGCGGGCACCGACAGCGGATGGAACGCCCGCAGCACGACATCACATCCCAGCGGGTCGAGCTTCGCCCGCGCGGCCGACAGGAAGCCCGCCAGCGCCAGCTCCTCGTCCGGGTCGGGCGCGTCCAGATGCGCGGTCACCGTGTCGGCGTCCAGCTCGGCGACGACCGTGCCCGGCCGCACCGACGGCAGCGCCTCTACCAGTTCGCTGTCGTACGTGTAGCCGCCGTTGATCACCCCGACGCCCTGCGCGGAGGCGATCGGCGCGACCTGGCGGTACTCCTCCACCGTCCGCGTGAAGTGCACCACCGGGTGCCGCTGCGCGAACTCCTCCAGGGACAGCCGCCCGTCGGTCGTCTCGAAGGGCAGCCACGGCAGCATCGTGCGCAGCATCTCCTTGTCGTGCCGCGCCAGGGACTTCACCCCCAGGTAGTGCACCGACAGGAAGGCCGCGAGCCGCTCCGGATCGCCCGCGGCGAGACCGGTGAGCCAACCGCGTATCCGGTCGCCCAGCGCCTCCCGCACGGCCGCGAGGGTCTCGTCCTCGTACAGCGACTCGCGCGACGCCGTGGGCCGCAGACTGTCCGTGTCCAGCACACAGCGCACGAAGAACGCCCACTCCGGCAGCAGCTGTTCGGCCCGCTCGGTGAGCAGCATGCCCTTCAGGTGCACCCGGTGGCCCGCCCGCTGTGCCGGACTGACCGCGGACGGCAGCACGTACGCCACGCCCCTGATCCCGGCCAGCGGCACGTCCAGTTCTATCGCGTCCAGCGGGGTGAACCCGAACAGGTCGTGGCAGTGCCGCGCGAGGGCCACCCGCCGGGTGGCGGGGGAGGGGTACGGGCGGTCCCAGGGCGCCGGCAGGTCCGTGACCGCCTCCTCGCCCACCCGGACGTCGTACGGCAGCAGCGAGCCGAAGTCCCGCGCCAGCGACAGCACGCGCGCGTGCGAGAGCCAGTCCGCGGCCCCCGGCCGCGCGACCAGATGCACGGTCGTCCCCGGTTCGGGGCGCGCCTCGTCCGGCAGTGTCCGCACGGTGTACGAGCCGTCGTCGGTCGCCGTCCACTCCACGGGCGGCGCGCCGGGAGTACGGGCACTGCGGCTGACGACCCGGATGCGCTCGGCGACCACGAAGCAGGCCAGCAACCCGATGCCGAACTGCCCGAGGAAGTCCGAGCGGACCTCCTGCAGCCCGTCCGCCCGCTTGGAGCTGCGGCCGATCGTGGCGAGGAGGCTGTGCACGTCGGACTCGGTGAGCCCCACGCCGGAGTCCTCCACCCGCAGCGCGCCGCCCTCCGCGAACAGCCGCACCCGGGCGGGCGCGTCGGGCTCCTCGGCCCGCCGCGCGGTGATCGCGTCCACCGCGTTCTGCAGCAGCTCGCGCAGGTAGACCTTCGGACTGGAATAGAGGTGGTGCGAGAGCAGATCCACCAGGCCACGCAGATCGACCTGGAACGTATGAGGTGACTGTGGAGTCTGGGATGCCTGGGATGACTGTGAGGTCATTGAGTCCATCGTCGCAGCGCCGGTGGGGTGGGGGTCGGGCGACGGCGCGGGGTAGGGCGGTCCCGCGAGACGGTGACCGCGGACGGGAGGCGGCACGGGCCTTCGCTACAGGCCCGGGAGTGCGCCATCCTAGGCGCGAACGACCCGCCTGACCAGCGGATTTCAAGCACGTATACGGGATTGTCAGTGCCGTGGTGTGCAATGGATCCCGTGCCCGCGCTCGAAGAACCGCTCAAGAACACGCTCGGCGCCGCCACCGCGAGGGTGATGGCCGAGCACCTCGGCCTGCACACCGTCGGAGACCTGCTGCACCACTATCCCCGCAGGTACGAGGAGCGCGGGCAGCTCACCCACCTCGCCGACCTCCCCATGGACGAGCACGTCACGGTGGTCGCCCAGGTCGCCGACGCCCGCCTGCACAGCTTCGCCTCCGCCAAGGCCCCCCGGGGCAAGGGCCAGCGCCTCGAAGTCACCATCACCGACGGCAGCGGCCGCCTCCAGCTCGTCTTCTTCGGCAACGGCGTGCACAAGCCCCACAAGGAGCTCCTCCCCGGCACCCGCGCGCTCTTCGCCGGCAAGGTCTCCGTCTTCAACCGCCGCCTCCAGCTGGCCCATCCCGCATACGAGCTGCTGCGCGGCGAAGACGTGTCGGAGACGGTCGACAGCTGGGCCGGCGCCCTCATCCCGATCTACCCGGCCACCGCCAAGCTGGAGTCCTGGAAGATCGCCAAGGCGGTGCAGACGGTCCTGCCGAGCGCCCGGGAGGCCGTCGACCCCCTCCCCGACTCCCTGCGCGCGGGCCGGGGCCTGGTCTCCCTCCCCGAGGCCCTCCTGAAGATCCACCGCCCCCACACCAAGGCGGACGTCGAGGGCGCCCGGGACCGCCTCAAGTGGGACGAGGCCTTCGTCCTCCAGGTCGCCCTCGCCCGCCGCCGGCACGCCGACGCCCAACTCCCCGCCGTCGCCCGCCGCCCCACCCCTGACGGCCTCCTCACCGCCTTCGACGCCCGCCTCCCGTTCACCCTCACCGAGGGCCAGCGGAAGGTCTCCAGGGAGATCTTCGACGACCTCGCCACCGAACACCCGATGCACCGCCTGCTCCAGGGCGAAGTGGGCTCGGGCAAGACACTGGTGGCCCTGCGCGCCATGCTCGCCGTGGTCGACTCCGGTGGCCAGGCGGCCATGCTCGCGCCGACCGAGGTGCTCGCCCAGCAGCACCACCGGTCGGTGACGGAGATGATGGGCGAGCTGGCCGAGGGCGGCATGCTGGGCGGCGCCGAGCACGCCACCAAGGTGGTGCTGCTCACCGGCTCGATGGGCGCGGCCGCCCGCCGTCAGGCGCTGCTCGACCTGGTCACCGGCGAGGCCGGCATCGTCATCGGCACGCACGCGCTGATCGAGGACAAGGTGCAGTTCCACGACCTGGGCCTGGTCGTCGTCGACGAACAGCACCGCTTCGGCGTGGAGCAGCGCGACGCCCTGCGGGGCAAGGGCAAGCAGCCGCCGCACCTCCTCGTCATGACCGCCACCCCCATCCCGCGCACGGTCGCCATGACCGTCTTCGGCGACCTGGAGACCTCGGTCCTCGACCAACTCCCCGCGGGCCGCTCGCCGATCGCCAGCCATGTCGTCCCCGCCGCCGACAAACCCCACTTCCTCGCCCGCGCCTGGGAGCGGGTCCGCGAGGAGGTGGAGAACGGCCACCAGGCGTACGTCGTCTGCCCCCGCATCGGCGACGACATCGACGAACAGACCGGCCCCGGAAAGAACAAGAAATCCCCGGAGGACGAGGCCGAGAAGCGCCCGCCGCTCGCCGTCCTCGACATCGCCGACCAGCTCACCCAGGGCCCTCTGCGCGGCCTCCGGGTCGAGGTCCTGCACGGCCGTATGCACCCGGACGACAAGGACGCGGTGATGCGCCGCTTCGCCGCCGGCGAGACCAAGGTCCTGGTGGCTACCACGGTCATCGAGGTCGGCGTCAACGTCCCGAACGCCACGGCGATGGTCATCATGGACGCCGACCGCTTCGGCGTCTCCCAGCTCCACCAGCTCCGCGGCCGCGTCGGCCGGGGTTCCGCGCCCGGCCTCTGCCTCCTCGTCACGGAGATGCCCGAGGCCAGCCCCGCCCGCCGGCGCCTGGGCGCCGTCGCCTCCACCCTCGACGGCTTCGAACTCTCCCGCATCGACCTCGAACAGCGCCGCGAGGGCGACGTCCTCGGCCAGGCCCAGTCCGGCGCCCGCACCAGCCTGCGCATGCTCACCGTGATCGACGACGAGGAGATCATCGCGGAGGCGAGGGAGGAAGCGGCGTCGGTGGTCGCCGCCGACCCGGAGCTGGAATCCTTCCCGGGCCTGAGAACGGCTTTGGACGCCCTGCTGGACGAGGAGAGGGAGCAGTACCTGGACAAGGGCTGACCGTCACCACGGTCCGCGGCGGTCGAACGGACACGAGGCACCCTCCTCCCGCGCCTGCCAGACTGAACCGTGAAGCCGCCCATGACCACCAAGAAGGACCCAAGATGACCCGCGTGATCGCCGGCGCAGCCGGCGGACGCCGCCTGGCCGTCCCGCCGGGGAACGGCACCCGCCCCACCTCCGATCGCGCACGCGAGGGCCTCTTCTCCACCTGGCAGGCCCTCCTCGGCGGCCCCCTCGACGGGGAACGCGTCCTCGACCTCTACGCCGGCTCCGGAGCCGTGGGCCTGGAGGCCCTGTCCCGCGGCGCCGCCCACACCCTCCTCGTCGAGGCCGACGCCCGCGCCGCCCGGACGGTCCGCGACAACGTCAGGACGCTCGGCCTCCCCGGCGCCGAGGTGAGGTCGGGCAAAGCGGAGCAGATCGCCCAGGGCCCGGCCCCCGACAAGCCGTACGACATCGTCTTCCTCGACCCCCCGTACGCCGTCCCGGACGACGATCTTCGGGAGATTCTGCTCACACTCCGCACCGGAGGCTGGCTCGCCGAGGAAGCCCTCGTCACCGTGGAGCGCAGCACCAGAGGCGGTGAATTCGCCTGGCCGACCGGTTTCGAAGCGCTCCGGGCCCGTCGTTACGGCGAGGGAACGTTTTGGTACGGTCGCGCCGCCTCTACGTGCGAAGACGCACGATGACCGGACCGGAGAGCGAGGGATCCCAAGTGCGCCGCGCCGTCTGTCCCGGGTCGTTCGACCCCATCACCAATGGACACCTCGACATCATTGGCCGCGCCTCCAAGCTGTACGACGAGGTCTATGTCGCGGTGATGATCAACAAGTCGAAGAAGGGCCTGTTCGAGGTGGAGGAGCGGATCGACCTGATCCGCCAGGTCACCGCCGAGTACGCCAACGTCCGCGTCGAGGCCTTCCACGGTCTCCTCGTCGACTTCTGCAAGCAGCGCGACATCCCCGCCATCGTCAAGGGCCTGCGAGCCGTCAGCGACTTCGACTACGAGCTGCAGATGGCGCAGATGAACATCGGCCTCTCGGGCGTGGAAACCCTCTTCGTGCCCACCAACCCGACCTACAGCTTCCTGTCGTCGTCCCTGGTCAAGGAGGTGGCCACCTGGGGCGGCGACGTCTCCCACCTGGTGCCCCCCGTCGTCCTCGAAGCCCTGGCCGAACGCCTGCGCCGCGACTGAGGGCCCGCCGCGGAGGGGGGACCGGGCCCGGTCCCTACCACCCGGTGTCCGACGGTCGTCCACTGGCCGTACAGTCGACCCGACCGTCTCCAACACAGCTGTAGAGAGTGGCGAGCACACGGTGGACCACACGGTGGACGTGCAGAAGAAGCTCGACGAGATCGTCTCGGTGGTCTCCGGCGCCCGATCCATGCCCATGTCGGCCTCGTGCGTGGTCAACCGCGCCGAACTGCTCTCGCTGCTCGAAGAGGTGCGCGCGGCCCTGCCCGACTCCCTCGCCCAGGCGCAGGAGTTGATCGGGGACCGCGACCACATGGTCGAGCGGGCCCGCCAGGAGGCCGAGCGGATCATCGAGTCGGCCCACGCCGAGCGCGGCTCACTGATCTCCGACACCGAGGTCGCCCGCCGTTCCCGGAACGAGGCCGACCGCATCCTCGCCGAGGCCCGCCAGGAGGCCGAGGACATCCGCGCCGAGGCCGACGACTACGTCGACTCCAAGCTCGCCAACTTCGAGGTCGTCCTCACCAAGACCCTCGGTTCGGTGGGTCGCGGCCGCGAGAAGCTCCTCGGCACCGGCCCGGGCATCGGCGAGCAGGGCTACGTGGACCCCGAGGAAGACGACGCCCCCGAGCGCAGCCACGACCCCGAGACCCTCCGCCGCGACGCGGACGCCTATGTGGACGCCAAGCTCGGCGCCTTCGAGGCGGTCCTCGCCAAGACCCTGGAGGCCGTCGGCCGCGGCCGCCAGAAGCTGCACGGCCGGATCGCCACCGACGACCTCGGCGCCCTCGCCCTGAACGACGACGGCACCTCCCCGACGCCCACCAGCGACGCGGACTACCTGGCCGAGCTGGCCGCCCTCTCGCAGACCCCCGCCGACCCGTCCCGCGCGGTCCCGGACCAGTCGTCGTACGTCCCGCAGCAGGACTCCTACGGGGCGACGGCCTACCAGCAGGACCAGTACGGCGGCTACCAGCAGCAGTACGCCCAGCCCCAGCAGGCGGCGGACCCCTACGGCTACCAGCAGGCCGACCCGTACGCCGTGGGCTATCCACAGCAGCCCTCGTACGACCCGAACCAGCAGCACTTCGACCAGCAGCTGGATCAGCAACACCAGGACCAGCAGGGGCACCAGGGGTACGCGCAGTCCCCGGCGAACGCCCTCGACGAGACCAGTCTCTTCGACACCACCATGATCACCGCGGAGCAGTTGCGCCGCTACGAGCAGGGCCGCTGACAGCGGATTGGGCCGATAGCGAAAGGTCCAGTATCCTGGCTCTTCGGTCGCGCGTGCGTTCATGCTGTCTGGCGGAAGACGCCCGCGACCGTGCGCTGCCCGGAACACCGGGGCGGCGCCTCCCCCGGATTCGAAGATCGAAAGTTGACATGGCTCTGAACGCCCGTCTCGACCACCGCAACCCCCTCGTGTTCGACACGCACGAGCTGGGCCGGCGGCCGGGTGCGATGCAGCGCCTGACGCGTTCGGTCGACGCTCCCAAGGACCTGGGGATCAAGAGCGTCATCGGAGTGCCGGAAGGCGCCCCGCTGGAGCTCGAACTCCGCCTGGAGTCGGTCATGGAAGGGGTGCTCGTCACAGGCACCGCCCGTGCCAAGGCCCAGGGGGAGTGCGTAAGGTGTCTGGAGCCGCTGGAGCTTGAGCTCGAAGCGGACTTCCAGGAGATGTTCTCGTACCCCGACGCCGACGAGCGGGGCCGCGTGATCGCGGAGCCCGACACCGACGCCGAGGACGACGAGGACAGGCTCTTCCTCGAGGACGGCCTGTTCGACCTCGAGCCCGTGCTGCGTGACGCGGTGGTGCTCGCACTGCCGATGCAGCCGGTGTGCCAGGACGACTGCCCCGGCCTGTGCTCCGAATGCGGAGCCCGGCTCGCGGACGACCCGGACCACCACCATGACGCCGTCGACATCCGTTGGGCGGCACTGCAGGGACTCGCCGGTTCACTCGAAGATGGCGAGAAGGACGAGATGAGCGGCGGCGCGCCTCAGTCAGCACGCGCCGACGAGAAGCAGGAGAAGTAGCCGTGGCTGTTCCGAAGCGGAAGATGTCGCGCAGCAACACGCGCCACCGCCGGTCGCAGTGGAAGGCTGCGGTCCCCACCCTGGTTGCGTGCGAGCGCTGCCACGAGCCCAAGCAGCAGCACATCGCGTGCCCGTCTTGCGGCACCTACAACAAGCGCCAGGTCCTCGAGGTCTGAGCGGCTGGTGAGAGGCTCCATGTCTGACGCCAAGGCGGAGACCAACGCCAAGAAAAAGGCGGACACCACAGCCTCGTCCCACACGCTTCTGGAAGGGCGGCTCGGCTACAAGCTCGAGTCCGCCCTTCTGGTGCGCGCACTCACCCACCGTTCGTACGCGTACGAGAACGGCGGTCTGCCCACCAACGAGCGCCTGGAGTTCCTCGGGGACTCCGTCCTCGGCCTCGTGGTCACGGACACGCTGTACCGCACCCACCCCGACCTGCCCGAAGGCCAGCTGGCCAAGCTGCGGGCCGCGGTGGTCAACTCTCGTGCGCTGGCGGAGGTGGGCCGTGGGCTCGACCTCGGCTCCTTCATCCGGCTCGGCCGCGGTGAAGAGGGCACAGGCGGCCGGGACAAGGCGTCCATCCTCGCCGACACCCTCGAAGCGGTGATCGGTGCGGTCTATCTCGACCAGGGACTGGACTCGGCGGCGGAGCTGGTGCACCGCCTGTTCGACCCGCTGATCGAGAAGTCCTCGAACCTCGGTGCCGGCCTGGACTGGAAGACCAGTCTCCAGGAACTCACCGCGACGGAAGGGCTCGGCGTACCCGAGTACCTGGTCACGGAGACCGGTCCCGACCACGAGAAGACCTTCACCGCTGCCGCCCGCGTCGGAGGCGTCTCGTACGGCACCGGCACCGGCCGCAGCAAGAAGGAAGCGGAGCAGCAGGCGGCCGAGTCCGCCTGGCGTGCGATCCGCGCCGCGGCGGACGAGCGGGCGAAGGCCGCTGCGGAGGCCACGGAGGCCGCGGAGGCCGCGGAAGCCGCCGCGCGGGCCGCCGAGCCCGAGGGCGCGCCCTCGGACGCCGCGTCGGCCTGACTGTTCGGTCCCCCTCCTTCGGGGGCTGCCGCCCCCGTACCCCCGCCGGGGTGAGGGGGCGGCTTCCGTACGCCGTCGTGTGCGGGCCGTCCTCGGGCTGGTCGCGCAGTTCCCCCACGCCCCTGAGAAGCCGGGGGTCACCCGGTGGTTCTCGGGGGCTGGGGGAACTGCGCGAGCAACCACAACGCCCCACAGCCGCCCCACAAGATCACCCACCCCCCACCCCCTCGGCGAACCTCCGGAGGACCCCGTGCCAGAACTGCCCGAGGTCGAGGTCGTCCGGCGGGGCCTCCAGCGGTGGGTCGCCCACCGGACCGTCGCCGACGTCGAGGTGCTGCACCCGCGGGCGATCCGGCGCCATCTGGCCGGTCCCGAGGACTTCGCGCACCGGCTCAAGGGACACCGCATCGGTGAGCCGAGCCGGCGCGGCAAGTATCTGTGGCTGCCCGTGGCCGACACCGGTACCGCCGTCCTCGCCCACCTCGGGATGAGCGGCCAGCTCCTCGTGCAACCCCACGACGCGGCCGACGAGAAGCACCTCAGGATCCGGGTCCGCTTCGCGGACGACCTGGGCACCGAACTCCGCTTCGTGGACCAACGCACCTTCGGCGGCCTGTCGTTGCACGACACGACCCCCGACGGCCTGCCGGACGTCATCGCGCACATCGCCCGTGATCCCCTGGACCCACTCTTCGACGCCGAGGCGTTCCACCAGGCGCTGCGCCGGAAGCGTACGACCATCAAACGGGCCCTGCTCGACCAGTCCTTGATCAGTGGAGTCGGCAACATCTACGCGGACGAGGCGCTGTGGCGCGCGCGGATCCACTACGAGCGCCCGACCGCCGGTTTCACCCGACCCCGCACCACCGAACTCCTCGGCCACGTACGGGACGTGATGAACGCGGCCCTGGCGGTGGGCGGCACGAGCTTCGACAGCCTCTACGTCAACGTCAACGGAGAGTCGGGTTACTTCGACCGCTCCCTGGACGCGTACGGGCGTGAGGGGCTGCCCTGCCGCCGCTGCGGTACACCGATGCGACGGCGTCCCTGGATGAACCGGTCCAGCTACTTCTGCCCGACGTGTCAGCGGGCCCCGCGGGTCTCGTCGTAGCGCGCCCGGGCCCGCAGCACGTCCTCCATGCGCTCCTCCACGCAGACGATGAGGGAGAGCAGCCGTTCGGAGACCGCTTGGCCGAGCGGAGTGAGGGTGTAGTCCACGCGGGGAGGATTGGTGGGCTGGGCCTCGCGGTGGACCAGCCCGTCGCGCTCCAGCGCGTGCAGGGTCTGGGAGAGCATCTTCTCGCTGACACCGTCGACGCGCCGCCGCAGCTCGTTGAAGCGCAGGGAGCCCTCGTGCAGCGCGCCAAGCGTGAGCGCGCCCCAGCGGCCGGTGACATGCTCCAGGGTGCCCCGTGAGGGACAGTTCCTGGCGAACACGTCGAAAGCCAGGTCGTCGAAGTCACCGCCGTCCCGGCCGCCCGCATCCGCGGAGGCCTGCGCGGGCGTCACGGCGGTCTGCGCGGCTGATTCCATACGCCGAGAATACTCCGAAGCAGCGCTAACCATAAGGTTGCACTAACCCAAGGTTAGCGCTCCGCCGGGTCTGCGGACGGGACGGGGGTACGGCTCAGTAGCCGAAGTCCTGCGTCCACCACGGGCCGCCGTCGCCCAGGTGCACACCCACGCCCAGCGTCTTGAAGTCGCAGTTCAGGATGTTCGCGCGGTGGCCGGGGCTGTTCATCCAGGCCTCCATGACCGCCTCGGCGGTCGCCTGGCCGCGGGCTATGTTCTCGCCGCCGAGACCGGTTACCCCGAGGGCGGCGGCGCGGTCCCAGGGGTCCTCGCCGTCGGGGTTGGTGTGGTCGAAGAAGCTGCGCAGGGCCATGTCCGCGCTGAACGCCTCGGCCAGCTTCGCCAGCGAGCTGTTCGCCGCGACCGGGCTGCAGCCGGCCTTGGCCCGCTCCTCGTTGACCAGCTGGAGGACGGCCGCCTCGGCCTGGGCCTCCGCGGAGATCTGCCCCGGAGGAACGCTCTTCTCCTCCTTCTCCTTGGGGGGCTTGGCGGACGGCTCCTTGGTCTTCTTCGAGCCCGAGTCCTTCTCCGGCTTCTTGTCGGGCTTCTCGGAGGGCGTCTTCGACGGGGACGGCGTCGCCGACGGCGAGGCCTCGCGCTCGGCGTCACGGCTGGTGGACTGGTCCTCGCGCTGCTGCTGCGCGGCACCGTCCGTACCGCCCTGCTGGGCCGGCGCGCCGGTGGGCGAGCCGGCGGGCACCACGGCGTCGGGGCTGCTGCCGCCGCTGACCGTGTACTTGTCGCCGCCCGGCAGGACTCCGGTGGCCACCGCGGCGGTGCCGATCGCGACGGCCGCGGAGACGCCGAGCAGGCCCGTCTTCACGGGCGTGGCGGCCTTCTTCTTACGGCGACGCGAGCCGCTCCCGCGTGACGCGGCCTTCGCGTCGGCCTCCAGGACCGCGGCGAACCCGTACAGGTTCTCCGGACCGTAGTGCGGCTCCTCGGCGGCGAATCCCGTGTTCGTGACCTCGGTGGCGCGGCCCCTGGCGGCGCGGCCGGCGGCGGAGCGTCGGTGGCGTCCCATGTCCTGGCCTTCCTCGTCCTTGCGATGTCCCTGCGTCGACGTTCGTGCACGCTGTCAACGTTGTGATCGTCGTCTTCACGAATCTCACACGAAGGAGTGAGTTTCATATGAGATTCATTGGGTGGGGACGGTACAGCATGGCGCCAGGGGAGGGAGAGACCCGGGAGACATTGGCCCGTTAGCGTGCACTCATGAGCGAGGATGTACGGCTGGTCGTCTGGGTGCGCGGACGGGTGCAAGGTGTGGGTTTCCGCTGGTTCACGCGGGCCAGGGCCCTGGAGATCGGCGGCCTGAGTGGTTTTGCTCTCAATTTGGCCGACGGGCGGGTGCAGGTGGTCGCCGAGGGCCCCCGTGGGGCGTGTCAAGGGCTGCTCGAGTGGCTCCAGAGTGACGACACGCCCGGGCGCGTGGACGGTGTCACCGAGATCTGGGACACACCCCGGGGTGGCTACGACGGCTTCGCCATCCGCTGAGGCCGACCGCGAAGCGGGGTGGCCGAGAGGGCCCAGGCGCGCCACAGGCATATGTCGGATGCATGTACAGAACCGAAATGTGCAGGTGGTTGCCAAGAAAGCGTCGTCATGGCAAGCTCCGCGACAAGGATGATCCCCCCGCCTCCGAAGGCCAGGAGGGGCCCCGGAACGCCGCAGCGCCGCCCGTTGAGGGCCGCGCGCCGCCGGGATGCCCGCCAATACGGGGCGTGATCGTGTTGACCGTCAAACTTTTTGGTGAGACGCTGAAAGCCCCGCGCACCTTAGCTGTTTGGCATGGAGAACGGCAGCAAAAACTCAACAGTGCCAAGCACCTCGGGTGCGATTCCCTCACGACCCACACCGCTTCGGGCGGTCACTCAGTGTGGAGGACCATCCATCATGGCAAAGGCGCTTCTCGGTTACGTCGGCGGCTCCGACCCGCGACTCCTTGCCGAGATGCGACGGCTCCAGCAGCGCGTCCAGGACCTGGAATCCGAGCTCGTACGGATCCAGGCGGAGAACGACGCGCTGACGGCTGCCGCTTCTCACGACTCGCTTATGGAGAGCATCGACGCACACCAGGCGGAGCCTGCGCTCACCTGATCACTGCATCGCATCGCACCACTACGACAGCAGTGGTTGGGCTGCCCGTATCAACCGCTAAGTTGTCAGATCTGCAAGGGACGCCTTCCCGAGGCGTCCCTTCTTTCTTCCCCCCGCGCTTCGGTGTTCCCCCCACACTCTTAACGTCTGATGTGCCCTGCACGTTCATGGGCGAAACCGCGCGCTCATGGAGTGAGACAAGGCCGAGAGGTAAAGTCCAGCGCCGTGCACCTCAAGGCCCTGACCCTCCGCGGGTTCAAGTCGTTCGCCTCGGCCACCACGCTCCGGTTCGAGCCGGGCATCACGTGCGTCGTCGGGCCGAACGGTTCGGGCAAGTCCAACGTGGTGGACGCGCTCAGCTGGGTCATGGGCGAGCAGGGCGCGAAGTCGCTGCGTGGCGGGAAGATGGAGGACGTCATCTTCGCCGGCACCACCGGGCGGCCCCCGCTCGGCCGCGCCGAGGTGTCCCTGACCATCGACAACTCCGACGGGGCCCTCCCCATCGAGTACTCCGAGGTCACCATCACGCGGATCATGTTCCGCAACGGCGGCAGCGAGTACCAGATCAACGGTGACACCTGCCGCCTCCTCGACATCCAGGAACTGCTCTCCGACTCCGGCATCGGCCGCGAGATGCACGTCATCGTCGGCCAGGGCCGGCTCGACTCCGTACTGCACGCCGATCCCATGGGCCGCCGCGCCTTCATCGAGGAAGCAGCCGGCGTCCTCAAGCACCGCAAGCGCAAGGAGAAGGCACTCCGGAAGCTGGACGCCATGCAGGCCAACCTGGCCCGGGTCCAGGACCTCACCGACGAACTCCGCCGCCAGCTCAAACCCCTCGGCCGCCAGGCCGCCGTCGCCCGCCGCGCCGCCGTCATCCAGGCCGACCTGCGCGACGCCCGCCTCCGCCTCCTCGCCGACGACCTCGTACGACTGCGTCAGGCGCTCAGGAACGAGATCGCCGACGAGGCCGCGCTCAAACAGCGCAAGGAGGCCGCCGAGACCGAGCTGAAGAAGGCGCTCCAGCGGGAGGCGCTCCTGGAGGACGAGGTACGACGGCTCACCCCGCGCCTCCAGCAGGCCCAGGAGACCTGGTACGAGCTGTCGCGGCTCGCCGAGCGAGTGCGCGGCACGATCTCCCTCGCCGACGCGCGCGTCAAGAGCGCCACCTCCGCCCCGCCCGAGGAACGACGCGGCCGCGACCCCGAGGACATGGAGCGCGAGGCCGCCCGAATCCGGGAGCAGGAGGCCGAACTCGAAGCGGCCCTCGAGGCCGCCGAGCGCGCCCTGGAGGACACGGTCGCCCACCGGGCCGACCTGGAGCGCGAGCTGGCCGCCGAGGAACGGCGCCTGAAGGACGTCGCCCGCTCCATCGCCGACCGTCGCGAGAGCCTCGCCCGCCTGGGCGGCCAGGTCAACGCCGCCCGTTCCCGCGCCGCCTCGGCCCGGGCCGAGATCGACCGGCTCGCCGCCGCCCGCGACGAGGCACAGGAACGTGCCGTCGCCGCCCAGGAGGAGTACGAGGCGCTGAAGGCCGAGGTCGACGGCCTCGACGCCGACGACACCGAACTCGCCGAGCAGCATGAGGCCGCCAAGCGCGCACTCGCCGAGGCGGAGTCCGCCCTCACTGCCGCCCGTGAGGCGGCCACCGCCGCCGAGCGCCACCGCGCCGCCACCCAGGCCCGCCACGAGGCCCTCGCCCTGGGCCTGCGCCGCAAGGACGGCACGGGCGCCCTGCTCGCCGCCAAGGACCGGCTCGGCGGAGTGCTGGGTCCGGCCGCGGAGCTGCTGACGGTGACTCCCGGCCATGAGGTCGCCCTGGCGGCCGCGTTCGGCGCGGCGGCCGACGCCATCGCCGTGACCAGCCCCGTCTCCGCCGCCGAGGCCATCCGGCTGCTCCGCAAGCAGGACGCCGGCCGCGCGGCCCTGCTGCTGGCGGGAGCCCCGGAGGAACCCGGTTCCCCAAGGGGCGAGGGCAACAGCGCGACCGGCCCCGACGCGGACCACACCCGGCCGCTCGCGGCACCCCCCTCCGGCCAGTTCGCCGCCGACCTGGTCCGGGGCCCCGCGGAGCTGATGCCCGCCGTACGCCGCCTGCTCCACCGCATCGTCGTGGTGGGCACCCTGGAGGACGCCGAGGACCTCGTCTACGCCCGCCCCGACCTCACCGCCGTCACCGCCGAGGGAGACCTGCTCGGCGCGCACTTCGCGCACGGCGGTTCCGCGGGGGCGCCCAGCCTTCTGGAGGTACAGGCCTCCGTCGACGAGGCGGCGGCGGAGCTGGAGGAGCTGGCCGTACGGTGCGAGGAGCTGGCCGAGGCCCAGCGGGCCGCGGCCGAACTGCGCCGGGAGCGGGCCGCACTCGTGGAGGAGCTGGGGGAGCGGCGCCGGGCGGCCGAGCGGGAGAAGTCGGCGGTGGCCCAGCAGCTCGGGCGGCTCGCCGGGCAGGCGCGGGGTGCCGCGGGGGAGGCCGAGCGGTCCACCGCCGCTGCCGCGCGGGCCCAGGAGGCGCTCGACAGGGCCGTCGAGGAAGCCGAGGAGCTGGCCGAGCGGCTGGCCGTGGCCGAGGAGATGCCGGTCGAGGAGGAGCCCGACACCTCCGTACGGGACCGGCTCGCGGCGGACGGGGCGAACGCGCGGCAGACCGAGATGGAGGCCCGGCTCCAGGTGCGCACGCACGAGGAGCGGGTCAAGGGACTGGCCGGACGCGCCGACTCGCTCGACCGGGCCGCGCGCGCCGAGCGGGAGGCGCGGGCCAGGGCCGAGGAGCGCAGGGCGCGGCTGCGGCACGAGGCGGCCGTGGCCGAGGCCGTCGCCTCCGGTGCCCGGCAGCTCCTCGCGCACGTCGAGGTCTCCCTCGTCCGCGCCGAGGCGGAACGTGCCGCCGCCGACACCGCCAAGGCGCGCCGGGAGCAGGAGCTGGCGCAGGCGCGCACCGAGGGGCGCGATCTCAAGGCCGAGCTGGACAAGCTGACCGACTCGGTGCACCGGGGCGAGGTGCTCGGCGCCGAGAAGCGGCTGCGGATAGAGCAGCTGGAGACCAGGGCGCTGGAGGAGCTGGGCGTCGAACCGGAGGGCCTGGTCGCGGAGTACGGCCCCGACCAGCTCGTACCGCCGTCACCGCCCGCAGAGGGCGAGGTGCTCCCGGAGGACCCGGAGCATCCCCGCAACCAGCCCAGGACGTTCCACCGCGCCGAGCAGGAGAAGCGGCTCAGGGCGGCCGAGCGGGCGTACCAGCAGCTCGGCAAGGTGAATCCGCTGGCGCTTGAGGAGTTCGCGGCGCTGGAGGAACGCCACAAGTTCCTCAGCGAGCAGCTGGACGACCTGAAGAAGACCCGCGCCGATCTCCTCCAGGTGGTGAAGGAGGTCGACGAGCGGGTCGAGCAGGTCTTCACCGAGGCATACCGGGACACCGCGCGGGAGTTCGAGGGCGTCTTCAGCCGGTTGTTCCCGGGCGGCGAGGGGCGCCTTGTCCTCACCGACCCCGACAACATGCTCACCACCGGCGTCGACGTCGAGGCCCGTCCGCCCGGCAAGAAGGTCAAGCGGCTGTCGCTGCTCTCCGGTGGCGAGCGCTCCCTGACCGCGGTCGCCATGCTGGTGTCGATCTTCAAGGCGCGGCCCAGTCCGTTCTATGTGATGGACGAGGTCGAGGCGGCGCTCGACGACACCAACCTCCAGCGGCTGATCCGGATCATGCAGGAGCTGCAGGAGGCGTCCCAGCTGATCGTGATCACGCACCAGAAGCGGACGATGGAGGTCGCCGACGCGCTGTACGGCGTGTCGATGCAGGGCGACGGTGTGTCGAAGGTCATCAGCCAGCGACTGCGTTAACGGTTTTCAGGTCGGGGTAGACGGGGTCCGGGCGCGTGGTTGCCCCGGGCCCCTAACTCTGCTGTCGCAGTTGCCACTTCTTCAATACTTGAACTCAATCTCCTTACTTGGCGTCCACTCGCGTAGTAATCGCTTGCACTCACCCCCCTCTTGACTTCGATACTTGAAGGCATAGTCTCTGCAAAGTCGTTCTTACCTTCAGAGCGGAAGGTCCCCCCACGTGACCAGCACAGCGCAGGCATCCACGGCAGGAGCCCGGGCAGCCCATCCCGAGCATCTCTCGCACGTGATCTTCATCGCGGCGGCAGCCGCGATGGGCGGCTTCCTCTTCGGCTACGACAGCGCCGTGATCAACGGCGCCGTCGAGGCGATCAGGGACCGCTACGACATCGGCTCCACAGCACTGGCCCAGGTGATCGCCATCGCGCTGATCGGCTGCGCCGTCGGCGCGGCCACCGCCGGCCGCATAGCCGACCGCATCGGCCGCATCCGCTGCATGCAGATCGCGGCGGTCCTGTTCACGGTAAGTGCCGTCGGCTCCGCACTGCCCTTCGCGCTGTGGGACCTCGCCTTGTGGCGCGTCGTCGGCGGCTTCGCCATCGGCATGGCCTCGGTGATCGGCCCCGCCTACATCGCCGAGGTCGCCCCGGCCGCCTACCGGGGACGGCTCGGCTCGTTCCAGCAGGCCGCGATCGTCGTCGGTATCGCCGTGTCGCAGCTGGTCAACTGGGGAATCCTCAACGCGGCCGACGGCGACCAGCGCGGTCGACTGCTGGGCCTGGAGGCCTGGCAGGTCATGCTCGGCGTCATGGTCGTCCCGGCCGTCCTCTACGGCCTGCTCTCCTTCGCCATCCCCGAGTCCCCGCGCTTCCTGATCTCCGTGGGCAAGCGCGAGCGCGCCCGTGAGGTGCTCGCCGAGGTCGAGGGCGACGGCACCGACCTGGACGCCCGGGTCGCCGAGATCGAGTCGGCGATGCGCAGCGAGCACAAGTCGTCCTTCAGGGACCTGCTCGGCGGCAGCCTCCTGTTCAAGCCGATCGTCTGGATCGGTATCGGCCTGTCTGTGTTTCAGCAGTTCGTCGGCATCAACGTCGCCTTCTACTACTCCGCGACGCTGTGGCAGTCCGTCGGCGTCGACCCGACCGAGTCGTTCTTCTACTCCTTCACGACGTCGATCATCAACATCGTCGGCACGGTCATCGCGATGATCTTCGTGGACCGTGTCGGCCGCAAGCCGCTCGCCCTCATCGGCTCCCTCGGCATGACGCTCGGTCTCGCCCTGGAGGCCTGGGCCTTCTCCTCCGACCTCGTCGACGGCAAGCTCCCGGCGACCCAGGGCTGGGTCGCCCTGATCGCCGCACATGTCTTCGTGCTCTTCTTCGCCCTGTCCTGGGGTGTGGTCGTCTGGGTCATGCTCGGCGAGATGTTCCCGAACAGGATCCGCGCCGCCGCGCTGGGCGTGGCAGCCTCCGCGCAGTGGATCGCCAACTGGGCCATCACCGCGAGTTTCCCGTCCCTGGCCGACTGGAACCTCTCCCTGACCTATGTGATCTACACGGTCTTCGCCGCGCTCTCCATCCCGTTCGTCCTGAAGTTCGTGCAGGAGACGAAGGGCAAGGCCCTGGAGGAAATGGGCTGACCCGGCCCCCGAACCCGAGGAGCAGGGCCAAGTCCCCGCTGCCCCGCTCCTCGTACCCCACCGCCGCCCCGGCCCGACCACTGAGCGGACCGGGGCGGCGGTGTACCCGCTGCAGGCGGGGCCGTCAGCCGTCCAGCCGGGGCAGCACCCGCTCGGCGAACAGCCGGAGCCCCCGCCAGCCCTCCTCCACGGGCATCCCGCCCGCCAGCGGATGCAGGACGTAGCTGTCGAGGCCCAGCGTCACGCACTCGTCCGGCGTCACGATCCGGTACACGCCCTCCGCGCGCAGTTCGTCCACCGTCGTCGCCCCCGACCGGACGGCCGACCGGATCCCCGGCGACTGCCACGAGGCGTACGTCCGCGCCTCGTGCAGGAAGTGCCCGCCGTACTCGGCCCACGCGCGGTCCGGATCCTCCGCCACGTGCAGCAACGGCGTCTCGGCCGCGGGCATCATCGTCCAGCCGGAGGTGCCGTACTCCACGAGCCGCTCCTTGTAGTACGCCTCCAGCTCCGGCAGGTGCGCGCTCGGGAAGAACGGCAGCCCGAGCCGGGCCGCCCGCCGGGCCGCGGCCTTCGACGAACCGCCGACCAGCAGCAACGGATGCGGCTCGGTGGCCGGCCGCGGGGTGACACGGACCGTGCGGCCCCGGAAGGTGAAAGGCTCCCCGGTCCAGGCCCGAAGCAGGGTCTCCAGCACCTCGTCCTGGAGCCTGCCCCTGCTCTTCCAGTCCACGTCGAACTGGGCGTACTCCTCCGGCCGGTACCCGATCCCCGCCACCGTCACCAGCCGCCCGCCGCTCACCAGGTCCAGCACGGCGATCTCCTCCGCCAGCCGCAAAGGGTCGTGGAGCGGCCCGATCACCGCCGACACGGTCACCGCGATCCGCCGCGTCGCCCCGAACACCGCGCCCGCGAACACGAACGGCACCGGCAGCCAGTTGTTCTCGACCCCGTGGTGCTCCTCCGTCTGCACGGTGCCGATGCCCCGCTCGTCGGCGTACGCCGCCATCTCCACGGCCGCCCGGTACCGGGCCCCCAGAGAAGCGGGCGTGGCACCGGGTTCGACCAGATTGAAACGGACGACCGTGACGGGCATGGGAGACCCCCTTCGGGCGGCTGTGGAGGGGGACGTTAGCTGACGAGGTGTCAGGTTTCCAGGGGAGAGTGTGCGACGGCCCACTGCATGGGCCGTCACACATCCGGGGGACGCTTCTCTGCGCACCCGACGGACCCCTTCGCATACTGGTCCCGTTGTGACTCCGCCCCTCAGGGGCTTTCGCCCGACGAGATGCCGGGCGGCGAGCCGGCCCGGCCCGTGGGGTAACCCCGACGTGCCCAGCGAACCGCCGGATGGGAGGTCGCGCATACTGGCCTAGTTATGGAAATCCTCATCCTTGCTGTAGTCATCGCCGTGGTCGTGCTCGGCGTGCTGGGCGGGCTCGTCGTCGGCAGCCGCAGGAAGAAGCCGCTGCCGCCGGCGCCCCCCACCACACCCGACATCACCGCGCCCCCGGCCGAGCCGCACGTCGGCGACGAGGCCGAGACCCCGCGCGACGAACCGCGCCGAACGATCGAGGAGGTGGACCTCCCGGACGCCTCGGCGACGGCGCCCGTCGCCGTCGAGGAACCCCCGGTCGTGGAGGTTCCCCCGATCGAGGTCCCGGAGCCGACCGCCGGCCGTCTGGTACGGCTGCGCGCCCGGCTCTCCCGCTCGCAGAACGCGCTCGGCAAGGGGCTGCTCACCCTGCTGTCGCGCGAGCACCTCGACGAGGAGACCTGGGAGGAGATCGAGGACACCCTCCTCACCGCCGACGTCGGTGTCCAGCCCACCCAGGAGCTGGTCGAACGACTGCGTGAACGCGTCAGGGTGCTCGGCACCCGGACCCCGGCCGAGCTGCGCGCCCTGCTGCGCGAGGAACTGCTCACGATCCTCGTCCCCGAGTTCGACCGCGCGGTCAACACCGACTCGCCGCTCGACACCCCGGGCATCGTGATGGTCGTCGGCGTCAACGGCACCGGCAAGACCACCACCACCGGCAAGCTGGCCCGGGTCCTCGTCGCCGACGGCAAGAACGTCGTCCTCGGCGCCGCCGACACCTTCCGTGCCGCCGCCGCCGACCAGCTCCAGACCTGGGGTGAGCGCGTCGGAGCGCGTACGGTGCGCGGTCCGGAGGGCGGCGACCCGGCCTCCATCGCCTTCGACGCCGTCAAGGAGGGCATCGAGGAGGGCGCCGACGCCGTTCTCATCGACACCGCCGGCCGGCTGCACACCAAGACCGGTCTGATGGACGAGCTCGGCAAGGTCAAGCGGGTCGTCGAGAAGCACGCCCCGCTCGACGAGGTGCTGCTCGTCCTCGACGCCACCACCGGCCAGAACGGCCTGGTCCAGGCCCGGGTCTTCGCCGAGGTCGTCGACATCACCGGCATCGTCCTCACCAAGCTGGACGGCACCGCCAAGGGCGGCATCGTCATCGCGGTCCAGCGTGAGCTGGGCGTGCCCGTCAAGCTCGTCGGCCTGGGAGAGGGCCCGGACGACCTCGCGCCGTTCGAGCCGGAGGCGTTTGTTGACGCCCTTATCGGCGACTGACCACCACCTGTCACAGAGGCCCGTGGGAGACGAGGAGCGCCCGCCCCCGAGACCGCAGAGGGGGGACGGGCGCTTCGTGGTGTACGGGGTGCCTGGGCTTCTGGTGCCGCGGCAGGCAACGTTTGCCCGTCAAGGAGCGGCGTCTGGTGCGTGCTCTCGGCGTGCCGGGCGCAAGCCCTCGTACTGGACCGTACTCGGGCTTGTGCCCGGTGCGGCGAGAGTGCGTGCAGGGCGTCGCGACGGGGCGAACGCCGCCTGTTGCGGCACTAGCTAGGCCCGCGACCGGTGTGCCACGTACGCCAGGGTGCCCAGCAGCAGCCGCGCGGCCGGCGGCCTCGTCGCCGAGTCGAGCGCGGGGGAGCGGAGCCAGCGGACCGGGCCGAGGCCGCCCCGGTCGGAGGGCGGGGCGGTGATGTGGGTGCCGGGACCGAGACCATGCAGATCGAGGGCGGACGGGTCGTCCCAGCCCATGCGGTACAGCAGCTCCGGCAGCTCGGCGGCGGCACCGGGGGCGACGAGGAAGTGGGCGCGACCCTGGGGGGTGGCGATCACGGGGCCGAGCGGCAGACCCATGCGTTCGAGCCGGACGAGCGCGTGCCGCCCGGCGGACTCGGCGACCTCGATCACGTCGAACGAGCGGCCGACCGGCAGCATGATCGAGGCGCCGGGGTGCTCGGCCCACGCTTCGGTCACCTCGTCGAGCGTGGCACCCGCGGGAACCGGGGGAGCGAAGCCGAGAGGATGCGCGCCGGGCGCGTCACAGGTCGTCGTGCCGCATGAGCACGCGCCCGAGGCCGCCCGTGCGCCGGGGGCGACGTCCCACCCCCACAGGCCGGTGAACTCGGCCACCGCCGTGCAGTCCGAGGAACGGCCGCGCCGCCCCGATCGCAACTCGCGAATGCCGCCGATCGTGAAGCCCATGCCCCCTCCAACGGGTCCGGCGCGCCGGTGGTTACGCCGCGGAAGTGATACGTGACGCTCTGTTTCCGCCGGGGCGGCGCACCGCGGCACCCGGCGGTGGTGCGGTCGTGGCGCGCGCCCTTGAGTGCATCGCTCCGCCTACCGCCGGCCGTCATGTGTCAAGTGAATCGCGCCCGGGCGACCGTTAGTTCATTCGAAGGGGTGGCGAATGGTGGCGTTTCTGGAATCACCGTGGCCGGACGCGTGATCGTGGGATTACTTTGAGTGCACGAATTCTGGGGATGCACGCGCTCGTGGGTATGCCGGAGGCAAGTCGTCTTTCCGTTCGACGGGTGACAACGGACGGACGTACGGCGCGGTAACCGGCATTCTGGTAGGGCTTGGCGCACACAGCGCACAAGTGGTTTCAGGGATGGGGGCGTTCCAGTGGGCGGCAACGGCGGAAGCGGCACGAACGCTGAGAAGCGCCCGAACGAACTGCTGGGCTCGTGGTTCGTCCGCAGCGGCTGGTCCAAGGGCGAACTCGCCCGCCAGGTGAACCGCCGCGCCCGCCAGCTCGGGGCCAACCACATCTCCACCGACACCTCGCGCGTACGGCGCTGGCTCGACGGGGAGAACCCGCGTGAGCCGATCCCGCGGATCCTGTCCGAGCTGTTCTCCGAGCGGTTCGGCTGCGTCGTCGCCGTCGAGGACCTGGGGCTGCGCGCGGCGCACCGGGCGCCGTCCGTGTCCGGCGTGGACCTGCCCTGGACGGGCCCGCAGACCGTGGCGCTGATCAGTGAGTTCTCGCGCAGCGACCTGATGCTGGCCCGGCGCGGCTTCCTCGGGAACTCACTGGCCCTGGCCGCCGGCCCGGCCCTCATCGAGCCGATGCAGCGCTGGCTCGTCCCCACGCTGCCCGCCCCGCGCGAGGAGCCCGAGCCGTCCCCCGCCGCGCGCCGCGGCGGCCGTCTCTCCAAACCCGAGCTGGACCTCCTGGAGTCCACCACGGTGATGTTCCGTCAGTGGGACGCCCAGTGCGGGGGCGGCCTGCGGCGCAAGGCGGTCGTCGGCCAGCTGCACGAGGTCACGGACCTCCTCCAGGAGCCCCAGCCCGAGGCCACCAACAGGCGTCTGTTCAAGGTCGCCGCGGAGCTGGCGGAGCTGGCCGGCTGGATGAGCTACGACATCGGCCTGCAGCCCACCGCCCAGAAGTACTTCGTCCTCGCCCTCCATGCGGCGAAGGAAGCGGGCGACAAGCCCCTCGGCTCCTATGTGCTGTCCAGCATGAGCCGCCAGATGATCCACCTCGGCAGGCCCGACGACGCGCTCGAACTGATCCACCTCGCCCAGTACGGCAGCCGCGACTGCGCGAGCCCGCGCACCCAGGCGATGCTGTATGCGATGGAGGCCCGCGCCTACGCCAACATGGGACAGCCCGGCAAGTGCAAGAGGGCCGTAAGGATGGCGGAGGACACCTTCGCCGACGCCGAGGAATGGGACGAGCCGGACCCCGACTGGATCCGCTTCTTCACCGAGGCCGAACTGCACGGCGAGAACTCGCACTCCTACCGCGACCTCGCCTACGTCGCCGGCCGCAGCCCCACGTACGCCTCCCTGGCGGAACCCGTGATGAGCCGCGCGGTCGAGCTCTTCGCGAAGGACACCGATCACCAGCGGTCGTACGCGCTGAATCTCATCGGCATGGCCACGGTCCATCTGCTCCAGCGTGAACCCGAGCAGGGTGCCGAGCTGGCCCAGCAGGCCATGGCCGTCGCCAGGAAGGTCCGATCGGAGCGCCTCAACACCCGCATCCGCAAGACCGTCGACACGGCGGTACGCGATTTCGGCGACCTCGCCGAGGTCGTCGAACTCAGCGACCAGCTCGCCCTCCACCTCCCGGAGACCGCCGAGGCGGTCTGACCCGGCCCGGCCCGCCTACCCCGAGGGCCCCCGACTCCGGCCACGGCCGGTCATCCCTACTGCCCGACTCGGCTCCCCCATGCCAGGTCATCGGATGGCCGCCGTGGCCGGTCCCTTTGCATGACAACGGGATGGCCGGCGGGTGCGACGTGCTCCGACGCGCTCACCGCGCCGACGCGACCGGCGAGCCGCCGGTACGGCCCGCGCCGGGCGGGGCCGGGTGCACACGCTCGCCCCAGGGCGTCGGCCGGCTCGTTGCCCGAAGTTCCATCGGATACGAAGCCCGCCCCCGCTGAGCCGCCCGCAAGGGCCGGGCCCCGCGCGGCCTCAATCCGCCGTGACCTGCGATTCACGCGCTCGTAACGCGACATGCGGGTTCGTCACGTGCGGGAAACAATTCCAATCTCCCCGTGAAACGGTGCTGCGCCAATCTCCTGAGCACAGTCGGCCCTCCCCGATAGCTCCCCCAAGCTTCAGCATCCGCACGGGCCGTTCCGACCACGAGGAGATACCGGCATTGAACGGCACAGATACCGGATTCGTATTGATCAGTGCGGCGCTCGTCATGGTGATGACACCGGGCCTCGCGCTCTTCTACGGCGGCATGGTCCGGGCCAAGAGCGTGCTGAACATGCTGATGATGTCCTTCATCTCGCTGGGCATCGTCAGCATCCTGTGGGTGCTCTACGGCTACTCACTGACCTTCAGCGGTGACCAGGGCGGCTTCATCGGCAACCTGGACGCGATCGGCCTGAAGGGCATCGACATCGCGAGCACCGTCGACAGCTTCGTCGTCGGCGCCAACGACAAGCCGCACCAGATCGCCGCGTTCGCGTTCATCCTCTTCCAGATGCTGTTCGCGGTGATCACCCCCGCCCTGATGAGCGGCGCGCTCGCCGACCGCGTCAAGTTCAGCGCCTGGATGATCTTCATCGCGCTCTGGGTCACCCTGGTGTACTTCCCGGTCGCCCACTGGGTCTGGGCGACCGACGGCTGGCTCTTCAAGATGGGCGTCATCGACTTCGCCGGTGGTACCGCGGTCCACATCAACGCCGGTATCGGCGCGCTCGCCGCGGTCCTCGTCGTGGGCAAGCGGATCGGCTTCAAGAAGGACCCGATGCGGCCGCACAGCCTGCCGCTGGTCCTGATCGGTGCCGCCCTGCTGTGGTTCGGCTGGTTCGGCTTCAACGCCGGCTCGTGGCTCGGTGTCGACGGCACCACCGCCCGCATGGCGATCAACACCCAGATCGCGACCGCCGCGGCCATCATCGGCTGGCTGATCTACGAGCGCATCCGCCACGGCGCGTTCACCACCCTCGGTGCCTGCTCCGGCGCCGTCGCCGGCCTCGTCGCGATCACCCCGTCAGGCGGTCACGTCAACGCCTTCGGCGCCATCCTCATCGGCGTCGTCGCCGGTGCCGTCTGCTCCTGGGCGGTCAGCCTCAAGTACAAGCTCGGCTACGACGACTCCCTCGACGTCGTCGGCGTTCACCTGGTCGGCGGTGTCCTCGGCACCCTGATGGTCGGCTTCCTGGCCACCGACGGTGTGGGCGGCCTCGACCAGTTCGGCAAGCAGGCCACGGGCGCCTTCTCCGTCATGGGCTACACCTTCGTGGTGACCTGGATCATCGCCTTCGCCATCCAGAAGACGATCGGCTTCCGCGCCTCCGAGGAGGACGAGGTCACGGGTGTCGACCAGGCCCTGCACGCCGAGACCGCGTACGACTTCAGCTCGGCCGCCGGTTCGCACATCTCCGCCAGCGCCACGAGCACCGTGGCCGCCGCCACCCAGAGCAAGAAGGTCGAGGCATGAAGCTGATCACCGCCGTCGTCAAGCCCCACCGGCTCGACGAGATCAAGGAAGCGCTGCAGGCCTTCGGGGTGCACGGACTTACGGTCACCGAGGCCAGTGGATACGGTCGGCAGCGGGGACACACCGAGGTGTACCGCGGCGCCGAGTACACGGTCGACCTGGTTCCCAAGATCCGGATCGAGGTGCTGGCCGAGGACGACGACGCCGAGCAGCTGATCGACGTCATCGTCAAGGCCGCCCGCACCGGCAAGATCGGTGACGGCAAGGTCTGGTCCCTCCCGGTCGAGACGGCCGTACGGGTCCGGACGGGCGAGCGCGGCCCGGACGCGCTCTGACCGAACAGAAGAACAGGAGTCACTGGGTGACGAGTACGGACGAACGTACGGATGCAGAGGACTCGGGACCCAGCGGCTACGCGGCGGCCCGGCTGCGCCTCCTCCAGGAGGGGGCGCGGTCCGGGCCGCCGCGCCGTGCTGCCCTCGCCGAGCTGACCGACGACTGGCTCGCCGGACTCTTCGGCGCGGGCGCCGGCGAACTGCGCGGTGTCTCCCTCGTCGCCGTCGGGGGATACGGGCGCGGCGAGCTCTCGCCCCGCAGCGACCTCGATCTGCTGCTCCTGCACGACGGGTCCGACGAGAAGGCCGTGGCCGCCCTCGCCGACCGCATCTGGTACCCGGTCTGGGACCTGGGGCTGGCCCTGGACCACTCGGTCCGCACCCCCGCGGAGGCCCGCAAGACCGCCGCCGAGGACCTCAAGGTGCAGTTGGGGCTGCTGGACGCCCGACACCTCGCCGGTGACCTCGGACTCACCGCCGGACTGCGCACCGCCGTCCTCGCCGACTGGCGCAACCAGGCGCCCAAACGCCTCCCCGAGCTCCAGGAGCTGTGCGCCGAGCGCGCCGAGCGGCAGGGGGAGCTGCAGTACCTCCTCGAACCCGACCTGAAGGAGGCGCGCGGCGGGTTGCGCGACGCCACCGCCCTCCGCGCGGTCGCCGCCTCCTGGCTCGCCGACGCCCCGCGCGAGGGGCTCGCCGACGCCCGGCGCCGCCTCCTCGACGTACGGGACGCGCTGCACCTCACCACCGGGCGCGCGACCGACCGGCTCGCGCTCCAGGAACAGGACCAGGTCGCGGCCGACCTGGGGCTGCTGGACGCCGACACCCTGCTGCGCCAGGTGTACGAGGCCGCGCGGGTCATCTCCTACGCCAGCGACGTCACCTGGCGCGAAGTGGGGCGCGTGCTGCGTTCGCGCGCCGTGCGGCCCCGGCTGCGCGCCATGTTGGGTGGGGGCAAGTCGGTCGCGGAGCGGTCACCGCTGGCCGAGGGTGTGGTCGAACAGGACGGCGAGGTCGTGCTCGCGCGTGCCGCCCGGCCCGAACGTGACCCGGTGCTGCCGCTGCGCGCCGCCGCCGCTGCCGCCCAGGCCGGACTGCCGCTGTCCCTGCACGCCGTACGGCGGCTCGCGGCCACCGCCCGCCCGCTGCCCACGCCCTGGCCCGCCGAGGCCAGGGAGCAGCTCGTCACGCTGCTGGGTTCCGGACGGCCGACCGTCGACGTCTGGGAGGCCCTGGAGGCCGAGGGGCTCATCACACGACTGCTGCCGGACTGGGAGCGGGTCCGCTGCCGCCCGCAGCGCAACGCCGTCCACATCTGGACCGTCGACCGGCACCTCATCGAGACGGCCGTCCGCGCCGCCGCGCTGACCCGCCGGGTCCACCGACCCGACCTCCTCCTGGTCGCCGCGCTGCTGCACGACATCGGCAAGGGCTGGCCCGGCGACCACTCCGTGGCGGGGGAGATCATCGCCAAGGACGTGGCGGCCAGGATCGGCTTCGACCGCGAGGACGTGGCCGTGCTCTCCACTCTCGTCCGCCATCACCTGCTGCTCGTCGACACGGCAACCCGGCGTGACCTGGAGGACCCGGCCACCGTGCGGTCCGTGGCCGAGGCCGTCGGTTCGCCGGGCACCCTCGAACTGCTGCACGCCCTCACCGAGTCCGACGCCCTGGCCACCGGGCCGGCCGCCTGGTCGGCGTGGCGGGCCTCGCTCGTGTCCGACCTGGTCCAGCGGGTCGCCGCGCTGTTCGCCGGGGACGTCCCGGAGGAGCCGGAGCCCGCCGCGCCCACCGCCGAACAGGAGCGGCTCGCCGTCGAGGCGTTCCGCACCGGCGGGCCCGTGCTGTCGCTGCGCGCGCGGCCGGAGGTCGTGGCCGTGGCGAGCGAGGAGAAGGACGAGAAGGACGAGAAGGCCGAGAAGGCCGACCCGGAGCCGCTCGGTGTCGAGCTGCTCATCGCCGTACCCGACCAGCCGGGCGTCCTGCCCGCCGTCGCCGGCGTCCTCGCCATGCACCGGCTCACGGTGCGCACGGCGGAGCTCCGGGCACTCGACCTGCCGGACGGTGTCGAGGGCTCCGTCCTGCTGCTGGACTGGCGGGTCGCCGCCGAGTACGGCTCGCTGCCCCAGGCGGCCCGGCTCCGCGCCGACCTCGTACGGGCGCTGGAGGGCTCGCTGGACATCGCGGGGCGGCTCGCCGAGCGCGACGCCGCCTACCCGCGGCGCCGGGGCGTGGTCGCGCCCCCGCCGCGCGTGACGGTGGCCGCGGCCGCCTCCCGGCACGCGACCGTGATCGAGGTCCGAGCCCAGGACGCCCCCGGCCTGCTGCACCGCATCGGGCGGGCGCTGGAGGACGCGCGGGTGCGGGTGCGCAGCGCCCATGTGAGTACGCTCGGGGCCAACGCGGTGGACGCCTTCTACGTCACCGGCCGTGACGGCGCCCCCCTTCCGGGCGACGAGGCGGCCTCGCTGGCACGGAAGATGGAGGAGACGCTCCGCGGCTGAACCACGGGGTCACGGGGCCGGCTCCGCCCCCGTGGCCCCGGGTCGGGCACCGTTGTCCACAGGGGTGGAGACCCGACCACACCCAGACAGATACCCTGGAGGGCACGTCAGACTGCCCCCGACTCCGAGGACCGACACCGCCGTGTTCGATACGCTCTCCGATCGCCTCTCAGCGACTTTCAAGAACCTGCGGGGTAAGGGACGCCTCTCCGAGGCGGACATCGACGCCACGGCACGCGAGATCCGCATCGCGCTCCTCGAGGCGGACGTGGCCCTGCCGGTCGTCCGGGGCTTCATCAAGAACGTCAAGGAGCGCGCCCTCGGCGCCGAGGTCTCCAAGGCGCTGAACCCCGCCCAGCAGGTCCTCAAGATCGTCAACGAGGAGCTGGTCGGGATCCTCGGCGGCGAGACCCGCCGTCTCCGCTTCGCCAAGAACCCGCCGACCGTGATCATGCTGGCGGGTCTCCAGGGTGCCGGTAAGACGACTCTCGCGGGCAAGCTCGGCCGGTGGCTGAAGGAGCAGGGTCACTCCCCGCTGCTGGTCGCGTGCGACCTCCAGCGGCCGAACGCGGTGAACCAGCTGAGCGTCGTCGCCGAGCGCGCGGGTGTGGCGGTCTACGCCCCCGAGCCGGGCAACGGGGTGGGCGACCCGGTGAAGGTCGCCAAGGACTCCATCGAGTTCGCGAAGTCGAAGGTCCACGACATCGTGGTCGTCGACACCGCCGGCCGCCTGGGCATCGACCAGGAGATGATGCAGCAGGCGGCGGACATCCGGGACGCCGTCTCCCCGGACGAGATCCTCTTCGTCGTCGACGCGATGATCGGTCAGGACGCGGTGAACACCGCCGAGGCCTTCCGCGACGGTGTCGGCTTCGACGGCGTGGTGCTCTCCAAGCTCGACGGCGACGCCCGCGGCGGTGCCGCCCTGTCGATCCGCCAGGTCACCGGCAAGCCGATCATGTTCGCGTCGAACGGCGAGAAGCTCGACGAGTTCGACCAGTTCCACCCGGACCGGATGGCCTCCCGCATCCTCGACATGGGTGACCTGCTCACCCTGATCGAGCAGGCGGAGAAGACCTTCAGCCAGGAAGAGGCCGCCAAGATGGCCTCCAAGCTGGCGTCCAAGAAGGGGCAGGACTTCACCCTCGACGACTTCCTGGCCCAGATGGAGCAGGTCAGGAAGATGGGCAGCATCAGCAAGCTGCTCGGCATGCTGCCCGGCATGGGCCAGATCAAGGACCAGATCAACAACATCGACGAGCGCGACGTCGACCGTACCGCCGCGATCATCAAGTCGATGACCCCGGGCGAGCGCCAGGACCCGACGATCATCAACGGCTCCCGCCGGGCCCGTATCGCCAAGGGTTCCGGTGTCGAGGTCAGCGCCGTGAAGAACCTGGTCGAGCGGTTCTTCGAGGCCCGCAAGATGATGTCCCGCATGGCTCAGGGCGGCGGCATGCCCGGGATGCCGGGCATGCCTGGTATGGGCGGCGGCCCCGGCCGGTCCAAGAAGCAGCCCAGGAAGGCCAAGGGCAAGCAGCGCTCCGGCAACCCGATGAAGCGCAAGCAGCAGGAGCAGGAGGAGGCCGCCCGCCGGGCAGCCGCCGCCCAGGGCGGTGCCTTGGGCCTGCCGGGCCAGCAGGGCGGACCGGACTTCGAACTGCCGGACGAGTTCAAGAAGTTCATGGGCTGACCGGTCCGCCCGGGTCCGCGTTCGCGGCCGTATACGGCTCGGGTCCACGCACGCCACTGGGGGCGCCCTCCTCGCGGAGGGCGCCCCCAGTGGCGTGTCAGGTGTGGCGGCGGGCGCCGCGCGGTCGGCCGGGGGGTGTGGCCTGGCTGCGCGGCGCCCGGCCGTGCGTGGACGGCGATTCAGTGGTTGTCGGCATCCGGGTGCGTGCCCGGACGGTGCGCCAGGCTATGGGGATCGTCCTTCACCTGGCGAAGTGAGAGGCGTGCTGTCCCGCTTTCTCCACACCATTCACACGTGCATCGGCCGAAAGTGTCGAAGACCTTCTCAGCGCACCCATCCCGGGGCCGTTCACGCTTCTCAGGGCGTCCGGGCGATCAGATACCGGAACACGTTCGGCATCCATACCGTCCCGTCCTGGCGGCGGTACGGGTGCAGGGCCTCCGCGACTTCCTTGTTCACCTGCATCTGGTCCGTGGCCGCGATCGCCGTGTCGAACAGCCCCGTCGACAGCAGCCCCCTTACCGCGTTGTCCACGTTCGCGTACCCGAAGGGGCAGGCCACGCGTCCGGAGCCGTCCGGCCGCAGGCCGGCCCGCTGGGCGACCTCCTCCAGGTCGTCCCGCAGCGCGAGGCGCCAGCCATCGGCGCCACGCACGGGATCGGCCGGCTTGGTGGCGACCCGGAGCACCGTGGACGTCGTGCAGCGCTCCGGGGGCCCCCACCCCACGAGGACGACCGGGGCGCCGCGCTCCGCGAGCGGGGTGGCGCAGGCCAGCAGTTCGGCCAGGCCCTCCGAGTCACCGGCAAGGCAGCCGATCGGCTCGAAGGCCGTCACCAGGTTGTACCGCGGGACACCGGCGGCCCCGGCCGCTTCCTCGGGAGCGCCCTCCACCACCCGTGCGTCGGCACGGGTGCGGGCGCCCCATCCCTCCGGAAGCAGCCGCTCCCGCGCGAGAGCCGTTCTCTCGGGTGACGAGGCGTCGACCCCGGTGACCGCGGCGCCCCGCGACGCCGCCACCACCAGCGCCAGCCCCGACCCGCAGCCGAGCCCCAGCATCCGGGTACCGGCGCCCACGTCGAGCCGGCGGTAGACCGCCTCGTAGAGGGGGACCAGCATCCGTTCCTGGATCTCGGCCCAGTCACGCGCGCGTGCACACCGGTCCACCCGGGGCGCGGCCCCCGGGCGAGGCAGTTGCTGCCGCACGAGCGTAGGTGTCATATCGAAAGCGCCCCAATCCGCCGAGAGTCGTCTCTGTGCCCGTTTTCAGGGCCCCCGTGACAGTGCGCTCGCACTCCCCCCGTATGCCAGATAACTCCGCACCCGGCGCGCCGTCCAGGGGTCTCGGACACCGGCTTGCGGACTGTCTGTGCGCGGGCAAAAGAATTCACATCCCCGCAACGCGGCCCCGTACGATCGCGCCATGGCAAAAGCACCCGTTCTCACGCCGCGGGCGGACGACTTCCCGCGCTGGTACCAGGACCTGATCACCAAGGCGGAACTGGCCGACAACGGTCCGGTGCGCGGCACCATGGTGATCCGGCCGTACGGGTACGGGCTGTGGGAGCGGATGCAGCAGGAGATGGACGCCCGGATCAAGGAGACGGGCACGCAGAACGCGTACTTCCCCCTCCTGATCCCCCAGTCGTACCTGACCAGGGAGGCCGAACACGTCGAGGGCTTCGCGCCCGAACTGGCCGTGGTGACGCACGGCGGCGGCAAGGACCTCGAAGAGCCCGCGGTGGTCCGCCCCACCTCAGAGATGATCATCAACGACTACTTCTCCAAGTGGGTCCAGAGCTACCGCGACCTCCCCCTGCTGATCAACCAGTGGGCCAACGTGGTCCGTTGGGAGCTGCGGCCCCGCCTGTTCCTCCGCACCACGGAGTTCCTCTGGCAGGAGGGCCACACGGCGCACGCGACGTACGAGGAGGCGCGCGACTTCGCCGCGCACATCCACCGGCAGGTCTACGAGGACTTCATGGTGAACGTCCTCGCGATGGACGTCGTCCCCGGCCGCAAGACCGTCAGGGAGCGCTTCGCGGGCGCCGTCAACACCCTCACCCTCGAAGGCATGATGGGCGACGGCAAGGCCCTCCAGATGGCCACCAGCCATGAGTTGGGCCAGAACTTCGCCAAGGCCTTCAACACCCGTTACCTCTCGAAGGAGGGCAGGCAGGAACTCGTCTGGCAGACCTCCTGGGGCTCCACCACCCGCATGATCGGCGCCCTGGTGATGATGCACGGCGACGACAACGGCCTGCGGGTCCCGCCCCGTCTCGCCCACGTCCAGGCCGTCGTCCTCGCGATCAAGGGCGACGACGCGGTTCTGGCCAAGGTCCGCGAACTCGGCGACCGGCTGAAGGCTGCGGGCGTACGCGTCCATGTGGACGACCGCACGGACGTCCCGTTCGGCCGCCGTGCCGTCGACTGGGAACTCAAGGGCGTCCCCGTACGCATCGAGATCGGCCCCCGCGACCTGGAGGACGGCACCGCGATGCTCGCCCGCCGCATCCCCGGCGGCAAGGAAGCGGTCCCCGTCGACTCCCTCGTGGGGCTGCTGCCCACGGTCCTCGAAGAGGACCAGGCGCTGCTCCTGGAACAGTCGCGTGAGCGGCGGGAGTCCCGCACGACCGAGGTGTCGACGATCGGTGAGGCCGTCGAGGCCGCCGGTGCCGGCGGCTGGGCGCGCATTCCCTGGTCGACCCTCGGCGAGGAGGGCGAGGCCGGGCTCGCCGAGCACGCCGCGACCGTACGGTGTCTCGTCGCCGAGGACGGGTCGGTGCCCGACTCCTATGACGCACCCGGTAACGTCGCGGTCGTGGCGCGCGCTTACTAGAGCGACGCGCGCTAACTAGAGCGATCCGTTCCGTCGCGAGCGACCGAAACGCCCCTTGCGCATCCGACGACCACAGGTGTCCCGGCGCCCGGACCTTGTCTACGCGCCGGGGCTACGTGTTACTACGTACCGCCTTGCGTGGAGCTGCGAGGCTTCTCCGCAGATCAGCGCACCCGCCCTCGTCGGGACGCACTAGCGGCAACTGACGGGTACGTGCAAATTATTTGGGATGGCCCGGAATCGGAACACACGGGCACTCAGGCTCGTTCTCATTACGTGAGCACGACACAGACACCACCCGTTCTCGCCGCAGAGCTGGCGCAGGCGTGGGCCGACATTCAGCGGTACCACCCCGAGCTGCCGGATCTTGCCGCTCCCGAGTCCCTGATCGGAGAGTCGTCGTCCGCCTGCGGGCACGAGCTCTCCTTCGAGCGACTGCTCCATGAGGCAGTCCACGGCATCGCCGCCGCCCGCGGGGTCCGCGACACCTCCCGCGCCGGCCGCTACCACAACCGGAGATTCCTCGCGATCGCCGAGGAACTGGGCCTGGACCATCCCGAGGAACCGCACCCCAGCAGCGGCTTCTCGCTGGTCACCCTCAACCCCGAGGCGAAGCGTCGCTACCGCCCCACCATCGAGAAACTGCAGCGCGCCCTGAAGGCCCACACGGCGGCCACCTCCGCCGACACGGCCCGCAGCTTCCGGGGCCCGGCCGCCCGCCACGGCTCCTCCGGCGGCGGCGTCCGGGTCAAGGCGGTCTGCGACTGCGGCCGCAACGTCCGGGTCGTCCCCTCCGTACTCGCCCAGGCCCCCATCGTCTGCGGCGGCTGCGGAAAGCCCTTCCGTATCCCGGAGGTCGTGGGCGCGGCGTGACGCGACGACGAACTGAACGGACGGCTGCTCGTGGCGGCCGTACCAGTGAGTCGTACGTCGAGCCGCGCGTCGAATGGGCAGTGGAGGGTGCCGTCCCCGCGGCATCCTCCACGCGGCGCTGAGCGCACACGCACCCCCGACGCGGGGTGCCGCTCAGTCATGGCCGCACGCGCCCCCCTCGCGGCAACCGCGACCCGTGAGGTGTGGCAGAATGGCTAGCTGTACTCGACAGCCGCACAGGACCCCTCTCTCCTCCGGCTGACGCGTCCATCGGGCACTCGGGTACCGCAACCCCACGCGGCATTTCCGCCGTGCCCAACCACGTCAAATCCAGGAGAACCCACTCCCGTGGCAGTCAAGATCAAGCTGAAGCGTCTGGGCAAGATCCGTTCGCCTCACTACCGCATCGTCGTCGCCGACTCCCGTACCCGTCGTGACGGTCGTGCGATCGAGGAGATCGGCAAGTACCACCCGACGTACAACCCGTCGGTCATCGAGGTCGACGCGGACCGTGTCGCCTACTGGCTGGGTGTCGGCGCGCAGCCGACCGAGCCCGTGCTCGCCATCCTGAAGAAGACCGGCGACTGGCAGAAGTTCAAGGGCGAGCCCGCCCCGGCGCCGCTCCTCGTCGCCGAGCCGAAGTCCACGCGTCCGTCGTTCGAGTCCCTCGGCGGCGACGACGAGGGCAAGGGTGAGGCCATCACCCAGAAGAAGAAGGCTGAGAAGAAGGACGAGGCCGCCGCCGAGTCTTCTTCGTCTGAGTCGACCGAGGCCTGAGCATGCTCGAGGAGGCTCTCGAGCACCTCGTCAAGGGCATCGTCGACAACCCCGACGACGTACAGGTCGCCTCGCGCAACCTGCGCCGCGGGCGCGTCCTCGAGGTCCGGGTCCACCCCGACGACCTCGGCAAGGTGATCGGCCGCAACGGCCGTACCGCCCGCGCCCTGCGCACCGTCGTGGGCGCCATCGGCGGCCGCGGAGTCCGTGTCGACCTGGTCGACGTGGACCACGTCCGCTGACGCAGTTCGCAGCACCGGCTCGGGCCGGGGAAGGCCATCGAGCCGTCCCCGGCCCGATGTCGTACGGTCGGCCGGACCGTCCGATGACAGGAGATCAAGCACAGTGCAGCTGGTAGTCGCACGGATCGGCCGCGCCCACGGCATCAAGGGCGAGGTCACCGTCGAGGTACGTACCGACGAGCCGGAGCTGAGGCTCGCGCCCGGCGCCGTACTGGCCACCGACCCCGCCTCGGCGGGGCCCCTCACCATCGAGACCGGCCGGGTGCACAGCGGCCGCCTCCTGCTGCGCTTCGAAGGTGTGAAGGACCGCAACGCCGCCGAGGCGCTGCGCAACACCCTCCTGATCGCCGAGGTGGACCCGGACGAACTGCCCGAGGAAGAGGACGAGTACTACGACCACCAGCTGATCGACCTCGACGTGGTCACGAAGGACGGGGTCGAGGTCGGCCGGATCACGGAGATCTCCCACCTGCCCTCCCAGGACCTCTTCATCGTCGAGCGGCCCGACGGCAGCGAGGTGATGATCCCCTTCGTGGAGGAGATCGTCACCGAGATCGACCTCCAGGAGCAGCGCGCGGTCATCGCCCCGCCGCCGGGACTGATCGACGACCGCGCGGAGATCGCGTCGTCCCGGGACGAGGCCTGATGCGGCTCGACGTCGTCACGATCTTCCCCGAGTACCTCGACCCCCTGAACGTCTCCCTCGTCGGGAAGGCACGCGCGCGTGGACAGCTGAACGTGCACGTGCATGATCTGCGCTCCTGGACGTACGACCGGCACAACACCGTCGACGACACGCCGTACGGTGGCGGCCCCGGCATGGTCATGAAGACCGAACCCTGGGGCGACGCACTGGACTCCGTCCTCGCCGACGGCTACGAGACCGGTGCCCGGCGGCCCGCCCTCATCGTCCCCACCCCGAGCGGCCGCCCCTTCACCCAGACCCTCGCCGTCGAACTCTCCGAGCGGCCCTGGCTGGTCTTCACCCCGGCCCGCTACGAGGGCATCGACCGCCGTGTCATCGACGAGTACGCCACGCGGATGCCCGTGTACGAGGTCTCCATCGGCGACTACGTGCTCGCCGGAGGAGAGGCGGCCGTCCTCGTCATCACGGAGGCCGTGGCCCGTCTGCTCCCCGGTGTCCTCGGCAACGCCGAGTCCCACCAGGACGACTCCTTCGCGCCCGGCGCCATGGCCAACCTCCTGGAGGGGCCGGTCTACACGAAGCCGCCGGAGTGGCGCGGCCGGGACATCCCCGAGGTGCTGCTCAGCGGCCACCACGGGAGGATCGCGCGCTGGCGCCGGGACGAGGCACTGAGGCGTACGACGGCCAACCGGCCCGACCTCGTCGAGCGCTGCGACCCCAGGGCCTTCGACAAGAAGGACCGCGAGATGCTCTCCATCCTGGGCTGGGCCCCTGATCCGGAGGGCGAGCCCTACGGCCGATTTTGGCGTCGGCTGGAGGGCGTGGAAGAATAGGCCGCTGTTGTGCGTCGTCCGGCGTGCGCCCCTGCCACAGGGGGACACGACGCCCGCCCCGACACGGACAGCATCCTCCTGGAAAACCTAGCTCCCGCCTATGACCTGTGGCATGGGCGAAGAAAGCAGACGCAATGTCTCACCTGCTCGACTCCGTCGACTCCGCGTCGCTGCGCAGCGACATCCCGGCCTTCCGTCCGGGTGACACCGTCAACGTCCACGTCCGCGTCATCGAGGGCAACCGCTCCCGTGTGCAGCAGTTCAAGGGCGTGGTGATCCGCCGCCAGGGCGCCGGTGTCCGCGAGACCTTCACGGTCCGCAAGGTCTCGTTCTCCGTCGGCGTCGAGCGCACCTTCCCGGTGCACACCCCGATCGTCGAGAAGATCGAGCTCGTCACCCGCGGTGACGTCCGTCGCGCCAAGCTGTACTACCTGCGCGAGCTGCGCGGCAAGGCGGCGAAGATCAAGGAGAAGCGCGAGAACTGAGCGCGCGCTCACGTGTCACAGAGGGGCCGGATACGATCTGGCCCCGATGGACACCGAGGCACAGCAGTACAAGGAGCGCGACCGCTCCCCCCGCCCTTCCGAAGCCGGGACGTCATCCGTCCCGGCCGGTTCCGAGGAGACCTCGGACACGGAGCGGCCGGAGGGGCGGTCGCGTTTCGCGTGGGCCGGCCGGGCCACCGAGTCCGTTCCGGGTGGGCGATACACCCTTGCCGTACTGATCTGCCTGCTTTTTCTGACGCTCTTCAGCAACTTCGTGATGCAGCCGTTCCAGATTCCCAGCAGCTCAATGGAGCGTTCATTGAGGATCGGGGACCGCGTTCTCGTAAATAAGTTGGCGTACGGTTTCGGTTCTGAGCCGCGGCGCGGTGACGTCGTCGTCTTCGACGGCACCGGCTACTTCGGGAACGCCGACTACATCAAGCGCGTTGTCGGCGTGGGGGGAGATCGGGTGGTCTGCTGCGACCAGGAGGGGAGGCTTGAGGTGAACGGCCGGTCGGTCGACGAGTCGTCGTTTCTGTACCCGGGGGACAGCCCGTCGACGGTGCCCTTCGACGTGGTCGTACCCGAGGGGCGCCTGTTCCTCCTCGGCGACCACCGCGGCGACTCCAGCGACTCCCGCAACCACCTGGGATCCCCGGGCGGCGGCATGATCCCCCTCGACGCCGTGATCGGCAGGGCCGACTGGATCGCCTGGCCCGCGGACCACTGGACGCGTCTGCACCGCCCCGACGCCTACGCGCGCGTGCCCGCCGGCGGCGGTGCGCATGGGTAACCGTGGCAGGCCCCGGGGCGCCCCCAGCGCCCCGTCCGAGAATCTGCTGCCCACCGGCACCCGGCGGGCCGGCGGGGCCGCCCGGCCGAGCCGGGTCGAACGGCGCAAGCTCGCCCGCAAGATCAAACGTCGCAGGCGCCGCTCGGCGGTCAAGGAGATCCCGCTCCTGGTCGGCGTCGCCGTCGTGATAGCGCTGGTCCTCAAGACCTTCCTCGTGCAGGCGTTCGTGATCCCGTCGGGCTCCATGGAGCAGACGATCCAGATCGGCGACCGCGTCCTGGTCGACAAGCTCACCCCGTGGTTCGGCTCGAAACCGACCCGGGGGGACGTGGTCGTCTTCAAGGACCCCGGCGGCTGGCTGGAGGACGAGCAGACCACGCCCGCGACCGAGGACCCCATCGTCATCAAGCAGATCAAGGAGGGTTTGCAGTTCATCGGACTGCTCCCGTCCGATGACGAGAAGGATCTGATCAAGCGGGTCGTCGCGGTCGGCGGCGACACCGTCAAGTGCTGTGACCTCCAGGGCCGCGTGACCGTCAACGGCATGCCGCTGGACGAGACGGCCTACATCCACCCGGGCAACAAGCCCTCCACCCAGGAGTTCCAGGTCACCGTGCCCCAGGGACGGCTCTGGGTTATGGGCGACCACCGGGAGGACTCGGCCGATTCACGCGCCCATCAGTCTGACGACTCCAAGACGGCCCGGTTCAGCGGTACGGTCCCCGAGGACGCCGTCGTCGGCAGGGCCGTGGTCATCGCCTGGCCGGTCGGCCACTGGGGGCAGTTGGAGGAGCCGGACACGTTCTCCGCCGTGCCGAGCGGGTCGACCACCGCCCTCGGCGCTTCGCATAGGGTGGCCCCCGCGGATCGAAACGGATTGATCCCCCTCCCGACCCCTGCGGAACTCCCGCTCGTTATGGGAGTGGTGGGCCTGCACCGGATGTGGCGCGGGCGGCGGTACGGCGTGAGGAGTGGATGTGGGGGATTTGGCGGTCGGCGCACGGTCCGGACACGGTGGTTCCGAGGAACGGCCCGAGCAGTCCGACGAGGCGGCTTCCCCGGCCGCGGAGAACGTCGTGCGTTCCGAGGGTTCCGTGTCCGACGGGAGTGACCACCCGGACGGGGCGGACGGGGAAGGCGCCCGGACCTCGACGGACGACGGCGAGCAGAACCGGACACCCAAGAAGAAGCAGCGCTCCTTCTGGAAGGAGCTGCCGATCCTGATCGGGATCGCGCTGGTCCTCGCGCTGCTGATCAAGACCTTCCTCGTGCAGGCGTTCTCGATCCCGTCGGACTCGATGCAGAACACCCTCCAGGAGGGCGACCGGGTCCTGGTCGACAAACTCACCCCCTGGTTCGGTTCCGAGCCGGAGCGCGGCGAGGTCGTCGTCTTCCACGACCCGGCCGGTTGGCTGAACGGCGAGCCCACCCTGGAGCCCAACCCCGTGCAGCGGGTCCTCGGCTGGATCGGCCTGATGCCGTCCGCCGAGGAGAAGGACCTCATCAAGCGGGTCATCGGCGTCGCCGGCGACACGGTGGAGTGCAAGGGCACGGGCCCCCTGAAGGTCAACGGCAAGGCGCTGAACGAGCCGTACGTGTACCCGGGCAACACCCCCTGCACCGTCGACGACACCGGCGGTCAGTTCAAGGTGAAGGTACCCAAGGGCAAAATCTGGGTCATGGGCGACCACCGTCAGAATTCGTTGGACTCCCGCTATCACCAGAGCGACAAGAACCGCGGGATGGTCCCCGTGGACAACGTCGTCGGCCGCGCCATCGTGGTCGCCTGGCCGCCCACCCGCTGGTCCACGCTGCCGGTTCCGGACACCTTCGACCAGAACCTCAGTGCCGCCGCGCCCGGCGCACTCGGTCTCGCGGGCGCGGTTCCGCTGGTGCTGTGGCGCCGGCGCCGCCTCCTCGCGGCCGAGAGCCCGAGGGTTTCTGGCGCGGGTACCGCCGGGTAGGGTGCCGTCCCAGATCGCCGATCATCCGCGGCTCCGAACGACGCCCGGGCGATCGAATCTCCGAACTGGGGGAGCACTGGGATGAGCGGGACGACAGGCCGTACGGACGAGGGCCGCGGACGGCTCGGCAGCAAGCTGTCGGGGCTGGCCGTGGCCCTCGGCTGCGTGCTCTTCCTCGGCGGCTTCCTGTGGGGTGCCGTCGTCTACCAGCCCTACACCGTGCCGACCGACTCCATGGCCCCCACCATCACCTCCGGGGACCGCATCCTGGCCCAGCGGATCGACGGCGCCGACATCGAGCGCGGTGACGTCGTGGTCTTCCGGGAGGAGGCCTGGGGCAACTCGCCCATGGTCAAGCGGGTCGTCGCGGTCGGCGGGGACACGGTCGCCTGCTGCACCGACGGCAAGCTGACCGTCAACGGCAAGAAGATCGACGAGGCGTATCTGCCGAAGGGGCAGGACGCCGAGCTGACCGGCATCCCCGAGATCACCGTCCCGAAGGGCCGGCTCTTCCTGCTCGGCGACGAGCGCAGCGGCTCCCTGGACTCCACCGCGCACCTCACCGAGGCCGGCCAGGGCACGGTGCCGCGGGGCAACGTCGACGCGCGCGTGGACGCCGTCGTCTGGCCCATGGACGGCATGCTGGCCCGCCCCACGGGCTTCGAGAAGCTGGGCGCGCTGTCCTCTCCCGGCCCGCTGCGGCTGATCACCGCCGCGCTGGTCGTGGGCATGCTGCTCGTGCTGGGCGGCGCGGCCTACGGGCCCGTGGCCAAGCGGCTCGGCGGCCGTGACCGGGTGCGGACGGAGCCCGCCGGTGTCGGCTGAGCCGCCGCGCGAGCCGTCGTACGGTGCGTCGTCGGAGCCGCCGCCGCGCACCCAGTCTCCGGCTTCGTCGAACGGGGCCTCCTACAGCCCGTACGACGGCGGTGCCCGGGATGCCGGGGAGGCGGCCGAGGACACCTACGAGGGCGGACTGCGCAAGGTGGCGCGGGTGATCCTGCTGGATCCGCAGGATCGGATCCTGCTGCTGCACGGCCACGAACCGGACGATCCCTCGGACGACTGGTGGTTCACCCCCGGCGGTGGCGTCGAGGGCGCGGAGACCTTGGAGGAGGCCGCGCTGCGGGAGCTCGCCGAGGAGACCGGGATCACGGACGCCGAGCTCGGCCAGGTCCTCTGGCGGCGGAGGTGTTCCTTCCCCTTCGCCGGGCGCCGCTGGGACCAGGACGAGTGGTACTACCTGGCCCGTACGGCGGTCGCGCACCGGCCGCTGCCCGGGCCGGCGGGTCTGACCCGACTGGAACTGCGCAGCGTCGCGGGAGCACGCTGGTGGACGTGCGGGGAACTCACCCGCACGCATGAGACTGTGTACCCGACCAGACTCGCCGAACTGCTGCGCACGCTGCTCGACGAGGGTCCCCCGGCCCGTCCCGTGGTCCTCGAGACCGAAATTGTCTAGAGGCGTGCGGGGCTGGCGCACAATGGTGGGATCGCACGGCTGAAGGGGAACATGCCATGAGCGCCGAGGACCTCGAGAAGTACGAGACCGAGATGGAGCTGAAGCTCTACCGGGAGTACCGCGATGTCGTCGGTCTGTTCAAATACGTGATCGAGACCGAGCGGCGCTTCTATCTCACCAATGACTACGAGATGCAGGTGCACTCGGTGCAGGGCGAGGTGTTCTTCGAGGTGTCCATGGCGGACGCCTGGGTGTGGGACATGTATCGGCCGGCCCGGTTCGTGAAGCAGGTGCGGGTGCTCACGTTCAAGGACGTGAACATCGAGGAGCTGAACAAGAGCGATCTGGAACTGCCGGGCAGCTGAGGCCGTGGTGAGGCGGTGGCCTCCGCCGTCCTCCGCCGTCCTCCAACGGTCGCCCTCCGCCGGCCGTCATCCCGGCGGGTGACGAGGTTGTCCACAATCGTCGACTTTTCCACCGAGATCCAATAGCGGGCCGGGATGACCTGAGTGTGGGTGCCGGAGGTGGTGCCGACATGGGCAACGCACGAGGAGCACTCGGCAGGTACGGCGAGGAGCTGGCCGCGCGGCGGCTGGCCGAGGCCGGGATGACGGTCATGGAGCGCAACTGGCGCTGCGGCAGGACCGGTGAGATCGACATCGTGGCCCGGGACGGGGACGCCCTGGTCGTCTGCGAGGTCAAGACCCGAAGGGCCGGCCCTTTCGAACACCCGATGGCCGCCGTCACGACCACCAAGGCGGGACGTCTGCGCGCTCTCGCCGAACGGTGGCTCCAGGAACACGGAGGGGCCCCGCCGGGCGGGGTCCGCATCGATGTCGTCGGAGTCCTCCTGCCCCACCGCGGCGCACCCGTGGTGGAACACGTACGGGGGGTGGCCTGATGGGATTCGCCCGCACCTGCTCCGTGGCACTCGTGGGCGTGGAAGGCGTCGTCGTCGAGGTCCAGGCGGACCTCGAGCCGGGCGTGGCCGCGTTCACGCTGGTGGGGCTGCCGGACAAGAGCCTGACGGAGAGCAAGGACCGGGTCAGGGCGGCCGTGGTGAACTCCGGCGCCGAGTGGCCGCAGAAGAAACTGACGGTCGGGCTCAGCCCCGCGTCGGTACCCAAGGCCGGCAGCGGCTTCGACCTCGCGGTCGCCAGCGCGGTCCTGGGCGCCTCCGAGCGGATCGATCCGCGCGTGCTCTGCGACATCGTGATGATCGGTGAGCTGGGACTCGACGGGAGGGTCCGCCCGGTGCGTGGCATCCTGCCCGCCGTACTGGCCGCCGCCGAGGCCGGATACGAACAGGTCGTCGTGCCGGAGTGCGCGGCCGCGGAGGCGTCCTTGGTGCCCGGCGTGTCCGTCCTGGGCGTTCGCACCCTGCGGCAGCTGATCGCGGTCCTCGCCGACGAGCCCGTGCCGGACGAGGAGCCCGATGAGGGACGTCCGGATCCCCTGCTGGCGGGGCTGCGCATGCCGGGCACGGGCGCGGCCACCGGTATGCACACCACGGGCGCCGCGCAGCAGGACCTGGGGCACGACCTGGCCGATGTCGTCGGGCAGCTCGCGGCGCGGACGGCCGTGGAGGTGGCGGCGGCCGGCGGGCACCACCTCTTCCTGGAAGGTCCACCGGGAGCGGGCAAGACGATGCTCGCGGAGCGGCTTCCGGCCATCCTGCCGAGACTGGGCAGGGAGGAGTCCCTGGAGGTCACGGCGGTCCACTCGATCGCCGGTCTGCTGCCGGTGGGGAAGCCGCTGGTGGATGCGGCGCCCTACTGCGCGCCGCATCACTCGGCGACGATGCAGGCCCTGGTCGGGGGCGGTCAGGGCGTCGCGCGGCCCGGCGCGGTGTCGCTGGCCCACCGCGGGGTGCTCTTCCTCGACGAGACTCCCGAGTTCAGCGGCCAGGCGCTGGATGCCCTGCGCCAGCCGTTGGAGGCGGGCCACGTGGTGATCGCGCGCAGTGCCGGGGTCGTCCGCTTCCCGGCGAGGTTCCTGATGGTGCTCGCGGCCAATCCGTGCCCGTGCGGCCGTTTCTCGCGGACCGACGACCTGTGCGAGTGTTCCCCCGCCTTGATCCGCCGTTATCAGTCCAGGCTGTCCGGGCCGCTGCTGGACCGGGTCGATCTCCGCGTCGAGGTCGACCGTGTCGGCCGGTCCGAGCTCACCCAGCGAGGCGCCCGGGGCGAGTCCACGGCGACGGTGGCCGACCGTGTGCGGGCCGCCAGGGAACGAGCCGCACTGCGGCTGGCCGGCACGCCCTGGCGCACGAACAGCGAGATCCCCGGGCGTGAGCTGCGCAGTAGGTGGCATGCGGCGCCGGGTGCCATGGACGAGGCCGAGCGGAGTCTGGAGCGGGGCATTCTGACCGCACGGGGACTGGACCGGGTCCTGCGGGTCGCCTGGACGATCTCGGACCTCGTCGGCCACGAGCGTCCCGACGCGGCGGACGTCAATCTGGCTCTGCAACTGCGCACCGGCGTTCCGCGTGGAGTGCCGATGGCGATCGGAGCCCTGGCATGAGGCCGGAGCGGTGCGACATGTCGGTGGGTGGGTCATGACCGGTGGCGGTGCGCCGGACGCCGAGCGGATCGACCGGGCCTTCCTTGCCCGTGTCATCGAACCCGGGGACGAGCTAGCCGGGCGGTGGCTGCGGGAACTCGGCGCCGGGGAGACGGCGCGGCGGCTCTCCGGGAGCGGTGGTCCGCTGCCGGGCGCGTCGGAGAAACGGTGGGCGGGGCTGCGGTCCCGGGCCGACCGCGCCGATCCGGAGGGCGACCTGGCCGAGGCGCGAGCGGCCGGGGTCAGGTTTCTGGTGCCCGGGGACGCGGAGTGGCCCGGACAGCTGGATGATCTCGGGGACGGGAGACCGGTCGGGCTCTGGGTGCGAGGGCAGGCCCATACGCGGATGTGGGCCCTGCGGTCCGTGGCCGTCGTAGGGGCGAGGGCGTGCACGGAGTACGGGGCGCACATGGCGGCCCTCCTGGGGGCGGGGCTGGCGGAGCGGGGCTGGGTGGTGGTGTCCGGCGGGGCCTACGGCGTGGACGGGGCCGCTCACCGAGGTGTGCTCGGGGTCGGCGGGGCCACCGTCGCCGTGCTGGCCTGCGGGGTGGACCGGCCCTATCCCCGGGGCCATACCCAGTTGATCAACAGGATCGCCGAACAAGGGCTCGTGGTGGGCGAGTTGCCGCCGGGGGAGCATCCCACCCAGAGCCGCTTCATCCTGCGCAACAGGGTCATCGCCGCTCTCACCAGGGGCACCGTGGTCGTCGAGGCGGCGCACCGCAGCGGAGCCCTGGTCACGGCGCGGGCCGCGCAGCGGCTGGGGCGGTTCACGATGGGTGTGCCCGGACCGGCGACCTCGGCCCTGTCGGCGGGGGTGCACGAGCTGCTGCGGGGCGACGCCGTGCTCGTGTCGGACGCCGCGGAAGTCGTCGAGCTGGTAGGTGACATGGGTGAGTTCGCGCCCGACAAGCGGGGCCCGATCCTCCCTCGTGACCTGCTCGAACCCGGCGCGCGACAGGTGCTCGCGGCGCTGCCGGGACGGGGCGCGGCGGCCGTCGACGCGGTGGCCAGAGGAGCGGGGACGACCGTGGACGACGCGGTCGGGAGACTGTACGAACTCCGCGCACTTGGTTACGTCGAACGACACGGCGACAGCTGGAAGTTGACACGCCAGGCGATGATCTCCGTTTCTTCGGATCGGAGGCCAAGTTGACCGAGGGTGTTCGGCCGTCCGGGGGAACGTCGACAGCCTTGCGGTTTCCGGTAGTTGGGCACCGCACGCCCGTCACGCAGTGCGACCGCCGCCACCCTGGAGTGCTCCCAGCGGAACGTATCTGCGCCCGGGTGATCCCTCGATGTTCGCGCACTGCGACACCCCAGTCACGCTACGCTCACGAGGATTCCGAATCAGGCAGGCATCTCGACATCAGACCGACAGCTCACCCAGGCATCCCCAGTTCACGGCAGAACGGCACAAGGCGACGAATGCCCCAGCACACCTCCGGGTCTGACCGGGCGGCGGTACCGTCCGCCGCTCGCGGCACCGTGCGCCCGCCCGCCCCCTCGACACTCGACGAGCTGTGGCGGACGTACAAGACGACGAACGACGAACGACTGCGCGAGCAGCTGATCCTCCACTACTCACCCCTGGTGAAGTACGTCGCGGGCCGGGTGAGCGTGGGCCTGCCGGCCAACGTCGAACAGGCGGACTTCGTCTCCTCCGGGGTCTTCGGGCTCATCGACGCGATCGAGAAGTTCGACATCGACCGGGAGATCAAGTTCGAGACCTACGCGATCACCCGGATCCGGGGCGCAATGATCGACGAACTGCGCGCGCTGGACTGGATCCCACGCTCCGTGCGGCAGAAGGCCCGCAACGTGGAGCGGGCGTACGCCACTCTGGAGTCCCGCCTCAGACGTACCCCCTCCGAGGGGGAGGTCGCCGCGGAGATGGGTATCCAGGTCGACGAACTCCACGCCGTCTTCAGTCAGTTGTCCCTGGCCAATGTGGTGGCACTGGAAGAGCTGCTGCATGTCGGGGGTGAGGGTGGTGACCGTCTGAGTCTGATGGACACGCTGGAGGACACCGCCGCGGACAACCCGGTCGAGGTGGCGGAGGACCGGGAGCTGCGGAGGTTCCTGGCGCGGGCCATCAACACTCTGCCCGAGCGCGAGAAGACCGTCGTCACGCTGTATTACTACGAGGGGCTCACACTCGCCGAGATCGGCAACGTGCTCGGGGTCACCGAGAGCCGGGTGAGCCAGATCCACACGAAGTCGGTGCTGCAGCTGCGGGCGAAGCTGGCGAGTTTCGGCCGTTGAGCCGGAGTGGCGAGGGCCGGGGGACGGGTCGGCCCTGGCCTGGAGCGGCTCGGGCCGGGCAGCCGGATGCGGGAGCGGTCGTGACAGCTGCGGCCGGCCGTGGCCGGCGTATCAGCAGTGGGACGCCGTGGGTTCGCGGCGGTGGTGCGAGTGGGGTCTGCGGTGAGTGTCGTGGCGGATGCGGTGCGGTGTGCCGGCGGTTGCCCGGGGCGCGTGTCACGGTGAGGGCCCGGGGCTGAGCGACGGCCGGTCGGGGGAAGGCACTCCCGTGGGTGGCGGTCCGTCCGTACAGTGGTCGACGTGCCAAGGATTCGAGCGGCCTCCGTGGCCGAGCACCGGTCGATGCAGCGAGCCGCCCTGCTGGACGCGGCTCGGTCCCTGCTGTCCGAGGGCGGGACGGAGGCGTTGACGTTCCCGGCCCTCGCCGAACGCACGGGGCTGGCGCGATCGTCCGTCTACGAGTACTTCCGGTCCAGGGCGGCCGTGGTCGAGGAGCTGTGCGAGGTCGACTTCCCCCTCTGGGCGGCGGAGGTCGAGGCGGCGATGGCGGCCGCCGACCGGCCCGAGGAGAAGGTCGAGGCCTACGTCCGCAAACAGCTGGCGCTGGTCGGGGACCGGCGGCATCGGGCCGTGGTGGCGATCTCGGCGAGCGAGCTGGACGCGGGTGCCCGGGAGAAGATCCGGGCCGCGCACGGCGGGCTGGTCGCGATGATCGTCGAGGCGCTGGCGGCGTTGGGGCAGGCGGAGCCCCGGTTGGCGGCGATGTTGCTCCAGGGCGTCGTGGACGCGGCTGTGCGGCGGATCGAGCTGGGAGCGGCGGAGGAGCCGGACGCCATCACCGACGCGGCGGTCGCGATGGCCCTGCGAGGAGTCCGGGGCTGACCGCGCCGCCCCACCCGCCGGGGGCCGCCCGGCGTTGCGGAAGGGCCGGGTGATTCGTCGGCCGGCTCCGGGACGGGGCTGCGTCCGCGCGCGACCAGGCGCGACCAGGCGCGACCGCGCGCGACGAGGGTACGGCCGTGCGAGGCGAGGGTACGGCCGTGCGAGGCGAGGGTACGGCCGGACGGTTGCCGTGCCCAGCGCGGCGGTGCCCCGGCCCGGCTTCGCGCGGTGCGGCCGGTGGCAGCGGGGCCCGCTGGAACGGGCCTCCCCGGTGGCCGCCGCCGCGCCTCCGAATGGCCCCGGCGCCGGTGGGATGCCCTCCTCGGGAACCGCTACGCCGGTACCGGGAGCAGGCGGGACGGGCCTCTGCGGAGTAGCCAGGGTGGGAGCAGGGACAAAGGGTTCAGGTAGGCGTCGGCTCTGCGCAGACCCCAGTGGAGACAGGACGTGGGGCAGTGGGAAGGGGAGGCTTCCAGGGTGCCCAGGATGTCTCCCGGTGCCACCTCGTCGCCCTCGCGTACGGATGCCCGTACCGGTTCATAGGTCGTCCGCAGTGGTGGGGCGCCCGTGTTCCCCAGTTCGACCGAGATGACTCCTCGGCCTGCCACCCGGCCCGCGAAGGACACCACGCCCGGGGCGACGGCCCGTACGGGGGAACCTGCGGGGGCCCACAGGTCGACGCCTCGGTGCCCCCGGGCGTAGGTGGTCGGCGGCGGCTCCCAGGTCCGCACCACCGGCGGCCGCAGGCCCACGGGCCATGCCCGGGCTACCGCGGGGACCGTGTCCGCCCCGCCCGCCCCGGCGGAGTCGCCGGATGGGTCCGGTGTGCCCGGTGCGGCCCGCGGCGCCGATGTCCAGGCCATGGCCAGCAGCACAGTCAGCAGACCGGTCACGACCGTCGAACGGCCCGCCCCCCATCGCCGCGATGACCAGCCCTGCCCCACCGACCCGCCCGGCCGCGTAAGCCCACGTGCCCGCATCGCCCCGCCTGGCTGCCCCCGCCGACCCACCAGCCCCGAACGGCCTGATCCCTCTGGCCCAACCGACCCGCCCACCCTTCCTGCTCTCCTCACCCGTCCAACCCGTCCAACCTGCCCCACCCGCCCCAATCGGGCCCGCCAGCCCCACCAGACAGGCCTGCCTGGCCCGCCTGGCCCGCACGGGCATCCGGGCCACACCGGCCGCCCCGCCCGGCCCGGACCCCTTCGGCGGATTTCTCGCTTGCTTCGCTCGTCAGACATGCCCGAAGCGTCCCGCGAGTGGCGCGACCACGGCCGGGATCTGTGGAGTACTGGCCGGTTGTGGATATCGGCGTCACCCGGCGCCTCGCGGGTCCCGTACACTTCTGAAGGCGATCCGGGTCACCGGGTCGACTTCGCACGCCCCGGTACGAGGCCCCCCGCGGGTCCGTATCAGCGCCCCTCGGTCCTTAGCGGCAACGGCGCATCGCGGGCGTCAGGCGCGGATGCCGTCCGGTTTCCGCGGCACAACCGAGAAAAATCAAGGAGAACGGCCATGGCCGTCGTCACGATGCGGGAGCTGCTGGAGAGCGGCGTCCACTTCGGTCACCAGACCCGTCGCTGGAACCCGAAGATGAAGCGCTTCATCTTCACCGAGCGCAACGGCATCTACATCATCGACCTGCTCCAGTCGCTGTCGTACATCGACCGCGCCTACGAGTTCGTCAAGGAGACCGTGGCCCACGGCGGCACGGTCATGTTCGTCGGCACGAAGAAGCAGGCGCAGGAGGCCATCGCCGAGCAGGCCACCCGCGTCGGCATGCCCTACGTCAACCAGCGCTGGCTGGGCGGCATGCTCACCAACTTCTCGACCGTCTACAAGCGTCTGCAGCGCCTCAAGGAGCTCGAGCAGATCGACTTCGAGGACGTCGCGTCGTCGGGTCTGACCAAGAAGGAGCTCCTGGTCCTCTCGCGTGAGAAGGCCAAGCTGGAGAAGACCCTCGGCGGTATCCGCGAGATGCAGAAGGTGCCCAGCGCCGTCTGGATCGTGGACACCAAGAAGGAGCACATCGCGGTCGGCGAGGCCCGGAAGCTCAACATCCCGGTCGTCGCCATCCTCGACACCAACTGCGACCCCGACGAGGTCGACTACAAGATCCCGGGCAACGACGACGCGATCCGCTCCGTCACCCTGCTCACCCGTGTGATCGCCGACGCCGTCGCCGAGGGCCTCATCGCCCGTTCCGGCGTCGCCACCGGCGACAAGGGCGAGAAGGCCGCGGGCGAGCCGCTCGCCGAGTGGGAGCGCGACCTGCTCGAGGGCGAGAAGAAGGCGGAGGAGGCTCCGGCCGCCGCCGAGGCTCCGGCTGAGGCTCCGGCCGCCGCCGAAGCCCCCGCCGAGGCTGCTGCCGAGGCCCCGGCCGGCGAGGCCGAGCAGGCCTGACCCGGTCAGCGTCCGTCGTGTTGACGGCGGGAGCGGTGACATGAACTCCGCTCCCGCCGTTCACCCGTAGGTCGGCGCAGAGTCGGATACCCGCAGCCGGATGAGTACCGACATCCGGATGCGGATCGCAGACCGCGCGGATCTCCGATCTCCCAGACTTCGAGAAGGACTCACAGACTCATGGCGAACTACACCGCCGCCGACGTCAAGAAGCTCCGCGAGCTCACCGGCGCCGGCATGATGGACTGCAAGAAGGCGCTGGACGAGGCCGAGGGCAACGTCGACAAGGCCGTCGAGGCGCTCCGCATCAAGGGCCAGAAGGGCGTCGCCAAGCGCGAGGGCCGCTCCGCCGAGAACGGCGCCGTGGTCTCCCTCATCGCCGACGACAACACCTCCGGTGTCCTGGTCGAGCTGAAGTGCGAGACGGACTTCGTCGCCAAGGGCGACAAGTTCCAGGCCGCCGCCAACGCGATCGCCGCGCACGTCGCCGCGACCTCCCCCGCCGACATCGAGGCCCTGCTCGCCTCCGAGATCGAGGCCGGCAAGACCGTCCAGGCGTTCGTGGACGAGGCCAACGCCAACCTCGGCGAGAAGATCGTCCTGGACCGCTTCGCGCAGTTCGCCGACGGTTTCGTCTACGCCTACATGCACCGCACCATGCCCGACCTGCCCCCGCAGATCGGTGTCCTGGTCGAGCTGGACAAGGCCGACGCCGACCTCGCCAAGGGTGTGGCCCAGCACATCGCCGCCTTCGCGCCGAAGTACCTCTCCAAGGAGGACGTGCCGGCCGAGGTCGTCGAGTCCGAGCGCCGCGTCGCCGAGGAGACCACCCGCGCCGAGGGCAAGCCCGAGGCCGCCCTGCCGAAGATCGTCGAGGGTCGCCTCAACGGCTTCTTCAAGGACGTCACGCTGCTCGGTCAGCCGTACGCGCTCGACAACAAGAAGTCCGTCCAGAAGGTTCTGGACGAGGCCGGTGTCACCCTGAAGCGCTTCACGCGCATCAAGGTCGGCATCTGAGTCCGTACCGCGACGGACGCCCGGTCCCGATAGGGTCGGAAGCAGTCGTTCGCGTACGCCGTCGCACGCGCGCGTGTGACGGACGACAGCAGATCTGACGAGGAGGCCATTGCCGCGCATGGGATGCGAACATCACCCCACCGGCAATGGCCTTCTTCGTATGTGCGACACGTAAAGAGGCGAGATCTCCATGACCACCAAGCCCGAGAAGAGCGACGACGGCAAAGTACACGGCCGGTTTCTGCTGAAGCTGTCCGGAGAGGCGTTCTCCGGGGGCGGTGGCCTCGGCGTGGACCCGGACGTGGTGCACGCCATCGCCCGGGAGATCGCGGCCGTGGTCCGTGACGGCGCGGAGATCGCGGTCGTCATCGGCGGCGGCAACTTCTTCCGCGGCGCCGAACTCCAGCAGCGCGGCATGGACCGGGCCCGCTCCGACTACATGGGCATGCTCGGCACGGTCATGAACTGCCTCGCCCTCCAGGACTTCCTGGAGAAGGAAGGCATCGACAGCCGGGTCCAGACCGCCATCACCATGGGCCAGGTCGCCGAGCCCTACATCCCGCTGCGCGCCGTGCGCCACCTGGAGAAGGGCCGCGTGGTCATCTTCGGCGCCGGCATGGGCATGCCGTACTTCTCCACCGACACCACCGCCGCCCAGCGCGCCCTCGAGATCGACGCCCAGGCGCTGCTGATGGGGAAGAACGGGGTGGACGGGGTCTACGACTCCGACCCCAAGACCAACCCGGACGCGGTCAAGTTCGACTCCCTCGGCTACGGCGAGGTCATCACCCGCGAGCTCAAGGTCGCGGACGCCACCGCCATCACGCTCTGCCGTGACAACAAGCTCCCGATCCTCGTGTTCGAGCTTCTCAAGGAGGGCAATATCGCGCGGGCCGTCAAGGGTGAGAAGATCGGCACTCTCGTGGGTGATCAGGGAAGCCGGGCCTGACCGGGTCCCTCCCCTGCCCGGGGGACGGAGCCTGACCGGGGGATGGACAATGTCCTGCCGGTCGGGAACCGTGCAGGAACAAGACGCGACGCAGCCGGCCGCCGACGTGACCACGTACAGCAGCCGGGCCTACTCAAGACACGCAGGAGCAAGTGGTGATCGAAGAGACCCTCCTCGAGGCCGAGGAGAAGATGGAGAAGGCCGTCGTGGTCGCCAAGGACGACTTCGCCGCGATCCGCACCGGTCGTGCGCACCCGGCGATGTTCAACAAGATCGTGGCCGACTACTACGGCGCGCTGACGCCGATCAACCAGCTGGCCTCGTTCTCCGTGCCGGAGCCGCGCATGGCCGTGGTGACCCCGTTCGACAAGACCGCGCTGCGCAACATCGAGCAGGCGATCCGCGACTCCGACCTGGGCGTCAACCCCAGCAATGACGGCAACATCATCCGCGTGGTGTTCCCCGAGCTCACCGAGGAGCGCCGCCGCGAGTTCATCAAGGTCGCCAAGACCAAGGGCGAGGACGCAAAGGTCTCCATCCGTTCCGTGCGCCGCAAGGCCAAGGACGCCATCGACAAGCTCGTCAAGGACGGCGAGGTCGGCGAGGACGAGGGCCGCCGTGCGGAGAAGGAGCTCGACGACACCACCGCGAAGTACGTCGCCCAGGTGGACGAGCTGCTCAAGCACAAGGAAGCCGAGCTCCTCGAGGTCTGATGAACGACTCTTCCTGGGGAGCGCCGCCACAAGCCGGGTACTGGGCGCCGACCGACCGGGGACCTGTCCAGGGGCACGCCCCGGCGGGTCCCCCGTACGATGCGCCTGAGGGCCGGCATCAGATGCAGACTCAGCCCATGCCCATCGTGCCCGACGTGCCCGCGCATGGCGGGAACCAGGACGACGACCGGGGGGCCGCTCGGCAGGCCGGCCCCCTGTTCCGCGACGAGATGCCGTCGGCGCACCCCCACGGGGAGGCGCCGCAGAAGCCGGAGCCCATGCCCCACGCCCCTCAGCCCGCCCCGCAGAAGAAGAGCGCGGGCCGTGACCTGAGCGCCGCCATAGGGGTCGGTGTCGGGCTCGGCGCGGTCATCGTCGCGTCGCTGTTCATCGTCAAGGCCGTCTTCGTCGGCGTCATAGCGGTCGCCGTCGTGGTCGGACTGTGGGAGCTGACCTCGCGCCTGCAGGAACGCAAGGGCATCAAGGCGCCGCTCGTACCGCTCGCGGTCGGCGGCGCCGCCATGGTCGTCGCCGGATATGTGCGCGGCCCGGAGGGTGCCTGGGTGGCCATGGCGCTGACCGCGCTCGCCGTCCTCGTGTGGCGGATGACGGAACCGCCGGAGAACTACCTCAAGGACGTCACGGCGGGCGTCTTCGCCGCGTTCTACGTGCCGTTCCTCGCCACCTTCGTCGCGCTGATGCTCACCGCGGACGACGGACCGCAGCGGGTCCTCACGTTCCTGGTGCTGACCGTGGTCAGCGACACGGGCGCCTACGCCGTCGGCTGGCGCTTCGGCAAGCACAAGCTCGCCCCGCGCATCAGCCCCGGCAAGACCCGTGAGGGACTGCTCGGCGCGGTCGCCTTCGCCATGATCGCGGGCGCTCTGCTCATGCAGTTCGTCATCGACGACGGCGCGTGGTGGCAGGGCCTGCTCCTGGGCCTCGCGGTCGCCGCCACTGCCACCCTCGGTGACCTCGGCGAGTCGATGATCAAGCGGGACCTCGGCATCAAGGACATGGGCACGCTGCTGCCGGGCCACGGCGGGATCATGGACCGGCTGGACTCGCTGCTGCCGACGGCTCCGCTGGTCTGGCTGCTGCTGGTGGTGTTCGTGGGCTCCGGCTGACCGGAACGCCCCACGGGCACGCGGTGTACGCGGGCCCCCGCCCTGGAGGACATGGAGGACAGGGCGGGGGCCCGCAGCCGTCTGCCCGCGATCGGGCGAGCCGTGGCCATGTGGGCGGTCGAGTGGGACGATTTCTCCAGGGGGATCACGCTGAAAGGGGGCGGGCTTCATGTCCGACTTCCGTGAATCGATCGACATCGACTGCCGCCCGGAGGACGTCTGGGCGTATGTCAGCGACCTCTCCCATCTGCCCGAGTGGCAGGAGAGCGCGGTCGCCAGCGAGCCGCTGGACGCCGGCCCGGTCGGTGTCGGCTCCCGGGTGCGCGTCACCCGGCACTTCGGCCGCCGGAACGTTCCGATGACCATGCGGTTCACCGAGTACGAGCCGCCGCGTGCCTGGAGTCTCGAGAGCACCGACGGCCCCGTCCACAGCCATGTGCACGGGGAGATCACCCCGCTGGACGACGGCCGCCGCTCCCGCGTCACCGTCGAGGTCGGCTTCGACGGCCGGGGCATCGGCAAGGTCCTTGTCCCCCTCGTCGTCCGCCCCCAGATCCGCAAGGAGCTGCCGCGCAACGAGATGCATCTGAAGGACCTCCTGGAACACACATCGGCGTAGCCGCCGGCGAAGGCGGCGGGAACCCGGACGATCGCGGTCCCACGCCCCGGCGCTGCTCCAGTCAGGGCAGGGCGCGGACCCGGCCCGGTCCCGGTTGGTGTGACGGCCGGGCAGGGGCACGCACCCGCACGGCCCTGGCCGGATCGCCCCCTTGTACGCGCTCCGTGTACGTGTCACACAGTTCAGAGGCGGGACGGGACCCGGGGGAGGGGCGCTGTATGTCGGTGTGGGGTGGCCATCCGGTCAGGCCGTCGGCCTGGGCCGTCGAGCGGTTCGGGCGGCATGCCGGCGCGCTGGCCGCCGCGGTTCCGGTGCAACTGGCCAAGGCGCACGGGAAGGCTCATGCCGCGCACCTTGCCGCGGGGCTGAAGAAGCGGAGTCCCTACGGTGTCGCCCTTGCGGGCGTGGTGCGCGAGAACCTCGCGGAAACGGCGCGCGAGCTGGGGGAAGCCGTCCGTGACGTACGCGGATACGAGTATGCGGTGATCAACGATCACGCCCTCTTCCCCTTCCGGTACGCGGACAGGCCGAAGCCACTGGACAGGGCCCGGCTGCCCGCCAACGCGTCGCCCACTCGGCACCGGCTGTTCCGGGCGCACGGCCCGCAGCCTCCGGAGGCCCTGTTCGACGTCGATGGAGACCTGGCGACCGAGGAGTACCTGGGGCTGCACCAAGCGTTCGAGGAGCTGGGGGCGTCCACCAGGCTGGTCTGCGTGTTCTACACGGCCGACGTCGAGAACGGCGTCCATGCCATCCACTGGGGGGACGCCCACCTCGAACCCGACCGCACCTTCACATGGCCCTACAGAGAACGGCTCCCGGTCGCTCCCGTGCAGCTGGAGTGATCGAGGCCGGCCGACGCCGCCAGTAGGCACCCACGGATGACCACCCCATTTCGCTCCGGCCCGGGCCACCGGAGTTGATCTGCGACACTGGGAGGGTTATGCCTGCACCCGGAGAACTCACATTCGTCGCCCCTCGCGGAGCCAAGAAGCCGCCGCGGCACCTTGCCGATCTCACGCCCGCCGAGCGCAAGGACGCGGTGGCGGCGATCGGGGAGAAGCCGTTTCGTGCCAAACAGCTCTCGCAGCACTACTTCGCGCGGTACGCGTACGCCCCGGAGCAGTGGACCGACATCCCCGCCGGTGCGCGCACCAAGCTCCAGGAGGCGCTGCTTCCGGAGTTGATGACGGTCGTCCGGCATCTGTCGACGGACCAGGACACCACCCGCAAGACGCTGTGGCGGCTGTTCGACGGGACGCTCGTCGAGTCGGTGCTGATGCGGTACCCGGACCGGGTCACCATGTGCATCAGCTCGCAGGCCGGGTGCGGTATGAACTGCCCGTTCTGCGCCACCGGGCAGGCCGGGCTCGACCGGAACCTGTCCACCGCCGAGATCGTCCACCAGATCGTGGACGGGATGCGGGCGCTCCGCGACGGGGAGATCCCCGGCGGGCCCGCTCGGCTCTCCAACATCGTCTTCATGGGTATGGGCGAGCCGCTGGCGAACTACAACCGGGTCGTCGGCGCCATCCGCCGGCTCACCGACCCGGAGCCGGACGGGCTCGGGCTCTCGCAGCGCGGGATCACCGTGTCGACGGTCGGGCTGGTGCCGGCCATCCACCGGTTCGCCGACGAGGGCTTCAAGTGCCGACTCGCGATCTCGCTGCACGCCCCCGACGACGAGCTGCGCGACACCCTCGTACCGGTCAACACCCGGTGGAAGGTGCGCGAGGTCCTCGACGCCGGATGGGAGTACACCGCGAGGTCCGGGCGGCGGCTGTCCATCGAGTACGCGCTGATCCGGGACATCAACGACCAGGCGTGGCGGGGTGACCGGCTGGGCCGGCTGCTCAAGGGCAGGCCGGTGCACGTCAACCTCATCCCGCTGAACCCGACGCCCGGCTCGAAGTGGACCGCGTCGCGGCCCGAGGACGAGAAGGCGTTCGTGGAGGCCATCGCCGCCCACGGGGTACCGGTGACCATCCGGGACACCCGGGGCCAGGAGATCGACGGGGCCTGCGGCCAGCTCGCGGCCACCGAGCGGTAGCCGGCCCTTACGGGGCAGCGCCGGCGGCCGGGACCGGCAGGAGTCGGAATCCGGCCACGGGGTAGGGTGACCTTCGTACACATCTTCATATTCCGACAGGGGAGCGCCACAGCGCTGAGAGTGCGGCATCCAGGCCGCAGACCCTCTGAACCTCGCCCAGGTCATTCTGGGTAGGAAGTTCGGTCTTCACTCAAGCTGTTGCGCCCTGCCCGGGAACCCGCCGAGGAGTCCCGGGCAGGGCCGCGTCTCTTCCTGGTCACCCCCAGGAGGACATCAGTGCACATCAGAACGTTCGTCGCCGCGGCCGTCGGCCTCGGGATCGTCACGCTGTCCGCGTGCGGTTCGTCGTCGTCCGGCGACACAGCGTCGGGCGGCTCCAAGACCGTCACCCTCGTCAGCCACGGCTCCTTCGGCTATTCCAAGGACGTGCTGAAGGCGTTCGAGAAGGAGTCCGGCTACAAGGTCAAGGTCCTCGACGGCGGGGACGCCGGCCAGGCCGTCAACCAGGCGATTCTCACCAAGGACAACCCGCAGGGCGACGTCTTCTTCGGTGTCGACAACACGCTGCTGTCCCGCGCGCTCGACAACGGCCTCTTCCAGCCCTACGAGGCGAAGGGGCTCGACAAGGTCGGCGCCGTGTACCAGCTCGACAAGGACGAGCACCGGGTCACGCCGATCGACTTCGGTGACATCTGCGTCAACTACGACAAGGCGTACTTCAGCGAGAAGAAGATCGAGCCGCCCCAGTCGTTCGACGACCTGATCAAGCCCGAGTACAAGGACCTGCTCGTCACCGAGAACGCCTCCACCTCCTCGCCCGGCCTCGGATTCGTCCTCGGTACGGCCGCGCAGTACGGCGATGGGGGCTGGCAGAGTTACTGGAAGAAGCTCAAGGCCAACGGCGTCAAGGTCGTCGACGGCTGGGAGCAGGCCTACTACCAGGAGTTCTCCGGCTCCACCGACGGCAAGAAGGCCGGCGGCGACCGGCCGCTCGTCGTGTCGTACGCCTCCTCGCCGCCCGCCGAGGTCATCTACGCCAAGCCGCGCCCGAAGACCGCGCCCACCGGCGTCGCCACCGGCACCTGCTTCCGGCAGGTCGAGTTCGCGGGGCTGCTGAGCAACGCGCGGAACGCCGAGGGCGGCAAGGCGCTCATCGACTTCCTGATCTCGAAGAGGTTCCAGGAGGACATGCCGCTCAACATGTTCGTGTACCCGGTCCTCGAAGGCGCGTCCGTGCCCGCCGAGTTCACGGAGTACGGCCCGGCCGCGAAGGACCCGGAGACCATGGCGCCGGCGAAGATCGCCGAGAACCGTGACGAATGGGTCAAGTCATGGACCTCGCTCGTACTGAAGTAGTGAAGGAGCATCCCGGGCCGGCGAAAGCCGTGCCCCGGCGGGGACCCCGTAGGGGGAGCGCGGCGCGGCTCGGGCTGATGGCCCTGCCCGTCGCGTTCTTCGGGGTGTTCTTCGCCTACCCCGTCGCCGCGATCGTCGTACGGGGACTGAAGAGCGAGGACCGCGGGGGAGGCTGGCAGTTCGGGCGGATCGCGGAGGTACTGGGGGACTCCGGGATCCGGCACGTGCTGTGGTTCACCACCTGGCAGGCGCTGGTCTCGACCGCGCTCACCCTGCTGATCGCGCTCCCCGGCGCGTATGTGTTCGCGCGCTTCGACTTCAGGGGCAAGGATGTGCTGCGGGCGGTCGTGACCGTGCCCTTCGTGCTGCCGACCGTGGTCGTCGGTACGGCGTTCCTGGCACTCGTCGGGCGTGGCGGGCTGCTCGACGAGCTGTGGGGCGTTCGGCTGGACACCACCGTTTGGGCGATTCTGCTCGCACATGTGTTCTTCAACTATGCGGTCGTCGTACGGACCGTCGGGGGTTTGTGGGCGCAGCTCGACCCGCGGCAGGAGGAGGCGGCGCGCATGCTCGGGGCGTCCTCGCTCGCCGCCTGGCGGAAGGTGACCCTGCCGGCTCTCGCCCCCGCCGTGGCCGCCGCCGCCCTGATGGTGTTCCTCTTCACCTTCACCTCGTTCGGTGTGGTGCAGATCCTCGGCGGGCCGACCTTCTCCACGCTCGAAGTGGAGATCTACCGGCAGACCTCGGAGATCTTCGACCTGACGACGGCCGCCGTGCTGACGCTCGTGCAGTTCGTGGCGGTCGGGCTGATCCTCGCCGTGCACGCCTGGACGGTGCGGCGGCGGGAGACCGCGCTCCGGCTGGTCGACGCGTCGCAGACGGCACGGCGGCCCCGCGGGGCCGGGCAGTGGGCACTGCTGGCCGGGGTCCTCACCACGGTGGTCCTGCTGATCCTGCTGCCGCTGGGCGTGCTGGTCCAGCGGTCGCTCGACGCGCCGGGGTTCGGCTACTACCGGGAGCTGACCAACGACGACAGCGGGATCTTCCTGGTGGCGCCGATCGAGGCGATCGGCAACTCGCTCGGTTACGCCTGCGCCGCGACCGCCATCGCCGTCCTCGTGGGCGGGCTCGCGGCGGCAGCCCTCACCCTGCGCTCCCGCCCCCGCGAGAACGGCAGGACCTCCCCGACGGACCGGCTCGTACGAGGCTTCGACGCGCTGCTCATGCTGCCGCTCGGGGTGTCCGCCGTGACCGTCGGCTTCGGTTTCCTGATCACGCTGGACGAACCGCCGCTCGACCTGCGCAGCTCCTGGATCCTGGTACCCCTCGCCCAGGCCCTGGTCGGCGTCCCCTTCGTCGTACGGACCATGCTGCCCGTGCTGCGGGCGGTGGACCAACGGCTGCGGGAGGCGGCGGCCGTGCTCGGGGCGTCGCCGTGGCGGGTGTGGCGCGAGGTCGACCTGCCGCTCGTACGGCGGGCGCTGCTGGTCGCGGCCGGGTTCGCCTTCGCCGTGTCACTCGGTGAGTTCGGGGCGACCGTGTTCATCGCGCGCGCCGACAACCCGACGCTGCCGGTCGCCGTGGCCCGGCTGCTCGGACGGCCCGGCGACCTCAACTACGGCCAGGCCATGGCCCTTTCCACGATTCTGATGGTGGTGTGCGCGGTGGCCCTGCTGGTGCTTGAGCGCCTCCGCACCGATCGCACGGGGGAGTTCTGATGTTGCTGAGGATCGAGGGCGCGACCGTACGGTTCGACGGGCGTGCCGTGCTCGACGGGGTCGATCTGCAGGTGGCCGAGCACGAGATCGTGTGCGTGCTGGGGCCGAGCGGCAGCGGCAAGTCGACCCTGCTGCGGGCGGTCGCCGGGCTCCAGCCCCTCGACGGCGGACGAGTGTCCCTGGACGGGCGCGACCAGTCGGGCGTCCCGGCGCACAAGCGCGGCGTGGGCCTGATGTTCCAGGACCATCAGCTCTTCCCGCAGCGGGACGTCGCCGGCAACGTCGCCTTCGGGCCGCGGATGCACGGCGCCGCCAAGGGCGAACGAGCCGTTCGCGTAAGGGAGTTGCTGGAGCTGGTCGGGCTGCCGGGGGCCGCGCGCCGCCGGGTCGGGGAGCTGTCCGGCGGCGAGCAGCAGCGGGTCGCGCTGGCCCGGGCTCTCGCGCCCCGCCCCCGGCTGCTCATGCTCGACGAACCCCTCGGCCAGTTGGACCGCTCGCTGAGAGAACGACTGGTCGTCGAACTCCGCCAGCTGTTCGCAGAGTTGGGCATGACCGTACTGGCGGTCACGCACGACCAGGGGGAGGCGTTCGCGCTGGCCGACCGGGTCGTGGTGATGCGGGACGGGCGAATCGCCCAGTCCGGTACGCCCCTGGAGGTGTGGCAGCACCCGGCGGACGAGTTCGTGGCCCGTTTCCTCGGCTTCGACAACGTGGTCGACGCGACGGTGTCGGGGCAGGCCGCCGCCACCCCCTGGGGCAAGGTGCCGGTGCCCGAGGGCTCGCCGCAGGGGCCGGGCGCACTGCTGGTGCGGCCCGCCGGGGTACGGCTGGTCGACGCCGCCGACGGGCTGCGCTGCACCGTGGCCGCGCGAACCTTCCGGGGCACCCATGTCGCCGTCCACCTGCAGCCCGAGGGCGCCCCGCGCCTGGAGGCGGCATGCGCGCTGCGCGACGCGCCGGAGCCCGGCGACCAGGTGGGCGTGGCCTTCGACGCCGCCGAAATCCTCGTGCTCGGCGGCTCCCCGGACGCGTAGGGTCCGACGTCATGACGCTGCGTACACAGGATTCCCGGGCCCGCCATGACCGCTACTGCGCCGAGATCGAGCGCCAGGTCAGGCAGTTGAGGGAGGTCGTGACCGCCGGCGCGGACCTGGCGGCGGCCGTGCCGACCTGCCCCGACTGGTCGCTGGAACAGCTCGTCCGGCATACCGGCGGCTCCCTGCGCTGGGTGGAACTCAACGTACGGACCCGGGCGGAGGAAGAAGTGCCCGAGGAGCGGGTGCCGCTGTACGAAGGCCCCGAGAAGCGGGGCGACCCGGCCGCACTGGACGCCTGGCTCGCGGAGTCCGGGGAGGCGCTCCTCGCCACGCTGCGGGAGGCCGGGCCCGAGGCGCCGGTGTGGTCCTGGGGCTGGGAGCGGACCGCGGGGTTCTGGGCCCGCCGGATGACCCATGAGCTGGTCGTCCACCGGGCCGACGCGACGCTCGCCGCCGGGCTGCCGTACGAGGTGGCGCCGGAGATCGCAGCCGACGCGATCGACGAGTGGCTGGAGATCGTCCAGTTCGTCCAGCGAACCATGCCGCACGACGCCGCCGGCGACCTGCGCGGCCGCGGCCACGGCATCCACCTCCACGCCACGGACACCATGGCCGACGTGAACGCCGAGTGGTTCGTCGAGCTCACCGAGGACGGCGTGCGCTGGCGGCGAGGCCACGAGAAGGCGACCGTCACGCTGCGCGGCCCGCTCACCGAGGTGCTGCTCGCCTTCTACCGCCGACTGCCGCCGGACGGCGGTCGGCTGGAGGTGCTGGGCGACCGGGAGCTGCTGGACTTCTGGCTGGAGCGGGCGACGTTCGGGTGAGGTGAGCCGCTGGTCCCAGCCGTGCGGGCGAGCCGTTGGTGTGCGGCTCCCCGACGCGCGTGCGGCCCGCGCCCCTCACCGCGGCGCGGGCCGCACGGCCGTACGGGGCAGGTCAGCGCATGGAGGATCCGCGGCGCCGCGTGCTGTAGTACACGGCGCCTGCGCCGAGGACGGCGAGGGCCGCCGCGCCACCGGCTATGAGACCGGTGGGGGAGCCGGCACCGGTCTCCGCGAGGTTGGAGTCGCCCTCGGGCGAGGGGAGGTTGTCGTCGTCGCCCGAACCCGCGGGCGGGGTGGTCTCCGAGGCCGGCGGTGCGGGGGACCGCCTGGCCTCGGAAGGCTCCTTCTTCGCTGGCTTGTCGGGGCTTTCGGAGGGGGCGGACGGGGCGGACGGCGTGTCGTCCGCCTTCTTGCAGGACTCGTCGGGTGCGACCAGGATCGGCAGGTCGTCGTCGACGTACTTGTCCGCCGTGATGTGGATGCGGTACTCGGCCCTCGGCTTCCACTTCTCGTCGAAGGTGATGGTCACACCCTCGGCGGTCGAGTCCTCGATGACCTGGGTGCCGACCCTGCGCAGGTCGGCACCGTTGTTCTCCAGGTAGACGGTGACCTCTGCCGTGACGCCCAGCGGGTCCACGTCGGTCACGCGGATGACGCCCTTGCCGCCGTCGCACTCCGCCACGGCGGAGAAGTCCTTGATGCTGCTGGCCATGGCATTGCCCGCGACGCCGAGCACGAGCACGGCGGAACCGGAGGCGACACCGAGACAACGCGCTGCGCGCGCGATGCGGGGAGATGTGGACACGTTTGCCCTTCACGGGGAGCACAGGGGAGTGGGGGGTGACGGAGGCGCCGCCGGCGAGGCGGCTTCCCCATGTGCCTCACAGGTTTATAAGCGCGCCATAAGTACTGTCAATCCGAAGAAGTGTCCGAGCCGTTGGCTTTGCCCGGTGCCGAACACCCCACACGTTCGATCCCGGTTCGCCGCGTACCGCACCCTCACCCCTGGAGCCGCTCCAGCGCTTGAGGCGCGTCCTCGATCCGGTCGACCAGGGCGATCCGCGACTCCATGGAACGGGCACGGGCCAGGGAGCGGAGGAGGGGCCAGGTGGGCAGCTTCTCCGTCCAGTGGGCGCGGTCGACGAGGACCATGGGGGTGGGCTCGCCGCGGGACTCGTAGTAGTTGGGGGTGGCGTTGTCGAAGATCTCCTGCACCGTGCCGGCGGCGCCGGGGAGGAAGACGACCCCGTGGTCGCAGCGGGCGAGGAGGCCGTCCTCGCGGGTCGCGTTGGCGAAGTACTTGGCGATGTGGGAGGCGAAGGGGTTCGGCGGCTCATGGCCGTAGAACCAGGTGGGGATGCCCACGGAGGTGCCGCCCCCGGGCCAGCGGGCGCGCACCTCGAAGGCGGCGCTCGCCCATTCGGTGATCGACGGCGTGAACGTCGGTGCGGTCGCCAGCAGTTTGAGGGCGTCGGCGAGCATCCCGTCGTCGTACGGGGCGGCGTAGGCGCCCAGGTTGGCGGCCTCCATCGCGCCCGGACCGCCGCCGGTGGCGACCGTGAGACCGGAGCGGGCCAGGCTGCGGCCGAGGTGGGCGGCACCCTCGTACGCCGCGGTGCCGCGGGCCATCGCGTGGCCGCCCATCACCCCCACCACCCGTGCGCCCACGAGGAGTTCGTCGAGTGCGTCGGAGACGGAGTCGTCGTGGACGGCGCGCAGCGTGGAGGCGAAGACGTCCCGGTCGGCCTTGGTCCGCTGGAGCCAGGCGTACGAGCGGGCGTCCGGCGTCGCCTCGTAACCGCCGTCGGACAGGGACGCGAAGAGCTCGTCGGGGGAGTAGAGCAGACCGCGGTACGGGTCGAAGGGCAGATCCGGTATGGGCGGGAAGACCAGGGCGCCGTCCGCGCGGATCTTCGCCGCCGCGTCGTCGCGCATCGGGCAGCCGAGGAAGACGGCGCCCGCCGCGTCGGTGGCGAGCAGTTCGCGCGTACGGTCCGTCAGGTCGACGCCCTGGACGCGGTACCCGCTGAGGGAGCCGCGTGCCGAGACGGTCGCGTCGAACTCCTCGATCGTCTCGATCTCGCGGTCGTCGTGGTGGGCCGCGTGGGCGGGCATCGTCTGCACCCGCCCATGCTAGGGCCCTGCTCCCGGCCCTCAGCCCTCGATGACATCGGGGTTCATCCACACGACTTCCCAGGTGTGGCCGTCGAGGTCGTCGAAGGCGCGGCCGTACATGAAGTCCATGTCCTGGATCTTCTCCGAGGCGGTACCGCCGGCGGCGACCGCCTTCTCCACGAGTTCGTCCACCTTCTCGCGGCTCTCGGCACTCAGACACAGCAGCACCTCGCTGGTCCGGGTGGCGTCCGCGATCTCCTTCCTGGTGAAGGTCGCGTAGAACGGCTTGGTGAGCAGCATCGCCACGATGGTGTCGCTGATCACCACCGAGGCGGCGTTCTCATCGCTGAACCGGGGGTTGATCGAGTACCCGAGCTCCGTGAAGAACTTCTTGGAGGCGTCGAGGTCGTTCACGGGCAGGTTCACGAAGATCATCTGCTGGTACATGCGAGTCTCTCCCGTAGGCGTCGGTCGGTCCGTCGTGGGTCTCGGTCCGTTCGCAGGGGTAGACCGGGGCTCCCCGCGAAACTCATCGCCGGCCGAGGTCTTTCTTCGTACGGGTTCTCCGGCGCCCCTCGAAGCCGACGCGGGACCGCGCTTCAGGAGGCCAGCGGAACCGCCGCCAGCTCCGCGACCGTCCAGGTCAGCGGGCCGAAGACGGCGAGCAGCGCGCCCGTGCGGAGCAGGGCCGCCCGGCGGGGCAGGGCGGCGGGCGCCCCCAGTCGCAGCAGCGCGGTCGTGGTGTCGGCGCGCGCCTGGCGGACCTCCACGGCGGCCGTGGCGAGGGTGAGAACGGTGCAGCCGGCCACGACGAGGGCGCCCAGCACGGTGAGCGGACCGACGGTGGGGCGCGGGCCGGAGGCGGACAGCGTCACCATGGCGTACGCCCCGGAGGCCACCGCGCACACCACCCCCACCGGACGACCGATCCGCCTGGCCTCCGCCTGCAGTACCCGCCCGGACAGCAGCCGCAGCGCCCCCGGCCGCACGGCCTGGAGCAGCCGGCCGGTGAGGTGGGTGAGCCCGGGGCCGACCAGGACCAGCCCCACAGCGGTCAGCAGCCAGCCGCCGAGCACCCCGGCGGGGCTGTCGGCGACGCCGCCGGGGAGCGTGAGGGCCGAGCCGGCGTCGGACTGACCGGCGTAGGTCTCGGTGGCGAGGCCGACGGCGAGCACGGCGATGCCCCACGGAAGGCCGCCGGGCGCGGGGCGCGGGGCCGCCGGCCGGAGGGCCTCGGGGGTCGTGGGGGCCTCCTCCTCGGGCTCCGGCTCCTCCTCGAACCTTGTCGCACCCGCCGGTTCCAGGACCCGGCGGCGGACGTCGAAGGTGTCGTACGCCATGAAACGCGTCCTGGGGCCGGCGGATCGGGGCCGGGGGTCCTTGGGGCGCAGGATCAGCGCCGTCGTCACCGAGGCCGCGACCGGTACCAGGGCGAGCAGGGTGAGGGCGGCCGGCAGGGGCAGGGGCCGGCCGGCGGCGAGGACGTCGGCGGCGGAGCCGTCGAAGGGCATGCCGGTGAGATCGCCGCGCAGATGCAGGAAGACGAGCAGGGCGAGCAGGGAGCCGAGGGTGGTGGACAGGGCCGTCGTCACGGCCGAGACGGCCATGAGACGGACGGGGCCGAGACCGACGGCGGAGAGGCCGGGGCGCGGCCGGGTGCCGGGGTCGGTGCGGGCGACCGCCACGGCGAAGTGGACCGTGGCGGCGGCGGGTACGAGGCACCAGAGCAGTCGGAGCACCGAGCCGGAGGGGGCGTGCGGGTGGGACAGGGCGTGCCCGAGGGCGCACAGCAGCAGGAAGCCCGTGCCGCCGGACGCCGCGGCGACCAGCAGCCGGCGGAGCTGGACGACCGGGTGGGCCCGGCGGGCTAGGCGGAGAGCGAGCACGCGGTCCGGCCTCCTCCCCCGGCGGTGGGCGGGGCTTCGCCGCCCTGCGCGGGGTGTCCGGTGCCCGGAGTGGGGAGGCCGCTGCCCGGGGTGGGGTGTCCGGTGTCCTCGGCGGCTGCCCGGCGACGTCCCTCCGCCCTGGGCCGGCCTTCGTTGTCGACGGTGGCCCGCAGCTCGCCGCCGGTGGCTGATCGCGTGTCGCCGGCGGTGGTCACGGCGTCCCGTGCGGCACCGGCCGGTGCTTCTCCTCGCGGGGCGGGGCGGCTCCTGCCCCCGGTGGCCGTTCGGCGGTCCGCCCCCGGTGCGGGCCTTGGGGCTCTGTCGGCCGCGGACGGGAGATGGACGGTCTTCACGCCGCGGCCGTCGAGCAGGGCGACCGTGCGGTCGGCGAGGGCGGCTGCCTCCGCGTCCTGGGTGGCGAGGACGACCGTGATGTCGTGGGAGCGGGCGGCCGTGGTGAGGGTGCGCAGCACATGGGAGCGCTCGGCACGGTGCAGCGGGGCGGTCGGCTCGTCGGCGAAGAGCACGGTGGGCGCGGCGACCAGCGCACGGGCGACGACCACCCGCTGGCGCTCTGACTGCAGCAGGGCGTGCGGCCGCTTGCGGGCCGCGTCGCGGATGTCGAGGCGCTCCAGCCACTCCAGGGCGGATGCCTTGGCGGCCCTGCGGCCCGCTCCGCGCAGCATCAGCGGCAGGGCGGTGTTCTCCCAGGCGTTCAGCTCGGGGACCAGCACGGGTTCCGGGTCGATCCAGCCGAAGCGGTCACGGCGCAGCCGCTCCCGCGAGACCGGCCCCATGGTGTGCAGCGGGATGCTGTTGAACCACACCTCGCCCTGCTGGGGCCGCAGCTGTCCGGACAAGCAGCGCAGGAGCGTGGTCTTGCCGCTGCCGCGCGGACCGGTCACGGCGACGATCTCGCCCACCCGTACGCCCAGCGACACGCCTTGCAGCGCGGGCGAGCCGTCGTGGGCGTAGGTCAGACCACGCGCCCAGAGCACGTCGTTGTCCGGTGGGGCCACCATGGGCGTACACCTCGGTTCGGATCAGGGATTGCCGTGGGGAGTCCCCGTCCGGGGGAACGAAAGCAGGGCTGATCGGTTACCGGGCACGCTAGGCCGGGGGGTGGCGGGGCCGGACGGCACGCGGCCCGGGACGCCTCCATCTCACTCGGACGGGGGCATCCCGGGCCGTTCGCGGCGCCGGAGGCGATTACAGCAGGGTCCACGCCTCCGTCAGCGTGGCGCGCAGGATCTGCTCGATCTCGTCGAAGGTCGACTGGTCGGAGATCAGCGGCGGGGCGAGCTGGATGACCGGGTCGCCCCTGTCGTCGGCGCGGCAGTACAGACCGTTCTCGAACAGCTTCTTCGACAGGAAGCCGTAGAGGACCCGCTCGGTCTCGTCGTCGTCGAAGCTCTCCTTCGTCGCCTTGTCCTTGACCAGCTCGATTCCGTAGAAGTAGCCGTTGCCGCGGACGTCGCCGACGATCGGCAGGTCGTGGAGCTTCTCCAGCGTCGAGCGGAACGCCCCCTCGTTGTCGAGGACGTGCTGGTTGAGACCCTCGCGCTCGAACAGGTCGAGGTTGGCGAGGCCGACGGCCGCGGAGACCGGGTGGCCGCCGAAGGTGTAGCCGTGCAGGAAGGTGTTGTCGCCCTTGTAGAAGGGCTCGGCTATGCGGTCGGAGATCACGCAGGCGCCGATCGGGGAGTAGCCCGAGGTCATGCCCTTGGCGCAGGTGATCATGTCCGGGACGTAGCCGAACTTGTCGCAGGCGAACGTCGTGCCGAGTCGGCCGAAGGCGCAGATGACCTCGTCGGAGACGAGCAGCACGTCGTACTGGTCGCAGATCTCGCGGACCCGCTGGAAGTAGCCGGGCGGCGGTGGGAAGCAGCCGCCGGCGTTCTGCACGGGCTCCAGGAAGACGGCCGCGACGGTGTCCGGGCCCTCGAAGAGGATCTGCTGCTCGATCTGGTCGGCGGCCCACCGGCCGAAGGCCTCGGGGTCGTCGCCGAAGAGCGGGGCGCGGTAGATGTTGGTGTTCGGGACCTTGTGCGCGCCGGGGACCAGCGGCTCGAAGGGGGCCTTGAGGGCGGGCAGGCCGGTGATCGACAGGGCGCCCTGCGGGGTGCCGTGGTAGGCGACCGCGCGGGAGATGACCTTGTACTTGGTCGGCTTGCCGACGAGCTTGAAGTACTGCTTGGCGAGCTTCCAGGCGGTCTCGACCGCCTCGCCGCCGCCGGTGGTGAAGAAGACCTTGTTCAGGTCGCCGGGCGCGTGGTGGGCGAGGCGTTCGGCCAGCTCGACGGCCTTCGGGTGGGCGTAGGACCACACCGGGAAGAAGGCCAGCTCCTGCGCCTGCTTGAGCGCGGTCTCCGCGAGCTCGGTGCGGCCGTGGCCGGCCTGGACCACGAAGAGACCGGCGAGACCGTCGAGGTACCGCTTGCCCTTGTCGTCGTAGATGTACGTGCCCTCGCCCCGGACGATGGTGGGGACCGGGGAGTTCTCGTACGAGGACATGCGGGTGAAGTGCATCCACAGGTGGTCGTACGCGGTCTTGCTGAGGTCCTTGGGGCTCACGGCTATCGCGTCCTCACGGTTATCGGGTTCCCCACATATAGGTCTGCTTCTTGAGCTTGAGGTAGACGAAGCTCTCGGTGGAGCGCACGCCGGGCAGGGTCCGGATGCGCTTGTTGATCACCTCGAGCAGATGGTCGTCGTCCTCGCAGACGATCTCCACCATCAGGTCGAACGAGCCCGCGGTGATCACGATGTACTCGACCTCCGACATGGCCGTCAGCGCGTCCGCGACCGGATCGAGATCGCCGTCGACGTTGATGCCGAGCATCGCCTGCCGCCGGAAGCCCACGGTGAGCGGGTCGGTGACGGCGACGATCTGCATCACGCCCTGGTCCAGCAGTTTCTGGACGCGCTGGCGCACGGCCGCCTCGGAGAGGCCGACGGCCTTGCCGATCGCGGCGTACGGCCGGCGGCCGTCCTCCTGCAGCTGCTGGACGATGGCGAGGGAGACGGCGTCCAACTGGGGAGTGCCGTTCCTGGGCTCCTTCGAGTCCCTGCGGGGCTCGCGGGAGTCTCTCTGCTCTGCGCTTCGACTGGCCACGGCCACACTGTGCACGAGACATCGACAGTTCCGCAAGGCCAGATCGATGAAATTCGTTGTTTACGGCGTCGTAGCTTGCGGATTTCGCAGCGAGTCTGGTGTCAGGGGTGTTGAAAACGTCGGGCGGCGGACTAGGGTGGTGTCTCAAAGGATGGACAACCCCCATCTGGAACCCACATCTGGAGGGCACGGCAGTGAGCACCGAGCTGCGTCGTCTGCGTAACTACATCGACGGGGAGTTCCGCGACGCGGTCGACGGACGGACCACCGAGGTGGTCAACCCCGCGACCGGCGAGGCCTACGCGACCGCGCCCCTGTCCGGCGAGGCCGACGTCGACGCGGCCATGGCCGCGGCCGCGGCCGCGTTCCCCGGCTGGCGGGACACCACCCCGGCCGAGCGCCAGAAGGCCCTGCTCAAGATCGCGGACGCGTTCGAGGAGCGGGCCGAGGAACTCATCGCGGCCGAGGTGGAGAACACCGGCAAGCCGATCGGACTGACCCGGTCCGAGGAGATCCCGCCGATGGTCGACCAGATCCGCTTCTTCGCGGGCGCGGCCCGGATGCTGGAGGGCCGCTCGGCCGGCGAGTACATGGAGGGCATGACCTCGATCGTCCGCCGTGAGCCGGTCGGCGTCTGCGCCCAGGTCGCACCCTGGAACTACCCGATGATGATGGCCGTGTGGAAGTTCGCCCCGGCGATCGCCGCCGGCAACACGGTCGTCCTGAAGCCGTCGGACACCACGCCGGCGTCCACGGTCCTGATGGCCGAGATCATCGGGGCGATCCTCCCGAAGGGCGTCTTCAACGTCATCACCGGTGACCGTGACACGGGCCGCCTGATGGTCGAGCACCCGGTGCCCGCGATGGCGTCCATCACCGGTTCGGTACGGGCGGGCATGCAGGTCGCCGAGTCCGCGTCCAAGGACCTCAAGCGGGTCCACCTGGAGCTGGGCGGCAAGGCGCCGGTCGTCGTCTTCGAGGACACCGACATCGCCAAGGCCGTCGAGGACATCTCCGTGGCGGGCTTCTTCAACGCCGGGCAGGACTGCACGGCGGCCACGCGTGTGCTGGTGCAGGAGTCGATCCACGACGAGTTCGTGTCCGCGCTGGCCAAGGCCGCCGCCGACACGAAGACCGGGCAGCCGGACGACGAGGACGTCCTCTACGGGCCGCTGAACAACCCCAACCAGCTCAAGCAGGTCTCCGGGTTCATCGAGCGGCTGCCGGCGCACGCGCGTGTGGAGGCCGGGGGCAAGCAGGTCGGCGACAAGGGCTACTTCTTCGCGCCGACCGTCGTCTCCGGGCTGAAGCAGGACGACGAGATCATCCAGAAGGAGGTCTTCGGGCCGGTCATCACGGTGCAGTCGTTCAGCGACGAGGCCCAGGCGGTCGAGTGGGCGAACGGCGTCGAGTACGCCCTCGCGTCGTCCGTGTGGACCAGGGACCACGGGCGGGCGATGCGGATGTCCAAGGCGCTGGACTTCGGATGCGTGTGGATCAACACGCACATCCCGCTCGTCGCGGAGATGCCGCACGGCGGGTTCAAGAAGTCCGGGTACGGCAAGGACCTCTCGGGCTACGGGTTCGACGACTACACGCGGATCAAGCACGTGATGACGTCCCTGGACTGAGACGTCCCCGGACTGAGGCGTCCCCGGACTGAGGCGTCCCCGGACTGAGACGTCCCCGGACTGAGACGTCCCCGGGGCGGGCGCGGGGGCGTGCACGTTGCACGGGCCGGAGGTCGGGCGGCATGCTGCGGTGATGTTCGTACCGCGGGGCAACGGCCGTCCTCCATCCCGTCGTTCGGTCCTGCGCGCCCTCGGTTCCGGGGCGCTGGCCGGCGGGCTCGCCGGGTGCGGGGTGCCCGCCGCCTACGTGGCGCCCGGCGACCGGGCCGGAGCGGATCGGTCCGCCCGGGAGAAGCGGGTCAGCTGGGCGAACTGGCCGTTGTACATCGACACGGATGACGCGGACGAGTCGCGCAGGCCGACCCTGGACGCCTTCGAGCGGCGGACCGGCATCCGGGTCGACTACGTCGAGGAGATCAACGACAACGACGAGTTCTTCGGCAAGGTCGGCCCCGCGCTGATGAACCACCAGGACACCGGGCGCGATCTGATCGTGCTCAGCGACTGGATGTGCGCCCGGTTCGTACGGCTGGGCTGGGTGCAGGAGATGGACCGGGCGGCACAGCCGAACGTCACCGCCTACCTCGATCCGCAGCTGCGGTCGCCCGCCTTCGATCCGGGCCGCAGGTTCACCGTGCCGTGGCAGTCCGGGATCACCGGGATCGCCTACAACCGGCGGAGGACGGGCCGCGAGGTGCGCCGCCTCTCCGACCTGTGGGCCGACGACCTCAAAGGGCGCGTGACGCTGCTCTCCGGGCTGGACGAGGCGTTCGCGTTGCTGATGCAGGGCAACGGCGTCGATGTCACGCGCTGGACCGCGGACGACTTCCATGAGATCTGCGACCAGGTGGAGGCCCGCGTCCGCGGCGGCCACATCCGCCGCTTCACCGGCAACGACTACATCAAGGACCTGGCCTCCGGGGACGTCCTCGCCTGCCAGGCCTACTCCGGCGATGTGATCCAGCTTCAGGCGGACGACCCGGACATCGAGTTCGTCGTCCCCGAGGAGGGTGCCGAGCTGTGGTCGGAATCCCTGATGATCCCCAACCGGGCCGGGCACAAGAGCAACGCGGAACGCCTCGTCGACCACTACTACCATCCCGAGGTCGCCGCCCGACTGGCCGCCTGGGTGAACTACGTCTGCCCCGTACCGGCCGCCCGCGACGTCCTCGCCTCCGCCCCCGACGAGGAGACCGCCGCGCTCGCCGAGGACCCCCTGATCTTCCCCGACGGCACCCTGCGTTCCCGCCTCGCGATCGCGCGCGACATCACACCCGAGGAGCGCCCGGGTTTCGCCAGGCGGTGGAACGGGATCGTGGGGCTGTGATCCCGCGCCCCAGGCCGCGGGACGCCCGCCGTGCGGGGCGGACGCCGTGTGAGGGCCCGGCGGGCGTTTGTCCGCCGCCGGGTGCGAGACTATCTTCATAGTCAATAATGCACTTAGAGCTCCGCACAAGAGTGGAGCCCGGCTCGCGGCGTCTGGCACGCCCGCTCGCCGCGTTGCCGAAAGCCCCTGGTAGCCCCGCTAACAGGAGCTTCCGGCGCCTTGCGATCGCACGCACCAGACGCCGCGAGCTGATCGGCCTCCACTCTTGTTCGGAGCTCTTAGGTGCTTCGTTGCCTACAGCGGTGGTCCGCCCTTCCCGGGCGACGTTGACGAGGAGGCGGTCGGTCCGTGTCGAGCGGTGCGTATCTGCGGTACGTCGCCCTGGGGGACAGCCACACGGAGGGGGTCGGGGACGGCGACGACGTGCGCGGGCTCCGGGGGTGGGCGGACCGGCTGGCCGAGCGGGTCGCCGGGCACAGTCCCGGCCTGCTGTACGCCAATCTCGCCGTGCGCGGCCGCAAGGCGGGGGAGGTGCGTGCGGAGCAGCTCGCCCCGGCGCTCGCGATGCGGCCCGACCTCGCCACCGTGGTGGCCGGTGTCAACGACGTGCTGCGCCCCGGCTGCGACCTCGACGAGGTGGCCGGCCACCTGGAGGCGATGTTCGCCGCGCTCACCGCGCAGGGAGCCACGGTCGCGACGCTCATGTCTCCCGACGTGGGGCGCATCACGCCGCTGGCCCGCCCGATCGGCCGTCGGGTCCTCGCGCTCAACGAGCGCGTCCGGGAGGCCGCCGCACGGCACGGCGTGGTGGTGGCGGAGACGGCCGCGCACCCGGTGGTGACCGACCCCCGCCTGTGGAGTGCCGACCGGCTGCACGCCGGTCCGCTCGGCCATGCCCGTATCGCGGACGCCGTCGCGCACGCGCTCGGCCTGCCCGGCAGCGACGACCGCTGGACGCTGCCGCTGCCGGACGACGGGGCGGGACCCTCGGTGCTGCGGACCATGGGTGCCGAACTGCGCTGGGCGGGCGGTTTCCTCGGCCCCTGGCTCGTCCGCCGGCTCCGCGGCCGGTCCTCCGGCGACGGACGCCGGCCCAAGCGCCCCGACCTGCTGCCGGTGGTCGGCGGCGAACCTCTGGGCAGTCACCTGGTTGAGTAGTCGACGAAGTGAACTTCGTGGCCGGGCGGGCGGGCGGCCGGCGGGCCGCGGTCAGCCATCGGCGCGGAGCGCGGCCGCGCGCTGGTCGAGGCGGCGGAGCGCCATGTCTCCCCACTGGAGGTTCTCCCGCTCGAAGGACATGCCGCGCAGCAGGGTGAGATAGGGGCCGATGCGCTCGGCCTCGGCGAAGTACGCCTCCTCCGAGCGTCCGTCGAGCAGGCGTCGGCGGAGCCGTTCGTAGCGGGCCAACTTGGCCGTGGCCCACTCCATGCGCTCGGCGACGGCCTTGCGGACGGCCTCGATGTCGCCCGCGTCCACGCACTGCACCTTGACCATCAACTCGTCCCGGATCGCGGACGGTTTGCCCAGGGGTTCGACGGTGTAGGCGTGCACGGCCGCGCGCCCGGCCGCCGTCAGGGAGAACAGCCGCTTGTTGGGGCGGCGTTCCTGCTCGATGACACGGGCGACGACCAGCCCTTCGGCCTCCATGCGTTCCAGCTCCCGGTAGAGCTGCTGCGGGGTCGACATCCAGAAGTTGGCGACCGACGCGTCAAACGCCTTCGCGAGGTCGTACCCGGACGCCTCGCCCTCCAGCAGGGCGGCCATCACCGCGTTCCGCAAAGCCATGGGCAGACGCTAACACCGGTGCTGACTGATCAAGGAAGTGACGGACTGCCGCTCCCCATGCTGTGGACATGGCCCCGGACGACCTCTAGCCTCCCCCTCACATAGACAATTTATTGAGTATGAGAGGTCCGGCTTATGCATCCCTTCCGCAAGGCCGTCGAGAGCGGCGACATGGACGCCGTCGCCGCTCTGCTGGCGGACGACGTCGTCTTCACCAGCCCCGTCGCCTTCAAGCCGTACGCGGGCAAGGCCATCACCGCCGCGATCCTGCGCGGGGTGTCCCGCGTCTTCGAGGACTTCGCCTATGTCCGCGAGATCGCCAACCCGGACGGGCGCGACCACGCGTTCGTGTTCACCGCCACGGTGTCCGGCAAGCGGCTCCAGGGCTGCGACTTCCTGCACTTCGACGAGCACGGCAGGATCGACGAGTTCACGGTGATGGTGCGACCGCTCTCGGCCGCCCAGGCGCTTTCCGAGGCCATGGGCGCCCAGTTCGAGCAGATCGCACGAGAGGCCGCCGGGGAGTGACCGCCGGGGAGTGACCGGCGAGGGGCGACCGGCGGGGCCGGCGGATGAGTCCCCCGGTGTCCGCCGGACCGCCCGGGGCGAGGGCCCCGGGCGGCTCCGTCGCGTCCTCTCAGGCGCCGGGGAACTGGCGGATGGCGGCGAGGTCGAACTGCAGGCGGACCTTCTCGCTGACCATGGCGCCGCCCTCGGCGAGCCGCTGGTTGTAGGTCAGGCCCCATTCGGAACGGTTGATCGTGGTCGTGCCGTCGAAGCCGACCCGCTCGTATCCGAAGGGGTCGACGACATGGCCGATGTAGGTGAGTTCGAGGTCGACGGAACGGGTGACGTTCTTGATCGTGAGGTCGCCGGTCATGCGGTAGACATCGTTGCCGACGAGGTGGACCGCGGTGCTCGCGAAGCGCATACGGGGATATGCCGCGGCATCGAGAAAGTCGCGGCCGACCAGATGGGCGTCGCGTTGTTCCACTCCGGTGTCGACGGATGCGGTGGACAGAAGGATCTCGGCCTGCGAGCGGGACGGGTCACGGCCGTCGAAATAGAGCCGGCTCTCGTACTGCGTGAAAGCTCCGCGCACGGTCGTCACCAGGGCATGGCGGACGGAGAAACCGATACGGCTGTGCGCCCGGTCGATGATCCATTCTCCGGTCAGCCTCGCCAGTGCGGGATCCGGTGTGCCGGTGTCGGCGAACGCCGTTGATTGGTGGGGGAGTTGTCGGGCAGTGGGGGGAGCCGGGCGGCGCAGGGACGCAGCACGGTTGAACAGGTTCATGATTCACGTAACTACGGCAGTCGGGAAAGGGCCGCAAGTCTTCTTCAAGGGCCGCGCACACGGTCATCACGAATCGCCCCTCTCATTCGCCTGCTATTCGCCGTAATTCGTCGAACGGCGGGCGGGTCGCGAAAAGCGGGAGGAATCGCCTTATTGCCCCCCGGAGGCATTCGGTGCTCTCGGCTCCACGACGGCCTCGCGTCGCTTCTCCGCCGCCCGCTCGGCGGGTCGCGCTGTCCGCTCGCCCGCTCCAGGGGTTCGGGGTGCTTTTGAACGTGTTCAAGTCCAGGCGTACGCTCCTGGCATGAGCGACAGAGCCGCCCTGGTGAGGGGCATCCGCGCGTGGCTGGTCTTCTTCGTCGTCTGTCTGGTGCTGAGCGGTGCCACGGCGTTCCCGCTCGTCCACGAGCTGCGCTGGACCGAGGAGTTGATGCGATCGCTGTCCGTCGGGGACCACCTGCCCGGACTCATGGAGTGGATCGGGCGGGTGCGCGCCGGGCTGGACGAGGCCGACGCCGAGTACCCGTTCCTGCTGTACGGCACGGACTGGCTGGCCTTCGCGCACCTCGTGATCGCGGTCGCCTTCCACGGGCCGTACCGCGACCCCGTGCGCAACATCTGGGTGGTCGAGGTCGGGATGATCGCCTGCGCGGGGATCATCCCGCTGGCTCTGATCTGCGGGCCGATCCGGGGCATCCCCTTCTGGTGGTCGCTGATCGACATGTCGTTCGGGGTGTTCGGCGTGATCCCGCTCTACGTCGTGTGGAAGCGGATCAAGCGGCTGGAGTCTCTGGCGCCGGTGTCGGAGCCGGGCGTGGCGGCGGCGGGCTGAGCCCGGCCGCGTCCCCCTCGACGGTGACGCCGATGCCGACGACGTCGTGAGGGCGGCGCGATACGGCTGTGCGGTCGTCAGTTCCCGTTCCGCAGCGCGCACAGTGTGTCGACGCGGTTCGTGGTGATGGAGTCGACCCCGAGTGCCGCCAGCCGCCGCATCGAGCGGCGGGTGTCCGGCGTCCAGACGGACAGCAGATAGCCGTCACGGTGGACGCGGTCCACGAGGGCCCGGCTCACCAGCCCGAAGCGGTAGTTGAGCCAGCGGGGCCCCACGGCGTCGAGGAGGGCCGGGCGGGGCGGGGCGAGGGTCTTCCAGGTGAGGGCGAGCTCGGCGGCGGGAGCGGCGGCCCGTACCGCGAGCAGGGTGTCGGCCCCGGCGCTGTAGTACACCCGCTCCTGCGCTCCGCACTCCCGTACGACGCCCACCACCTGCCGTATCGCCCGGGGGTCGGCCGCACCCGGCAGGTCGACCATCACCCGGCTGTCCCCGGTGACGGCCAGCGCCTCGGCCAGCGTCGGCACGCCGTCGGCCGTGAGCCCGCGCAACTCCGCGGAGGAGAGCGCCGCCAGCGGCCGGTCCAGCTCCCACAGCCGCTTCAGCGTGGAGTCGTGGAGCAGGACCGGCACGCCGTCACGGGTCGTCCGTACGTCGAACTCGACGGCGTCCGCGCCCAGCGCCAGTCCCGCCCGCAGGGAGTCCAGGGTGTTCTCGCGGTGGCGGTACGGGGCGCCGCGGTGGGCCACGGCGGTGACGGTGCGCAGAGGGTTCATGGTGCTTCCGGTGCGGGTCAGGGGGCGAGCCAGGCCGAGGTGTAGGTGTCGATCTCGGCGGCCAGCCGTGCCTTGCCGGGCTCGTCGAGGAACGCCGCCTCCACCGCGTTCTTCGCGAGCGCGGCCAGCCCTTGCTCGTCGAGGTCGAGGAGGCGCGCGGCGACCGCGTACTCGGTGTTGAGGTCGGTGCCGAACATCGGCGGGTCGTCGGAGTTCACGGTCACCAGGACCCCGGCCCGCACGAACTCCTTGATGGGGTGCTCGTCGAGGGTACGGACCGCGCGCGTCGCTATGTTCGACGTGGGGCAGACCTCCAGGGCGATCCGGTGCTCGGCGAGATGTGCGAGCAGCTCCGGGTCCCTGGCGGAACTCGTGCCGTGTCCGATGCGCTCCGCGCGCAGTTCGTTGATCGCGTCCCAGACCGTCTCCGGGCCGGTGGTCTCTCCGGCGTGCGGGACGGAGTGCAGTCCGGCCGCGATGGCCTTGTCGAAGTGCGGCTTGAACCAGGGCCTCGGCACGCCGACCTCCGGCCCGCCGAGCCCGAACGACACGAGGCCCTCCGGGCGCAGCCGGTCGTCGGTGGCGAGCCGGACGGTCTCGTCGGCCGACACCAGTCCCGCCTCGCCGGGGATGTCGAAGCACCAGCGCAGTACGGTCCCGAACTCGGCCTCGGCCGCCTTGCGCGCGTCCTCGATCGCGTCCATGAACGCCCGCTCGTCGATGCCGCGACGGGTCGAGGAGTACGGCGTGATGGTCAGCTCGGCGTACCGCACCTGCTGCCGGGCCAGGTCCCTGGCCACCTCGTACGTCAGCAGCCGGACGTCCTCCGGGGTGCGGATCAGGTCGACGACGGACAGATAGACCTGGATGAAGTGGGCGAAGTCGGTGAACGTGAAGTAGTCCGCCAGCGCCTCGGGGTCGGTCGGCACCTTGGAGTCGGGGTGGCGGGCGGCGAGTTCGGAGACGATCCGGGGGGAGGCGGAGCCGACGTGGTGCACATGCAGTTCGGCCTTGGGCAGGCCGGCGATGAAGGCGTGCAGGTCGCGGGCGCCGGAGCCGCCGGGCGCGGTGGAGGTGCCGGAGGCGCCGGGGGCGGGCGCGACGGGTCCGCCGGGCGCGGTGCGGTGGTCGGTCAAGGTTCCTCCCGGGAACGGCGTCCGGCCCGGACCGAGATCGTCGTCGGGGGACGCGGGTGATCGGCTGATCGAAGACTCGGGGATCATCGTAGGCTGCGATCCGCCCGGAGAAGCCCGGGCTTTAGCATGATCGAACGCACGGCTGATTTCGTACGGGTCATACGGTACGAAGGGTCGGTAATCCGATACGGGATCAACGCAACGCCACGACGTGGACGGAACAGAGGGGGACCCGCGCATGTCGTCCGACGAGGCCAGGACTCCGGCGACACCGGCCGACGCGCCGCCCGTTCCCGAGGACCGTGTGCCGTCCGCGCCCACCCCGGTCGACAGGCACCCGTCATCCGGCTCGGCGGAGGGTCTCGGCTCGCGGCCGGAGGATGCCGCTCCGCAGCGTGGGGGCGCTGGTGCGGGGCCTGGGGTTGCCGTTCCCCTGCCCGAGGGCGCCCCTGGGCAGCCCGAGGACGCTGCACCGGGGCCCGCCGGCGGCTCTCCGCGGTCGGAGAGTGCCGCGCCCGCCCGGAAGGTCGAGCTCGACAAGCCGGCGGTCGCCGACGCGGCAGACGTCGGCCGGGTGAGGCTGGACAAGCCTGCCACCGCCGACAGGGCGGACCCCGCCGCGGCGTCGGCGTCCCGGCCCTGGGCCGGCCCCGGTACGTCCGAGGCCCCTGCCGGGCAGCAGCCCGCCTGGGCCCCGCCTCCCGCCACCGGGCCCGCGGCTCCCGGCCCCCTCGCGTCCCCGGGGAACGAGACGGCTCCGCCCGCTCCCGCGGCCCACGCCCCCAACCCGTTCGCCCCGCCGTCGGACGAGGCGCCCCTCCCGGCCCCGGCGGCACCCGCCCCCAGTCCCTTCGCGCCGTCCGCGGCGGCACCGTACCCCGCGGCGCAGGGGACCGCACCGGGCAACCCGTTCGCCGCGCCCTCCGACGAGACGCCCTTCCCGGCGTCCGCGCCCCACGCCGCCCACTCTTCCCCCGCACCCATACCCGGCCATTTCGTCCCGCCCGCCCCGGCCGGCCACACCCTCCACACCCACGTGCCCGGCGCGCCGGGCGGTCTCCCCTTCGCCGCGCCGGGCCCCGGCGTGCCCGTGCCGCCCCCGCCGATCAGTCCCGACGGGCCCGGGCAGTTCCCGTACGTTTATCCGCAGTACCCGGGCGTCGGTCCCGGCGCCGTCGGCCATCCGTTCGCCTCCGGCTACGGCTGGCCCCTCCTGCCGCCTCCGCCGAGCAACAGCATGGGCATCGCCTCGATGGTGCTCGGGATCTGCGCGGTCACGCTGTTCTGCATGTGGCCGCTGGCGATCCTGCTGGGTGTGATGGCGGTGATCTTCGGCATCCTCGGCCGCGCCAAGGCGAGCCGGGGCGAGGCGACGAACCCCGGGCACGCGCTGGCCGGGATCATCTGCGGCATCGCCGGCTTCCTCATGGGCATCGGCTTCTTCGTCCTGATCCTTGTGGCGCCGGACGCCACGGACGACTCGGACCCCGGCGTCTTCGACGACAGCTACGACACCTCGCTGTCGCTGGTCCTGCCGGCCCAGAGCGCACCGCCGCCGCTCGCCAGGCCCGCGGTGCCGGGCCGGTAGGGGCTGTCGTCGGACTCCCGTCGTCGTCGCAGGGCGGCCCGGCGGCGTCCGGTGCGTGCCCTGGGGGTGCCCCCTGCCCGAAGAGCTTGGGGAAGCGCCGGGCGTAGGCCCCGTGCCGGGCGTACTCGGGCTTTCGCCCGGTGCGGCGAGAGGGCGTGCCAGGCGTCGCGGGGCACGTGCCAGGCGTCGCGGGGCGGACGGGAGTTTCACGCCGGCCCGCCCTCCTGGACCGGTTCCGCCGGGCCGCGCGGCGTGCGTGCCGCGGCGTGCGGCCCGGGCGCGATCCGGACGGCGGTCCCTACCCCTCGTCGCCCCGCAGCAGCCGCTCCCGCGCCGCCATCAGGGCGAAGCCCAGCAGGTTGGGACCGCGCCACCGCGTGGGGTCCATCGCGCGCTCGTCGTCCGCCGCGAGACCGATGCCCCAGACACGGTCGACCGGGCTGGCCTCGACGAGTACACGGCCCGTCGTGCCCAGCAGGAACGCCCGCAGGTCGGCGTGGGCGGCGAACTTGTGGACGCTGCCCTCGACGACGATGCCGAAGCGCTCCCGCTGCCACAGGGCCTCGTCGAAGCCGCGCACGAGCCGCCCGACCTTCTTGGCCATCGCGGGACTCGCCGCCGCGACGGCCTTGCGCTCGGCCTCCACGTCACCGAACAGCCGGGCCTTGGACGCCATCATCCAGTGCTCCGCCGTCGCGTACTCCACGCCGTCCACCGTGAACGGCGACGGCCACCACTGACTCAGGCAGCTCGGCCCCACCCGGCCGTCGGGCCGCGGCCGGTGCCCCCAGAAGTGCAGGTACTTGATCCTTGCCCCCGCCTGGACCTCGCCGATCAGCGCGTCCCAGGAATCGATCTTCAGCATGCCGACGAGTGTGGCACCCGCCACTGACACTCCGTCCTCGATTTTCCCCTGGGACTGGACACCTGGTCGACAGATTCCGTCGCGTAACCAAAAGGCAACAACGGAATCACTTGTTGGAGCCCCATCCCTCTGTCAGGATCGGCACTCAATTCGAGCTGGAGCTACGCCACCCGCCCCCGGGACGCAGGGGGACAAGGCGGAGGAGAGCGACATGCAGAACCCGGGTACCGCCACCCCGGACCGATTCCCGGCACAGGAACGCTTCGCGGCCGGCGCGCAGTACATCGCAGGCCGCCGGGCCACGGGCACGTCGGGTCACACGCACGCGGTCGTCGACCCCGCCACCGGCGAGGAGGTCCTCACCTACGAGCTGGCCGGCACCGACGACGTGGACGCCGCCGTCGCCGCCGCGCGCGCGGCGTTCCCCGGCTGGGCCGCGGCCACGCCCGGCGAGCGGTCCGACGCGCTGCACCGGTTCGCCGCCGTGCTCGCCGACCGGGCCGAGGAGTTCGCCCGGGCCGAGTCGCTCCAGTGCGGGAAGCCGCTGAAGCTCACCCGCGAGTTCGACGTCCCCGGCACCATCGACAACAACGCCTTCTTCGCCGGCGCCGCGCGCCACCTCCAGGGCCAGTCGGCCGGCGAGTACTCCGGCGACCACACCTCGTACGTACGGCGCGAGCCCATCGGTGTCGTCGGCTCCATCGCCCCCTGGAACTACCCCCTCCAGATGGCCGCCTGGAAGATCCTCCCGGCGGTCGCCGCGGGCAACACGATCGTCCTGAAGCCCGCCGAGCTGACCCCGCTCACCTCACTGCTCTTCGCGCAGGCCGCCACCGACGCCGGAATCCCCGACGGCGTGATCAACATCGTCACCGGCACCGGCAGGGTGGCAGGCGAGCACCTCGTCGGCCACCCCGACGTGGCCATGACGTCCTTCACGGGCTCCACCGCCGTCGGCAAGCGGGTCGCCGAGATCGCCACGGCGACCGTCAAGCGGCTCCACCTGGAGCTCGGTGGCAAGGCGCCCTTCGTCGTCTTCGACGACGCGGACCTGGACGCCGCCGTGAACGGCGCCGTCGCGGGCGCCCTCATCAACACCGGGCAGGACTGCACGGCCGCCACCCGCGCATACGTACAGCGTCCCCTCTACGAGGCGTTCGTGGAGCGGACGGCCGCCCTCATGGAGACCGTCCGGCTGGGCGATCCCTTCGCGCCGGGCACCGACCTCGGACCGCTGATCTCGCACGTCCAGCGCGACCGGGTCGCCGGGTTCGTCGACCGGGCCCGCGGGTACGCGCGCGTGGTCACGGGCGGAGAGGCGCCACAGGGCGAGCTGGCGAAGGGCGCGTACTATCGTCCGACACTGGTGGCCGACGCCGCCCAGGACAGCGAGATCGTCCAGTCGGAGATCTTCGGCCCCGTCCTCGTCGTCCTGCCCTTCGACGGCGACGACGAGGGCATCCGCCTCGCCAACGACACCCCGTACGGGCTCGCGGCCTCCGCCTGGAGCCGCGACGTGTACCGGGCGGGCCGCGCCACCCGGGAGATCAAGGCCGGGTGCGTATGGATCAACGACCACATCCCGATCATCAGTGAGATGCCGCACGGCGGCTACAAGGCGTCCGGCTTCGGCAAGGACATGTCGGCGTACTCGTTCGAGGAGTACACGCAGATCAAACACGTCATGTTCGACAATACGGCGGTGGCCAGGAAGGACTGGCACCGCACGATCTTCGGGGACCGCTAGTCAGACCGGGGCCCGGCCGCCCGACCTCCGGCCGGCCCCCGCCATCCTCCCGAAAGGGCACCTCCCGAAAGGGCAACACGCGCATGGAGCAGTACGAGCCCGACCGCCTGTCCCCGGCCCAGGTGGCCGCCATGCGGCGCAGTCTCAGGAACGGCAGGGCCTCCCTCAGCCGCCGTTCGCTGCTGCGCGCCGGAACGGGCGGCGCGCTCGCCGTCGGTGCGCTCGGCACGCTGAGCGCCTGCGGCATCCCCGCGGCGAAGAACACCTCGGGCGTCTCGTCCGAGGACCACTCGGCCAAGGAGAAGGAGATCTCCTTCTCCAACTGGACCGAGTACATGGACGTCGACGACAGCGGCAAGCACCACCCGAGCCTGGACGCGTTCACCAAACGCACCGGCATCAAGGTCAAGTACACCGAGGACATCAACGACAACGTCGAGTTCTTCGGCAAGATCAAGCCGCAGCTCGCCGCCGGTCAGGCCACCGGCCGCGACCTCATCTGCGTCACCGACTGGCTGGCGGCCCGGCTGATCCGCTTCGGGTGGGTCCAGAAACTGGACCCCTCCAACCTGCCGCACGCCTTCATGAACCTCTCCCAGCAGTTCCGCAGCCCGGACTGGGACCCGGGGCGGGCCTACTCCTACCCCTGGCAGGGCATCTCGACCGTCATCGCCTACAACAGGAAGGCCCTCGACGGCGAGGAGGTGAAGTCGGTCTCCGACATGCTCGACAACCCGAAGCTGAAAGGCCGCATCGGCTTCCTCTCCGAGATGCGCGACAGCATCGGGATGACCCTGCTGGACATGGGCAAGGACCCGGCGACGTTCTCCGACGACGACTTCGACGCGGCGATCGCCCGCCTCCAGAAGGCCGTCGACAAGGGCCAGATACGCCGCTTCACCGGCAACGACTACACCTCCGACCTGAGCAAGGGCGACCTGGCGGCCTGTATCGCGTGGGCCGGTGACGTCGTCCAGCTCAAGGCCGACACCCCGGACATCGACTTCGTCATCCCCGACAGCGGCTACATGACCTCGACGGACAACCTGCTGATCCCCAACAAGGCCCGCCACAAGACCAACGCCGAGCGGCTGATCGACTACTACTACGAGCCGAAGCCGGCCGCGGAACTCGCCGCGTACATCAACTACGTGTGCCCCGTCGAGGGGGTGAAGGCGGAGCTGGCCAAGATCGACGAGGACGCGGCGAACAACCCGCTGATCATCCCCGACGCGGCCATGGCGGCCAAGTCCCACGCCTTCCGCTCCCTCACCCAGAAGGAAGAGACGGCGTACGAAGAGAAGTTCGCGAAGCTGACGGGGGCGTGACGAGGACCATGAAGACCACACAGAACAGCAGCGGTGACGTACGCCTCTCCGGCATCGGCAAGACCTACGGCTCCTTCACCGCCGTGCACCCGCTCGACCTGACCGTGCCGGAAGGCTCCTTCTTCGCCCTGCTCGGAGCCTCCGGCTGCGGCAAGACCACCACGCTGCGGATGATCGCCGGCCTGGAGGAGCCTTCCTGCGGCACGGTCTCGCTGGGCGACCAGGACGTGACGCACCTCCCGCCCTACAAGCGGCCGGTGAACACCGTCTTCCAGTCGTACGCCCTCTTCCCGCACCTCGACATCTTCGAGAACGTCGCCTTCGGACTGCGCCGGCGCGGCCTCAAGAGCGTGAAGAAGCAGGTCGACGAGATGCTGGACCTGGTCCAGCTCGGCGAGCAGGCGCGCAAGAAGCCGCACCAGCTGTCCGGCGGCCAGCAGCAGCGCGTCGCCGTCGCCCGCGCGCTGATCAACCACCCCAAGGTGCTGCTCCTCGACGAGCCGCTCGGCGCCCTCGACCTCAAGCTGCGCCGCCAGATGCAGCTGGAGCTCAAGCGCATCCAGACCGAGGTCGGGATCACCTTCATCCATGTCACGCACGACCAGGAGGAAGCCATGACCATGGCCGACACGGTCGCCGTGATGAACGGCGGCAGGGTGGAGCAGCTCGGCTCCCCGGCCGACCTCTACGAGAACCCGAAGACCACCTTCGTCGCCAACTTCCTCGGCACCTCCAACCTCATCGAGGCCGAGGTCGACTCCAGGAGCGGCGAGGAGATCGTGCTGAAGGCGGGCGACGGGAAACTCGTCCTGCCCGAGGCCCGATGTCAGGCGCCCGCGACGACCGGCGGAAAGGTCCTCGTCGGCATCCGCCCGGAGAAGATCGCGCTCACGCACGCCGACGACGCGGGTGAGATCCCGGCGGGCCGCAACCGCATCACCGGGAAGATCGCCGCGACCAGCTTCATCGGGGTCTCCACGCAGTACGTGATCGACAGCTCGGTCTGTCCCGACTTCGAGGTGTACGTCCAGAACATCGACCGGGACGCCCGCCTGGTGCCCGGCGCCGACGTCGTCCTGCACTGGAGCCCGGCCCACACCTTCGGCCTGGACGCCGCGCAGGACATCGACGCGGGTGTCGAAGAGGGGGCGGCCGGCTGATGTCGACCCTCACCGAAGCCGAGGCGCCGCCGCCCCTCGCCCCCGTACCGACGGCGAAGCCGCCCCGCAGAAGGGGCCGCTGGACGCCGTACCTGCTCCTCGCGCCCGGTCTGATCTGGCTGCTCGTCTTCTTCGCGATGCCGCTGGTCTACCAGGCCTCCACGTCCGTGCAGACGGGCTCCCTGGAGGAGGGCTACCAGGTCACCTGGCACTTCGCGACCTACTGGGACGCGCTCGGCGAGTACTACCCGCAGTTCCTGCGCTCGGTGCTCTACGCCGGCACGGCGACGTTCCTGTGCCTGCTCCTGGGCTATCCGCTGGCGTATCTGATCGCGTTCCGCGCGGGGCGGTGGCGCAATCTGATCCTGATCCTGGTGATCGCGCCGTTCTTCACCAGCTTCCTGATCCGCACCCTCGCCTGGAAGACGATCCTCGCGGACGGCGGCCCGGTGGTGGGCGCCCTCAACTCGCTGCACGTCCTGGACGTCACCAGCTGGCTCGGTCTCACGGCGGGCGACCGCGTGCTGGCCACCCCGCTCGCGGTGGTCTGCGGCCTCACGTACAACTTCCTGCCGTTCATGATCCTGCCGCTCTACACCTCGCTGGAGCGGATCGACGGGCGGCTGCACGAGGCGGCGGGCGACCTCTACGCGACCCCGTTCACCACCTTCCGCAAGGTCACCTTCCCGCTGTCGATGCCCGGTGTCGTCTCCGGCACGCTGCTGACCTTCATCCCCGCCAGCGGCGACTACGTGAACGCCGAACTCCTCGGCTCCACCAACACCCAGATGATCGGCAACGTCATCCAGAGCCAGTTCCTGCGGATTCTCGACTATCCGACGGCGGCGGCCCTCTCGTTCATCCTCATGGCCGCGATCCTCGTCATGGTCACGGTCTACATCCGCAGGTCCGGGACGGAGGATCTGGTTTAAATGGCCTTCCTGAACTGGCTCAAGCGGCATCTCGTCGTCATAGCGGGACTGCTCACCCTCGGATATCTCCTCCTGCCCAATGTCGTGGTCACGGTCTTCTCCTTCAACCAGCCGAAGGGCCGTTTCAACTACGAGTGGCAGGAATTCTCCACGGCCGCCTGGACCGACCCGTGCGGTGTCGCCGACCTGTGCGGCTCGCTCACGCTCAGCCTCCAGCTCGCGGCCTGGGCGACCCTCGGCGCGACCGTCCTCGGCACCCTGATCGCCTTCGCGCTGGTCCGCTACCGGTTCCGCGCGCGGGGTGCCGTGAACTCGCTGATCTTCCTGCCGATGGCGATGCCCGAGGTCGTGATGGCCGCCTCGCTGCTCACCCTCTTCCTCAATCTGGGTGCTCAGTTGGGTTTCTGGACGATTCTCATCGCCCACATCATGTTCTGCCTCAGCTTCGTCGTCGTGGCCGTCAAGGCACGCGTGATGTCGATGGACCCGCGGCTGGAGGAGGCCGCCCGGGACCTGTACGCCGGCCCCGTCCAGACCTTCCTCCGCGTCACCCTCCCGATCGCCGCCCCCGGTATCGCGGCGGGCGCGCTCCTCGCCTTCGCGCTCTCCTTCGACGATTTCATCATCACCAATTTCAACGCGGGCTCGACCGTCACCTTCCCCATGTTCGTCTGGGGTTCGGCACAGCGCGGCACACCCGTCCAGATCAATGTCATCGGTACGGCCATGTTCCTGATCGCCGTACTGTTCGTGGTGGCCGGAATGGTCGTCACCAATCGCAGAAAGCGGCAGAAGGCATAACCCCGCCGCCGGAATAATCGTAGGGAGTTGAAATCATGGCCCCAAGCGCCATGAACCGCTGGACAAAGTCTCTCTCCGACGCGCAGCCGGTCCCGTACTGGCTCGAAGACCCCGGCAAGCCCCACCCCGAGCCCGCCCTCACCGGTGCCGAGACCTGCGACCTGCTGGTCGTCGGCGGCGGCTACAGCGGACTGTGGACCGCGCTCGTCGCCAAGGAGCGCGACCCCGGGCGGGACGTCGTCCTGCTGGAAGGCCGTGAGGTGGGCTGGGCCGCCTCCGGCCGCAACGGCGGCTTCTGCGCCGCCTCCCTCACCCACGGTCTGGCCAACGGCCTCAGCCGCTGGCCCGACGAGATCCACAAGCTGGAGGAACTGGGCGCCCGCAACCTCGACGAGATCGAGGCGGCGGTCGCCCGGTACGACCTCGACTGCGACTTCGAACGCACCGGCGAGATCGATGTCGCCACCGAGACCTACCAGGCCTGGGAGCTGCGCGACTGGTACGACGAGATCAGCCGCAGGGGCCTCGCCGACGGCATCGAGTTCCTCGACGCCGACGCCGTCCGCGAGCAGGTCGCCTCACCGACCTTCGAGGCCGGCCTCCACGACCGCCGGGGCGTCGCCATGCTGCACCCCGCCAAGCTCGCCTGGGGCCTCAAGCGCGCCTGTGCGAGGCTCGGCGTCCGCGTCTACGAGCACACCCCCGCGCTGAGCCTGAAGGCGTACGGCGCGGGTATGGCCGTGCGCACCCCGTACGGCCAGGTCCGCGCCCGCCAGGTCGCCCTCGGCACCAACATCTTCCCCAGCCTGGTCAAGCGCGTCCGCTCGTACACCGTCCCGGTCTACGACTACGCCCTCATGACCGAGCCGCTCACCGCCGACCAGCTGGCGTCGGTCGGCTGGAAGAACCGGCAGGGGCTCGGGGACTCCGCCAACCAGTTCCACTACTTCCGGCTCTCCGCCGACAACCGCGTCCTGTGGGGCGGTTACGACGCCATCTACCCGTACGGCGGCCGGGTGCGCGCCGAGTACGACGACCGGCCCGAGACCTACGCCAAGCTCGCCGGGCACTTCTTCACCTGCTTCCCGCAGCTGGAGGGCGTCCGCTTCACCCACGCCTGGGGCGGCGCCATCGACACCTGCTCCCGCTTCTCGGCGTTCTTCGGCACCGCCCACCAGGGAAAGGTCGCGTACGCGGCCGGGTACACCGGTCTGGGCGTGGGTGCCACCCGGTTCGGCGCGGAGGTCATGCTCGACCTGCTCGCGGGGGAGCGCACGGAGCGCACCGAGCTGGAGATGGTCCGCAAGAAGCCCCTCCCGTTCCCGCCGGAACCGTTCGCCTGGACCGGCATCGCCCTCACCAAGTGGTCCCTCGCCCGAGCCGACTCCCACGGCGGCCGGCGCAACCTCTGGCTGAAAGCCATGGACCGCCTGGGTCTGGGCTTCGACAGCTGACGCCGAGCAGGATGGAGGGGGGCGCACCGAAGCGCTCGTGAGCCAAGGGCGTACGCCGTGCCCGCACAGGCGTACGCCCCGCTCGACTGCCGCCATCCGATTCACCACCAAGAAGTGAGGGGAACCCGCGTAACGCCCGCCCGGCACCGCTGTCTGTGCTCCTGACGCGACACCGCGTCCGACGGAGCTCTACAGAGAGGAAGGTCCCGTCATGACAGGGGCCAAGACGCCGGTCGAGTGGCTTGCATCCGTGGCGCCGGACCCCGACGCCTGTCGCCGGGAGTGGGAACGCAACCCCCTGGGGGTCACCCTGCTCCCGGCGGGCCGCGCCTGGGACGTCCTGATCCTGCCGGGCGAGCTCGGCTACCCCACCCTGGACGTCCTGACCCGCATCATCGACCAGCCCGGGCCCGTGCTCGTCGACTTCGGCGACGACCGCATGGGCTTCTTCGTGCCCCCGGGCACCGCTTCCCGCTGGCTCGGCACCGGGGTGCGCAGCGCGGGCCACGGCACCTGGATCGTGGTGCCGTACCCGGGCCGGACGTCCGGCGGTGTCCGCTGGCTGGTCCCTCCGGACGGCACCGGCACCCTCACCGACCCGGCCCTGCTGGAACTGGCGATGCACGAGGCGGCGGCGGGCCCGGCCGGGGGCCGGGGCCGGTAGGGCCCGTCAGGAGGCGCGGGAGCGGTGTCGCGTCCACCGGCCCGGCGCGGCGAGCAGCATCACGCACACACACCAGCTCGCCACCACGTCGAGCGGCCAGTGGTAGCCCTGGCGCACCAGGCCGGCACCGACGCCGAGGGTGAGGACGGCCGCGCAGCACACGGCCGCGGCGCGTGCCGGGGCGCCGCGCAGCAGGGGCAGGAGGAGCAGTGCGGCGGCGCCGTAGGCGATGGCGGCGGTCGCCGCGTGGCCGGAGGGGTAGAAGCCCGTGCCCGGGCCCATGACCGAAGGGCCGGGGCGGGCGACGAGTTCCTTCAGCGGGAGGACCCAGAAGGGTACGGACGCCATGAGCGCGGCGGCGCCGGCGGCGGGCCGCCACCAGTCGTCCGTACCGGTGGCACGCGTACGCCACGCGGCGAACGCGAGGACCAGCACGAGCACCGGCACGGCGACCGTGACATTGCCGAGGTCGGCCAGGAACTGTGTCGCGGCGCCGCGCCGCACGAGGGAGTCGCTGAGGCGTTCGTCCGCGCGGGCCAGCGGGCCGTGCGCGACGACCTGCCAGGTGATCAGTGCGAGGAGGAGGCCCGGAAGGCCGAGAAGGAGCAGTGCGGCGCTCCGGCCGGAGAAGATGGTCGGCCGCCCTCGAACAGGGGGGGTGGTTCGAGAGCGGCCGTCCGGATCGGTGTGCCGCGCGCCCCGGGGGGTTTGGGGCGAGCGGCCATCCGATCGGTGAGGAGATCCGGAGCCGGAAGCTCCGGGTGTGTGCGCGAGGGCACGACCAGGACGAGGCTGGGGAGGCCCCGACCGGGTGTCACCCGCAGTCCCCTGCGGGCGGGGTGTATCTCTCATCTGCTTCAGAACCTACGACAGGCGGTGCGGCGGCGACAGGAGAAAACCCGACCCGCCATGCACCTTGCACACCTTCTTCACGCGCTCCGACGCTTGTCCACAGGCACCGGAATCCGGCACCGGATTCCGGTGCCGGAACGCGTGGGACGTCGGAGGCGGACGAGGGGTTCCGTATGCGCGTCCCCCGCAAGCAGGGGCCGGCGGAGGGCGCGCACGGGCCACTCCTCCGGGGGAGCGTGCAGGGGTGCTCGCAGGGGGCTCAGATGCGGGTGAACGCCTGCTCGATGATGTCGAGGCCCTCGTTCAGGAGGTCCTCGCCGATGACCAGCGGCGGGAGGAAGCGCAGCACGTTGCCGTAGGTGCCACAGGTCAGGACCAGCAGACCCTCCTGGTGGCAGGCCTTCGCCAGCGCGGCGGTCGCCTCCGGGTTCGGCTCCTTCGTCGTACGGTCCTTGACCAGCTCGATGGCGATCATGGCGCCGCGGCCGCGGACGTCGCCGATGACGTCGAACTTCTCGGCCATGGCGGTGAGGCGGGACTTCATGATCGCCTCGATGGTCTTCGCCTTGGCGTTGAGGTCGAGCTCCTTCATCGTCTCGATGGAGCCGAGGGCGCCCGCGCAGGCGACCGGGTTGCCGCCGTAGGTGCCGCCCAGGCCGCCCGCGTGGGCGGCGTCCATGATCTCGGCGCGGCCGGTCACCGCGGCGAGCGGGAGACCGCCGGCGATGCCCTTGGCGGTGGTGATCAGGTCGGGGACGATGCCCTCGTCCTCGCACGCGAACCACTGGCCGGTGCGGCAGAAGCCGGACTGGATCTCGTCGGCGACGAAGACGATGCCGTTGTCGGAGGCGAACTTGCTGATGGCCGGGAGGAAGCCCTTGGCGGGCTCGATGAAGCCGCCCTCGCCGAGGACCGGCTCGATGATGATCGCGGCGACGTTGTCCGCGCCGACCTGCTTGGAGATCTGGTCGATGGCCTGGGCGGCGGCCTCCGGGCCCGCGTTCTCCGGGCCGGTCGGCCAGCGGTAGCCGTAGGCGACGGGCACGCGGTACACCTCGGGGGCGAACGGGCCGAAGCCGTGCTTGTAAGGCATGTTCTTGGCGGTGAGCGCCATCGTGAGGTTGGTGCGGCCGTGGTACCCGTGGTCGAACACGACGACGGCCTGCCGCTTGGTGTACGCACGCGCGATCTTCACCGCGTTCTCGACGGCCTCGGCGCCCGAGTTGAACAGGGCGGACTTCTTGGCGTGGTCGCCCGGGGTCAGCTCGGCGAGGGCCTCGGCGACCGCCACGTAACCCTCGTACGGGGTGACCATGAAGCAGGTGTGCGTGAAGTCCTGGAGCTGGGCGGAGGCCCGGCGGACGACGGCCTCCGCGGAGGCGCCGACGCTGGTCACGGCGATGCCCGAGCCGAAGTCGATCAGCCGGTTGCCGTCCACGTCCTCGATGATCCCGCCGCCCGCGCGCGCGGTGAACACCGGCAGCACGGAGCCCACGCCCGCAGCCACCGCGGCGGTACGACGTGCCTGCAGCTCCTGCGACTTCGGTCCGGGAATGGGGGTGACTACGCGGCGCTCCTGCGGAAGGGCGGTCATGGGGGCTCCCTGGTGATCGTGCGTGTGTACGACATGGGGCGTACGGGGCGGGGCCGGCGCTCGTGGCGGCCGACGGGCGCGGGCGTTTTCGGACGCGTGCCTTCTTTTCTCGCAGGCTAGGGCGGTGACCGGAGACTGGGCATGCTCCATGTGGGCGTTGTCGAGGGTTCGTCTTGTCCGCGTTGGACATGGAGGAACCGTGGGTACGGGTGTGCGTCCCACCGCGTAAAACGGTGAGCCCGGGCGGGCGGTCGGCCGCGTAAGCGGTGAACTCCCTTTCCCGGAGCGTTAGATTGGCTCGCTGATGGTGGACGGAACGGCTGGTCAGGGGGCAAGGCGATGAACAGCGACGGGACGCGGGACGCGCGGGGCACGCACGCGAATCCTGTGCCGCGTCCGGCGGGGTCGCCGGAGATGCCCGCGGTGCCTCCGCTGCCGCCCATGCCCGCGGGCGTGCCGGGCGCGCCGCCCAGGCCCGACGGGAACGCCTTTCTGACCTGGCTGCGGACCCCCCGGCCGGACGCGGCACCCGGAGTCTGGCGACTCGGTCACCTACCGCGACCCGAGGAGGAGCCCGAGACCGTCCCCGGCCGCCAGCTCCTCGGCGGCGCGGTCATCGCCTTCCTCGTCGGCTGGCTGATCTGGTCCCTGCTCTGGAACGGCTATCTCGGCGGCTGGTGGCTGGTGCCGCTCTACGCGATGATCCCGGACTCCTGGGCCCCCGCCCACTCGTACTCCGCGGTGGTCCTCAGCTATGTCTGGTACGTCGTCGTCGCCCTGGCGATCATGATCGGCGTCGGGCGGCTCGGCCGCTGGGGCGAGGTCTGGCGCCGGTACGGCGCCCCGCGCCTCAGGCGGCCCCGGGAGCGCCAGGTCGTCACGCCTCCGCCCGAGCATGATCCCGCCGAGTGGCCGCAGCTCAGGGAGGCCGGGGCCGTCGAGGTCGCCGACCGGCTGGTCGCCGAGGCGCGGGCCGGGCTGATGCGCGACGTGGATCACGCGCGGATCATGCGGGCGTGGCAGGGCGTACGCAGTGGGCGGCACAGCATGGCGACGTTCACCGGCGCGGTGCTGAAGGACGGTGCGGCGGCGTGTCTGCATCCGTCGGGGGAGCGGGACCTCCCGGGCCGGCTCGCGCAGCACGACATGGTGACCGGGCAGGTCCGGCTCGGCACGACGGCGGACGACCCCCGCAACCCGTACGCCTACCGCGGCACCGGCCTCGCGCTGGGCCCCGAGCTGCTGGGCACCTCCCTGCTGGCCGTCGGACCCGCCGGATCGGGCAAGACCGGGGGCATCGTGTGGCCCGTCGCCGAGTCGCTGTGTCTGCACGCGCTGGCCGGACGCGCCGCCGTGGTGGTCGTGGGCGCAGCGGGCGCGGGGCTCGGCCCGGCCGACGCGTACGACGTCGTCGTCCGCATCGGCAACCCGGAGTCCGTGTACGACCTCGACCTCTACGGGGGCACCACCGACCCCGACGAGGCGGCCGCCGTCCTCGCCGAGGCGCTCGTCGGCGACCTCGCCGATCCGCACCCCGGCGGCGACAGCCGGCGTTCGACCACCGTGCTCGCGCAGTTGCTCGGGCCGTTCCGGGCGGTGCACGGACGGTTCCCGTCGGTGCCGCAGCTGCGGCAGCTGCTGGACGGCGCCCCCGGCCCGCTCGGCGAGCTGCGCGAGGGGCTCCAGGACGCCGGTCAGGACTCCCTGCTGCGGGAGCTGGACGCGCGTGAGCGGCAGCTCGGGCACCCCGGCGACGTCGGCTCCGTGCTCGCCGACCGGGTCGCCCTGCTCGACCGGCCCGCCTTCGCCGGGTTCTTCGACACCTCCGGACAGTCCCGGCCCTTCTCCCTCCGGGCGCTCGACCACCCCGTGCGGGTCCGTATCGACCTCCCCGAGCGCGGCCACGCCGACGCCTCCCGCATCCTGGCGCGGCTGGTGCTCGCGCAGTTCACCGCGAGCGTGGCGGTCCGTGAGGACCGCTCGCTGTTCGCCTGCCTGGTGCTGGACGACGCGACGGGCGTCATCACCCCCGAGGCGGTGCGCGGCATCCAGCGGCTGCGGTCCGCCAACGCGGGCACGGTCCTCACCCTCCGCACCCTCGACGACGTGCCCCGGCCGTTGCGCGGGCCGTTGCTCGGCGCGACCGGCTGCCGTATGGCGCTGTCCGGGATCACCCCGTGGGACGGCCAGGACTTCGCCGAGGTCTGGGGCAAGGAGTGGACCGAGGCACGGGACGTCACCGACCGGCAGATCATCGCCGACTCCCCGGCGGGCAAGGCGTGGCACGCGCTGCGCCGGGTGATGACCGGGTCCGCGCCGACCGCCCGCGCCGTCACCGTGCGGCAGGTCGAAAGGGAGCGCTGGTCCGCGTCCGAACTGGCGCACGCCGTGCCGCCCGGCCACGCGGTGCTGTCGCTGACGGACGTCCGCGGCGAGCACGCGCCGCCGCTGCTGGTGAACCTGCGCATCTGACCGACCGGGCGCGCGGCCGTCGGCGCAGAGAGGGCGCGCGGCGACCATACGGTGAGGCAGAATCGGCACAGGCCGTTCATACGCGGCGGCCAAAACGCACCTGCCGTGAACGCCGAGACGGCCGACATCCCGATGCCCCGACGCCGGTCCGAACATCTGAAGGCCTCATGCCCCCGACGCTCGCCTCGCTCGTCCACCACTCCGCGCTCAAGCTGACCGTGCGGGCGGGCGGGGACCGCCTTGACGTGCCCGTCCGCTGGGCCCACGTCAGCGAGCTCGCCGACCCCGTGCCGTACATGGAGGGCGGCGAACTGCTGCTGATCACCGCACTCAAGCTGGACGCGGAGGATCCGCAGGAGATGCGGCGCTATGTCCGGCGGCTGGTGGGAGCCGGAGTCGTCGGGCTCGGCTTCGCCGTCGGGGTGAACTACGAGGAGGTCCCGGAGGCGCTCGTCGAGGCGGCGGAGGCCGAGGGGCTGCCCCTGCTGGAGGTGCCCCGGCGCACCCCCTTCCTCGCCATCAGCAAGGCGGTGTCGGCCGCCATCGCCGCCGACCAGTACCGGGCGGTGACGGCAGGCTTCGCCGCACAGCGCGAACTCACCAAGCAGGCGCTCAGCGCCGGCCCCGAGGGGCTTCTCGCCGCGCTCGCCTCGCAGGTCGACGGGTGGGCCGCCCTGTACGACGCCTCCGGCGCCGTGGTGGCGGTGGCGCCCGAGTGGGCGGAGCGGCGGGCCGGGCGGCTCACCGCCGACGTCGAACGGCTGCGGGACCGGCCCGCCCCGGCCAGCGCTGTGGTCGGCGGTGAGGACCGCGTCGAGCTGCACTCCCTCGGCACCGGGCGACGGGCGCGCGCCGCCCTCGCCGTCGGCACGGCCGCCGCGCCGGGCACCGCCGAGCGGTACGCCGTCCACTCCGCGATCGCGCTGCTGACGCTGACGACGGAGCGGTCCCGCCCGCTGCACGCCGCCGAGCAGCGCATCGGGGCGGCGGTGCTGCGGATGCTGCTGGCCGGGGAGCCGGATCACGCGCGGGCCGTCGCCGGGGATCTGTACGGCGACCTGCTGGACGCGCCGTTCCGGCTGATCCTCGCGGAGTCCGGCTCCGCGTCGGCGGCCCGGGCACGGGCGGAGGGGGCGGTCGGCGGAGGCGGCGCCCCGGCCGGGAGCGGTGGGGCGGCCGGCGGGGAGAGCGGGCGGTACCGGGCCGCCGCCTTGGCCGCCGCCTCCGCGAGCGGTGATCCGCTCGGGCAGCTCGCCGAGGTCGTCGAGGCGGCGGCCGCGCGGGGCGGCGAGGCGGTGCTCGTCGTGCCCGACGGGGAGCGGCTCGTCGTGCTCGCCGTGGACGGGGGCGCGGTGGTGGACGCGTGCGGGGAGTTCGCGGCGGCGCTGGAGGCGGCGCGGGCGGCGACCGCGCGGGGCGCGGGGGGTGCGGGCGGGGCGTCGGCGGCGGCTTCGGGAGCAGCCTCGGCCACGGCCGGTCCCGCGGCTCCAAGCCCCGGCTCGGGCCCTGCTTCCCTGTCGGCCTCGGCCGCGGGCGCCGCCGCGGCTTCCGCCTTCGCCGAGGAGGGGGAACTCGTCGTCGGTCTCTCCGCGCCCGCCGGGCCGATAGCGGTATCGGCCGCGTACAAGCAGGCCGAGCAGGCGCTGTCGGTGGCCCGGCGGCGGGGGCGGTGCCTGGTCGAGCACGAGGAGCTGGCGGCCGGGTCCGTGCTGCCGCTGCTGGCGGACGACGCGGTGCGGGCCTTCGCGGACGGGCTTCTCCGTGCGCTGCGGGAGCACGACGCCACGGGGCGGGGGGATCTGGTCGCCTCGTTGCGGGCGTGGCTGTCGCGGCACGGGCAGTGGGACGCGGCTGCGGCGGATCTCGGGGTGCACCGGCACACCCTGCGGTACCGGATGCGGCGGGTGGAGGAGATTCTCGGGCGGTCGTTGGACGATCCGGATGTGCGGATGGAGTTGTGGCTGGCGTTGAAGGCGACGTCCGCGGCGGGGGAGTGACCGGGTTTCCTCGCCCCCGCCGCCCCTACCCGTCCCGTCCCCAGGGGCTGCGCCCCTTCGACCCCGCCCGGGGCTGCGGCCCCCATGCTTCTGCCGGGGGCCGCGGGGTGGCTTCGGCCGTGTGAACCCGCGGGTCCGTCGGGGCTTGGTCGCGCAGTTCCCCGCGCCCCTCAAGAAGCGGGGGCCTGCGGCCCTCTCGCTCTTTGAGGGAGGGTGTACGCCCCCACCCCGAGCCCACCGGCGCCCGGCGGACCCGGTATCGCACCAAAGCGGAGCAACCCCCCGCCCCACTCATACGCGCCGGACAAACGACCCCCCGGCCTCCCGGCCCTACCGTGGAGCCGAGAAGAGCCGTTGTGTAGAGACGCACCGAAGGGCCGGGAACGACTATGACCGCCACGCATGCCTTCTGGCTCGCCGGCCGCGAGGCCACCGGTGAGACCACGTTCGACGTCATGTCGCCGTGGGACGACCGGCTCGTCGGCAGGGTGAGCGTGCCGACGGACGCGCAGGTCGAGGAGGCGGTGGCCGCCGCGTACGCCGTACGGGACGAGTTCGCGGCGACCCCGGCGCACGTACGGGCCGCCGCACTGGACCACGTCAGCCGACGGCTGGCCGAGCGGACCGAGGAGATCGCGCAGCTGATCTCCGCCGAGAACGGCAAGCCGATCAAGTGGGCCCGCGGCGAGGTCGGCCGCGCCGTGTCCGTGTTCCGGTTCGCGGCGGAGGAGGCCCGCCGGTTCAACGGCGGTGAGGCGCAGCGCCTCGACACCGACCTCGGCGGTCAGGGTCGGCTCGCCGTCACCCGCCGCTTCCCGAAGGGCGTCGTCCTCGGTATCGCGCCGTTCAACTTCCCGCTGAACCTCTGCGCCCACAAGATCGCCCCGGCGATCGCGGCCGGTGTGCCGATCATCCTGAAGCCCGCGCCGGCCACCCCGCTCTCCGGTCTCGTCATCGGTGAGCTGCTGGCCGAGAGTGAACTGCCCGCCGGGTCGTGGAGCATCCTCCCCGTCGCCAACGACCGGATGCCGTCCCTCGTCCAGGACGAGAGGCTGCCGGTCATCTCCTTCACCGGTTCCGAGAAGGTCGGTTACGCGATCATGGACTCGGTGCCGCGCAAGCACTGCACGCTGGAGCTGGGCGGCAACGGCGCGGCGGTCGTGCTCGCCGACTACGCCTCCGACGAGGACCTGGACTGGGCCGCGAACCGGATCGCCACCTTCTCCAACTACCAGGGCGGCCAGTCCTGCATCTCCGTGCAGCGGGTGATCGCGGACGCGTCCGTCTACGACCGGCTGCTGCCGCGTGTCGTGGCCGCCGTGGAGGCCCAGGTCACCGGCGACCCGTCCGACGCGGCCACCGACGTCGGCCCGCTGGTCAGCGAGGACGCCGCCAAGCGGGTCGAGGCGTGGGTCCAGGAGGCCGTCGACGCGGGGGCGACCCTCCTCACCGGGGGCAAGCGTGACGGCGCCTCGTACGCGCCGACCGTCCTCGCGGACGTGCCCGCCGACGTCACGATCTCCTGCGAGGAGGTCTTCGGGCCCGTGCTCACCGTCCAGAAGGTGGAGGGGGAGGCCGAGGCCTTCGCCGCCGTCAACGACTCCAAGTACGGTCTCCAGGCGGGCGTCTTCACCCACGACCTGCAGACCGCTTTCCGCGCCCACCGTGCCCTGGAGGTCGGCGGCGTGGTCATCGGCGACGTCCCGTCCTACCGTGCCGACCAGATGCCGTACGGCGGCGCGAAGCAGTCCGGCGTCGGCCGCGAGGGCGTCCGCTACGCGATGGACGACTACACCTACGAGCGGGTGCTGGTGCTGACGGGGCTCCAGCTCTGAGTCCGAGCGGACGAATCCCGGCAACCCCTAGCTTCTGACAATCGTTTTCATGTAATCTGGGGTCAGATCCCGGGATGAAGAGGCCCGGCACCGATGCCTTCCGGTGCCGGGCCCCTTCTGTGTGCCGGCCTGCTTCCGGACCCTCAACCGGAGAAGCCGACGCGCGCGAGCCGCAGCGGGCCGCGCAGCGTGAGATGGACGTCGTGGACCCCGGCGGTGGAGACCGCGGCGTGCAGGGTGGTGTACGCGTACGGGCCCGCGGTGGGGGTGTCGAGCGTCAGGGTCGCCAGCACCGGGCCGCCGATGAGCGAGAACTCCACGCTTCCCCCGCCCGCCGCCTCGACCGACATTCCGGTGACGCCCGTCCCGAAGTCGCAGTCGTAGAAGATCAGTTCACCCGAGGTGCCGCCCAGCGGGGTGACCGCGTCGCCGGACGCCTTCGTCCGGTCGACGATCTCCGTGCCGCGCTGCTCGTCGAAGTCCGCCGCGTTCAGGCCGCGTTCGCGGACCGGGCGCGGGGCGAGCGGCTCGCCCTCGACGGTGACGGTGGTACGGAGGCGGATGTCCTCGCTGGACGACCCGGCCAGCACCTCGTACGCGCCCGGCGCCAGCCGCCAGGTGCCGTGTGCCACGTCCCAGAACTCCAGGACGGACAGCGGCAGCCGGAAGGTCAGCTCGGCCGAGGCGCCGGGGGCGAGGGTGACGCGGCGGTGGCCGGCCAGTTCGCGGCGGGGGCGCGGGACCGAGGGGTCCACCGCGCGGATGTAGAGCTGGGCCACCTCGTCGGCGCTCACCCCGCTGGTGTTGGTGACGGTGAAGGAGACGGTCAGTCCGCCCCCGTCCTCGTCCCGGCCCGGCTCCAGGCGGGCTTCGAGGTCCTCGTACGCGAACTCGCCGTACGACAGGCCGTGGCCGAACGGGAACAGCGGTTCGCCCTCGAAGTAGAGGTACGTCTGGCGGGAGCCGATCACGTCGTAGTCGAGGAGGCCGGGCAGGTCCGCGTCGGAGGCGTACCAGGTCTGCGGGAGGCGGCCGGCCGGGGAGACGTCGCCGGCGAGGACGCGGGCCAGGGCGGTGCCCGCGGCCTGACCGCCGTGGGCGGTCCACAGGGCGGCGGGCAGGTCCGCCGGGTCGACCGCGTACGGGTAGGCGGAGACCAGGACCAGGACCGTGTTCGGGTTGGCGGCACGGGCCGCGCGCAGCAGGCGCTCCTGGTGGGCGGGGAGGGCGAGGGTGGTGCGGTCCTCGGTCTCGCGGCCGTTGATGTGCGGGTCGTTGCCCGCGACCACCACGACCACGTCGGCCCCGGCGGCGGCCTCCCGCACCGCCTCCTCGCCCGCCTGGACCACGACGAGCTCGAAGACCTCCGGGTTACCGTCGGCAACCTTCACCCCGTCGGCGGCGACAGTCACGTACCGGCCCGTACCCGTGTGCCTGAGGAGGTGGCCGTTCTCGTGAGGTTCCAGGCGGAACGTCTCCTGGACCACCCAGCCGCCCGGCTGGTCGGCGGCGGCCCGGATCCGGCCGTCCTCGGCGACCGAGAGGTAACGGCCGTCCGGCGCACGGAAGGTGAGGACGCCCTGGCCCCAGTCGACCATGGCGAGTTCGGTGCCGGTCGGGTCGGTGGTGAGCGGGGGCAGATCCGTACGGCCCGCGAGGAGCGCCGGGTCGAGGGCGCCCTGCGCGCCGCGCGCCTCGTCGGCGGCGTCGCCGGACTCCGGGACCGCCAGGTACGCGCCGCCCGCCGTGCGCAGCCTCACCCGGTCCACGCCCTCCGCGAACGTCACGCGCCCGGCGCCGAACCTGTCGTACAGGCCCTCCAGCGGGGTGGAGCGGTGGATGAGGGTGCCGCTGTACCAGTCGAGCTTGCACTCGTCGGCGAGGAGGCCGACGACGGCGATCCGGGTCTCCTCGGCGAGCGGCAGCAGACCGCCCTCGTTCTTCAGCAGCACGATCGCCTGCTCGGCGGCCTCCTGGGCGAGGGCCCGGTGGGCCGGTGTGTCGAAGTCCGACGCGTCGGCGTACGGGTCGGCGCCCGGGTCGAACTCACCGAGCCGGAAACGGACCCAGAGCTGGCGGCGGACCGCCTCGTCGATGTCGTCCGCCGTCAGCAGGCCCTGGTCCAGGGCTCGGCGGACGCGTCCGGTCATCGTCGAGCCGTCGGTGCCGTGGTCGGTGAAACTGTCGACGCCGGCGCGCAGCGAGGCGGCGGTCGCCTCCTCGTGGGTGTCGAAGTAGTGCTCGGAGTCGACCAGGTTCGACGGGGCGCCCGCGTCCGAGCAGACCAGCAGAGGGTCCTCGGTCCAGGTCCGCAGATGCTCGGCCAGGTAGGGCGAGACATGGTTGGGGCGGCCGTTGACCAGGTTGTACGCGGGCATGACGCCGGCGACGGCGCCCGCCTCGACGGTCGCGCGGAAGGCCCGCAGGTCGTACTCGTGCAGGACGCGCGGGCGGACCGAGGAGGACGTCTCGGAGCGGTCGGTCTCGTTGTTGTGGGCCAGCCAGTGTTTGAGAACGGGCGCCGTGCGCCAGTAGGTGGGGTGGTCGCCGCGCAGGCCCCGGGTGTAGGCGGTGGCGATCGCCGAGGTCAGCCCGGGGTCCTCGGAGTAGCCCTCCTCGTTGCGGCCCCACAGGGGGTGGCGCAGGAGGTTCACCGTCGGGGACCAGACGTTGAGGCCGACGCGGTCGTCGCGGGCGCGCATGGCGCGGACCTCGGTGGACACCACCTCGCCGACCCGGCGTACGAGGTCCTCGTTCCAGGTCGCGCCCAGTCCGACGGCCTGCGGGAACACCGTCGCGGGCCCCATCCAGGCGACGCCGTGGAGGGCCTCCTGGCCGGTGCGGAAGGCGGCGACGCCAAGTCGTTCGACGGCGGGTGCGAACTGGTGCAGAAAGCTGATCCGCTCGTCCTGGGAGAGCCGCCGGAGCAGATCGTCGATGCGCTTCGCGATCGGCAGCCGCGGATCACGAAACGGCGGCGTGGACGGCGTCTGAGCGGTCACGTGGAGTTCCCTTTGCGCTGGAGCGGCGAAGCTCTTTCGAAGCGCTTCGATGCTCATTCGGTTGTGGGGTGGGTGTCAAGAGACCAAGGTGCAACAGATCCGTTTCCTCGGTGTCATACAGGGAGCGTCCCGGGCCGTGGCAGGGTCCCGGAGCTCCGGGGAATCTGGGGATCGACCCTTGTGCGCCCCCGGTCGTTCACTTAACCTCGCAGCAACATCGAAGCGCTTCGACTGCGGAGGGGCCGCTTCGCGTGCTCACCGCCCTCCGCTGCTCATGGGCTCCATCGCTTCAGCACAGCCAGTCCCACTCGAGACACCGCAGCCGACGGCCACCGCCGGGTGTCCTGGTGTGCGCCATGAAGGGTTGACGCAATGACGCCGAACTCCGCCTCCCCCTCCGGCCCCAGCCGGAGAAGCTTCCTCGCCTCCACGGCGGTCGCCACCGCCGTCGTGGCGGGGGGTGTGCCCCTGCTGTCCGCCTGCGGCGGCTCGCAGGAAGGCCGCAAGGAGGGCACGACGTCGGGGAAGGACGCGCAGAAGCTCCTTCCGGCGTTCGTCGCCTCGACCGTGGTGGCCCCCGACATCCCGGCGAAGAACGGCTCGGCGGCGGGCTTCACCAAGGCGATCCCCACCGCGGAACTGAAGACCTCGGTCCCGAAGAAGCTCGGCGGCGGCAGCCGGCTGAAGGCCATGTCCCCGTTCTGGGGGACCCCGCCCAAGGGCGACAACCCCTACTACAGGGCGATGAACGAGGCCATCGGGGTCGAGGTCACCTGGCAGAACCAGGACGGTGTCACCTACGACCAGAAGCTCGGCGCGGTCCTCGCCTCCACCGACATCCCCGACATGGTCGTCGTGCCCGGCTGGAACCTGATGGGCAGGATACCCAGCGCCATCAACGCCAAGTTCGCCGACCTGGGCCCGTATCTGTCCGGCGACAAGGTCAAGGAGTACCCGAACCTCGCGGCCGTCCCCAGCGAGGCCTGGCAGCGCGGCATCTTCGGCGGCCGGCTCCGCGCGGTCCCGATGCCCGCCTCGTACGTCACGGACATCGCGCCCATGTACCGCCGGGACATCTTCGAGAAGAAGGGCTACACGGTCCCGGCCAGCCCCGACGAGTTCCTGTCCTGGGCGAAGGAGGCCACCGACGCCAAGTCGAAGGTATGGGCCTGCGACGACATGAAGTGGTCGGCGTTCAACTTCTACGGCGTCTTCCCCGGCAGCGACAAGGCGCTGTGGTGGAACATGGTCGACGGCAAGCTGGTCAACCGCGTCGAGACCGAGGAGTTCCTCGAAGCGCTGGAGTGGACGCGCAAGCTCTACGCGGCCGGCGTGGTCCACCCGGACGCGGTCTCCGGCAAGGCGGGCGGCAACGCCCGCAACCGGTTCACCGCCGGCCAGTCGCTGGTCTTCAACGACAACATCTCCGCCTGGTGGGGCTCGGTCTCCGAACAGGCCACCCAGAAGAGCGACTTCGACATGGCCGCGTTCGACATCTTCGGCCCCGACGGCGGTGACCCCACCCTGTGGGCGGTGCAGCCCGCCAACATCTTCACCTTCGTCAGCAAGAAGGCGACCGAGCAGCAGATCAAGGACTTCCTCGCCCTCTGCAACTACTGTGCCGCGCCCTACGGCACCAAGGAGTTCATGCTCACCGCCTACGGCGTCGAGGGCACCGACTACGACATGAAGAAGGGCCTGCCGGTCAAGTCCACCACGGGCGTCAACGAGGTCAACGGCGCCTACGACTACACCGGAAACCCTGCCCCGTACGTCGCCTACCCCGACTTCCCCGAGGTGACCAAGGGCATCGTCGAGTGGCAGCAGCGTATGGGCGCCTTCACCAAGAAGACCTCCTTCTTCGGGCTGACCGTCACCGAACCCAACCGCTGGGCCAACCTCGCCGACAACTTCGAGCAGTTGGAGGACGACGTCGTGCGCGGGCGCAAGAAGATCAGTGACGTCCAGCAGGCGGTGTCCGACTGGAAGAGCAAGGGCGGCGACGACCTGCGCGACTGGTACAAGAAGCTGCTCGACGACACCGGTTCGGCGAACTGACCCGGGGCCGAGACGAGGAGAAGGCCGTGTCCCACAGCACGGTGCCCCGGCCGAGGGCCGAGGCGAAGACTTCAGGGACGGCTCCGGCGGCGGCCGACGACGCCACCGGGCCCCCGCCCCAGGGCGACCGGCGCGCGGGCAGGCCGGGCCTCCGGCTGAGATTCCGGCGTGACCGCGCGCTGCTCCTGATGACGCTGCCGGCGGTCCTGCTGATCCTGGTCTTCAACTACATACCGATCCTCGGCAACGTGGTCGCCTTCCAGGACTACGACCCCTATCTCAGCGAGAACGGCTTCGTCGCCATCTTCCAGTCCCCCTGGGTCGGCCTCGAGCAGTTCGAACGGATCTTCGCGGACTCGGACTTCTGGCACGCGGTGCAGAACACCCTCGTGCTGTTCTTCCTCCAGCTCGTCCTGTTCTTCCCCGTCCCGATCCTGCTCGCGCTGCTCATCAACAGCATCGTCAGGCCCCGGGTCCGGGCGGTCGCCCAGGCGGTCATGTACCTCCCGCACTTCTTCTCCTGGGTCCTCGTCGTCACCGTGTTCATGCAGATCTTCGGCGGGGCGGGCGTCATCGCGCAGACGCTGCGGCAGCACGGCGTCGACGGCTTCGACCTGATGACCAACCCGGAGACCTTCAAGTACCTCGTCACGGTCGAGATGATCTGGAAGGACGCCGGCTGGGGCATCATCGTCTTCCTCGCGGCGCTCTCCTCCGTCTCCCACGACCTCTACGAGGCCGCCGCCATGGACGGCGCCGGCCGCTGGCGGCGCATGTGGCACATCACCCTGCCCGCCCTGCGCCCGGTGATCGCCCTCCTGCTGGTGCTGCGCGTCGGCGACGCCCTGACCGTCGGCTTCGAGCAACTGCTCCTCCAACGGCAGGCGGTGGGCGTCGAGGCCTCCGACGTCCTCGACACCTATGTGTGGTGGAACGGCATCCGCAACCAGGACTTCAGCTACGCCGCCGCGGCGGGACTCATCAAGGGCGTGGTCGGCCTCGCCCTGGTCCTGACCGCCAACAAGGTCGCCCATCTCATGGGCGAGCAGGGGGTGTACAAGAAATGAGCGCGCTCCTCGACAAAGCCGGTGAGGAGGCCGGGACCGCCGACCGGCGGGCGACGGCCGCCAGGCCGAGCCGCTGGGCCGCACCGCCCCGCCCGGTCTGGGAGGAGGAACCCGCCAGGGCGGGCCTCGCGGGCAAGGGCATCGCCCTGGGCTTCGCCTGCTTCGCGATCCTCTTCCCCCTGTGGATCGTCATCGTCACCAGCCTCCAGACGAAGAAGACCATCGACGAGGCGGGCGGCCTGGTCGTCGTCCCCAGGAGCATCACCTTCGTCGCCTACCAGGAACTCCTCGGCGGCGGCCAGGTGCAGCGGGCCGCGCTGGTCAGCGTCGGCGTCACCCTCGTCGGCACCCTGTTCAGCATGACCGTCTCGGTCCTGTGCGCCTACGGACTCTCCCGTACGGGCTCCCTCGGCCACCGCTGGATCCTGATGACCCTGCTCGCGACGATGTTCTTCGGCGCGGGCCTGATCCCGACCTACCTGCTGGTCCAGGCCCTCGGGCTCACCGACACCTATCTCGCGCTGATCCTGCCGAGCGCGGTGAGCGTCTTCAACATCCTGGTCCTGCGCTCGTTCTTCATGGGCATCTCCCCGGAACTCATCGACAGCGCCCGCATAGACGGCGCCGGCGACTGGCGCATCCTGTGGAAGATCGTGATGCCCCTGTCGAGGGCGGTCCTCGCGGTCATCGCCCTCTTCTACGCGGTGGGTTACTGGAGTGCCTGGTTCAATGCGTCCATCTACCTCACCGACCAGGACATGATGCCGCTGCAGAACGTCATGATCCAGCTCGTCCAGAAGCAGGAACGGCCCGTCGGCCTCGCCGCCCAGATCAACACGGGCCAACTCTCCCCGCTCGCCGTCCAGATGGCCGTCATGGTGATGGCCCTGCTTCCGGTAGCCGTGCTGTCGCCCTTCGTTCAGAAGCACTTCAAGAAGGGCATGCTCACCGGGGCGATCAAGGGCTGACCCGAGCCACCCCCTTCGGCCCCCGCCGTGTTCGGCCGTGCCTGTCACCCGGCCGAGCACGGCGGGTCCAGCAGCCGGGTGCCTTCCGGCCAAGGACCACCCGGGTGCCCGGGTCGGCAAGATCCCGCCCCGCCGAAGGGCGCGGCCCTTCCAGGGGCGCGGGGAGCCGCGCGACCGGCCACACACGACCCGCGGTCGCCATCCCTCCCCGGCACCCCGAGCTCTCAGGCGCCGAAACGCGCACCCGAAGCCCCCTGCACCCCCGACGCACCCCTCGCGGCCCCACTCCCCACCCCTCCCGAGGCCCCCGCCCCGCACCCCCGGAGGTATGTCATGCGCACGCCCCACCCGAGCCGCCGTACCGTACTCACCGCGACCACAGCCGCAGCGGCCCTCACCACTCTCCCCGCACCCGCCGTCCCGGCCCACGCCACCGAGGCCCGAAACGGCCCAGCCGCCGGAGGCTACCGCTGGCGCACCGCCGTGATCGGCGGCACCGGCTTCATCACCGGTGTCCTCTTCCACCCCTCCGTACGCGGCCTCGCCTACGCCCGCACGGACATCGGCGGCGCCTACCGCTGGGACGACCGCAGGGCCCGCTGGACCCCGCTGACCGACCACCTCGGCTGGGACGACTGGAACCTCCTCGGTGTGGAGGCGATCGCCGTCGACCCGGCCCACCCGAACCGCGTCTACCTCGCCCTCGGCACCTACACCCAGCCCTGGGCCGGCAACGGTGCGATCCTCCGCTCCGACGACCGGGGCGCCACCTGGACCCGTACCGACCTCACCGTGAAGCTCGGCGGCAACGAGGACGGCCGGGGCACGGGCGAGCGTCTGCTCGTCGACCCCCGGGACAGCGACACCCTGTGGCTGGGCACCCGGCACGACGGCCTGCTCAAGTCGACGGACCGGGGCGCCACCTGGGCGAAGGCCACCGGTTTCACGGCCATGCCCAGCGCCACCGGGCAGGGCGTCACCCTGCTCGTCGCCGCCGGCCGCGCCCTCTACGCCGGCTGGGGCGACGGCGACGGCACCTCCGCCACCGCCAACCTGTACCGCACGACCGACGGCACCACCTGGGAGGCCGTCCCCGGTCAACCGGCGGGCGCCTCCGCCAAGGTCCCGGTCCGCGCCGCGTACGACCGGCACACCCGCGAGCTGTACGTGACGTACGCCAATGGGCCCGGCCCCAACGGCCAGTCCGACGGCAGCGTGCACAAGCTGCGCACCACCAGCGGCACATGGACCGACGTCACGCCGGTGAAGCCGGGCGGTACGGCGGCGGACGGCTCCGCCGACACCTTCGGCTACGGCGGCGTGGCCGTGGACGCCAGCCGCCCGGGCACCGTCGTCGTCTCCACCAACAACCGCTGGGCCGACATCGACACGGTGTTCCGCTCCACCGACGGCGGGCGCTCCTGGACCTCCCTCAAGGAGTCCGCGGTCTTCGACGTGTCCGAGACCCCCTACCTCAAGTGGGGCGCGGACCAGCCGAAGTTCGGCTGGTGGATCCAGGCGCTGGCGCTCGACCCGTACGACTCGAAACACCTCGTGTACGGCACCGGCGCGACCCTCTACGGCACCCGCGACCTCAGGCACTTGGCGCCGCAGATCCGCGGGCTGGAGGAGACGTCCGTACGCCAGCTGATCTCGCCTCCCGCCGGGCAGGCGCACCTGATCAGCGGGCTCGGGGACATCGGCACGATGTACCACGAGCGGCTCACCGCGTCCCCGTCGCGCGGCATGGCGACGAACCCCGTGTTCGGGTCGGCGACGGGGCTCGCACTGGCCGCGGCGAAGCCGTCGTACGTGGTCCGGACCGGCTGGGGCGACCACGGCAACGGAGCCTTCTCGGACGACGGCGGACGGACCTGGGCACCCTTCGGGAGCCAGCCCGCCATCGCCAAGGACGCGCCGGGGCCGATCGCCGTCAACACCGACGGAACCGTGCTGATCTGGTCCTTCGTCCACTGGGACGGCACGAAGTACCCGGCCCACCGCTCCGGCGACGGCGGCGCGACCTGGGCCGAGGTGCCCTCCTTCCCCAAGGGCGCCACACCGGTCGCCGACCCGGCGGACGCGACGCGCTTCTACGCGTACGACACCGACACCGGCACGCTGTACGCCAGCACCGACGGCGGCCGTACCTTCACGGCGGGCGCGACCGGCCTGCCGTCGGGGGACAGCCAGTACAAGCTGGCCGCCGCGCCGGGACGCACCGGTGACCTGTGGCTGAGCACCAAGACGAACGGGCTGTACCGGTCCACCGACGGCGGGGCCGCCTTCACGAAGGTCGACAGCTGCCGGGCCTCGCACGTCCTCGGCTTCGGCAAGGCCGCCCCCGGCGCCCGCTACCCGGCGGTCTACCAGATCGGGGCCGTCGGAACCGTCACCGCGGTCCTCCGCTCCGACGACGGCGCGCGGACGTGGACCCGCGTCAACGACGACGCCCACCAGTGGGGATGGACCGGCGAGGCCATCGCCGGCGACCCGCGGATCCACGGCCGTGTCTACGTGGCGACGAACGGCCGCGGCATCCAGTACGGGGACCCGGCCCGGTGACCCGGCAGCCCACGGCACCCACCCTCGCCGACGCCACCCGCGGCCGGCTCCTCTTCGGCGGGGACTACAACCCCGAGCAGTGGCCCGAGGAGGTCTGGCACGAGGACGTACGCCTCATGAAGGAGGCGGGCGTCAACTCCGTCACCCTCGGCGTCTTCTCCTGGGCGAAGCTCGAACCCCGGCCTGGGGCGCGGGAGTTCGGCTGGCTGGACACCCTGATGGACCTGATGCACGCGAACGGCGTCGGCGTCGTCCTCGCCACCCCGACCTCCTCCCCGCCGCCGTGGATGGGCCGCCTCCACCCCGAGACCCTCCCGCGCGACGAGAACGGGCGGACCGAGTGGTGGGGCTCCCGCCAGCACTTCTCGCACTCCAGCGCCGTCTACCGCCGCTACGCAGCCGCCATCACCGAGGATCTCGCCGCCCGCTACGGCTCCCACCCGGCCGTCACGATGTGGCACATCAACAACGAGTACTGCACCTACGACTGGGGCGACGAGGCCGCCACCGCCTTCCGCGACTGGCTGCGCGGACGGTACGGCACCCTCGGCGCGCTCAACGAGGCCTGGGGGACGGCCTTCTGGAGCCAGGGCTACGACGGCTGGCACGAGATCCTCCCGCCCCGCCGCGCCCACTACATGAGGAACCCCACCCATGTGCTGGACTTCAGGCGCTTCACGAGCGACATGCTCCTGGAGTGCTACGTGATGGAGCGGGACATCGTCCGCCGGCACACCCCCCACATCCCGGTCACCACCAACTTCATGCCGCTGTGGTCGGGCCAGGACGCCTGGCGCTGGGCCGAGGAGGAGGACGTCGTCTCGGTCGACCTGTACCCGGACCCGCGTGACCCGCTGGGAGCGCAGCACGGCGCGCTCATCCAGGACATGACCCGCTCGCAGGCCGGCGGCGGCCCCTGGGTGCTCATGGAACAGGCCGCCGGACCCGTCAACTGGCGCGGGGTGAACCACCCCAAGCCACGGGGCCTCAACCGCCTCTGGTCACTCCAGGCCGTCGCCCGGGGCGCCGACGCCGTCTGCTACTTCCAGTGGCGGCAGTCCCGGCAGGGCGCGGAGAAGTTCCACTCCGGGATGGTCAGCCACGCGGGCGAGCAGGGCCGCACCTTCCAGGAGGTCAAACGGCTCGGCGCCGACCTCGCCGCCATCGGCGCCGAGGTGGCCGGCCGGCCGGTCGCCGCCGACGTCGCCGTGCTGTTCGACTGGAACTCCTGGTGGGCCGGGGCGCAGGACGGCCGGCTGTCGTCCGAGGTCGACCTCGCCGAGGTCGTACGGGACTGGCACCGCGCTTTCTGGGAGGCCGACGTGACCACCGCCTTCGCCCACCCCGAACACGACCTGTCGCCGTACCGGCTCGTGGTCGTCCCGCAGCTCTACCTGCTGACGGACACCGCCATCGACAACCTCCTGGCCCACGTCCGCCGCGGCGGCACCCTCGTCTGCGGCTTCCTGACCGGTGTCGCCGACGAGGACGACCGGGTCCGCCCCGGCGGCATGGACGCCCGGCTCCGCGCCCTGTTCGGCATCCGCACCCTGCACGAGTGGTGGCCGCTGGACGCCGGCGAGGACGTCCGGTGCGACGGCTTCCGGGGCCGGCTGTGGTCCGAGGAGCTGGAGGCGGCGGACGCGGACGAGGTGGTGCCCTACAAGGGCGGCGAACTCGACGGACTTCCGGCGGTGCTGCGCAGGGGACGCGCCTGGTACGTCTCCACGCTGCCCGAACCGGCCGGACTGCGCGGTCTGCTCACCCGGATCGCCGCCGACGCCGGGGTGCGACCGGTGCTGGACGGGCTGCCCGGCGGGGTCGAGGCGGTACGCAGGGGAGAGGTGCTCTTCCTGCTCAACCACGGCCGGGACGAGGTCACCGTCGACGTGCCGGGCACGCACCGCGACCTGCTGACGGGTGCGACGGTCACCGGCTCGCTGTCCCTCGGACGGTACGGGGCGGCGGTGCTCAGGCCATGACCGACCGGGACCACGTGTACCCGTCGTGTCCGCCGTGCCCGGCACGTCGGACTCCGGCTTTCTCCGGCGCGGAAACGCTCCGACCGCTCACCGGAGAAGACCACGTCCTCCCCATAGGGGCGTGGTGATCCTCCCCGCACATCCCCCCACCCATGGAAGGAAAGCCATGGCACTACGCACCCGCACGCCGAGCAGGATCGGCAAGGCCCTGCTCGCCCCCGCGCTCGCGTTCGGCGCCACCGTCGGTCTCGCCGCAGCCCCCGCCTCGGCGGCCGTCTGGAACAGCTGTGACCAGTGGGGCAACACGAGCCTGGGCGGCTACACGCTCTACAACAACATCTGGGGCGGCGGCGCCGGCAGCCAGTGCATCTGGGCCAACTCCGGCACCAACTGGGGTGTCTGGGCCAACCACCCCAACACCGGCGGGATCAAGTCGTACCCCAACTCCAAGAAGGTGATCAACAAGACGATCACCTCGCTCGGTTCGCTCAACAGCAACTACAACGTCACGGTCCCGTCCTCGGGCGCCTACAACACCTCGTACGACGTCTGGGACACGGACCACGACTACGAGATCATGCTCTGGGTCAACTACAACGGCGCGGTCGGCGCGCTCGGCGACTACCAGGGCAACGTCACGCTCGGCGGCCACAACTGGAACGTCCACAAGGGCCGGGTCCACCGGAGCGACGGCACGTACTGGGACGTCTTCTCCTTCCTGCGGACCGCGGACTCCACCTCCGGCTCGGTCCAGATCCTGCCCGTCCTGAAGTGGCTCAAGGACACCAAGGGCTGGATGGGCAACGAGACCATCGGTGACGTGCAGTTCGGCTTCGAGATCACCTCGTCGTCCGGCGGCCTGGACTTCCAGACCCACAACCTGACCGTCAGCAGCAGCTGAATCCACCCGCCCGAGCCGCGCCGGACTCCCGCAGGCCCGGCTCGGGCCCGTCAGCCACGCACCCCGACACCCTCCGGACGGCGGCTGGTCACACGGTCCCGTCGCACAGCCGGACCAGCACGGCGGCCGGCGCGCTCGGCAGCGCCACCCGCAGCACGAGCGCCTCGCCGTCCCAGGCCGCCGAGCCGTCGCTCCCGGCCGACGGATGCAGGATCTCCGGGCGCACGTCCCGGCCCGCCAAGTGGCCGACGTGGAGAGACACGTCGCCCGCTCCGCCCCGCCGCCACACCGACAGGTACGACGGCCCGTCCGGCACCCGCAGTCCCAGCGCCAGCCACTCGTCCGTCCACCCCGGCAGACCGAGCGGCCAGAAGGGCACCGCTTGTGCCAGATCACCGCGGATCGACTTGTAGGCGTCCACGGCGTCCCGGACGAGGCCCAGCTGGTGCCCGGACATACGGTTCAGATGGCCGGAGAGGTGGATACGGCCGAGGAGCGCGCCGCCGAGGGTGAACGCGATCAGGCCGTCGTCGAACCCGGGCTGCGGATAGGCCCAGACGGCGCCCTGTTCCGGCGGGACCGCCGTCGGCGCGGCGGCGGCGATCGCGGGGAGGCGCAGGGGGTCCTGCTGGTCGCTGGTCGACTGGAGCTGGGCGACGGCCAGGGTCGCGCCGTCCATGCGCATGCCCCCGGAGGCGCAGTTCTCGACGACGAGCCCGGGGTGGCGGTCCAGGACGTCGGACAGCCACCCCAGGTAGGCGTGGGCGTGGCCGAGGAGCCCGGCCCCGGGGGAGAGGTCACCGGAAGCGCAGGTACCCGGGTCGACGACGATGTTGTAGTCGAGCTTCAGATAGCCCACGCCCCAGTCGCCGACGATCCGGTCCACCGTCCTGTCGAGGTGCGCCCGGGCGGCGGGGTGCCGCAGGTCGAGCTGATGGCGGCCCTGCTCGGTGAGCCGGATGCCGTCCCGCTGGAAGAAGGCGTCCGGTGGGAGGGCGGAGGCGACCGGGCTGTGCACCCCGACGACCTCCGGCTCCAGCCACAGCCCCGGCACCATGCCGCGCTCCCGGATCCGGTCCAGTACGGCCCGGATGCCGCCGGGGAAGCGGCGCGCCGAGGGCCGCCACTCGCCGACGCCGTCCCACCAGCCGCCGTCCACGGTGTCGTCGTACCAGCCGGAGTCGATGCAGAAGTACTCCGCGCCCGCGCCCGCCGCCGCGTCGATCAGCGGCAGCAGCTTCTCGGTGGTCGGGTCGCCCATCAGCGTGTTCATGTAGTCGTTGAAGACCACGGGCAGGGTGACATGGTCCGGATGCGGCCGCCGGACGGCCCGCCGGTAGGAGGTCATGGCCGCCAACGCCTCATCGAGCGCCGAGCAGCCGGCCGCCGCCCCGGCGACACCCCCCGCCGGCCCCGACGTTCCCAGCGCGATCGCCGCCCACACCGTCGTGAACTCGTCGCCCGGCGCCAGCCGTACCCGCCACTGGTGCTCGGCGTCCGTGGGACCGTTCACGGCGAGGTAGGTGCCGTACGCGCGTTCGCCCAGGTCCCAGCGCCAGCCTGCCGGGGACTCCACCTGCCACACCCAGGCCCGGCCGCCGCCCCGTTCCGTCAGCGCCCCCATCGGCAGGTGGCCGTCGGTCGGCCAGCTGCCGCGCCCGGTGAGGGAGAGCGCCGCCCGGCTGTCGTGCTGATGGGCGTCCACGCCGATGTCGGCGACGCTGTCGCGCAGCGGCGCGGTGTACCAACGGCACTCGGCGAGCCAGTCGTTGCGGGCGCGGTGCACGTCGAGGACGTCGGGGGAGGGCAGCCCGCCGAGCAGGAGAGTGCTGACGGACTGCACGACGAGGGGCTCCGTACCGTCGTTGCGCAGCCGCACACGGGAGCGGAGCACCGGGATCCCGACCGGGGAGGCCAGTTCGACGAGTGCGGTCAACTCGGTCGCCGGGTCACGCAGTTCGACGGTCAGCCGCGCCCAGCCGGAGCCGCCGAGGTCACGGTGCCCCCGGTACCCGAGCCGCGACCCGAACGCCGTACCGGTGAACCGGGGCCCCGACCACCCGCTCCCGTGGCCCACCGCCGTCAACTCGACGAGTGGGAGGGCGACCTCCGGATCGACGGAGGTCCCCGCGGCGCCCAGCCGGACCAGACGCGGCGTGCCGTCCGCCGCCGCGGCGAACTCCGCGCGCAGCGCCGGATGCCCCCAACTAAAACGTTTCGAGGGGGAGTTGAAGCCGCCCGCCGTCTGGTCCGTCGTACCGGTCACGTCGCCGCCCCTCCAGAGCCCGCCCCGCTCGGGTACGCCGATTCCCAGGCCCTCGCCGGGGGCGCCGCTCGCGTGAATGCCTCGTCGCGCTCTCTTGACCGCCCCAGTGTGACCGGTCACAATCCTGGCATGAATGTGACCGGTCACACAAGGCGCCCGTCGAGCATCCGGGATGTCGCGACCGCCGCCGGGGTCTCGTACCAGACCGTCTCCCGGGTGATCAACGGCCACCCCAGCGTCAAGCAGTCCACCCGGGACCGGGTGCTGGCGGCCATCGACGAGCTGGGCTTCCGCCGCAACGCGACCGCGCTGGCGCTGGCCCGTGGCCGCAGCCGGTCGGTGACCGTGCTGACCGCCGACACCACCCACTACGGCTACGCCTCGGTCCTCCGGGGAATCGAGGAGGCGGCCCGCGCGGCGTCGTACGCGGTCGGGATCGGCGTCCTGGAATCGGCGGAGGAGACGGCCGTCGCCGCCGCGGTGCAGCGGGCGGCGGACGCGGGCGGCGGGCTGATCGTGATCGCCTACGATCCGGCCGGTGTCGCGGCGCTGGCCGCCGTGCCCGCCGGCCTGCCCGTGGTCGGGGTCGTCGAGACACCCGCGAGCCCGCCCGACGGCGACCGCCCCTGGGTGTGGACCGACGACCGCGAGGCGGCCTGCGCGGTGACCCGCCATCTGCTCTCCCTCGGCCATGAGACCGTGCACTACGTCGCCATCCCGTCCAGCACCCGCCGCACCAGCGCCCGCACCGCCGGCTGGCGGCAGGCGCTCAAGGAGGCGGGGGCGCCCGAACCGCGCCCGGTGCAGGGGAACTGGGGCCCGGCGGGCGGTCACCGGGCCGGCCGGAAACTGGCGGAGGACCCGTCGGTGACGGCGATCCTCTGCGGCAACGACGACCTCGCGCTCGGCGTGCTCCGCGCCCTGCACGAGAGCGGCCGTTCCGTTCCCGGGGAGGTCAGCGTGGCCGGATTCGACGACGCCCCGCACTCCGCGTATCTGACCCCGACCCTGACGACCGTACGGCTCGACTTCACCGGCCTCGGCCGGGCCGCGTTCGCCCTGCTCCATGGCGTCCTGGAGAAGTCCGCCACGATCGCCCCGCACCGGGTGTCCGTACCGGAGCTGGTGGTCCGGGAGAGCTCGGGGGTGCCGCCCGCCCGCGCCTGACCCGCCCCGGCACCCGCGTTCCGCGGGCCGGGCGCCGAGCCGCCCGCGGCCCCGGCGGCCCGCGCCGCCGCCCACGCCTCCCGCCCGAGCACAGCGTTCCGCCCCGTGATCCCCCCGACCCGCACCACCCTTCTCGGAACGAGCGCCCGGTTCGCCCCTCGGCAACCGAGATCTCGTCCTCGCGCACGCCGTGGTGACGAGCCTGCCGTCGGCCGCCGTGTTCACCGTCGGCCGACCGCAGACCGTGTCCGGAACCACCAGTGGAGCCGTCATATGACCGGAGGTCCGACCGAGTGATCACCCCCACCCGCACGCGAACCCGTGACCGAGCCCGCACCAGGTCCCGGGCGCGAACCGCCCTGGTCACCGCAGTACTTGGAGTCACCGCCATGGCAGGCACCCTTCCCGCCACCGGGGCCCCCGCGGCCGCCGCCGCGGACCCGCAGCGCCTCACCGTCGACCTCTCCGCCTCCGAGGGGCCCGTCATGCTGGGCGCCAACGGCGCGCTGTACGGGCTCAGCGACGACGGGGTGCCCAGCGACGCCGCCCTCGCCCCCCTGAAGATCACCAGCATCTCGCAGAAGCCGGAGGGCGGTGCCCAGCACCCCAACGGCGACGCGCTGACCGTCTCCAAGTCGTTCTTCCGCAACGGCGGCGGCGAGATCAACGTGATGATGCAGGACATCTACGCCAAGTGGCCGTACGAGGACCTCGGCATCGACGACTACCTCCCCAAGGTCGACAGGATCGCCCGGGAGATCGCGGCCGACCCGAACAGCGACCGCTTCGTCTACGTCCCCTTCAACGAACCGGACCAGATCTGGTACAAGCTCGACGTGGCCGACCAGGACCGGTACGAGGAGAACCGCGACCGGTTCTTCCGGGACTGGAAGACCGTGTACCAGCGCATCCGCGCCGTTCACCCCGACGCGCGGATCGCCGGTCCCAACGAGGCCGCGTACCACACCCGGCTGCTGAGGGACTTCCTCGCCTTCGCCCAGCGCGAGAACGTCCTGCCGCAGATCATGACCTGGCACGAACTGGGCTCCGGCTCGCTGCGTGACTTCCAGGGCCACTACGACGACTACCGTTCGATCGAACGGCAGTTGGGCATCGGGCCGCTGAAGATCAACATCGACGAGTACGCCAACCGCCGCGACCTCTCCGTCCCCGGCCAGCTGGTGCAGTGGGTCTCGATGTTCGAGAGGAACAAGGTGTACGCCAACCAGGCGTACTGGGACGCCGCCGGGAACATGGACGGCAACGTCGTCCGCTCCAACATCCCCAACGGCGGCTGGTGGTTCTTCCGCTGGTACGCGGGTCTCACCGGCGACACCGTGAAGGTCACCCCGCCGCGGGCCGACGCCATCGACACCCTCCAGGGCCTCGCCTCCCTCGACGCCTCCCGCCGTCAGGCCCAGGTCCTCCTCGGCGGCTCGGCCGGTGACGCCGACGTCGTGGTCCGCAAGGTCCCCCGGTCCCTCTTCGGCCGTGCGGTCACCGCGACCGTCGCCGAGGCCGCCTGGTCCGGCTACGAGGGGCAGCACGCCACACCGCGCGTCCTCTCCCGCACCAAGGTGCGGGTCGCCGACGACGGCACGGTGACCGTCCCGCTGCGCGGCATGCACAGGATGTCCGCCTACCGGGTGGTCCTCACCCCCGGCGGCTCCGGCACCCCGTCCGCCCCCGCCGTCCCCTGGACCGCGTCCTACGAGGCCGAGGACGCCGCCATCACCGGCGGCAGGGTCTACACCCAGGGCACCGTGAGCAACGCCAACGGCTACGCCGCCTCCGGCACCAAGGACGTCGGCTCCCTCAACCAGGCCGGCAGCAGGGTCGACTTCACGGTGACCGTCCCCGAGGACGGCACGTACGACCTGGCGATCCTCTACGGCAACCAGTCCGGCGCTCCCGCCACCCAGAAGCTGTCCGTCGACGGCGGCGACCCGGTCACGGTCACCTACCCCTCCACGGAGAACTGGACCTACCGCGCCAGGAAGGACGTCCGCCTGGAGCTGCCGGCCGGCAGCCACACCCTGACCCTCGCCAAGGGCGCAGCCGAGGTCACCCTCGACCGGATCGACCTCACCGCCCGCGCCGCGGCGCCCTCCGCCTCCTACGAGGCCACGCTCGCCGACATCGGCGGCAAGCCGTCGTACGACTACTCCTCGTCGGCCGGCGTCGGCACCGGCGCCCTCGTGCTGCGCTCCGGGGACAGGGCGGTCTTCGACGTGTACGCCCCGCGCGACGGCTACTACCGGGTGGTGCCCCGGGCGTCGGCGCCGGTGCGGCTCACCCTGCACGGGCAGTCGGTGGCGGCGGTGCCCGGCCGTCCGCTGCGGCTGTACCTCGTCGCGGGCAACAACCGGGTCGGGATGACCGCCCGGCACGCCACCGTGCGCTCCCTCGACGTCTCCGGTGACGGCTCGACCGACGGCACCCTCTCCTACGAGGGCGCGGCGGCCACCCTCAGCGGCGGGGCCGTACTGGTCGAATCGGCGCACGCCTCCGCCGGCTCGTACATCGGCCGGCTCGGCAACAGCCCCGAAAGCACCGCCGAGTTCACCGTGGACGCGCCGGCACCGGGCCGCTACGTGCTGGTCGTCCACTACGCCCACAACGACCGCCGGGACAACGGCCACGCCTACAACACCGACATCATGTCCCGCACGGCGGACATCACCGTCGGCACCGGGGTGCCCAGGAAGGTGACGTTCAAGAACACCTGGAGCTGGGACGACTACTGGGCCCTCGGTATCCCCGTCGACCTGAGGAAGGGCGCCAACAAGGTCACTTTCGGCAACGCGAGCGCCTGGGCACCGAACATCGACCGGATCGAACTGGGCCGGGTCGTCGGCTGAGGGTTGTCCCGTGATCCCCGGCGTCGCGCGCCCGCCGGGGATCACGGGACACCCTTGGGCCGCTGTTTCCGGCTCGTGAATCCTGTGAGAAGTATTGACGCTGGTGGCCGGATCTCTATTATCCACTTGCTCGATACTGCGACCCACGTTCGAAATGACGAACATGCGTGGGGGTCGTGCCGCACCACCCTTCGTACTGCCTCCGAGGTGCCGGCAGAGCCGCGCACTCAGAAACACGAGGTCCCCATGCACAGACTCGGCTTCAGTCGCAGACGTCCGTCCGCGTTCCTCGCCGCCACGACCGCGACCCTGGTCTCGTTTGCGGCGCTGCTGGCCGCCGGCCCGGCCGCCCAGGCGGCCACCAGTGGCGCCCTGCGCGGCGTCGGCTCCAACCGGTGTCTCGACGTGCCGGGCGCCGGCCAGACCAATGGCACCACCACCCAGATCTGGGACTGCTGGGGCGGGACCAACCAGCAGTGGACGCTGACGGACAGCAGCCAGCTGACCGTGTACGGCAGCAAGTGTCTGGACGTCCCGGGTCACGCCACGACGCCCGGGACCCGGCCGGTGATCTGGGACTGCAATGGTGGTACGAACCAGCAGTGGCGGGTGAACGCCGACGGCACGGTCGTCGGAGTGGAGTCCGGGCTGTGCCTGAGCGTCACGGGTGCCGGTACCGCCAACGGCACGTCGGTGGAGATGGCGACGTGCAACGGCGGCAGCAACCAGAAGTGGTCCGGCCTGACCGCGTCGGGCACCACGTGCTCGCTGCCGTCGACCTACCGGTGGACCTCGACCGGGGCGCTCGCGCAGCCGGCCAACGGGTGGTACGCGCTGAAGGACTTCACCACCGTGACGTACCAAGGCAAGCACCTGGTCTACGGGACGTACTCCGACGGCAACTGGAAATCGATGGGCTTCGGCGCCTTCACGAACTGGTCGGACATGGCGACGGCCCCCCAGACCGCCATGAGCCAGGGCGCGGTGGCGCCCACGCTGATCTACTTCGCTCCCAAGAACATCTGGGTGATGGCCTCCCAGTGGGCCGGCGGCTGGACCTTCAACTACCGCACGTCGACCGACCCCGCCAACCCCAACAGCTGGTCCGCGCCGCAGCCGCTGTTCACCGGCAACCTCCCCGGCACCGAAAACTCCCCCACCGGCGCGCTCGACCAGACCCTGATCGCCGACGACCGGAACATGTACCTGTTCTTCGCCGGTGACAACGGCAAGATCTACAAGGCGACCATGCCGATCGGGAACTTCCCCGGCAACTTCGGCACGTCGTACACGACGGTCCTGAGCGACACCGTGGACAAGGTGTTCGAGGCGCCGGAGGTCTACAAGGTCCAGGGCCAGAACCAGTACCTCATGATCGTCGAGGCGCGGGGAGCGAACGGGCGCTACTTCCGTTCGTACACCGCCTCCAGCCTGAACGGTCCGTGGACCGTACAGGCCGGCAGCGAGAGCAGCCCCTTCGCGGGCAAGGCCAACAGCGGTGTCACCTGGACCAACGACATCAGCCACGGTGACCTGGTCCGCAACAACCCCGACCAGACCAAGACCATCGACCCCTGCAACCTGCAGTTCCTCTACCAGGGCAGGGGCACCACCCCTGCGGGCGCACCCTATGAGCAGTGGCCGTACCGGCCGGGTGTCCTCACCCTGCAGCGCTGACCCGCCCGACACGCACCACCCAGTGGAACCCCGGCCGCACGCCGGCCGGGGTTCCCTCCGTTCGGCGGCCGGCGGGCACCGGCGGTCATCCCGCCGTTCCGGCGATCTCCTTCGGCCGCGCGGGTTCGGCCCGGTCCGCGCCGTCGCCGTACCGAGAGCGCAGCTCCGACAGCACACCGAACGCCGCCGCCGTCAGCGGCACCGACAGGAGCATGCCGAGGATGCCGGCGATGGAGGCGCCCGCCGTGAGCGCCAGCAGGATCGCCGCCGGATGCATCTGCACGGTCCGGCTGTGGATCATCGGCTGGAGCACGTTCCCTTCGAGGAGCTGCACCGCGAACACCACACCGACCGCCCACAGCGCCGTCACCAGCCCCCGGTCGGCGAACGCCACCAGGATCGCCACCGCGCCCGACAGGAACGCGCCCAGATACGGGATGTACGCGCCGACGAACACCAGCGCGCCCAGTCCGACGGCGCCCGGCACCTGGAGGATCAGCAGGCCGACGGCGATGCAGACACCGTCGATGAACGCGATGATCGTCGTGCCCCGCATGAAGCCCTCGATCGCCTGGAAGGCGCGCCGGGCCATCACCTCCAGCGTCTCCCCGCGGCCGCGCGGCGCGAGGGAGTGCAGCGAGGCGACCGCCTTGTCGGAGTCCCGCAGGAAGAAGAACATCAGCAGCAGCGCCAGGATCGCCATCGCCACGAACGAGCTGACCGCGCTGACCCCGGTGAGCACCCCGGAGGCCGCCGTGCCGCCGAACTTCGACAGCAGCTCCCTGGCGTTCTTCGCGAGGTCGTCCAACGACGTCCCCGCGAACCCGAACTCGTCGCTCAGCGCCTTCGCCGCGTCCCGCAGCGAGGAGATGATCTGGTCGCCGGTGTCGATGAGCGCCGCGACCACGATGTACGCGGCCCCGCCCATCACCACGACCACGGCCGCACAGGTCAGCCCGGCGGCAAGGGACTTGTTGAACCGCATCGCCACCAGCCGCCGGTAGAACGGCCCGAGCAGCGCCGTGCCGAGCAGCGCGAGCAGCACGGGTGTCACCGCCGTCTGGAACGTCACGCAGATCCACACGCCCACCGCGACGACACCGGTGACGAGCAGTGTCAGCGCGCTCCACACCGCGATGTGCCGCGCCGGCCCCGGCAGGAAGCCGCCGGAGACGGCCGGCGCCGGCGGGGCGACCGCCGACGGCACCTCCAGAGGGCCGCCGCCGGTGGTCCGTATCGTCGTCCGTGTCCGGTGCAACGGTCTGCGCGGGTGACCGCCCCGCCGGCCCGGCCGTCCCCCGCCGGCCCGGCGAGGGTCTCCCGTACGGCTGTTCATGCTCTGTGGTCTCCGCTCACTCAGGGGTCGCGCACACCCCCTGAAGATCACGGGATGGCCGTGGCGCCATAGCGTAGACCCGGCGGGCGGACGACCGGTGCCCGCCGCCCGCCTACTCGGCGATCGGCAGCGACGCCCCGTCCCGCAGGAACAGCGGAATGCGGTCCAGCGGGGCCTCCACGGTGACGGACGCGCCCCCGTCGTACGTCTGCCCGGTCCACGCGTCGGTCCAGCGGGCACCCGCCGGCAGATACGTCGTCCGGGTGGTCGCGCCCGCCTCCAGCACCGGCGCGACCAGCACGTCGCGGCCGAACAGGTACGCGTCGTCGACCGACCAGGTCCGCTCGTCCCCGGGGAACTCCAGGAACAGCGGGCGCATGACGGGCAGACCCTGCTCGTGGGCCTCGCGCATGACCCGCAGGACATACGGCTTGAGGCGCTCGCGCAGCCGCAGATACCGCTCCAGGATCGCGCCGGCCTCCTCGCCGTACGACCAGACCTCGTTGGGGCCGCCGGTCATGTCCGGGCCCAGCGGCATGCCGGGGTCACGGAAGCCGTGCAGCCGCATCAGCGGGGAGAACGCGCCGAACTGGAACCAGCGCACCATCACCTCGCGGTACGCCGGGTCGTCCGGGTCGCCCCCGTGGAAGCCGCCGATGTCGGTGTTCCACCAGGGGATGCCCGACAGCGCCGTGTTGAGGCCGGCCGCGATCTGCCGGCGCAGGGTCGGGAAGTCGGTGCCGATGTCACCGGACCACAGGGCGGCCCCGTACCGCTGACTGCCCGCCCACGCCGAGCGGTTGAGGGAGATGATCTCGTCCTCGCCGGCCGCCTTCAGCCCCTCGTAGAAGGTGCGGGCGTTCTCCGCCGGGTAGATGTTGCCGACCTCCAGGCCGGGCCCCGCCCAGTACCGCAGGTTCTCCTGGAACCCGGGCTTCAGCTCCGGCTCGCAGGCGTCCAGCCAGAACGCGGTGATGCCGTACGGCTCCAGGTAGTTCTCCTTCACCCGCGCCCAGACGAACTCACGGGCCTGGGGGTTCGTGGCGTCGTAGAAGGCCACCTGCACCGTGGACGCGACCCCCTTGTCGGGCCAGTCCGCGTGGGCCGTCGGACCGTACTGCGTGCCGATGAAGTAGCCGCGCTGGTCCATCACCGGGTGGTTCTCCGACAGCGGCGACACCGACGGCCACACCGACACCACCAGCTTGATGCCCATCCCGGCCAGTTCGTCCACCAGGGCCGCCGGGTCGGGCCACTCGCTCGGGTCGAACTTCCACTCGCCGAGATGCGTCCAGTGGAAGAAGTCGCACACGATCACATCGATCGGCAGCCCCCGGCGCTTGTACTCCCTTGCCACGCCGAGGAGTTCGTCCTGGGTGCGGTAGCGCAGCTTGCACTGCCAGAACCCGGCCGCCCACTGGGGCAGCATCGGCGTCCGTCCCGTCACCGCGCTGTAGCGGCGCTGCGCGTCGGCCGGTTGGCCCGCGGTGATCCAGTAGTCGATCTGCCGGGCGGAGTCCGCCACCCAGCGGGTCCCGTTGCCCGCCAGCTCGACCCGGCCGATCGCCGGGTTGTTCCACAGCAGGGTGTAGCCGCGGCTGGAGGTCAGCACCGGGACGCCCACCTCGGCGTTGCGCTGCACCAGGTCCAGGACCAGCCCCTTCTGGTCCAGCCGCCCGTGCTGGTGCTGGCCCAGCCCGTAGAGCCTCTCGTCGTCGTACGCGGCGAAGCGCTGCTCCAGGCGGTGGTGGCCGTTGCCGACCGCCGTGTAGAGGCGCGAGCCCGGCCACCAGAAGTGGGCGCGCGCCTCCGACAGCAGTTCGTGGCCGTCGGCGGTACGGGTGAACCGGACCAGGCCCTCGGCGCTGACCTCGACGGTGAGCGCGCCGACCGTCAGCCGCCCCTGCCCCTCCTCGATCTTGACGCTGCTCTCGGTGCTCTCGGCCTCGTCGAGCAGGGCGCCCGGCAGCCCGTCGAGGACCGGGCCGCCCAGCCGGGCACGGACCCGGACGGCGTCCGGGCCCCAGGGCTCGATCCGGAGGGTCTCCTGGCGTCCGCTCCACTCCAGGGCACCGTCCCGCTCGCGGAACGTACCGACGGTGGGGGAGGACTGGGCGAGGCTGACCGCGCCCGTCGGGGTCTGGTTCTCGGCAGGCTGATTCACGAGACGGCTCCTGGAAGGAAGGAGTGGCGGCACACCCGGCACGACTGCGGCCGCCGGGGACTGGGGGAGGGGGCGGCCGGTGGGGCACCGGACGACCGGAGTGCGAGCTTGGGCGCGGACGGTGGGGGGGAGCCCGGATGCCGGGCGGTGGGGGCGGCTGCCGGCCGGCGGGAGCTGCTTCTCGCCATGCCCCCGCCCGTGGTGTCAGCCGCCGCCGGTCAGCGGTCCCGTGCTCGCGCGGACCGTCAGCTCGGGGGCGAGCAGCACCACTTCGTCCGCCTCCCGCCCGTCGAGCTTGGCGACCAGCTGCTCCACGGCCCGCCGCCCCATCTCCTGGGCCGGGATGGCGACCGAGGTCAGCCGCACCGAGGCCTGCACGGCGACCTGCTCGGGACAGACGGCGATCACCGAGACGTCCTCGGGCACCGCCCGGCCCTGCTGGCGCAGCAGGGCGAGCAGCGGCTCCACCGCGGACTCGTTCTGCACCACGAACCCCGTGGTGCCCGGCCGTTCGTCGAAGATCCGGGCCAGCGTCGCGGCCATCGCGTCGTAGCCGCCCTCGCAGGGTCGGTGCAGCACCCGCAGCCCCAGCTCCCGCGCTCGGGACCGCAGCCCGTCAAGGGTGCGCTCGGCGAAACCGGTGTGCCGCTCGTACACCGCGGGGGCCTCGCCGATGACGGCGATCTCGCGGTGGCCCAGCACCGCAAGGTGCTCCACACACAGCGCGCCCGTCGCCCCGAAGTCGAGGTCGACGCAGGTCAGGCCGGTGGTGTCGGCCGGCAGTCCGATGAGCACCGACGGCTGGTCGGTGTCCCGCAGCAGCGGCAGGCGTTCGTCGTCCAGCTCGACGTCCATCAGGATCATCGCGTCGGCGAGCCCGCTGCCGGTCACCCGGCGCACCGCGTCGGGTCCCTCCTCGCCGGTGAGCAGCAGCACGTCGTAGCCGTGGGCGCGGGCCGTGGTCGCCACCGCGATGGCGATCTCCATCATCACCGGGACGTACATGTCCGTCCGCAGCGGGACCATCAGCGCGATGATGTTGGACCTGCTGCTCGCCAGGGCGCGGGCCCCGGCGTTGGGGTGGTAGCCCAGCTCCTGGATGCTCTGTTCGACCCGGCGGCGGGTGCCGGCGGAGATGGACCGCTTGCCGCTGAGGACATAGCTCACCGTGCTCGCCGAGACTCCGGCGTGCTGGGCGACCTCGGCGAGGGTGACCATCCAGCTCTCCAAGCGTGTTTAAGCGCTTCGACGGCGCGTGGGTTCCGAAGAGGGGGGTGTGAGGGTGGCTCGACAGTAGCTCGGTGGTGGGTGCGTGTCCATAGGTTGTCGAAGCGCTTCGATTCCCGGGCGGGCACCTACGGGACAACCCTTGGGCGGTGGAGGGAGGGGGAGCGCGGCGGCCGCGGGTGGGTGGGGGTCTGCCGCGCAGTTCCCCGCGCCCCTTTTTTTCGGTCGGCCCTTGACCGGGAGGGGCGCCGTGGGTCTCAGCTTAGGGCCGGGGGCGGGTTTCGGCCGCGCGTGGCCGGGAGTGGCCGGTCGGGGAGCGGAGGTGGTAGTAGGCCACCATCGGCTGAACGCGGACGCGAGGGGTGGCGGGGGGCGTCCGGATCGGGTACCAACGATCGGGTAGCACCCATCGGTAACCAATCAGGTACTCATCCGGTACAAGATCCCGATTCGCGGCGAGGTGAGCCTCATGTCCGCACCACCCCTCAAGAAACCCGTCGTCACCGAACGTGAGGCCCGCCAGGTGGCGGAGGCCGCCAGGGAGCGGGACTGGCGCAAGCCGAGCTTCGCCAAGGAACTCTTCCTGGGCCGGTTCCGCCTCGACCTCATCCACCCCCACCCGCTGCCCACCGACGAGGCCGTCCGGCGCGGTGAGCAGTTCCTGACCAAGCTCCGCGAGTTCTGCGAGACGAAGGTCGACGGCGCCCTCATCGAGCGCGAGGCCCGGATCCCCGACGAGGTCGTCAACGGCCTCAAGGAACTCGGCGCCCTCGGCATGAAGATCGACCCCAAGTACGGCGGCCTCGGCCTCACCCAGGTGTACTACAACAAGGCCCTGGCCCTGGTGGGCTCGGCCAGCCCGGCGATCGGCGTGCTGCTCTCCGCGCATCAGTCGATCGGCGTACCGCAGCCGCTGAAACTGTTCGGCACCCCCGAGCAGAAGCAGAAGTTCCTGCCGCGCTGCGCCCGCACCGACATCAGCGCCTTCCTCCTCACCGAGCCCGACGTCGGCTCGGACCCGGCCCGGCTGGCGACGACCGCGGTGCCCGACGGGGACGACTACGTCCTCGACGGGGTGAAGCTGTGGACCACCAACGGCGTCGTCGCGGACCTCCTCGTGGTGATGGCCCGGGTGCCGAAGAGCGAGGGCCACAAGGGCGGCATCACCGCCTTCGTCGTGGAGACGGACTCGCCCGGCGTCACCGTCGAGAACCGCAACGCCTTCATGGGCCTGCGCGGCATCGAGAACGGCGTCACCCGCTTCCACCAGGTCCGGGTCCCGGCGGCCAACCGCATCGGCCCGGAGGGCGCGGGTCTGAAGATCGCGCTGACCACCCTCAACACCGGCCGGCTCTCGCTGCCCGCGTCCTGTGTGGCCGCGGGCAAGTGGTGTCTGAAGATCGCCCGCGAGTGGTCGGCGGCCCGTGAGCAGTGGGGCAAGCCGATCGCCCACCACGAGGCCGTGGGCGCCAAGATCAGCTTCATCGCGGCCACCACCTTCGCCCTGGAGGCGGTGCTCGACCTCTCCTCGCAGATGGCCGACGAGGACCGCAACGACATCCGGATCGAGGGCGCCCTCGCCAAGCTCTTCGCCTCAGAGATGGGCTGGCGCATCGCCGACGAGCTGGTCCAGATCCGCGGCGGCCGGGGTTTCGAGACCGCCGAGTCCCTGAGGGCGCGCGGCGAACGTGCCGTGCCCGCCGAGCAGATGCTCCGCGACCTGCGGATCAACCGCATCTTCGAGGGCTCCACGGAGATCATGCACCTGCTGATCGCCCGTGAGGCCGTCGACGCCCACCTGTCCGTGGCCGGCGACCTCATCGACCCCGAGAAGTCCCTCACCGACAAGGCCAGGGCCGGGGCGAACGCGGGCGTCTTCTACGCCAGGTGGCTGCCCAGGCTGGTCGCGGGAACCGGACAACTCCCTCGTGCCTACGCGGAGTTCCACCCGGCGGGTCACCCCGACCTCTCGGCCCACCTGCGCTACGTCGAGCGGTCCGCCCGCAAGCTGGCCCGCTCCACCTTCTACGCCATGTCCCGCTGGCAGGGCCGGATGGAGACCAAGCAGGGCTTCCTGGGCCGGATCGTCGACATCGGCGCCGAACTGTTCGCCACGGGCGCGGCGTGTGTACGCGCCGAGCTGCTGCGCACCACGGAGGGGCACGGCCGCGAGGCGTACCAGCTCGCCGACGTCTTCTGCCGGCAGTCCCGCCTCCGTGTCGAGGAGCTCTTCGGCCGGCTGTGGAGCAACACCGACGACCTCGACCGCAAGGTGGTCAAGGGAGTGCTCGGGGGCGCGTACGAGTGGCTGGAGCAGGGCGTGATCGACCCCTCCGGCGAAGGCCCGTGGATCGCGGACGCGACACCGGGCGCGAGCGAGAAGGAGAACGTCCACCGCCCCGTTCGCTGACCCCGCACCCCTACGGAATTCCCCGTCGCCCCGCTCCGCCGTCACGCTGCTTGCCGCGCTCACCGCACGAGCCGACAATCGAAGGGACGGCGGACGGGGCGACAGCGCCGAGGTGATGCTGCGATGTCCGAACCCGGCAGGAATTCCCTCGCCCACAGGATCATGCGCGCGGGCGAAGGCCGGATACTGCGCCGACTGCACCGGATCGCCGATGCCGTCGCCTCCGTCGAGGAGGATGTCGCGGCCCTCGACGACAGCGGACTGCGCGCCCTCACCGACGAGTACCGAGAGCGCCTGGCCGACGGTGAGACCCTTGACGACCTGCTGCCGGAGGCATTCGCCACCATGCGGGAGGCCGCCCGCCGCACCCTCGGCATGCGCCCCTTCGACGTCCAGGTCATGGGCGGCGCCGCCCTCCACCTCGGCAATGTCGCCGAAATGCAGACAGGCGAGGGAAAGACGCTGGTGGCCACCCTTCCGGTCTATCTCGACGCACTCACCGGAAAGGGCGTCCACGTCGTCACCGTCAACGACTACCTCGCCCGCCGGGACGCCGAGTGGATGGGAAAGGCGTACGAGTTCCTCGGCCTGAGCGTGGGCGTCCTGCGCTCCGAATCGACCCCGGACGAACGCCGGGCGGCATACGCGTGCGATGTCACCTACGGCACCAACACCGAGTTCGGGTTCGACTACCTGCGCGACAACATGGCCTGGTCGAAGGCCGAACTCGTGCAGCGCGGCCACCACTTCGCGATCGTCGACGAGGCCGACTCCATCCTCATCGACGAGGCCCGCACCCCGCTGATCATCTCCGGCCCGGCCGACCGGGCCACCCACTGGTACGAGGCCTTCGCGACCCTCGTGGGCCCGATGAGGGGCGTCGAGATCCAGGACGAGCGCTTCACCCGCCCCGCCGACAAGGAACGGCTGGAGCACCTGCGCGCCGGCCACCACTACGAGTACGACCCCCGCAAGCACACCGTCGCGATCCTCGACCCGGGCGTCGAGTACGTCCAGGACCAGCTGGGCATCGACAGCCTCTACGAGTCCGACCACACGCCCCTCATCGGGCACCTCAACAACGCCCTCAAGGCCAAGGAGCTGTTCAAGAGGGACCAGCAGTACGTCGTCGTCGACGGCGAGGTCCTGATCGTCGACGAGCACACCGGGCGCATGCTGCCCGGCCGCCGCTACAACGAGGGCCTCCACCAGGCGATCGAGGCCAAGGAGGGGGTGTCGGTCAAGGCCGAGAACCAGACCCTCGCCACCATCACCCTCCAGAACTTCTTCCGCCTCTACGACAAGCTCTCCGGCATGACCGGCACGGCGATGACGGAGGCCGCCGAGTTCCACCAGATCTACGACCTGGGAGTCGTACCCATCCCCACCAACCGGCCGCTGATCCGCGAGGACCGGCCGGACCTGATCTACCGGACCGCCGACGCCAAGTTCGCGGCGGTCGTCGACGACATCGCGGAGCGGCACGCCAAGGGCCAGCCGGTGCTGGTCGGCACCACCACGGTCGAGGTCTCCGAGGCGCTCTCCGCCCGTCTGAGCGAACGCCGGATCCCGCACCAGGTCCTCAACGCCAAGAACCACCGGCGTGAGGCCGTGATCGTCGCCCAGGCCGGACGCAGGGGAGCGGTGACCGTCGCCACGAACATGGCGGGCCGGGGCACCGACATCATGCTCGGCGGCAACCCGGAGGCCCTGGCCCGGGCAGCGCTGCCCGACGACGCGGACGACGAGGAGCGCGCGGCGGTCCTCGACCGGATCACCGCCGAGGTGGCGGCCGAACACACCGAGGTCACCGGACTCGGCGGGCTCTACGTCCTCGGCACCGAACGCCACGACGCCCGCCGCATCGACCACCAGTTGCGCGGCCGCTCCGGCCGTCAGGGCGACCCGGGGGAGTCCCGCTTCTACCTCTCCCTCCAGGACGACCTGATGCGGCTGTTCCAGGCCCAGCTCGTCGAGCGCGTCATGGCCGCGACGCACGTGCCCGAGGACGTCCCCCTGGAGAACAAGATCGTCACCCGTGCCGTGGCCTCTGCCCAGGCCCAGCTGGAGCGCCAGCACTTCGAGACCCGCAAGGACGTCCTGAAGTTCGACGAGGTCCTCAACCGCCAGCGCAGGCTGATCTACGCCCAGCGCCGCCGCGTCCTGGAGGGCGAGGACCTCCGCGGCCAGATCCTCCACTTCATGGACGACACCGTCGAGGCGTACGTCGCCGCCGAGACCGCCCACGGCTACCCGGAGGAGTGGGACCTGGACGCCCTGTGGCGGGCGCTCGGGGAGCTGTACCCGGTCGGGCCCACCATCGAGGACCTGGCGCGGGAGCACGGCGGCCGCGCGAACCTCACCGCCGAGGACCTGGTGTCCGACCTGACGGACGACATCCACGCCCACTACGCCGAGCGCGGGGCCGAGTTGGGCGAGGAGACCCTGCGCGACCTGGAACGCCGGGTGGTGCTGTCCGTCCTGGACCGCACCTGGCGCGAGCACCTGTACGAGATGGACTACCTCCGCGACGGCATCGGTCTGCGGTGGACCCTGGGCCGCGAGCCGATCATCGAGTACGAGCGCGAGGGCTTCGACATGTTCGTCGCCATGACCGACGCGATCAAGGAGGAGACGGTCGGCTTCGTCTTCAACCTGGACACCGCCTCCGGCGGCCTCGCCCCCACCCGCGACGCGGGCGCCCTCCACTTCACCGCCCCGACCGTCGACACGGCGGACGGCGTGGTGGAGGGCGCCCGGAAGGCGTAGAGGGTGTTCAGCAGTACGTGTCGCCGGGATCGCGCGTCGTCCACGAGCACGAGTCGGCCTTGGTTCCGCTCGCCCTCAGCAGCGTCGCCGTGTCGCTGGTGTTGTTCCAGACGTACGCCCTGCGGTTCTGGTACTTGGTGGCGCTGGTGTCGGTGCCCGCGCCGGTGCGGATCTTGATGTACTCGCCCGCCCCACGCGGTAGATGGTCACGCCCCCGCCGCCTCGGCCGGGCCGCTCAGCACCGTGCCGGTGAGTGCCACCGCTCCGGCGAGCACGGGCAGGGCGGCGCGTATGCGCTTGCGCAGGGAGTTCCCCAGGGACCTCGTTCACGACCGCCGTCATCCAGCAGCGATCGGCTGATACGACATTCGGATCAGCTGGGAAGAAGTCATATCACTCCGCCTTCACACCTGCTTCACAAACGGAGAAAGCGCATCGTCAAGGCACACCACCCGAAGTGGGCCAACGAGGGGCCGCGCGGTCCTGCCGGACACCGGATGCGGCAACAATGGGGGGATGAGTGACAGTCCCGCCCCTCTCGCCGATCCGCATCTCGTCTTCGACCCCGTCGACGGGGTGCGGGATGTGGTGATCCTCGGATCGACCGGCTCGATCGGCACCCAGGCCATCGACCTCGTCCTGCGCAACCCGGACCGCTTCCGGGTCACCGGGCTCTCCGCCGCAGGAGGGAGGGTGGAGCTGCTGGCCGAGCAGGCGCACCGGCTGCGGGTGCGCACCGTCGCCGTCGCCCGCGAGGACACCGTCCCCGCGCTGCGCGAGGCCCTGACCGCCGCGTACGCCGCCGGGGAGCCGCTCCCCGAGATCCTCGCGGGCCCCGGCGCCGCCGCCGAACTCGCCGCGTCCGACTGCCACACGGTGCTCAACGGCATCACCGGCTCCATCGGCCTCGCGCCCACCCTCGCCGCCCTGGAGGCGGGCCGCACCCTAGCGCTCGCCAACAAGGAGTCGCTCATCGTCGGCGGCCCGCTGGTGAAGGCGGTGGCCAAGCCCGGCCAGATCATCCCGGTCGACTCCGAGCACGCCGCCCTCTTCCAGGCCCTCGCCTGCGGCACCCGCGCCGATGTGCGCAAACTGGTCGTCACCGCCTCCGGCGGCCCGTTCCGGGGCCGTACCAGGGCGGAACTCGCGGACGTCACCCCCGCCGACGCCCTCGCGCACCCCACCTGGGCCATGGGCCCGGTCATCACGGTCAACTCCGCGACCCTCGTCAACAAGGGCCTGGAAGTCATCGAGGCGCACCTCCTCTACGACATTCCCTTCGATCGCATTGAGGTCGTCGTCCACCCCCAGTCGTATGTCCACTCGATGGTTGAGTTCACGGACGGATCGACAATGGCGCAGGCGACGCCCCCGGACATGCGCGGCCCCATCGCCATCGGCCTCGGCTGGCCGCAGCGCGTCCCCGGCGCCGCGCCCGCCTTCGACTGGACCAAGGCGTCCACCTGGGAGTTCTTCCCCCTCGACAACGACGCATTCCCCTCGGTCGGCCTCGCCCGGCACGTGGGCCGGCTCGCGGGCACGGCGCCGGCGGTGTTCAATGCGGCCAACGAGGAGTGCGTGGACGCGTTCCTGCACGGCGGTCTCCGGTTCGACGCGATCATGGAGACGGTGACCCGGGTCGTCGAGGAGCACGGCACCCCCGCCACGGGAACTTCCCTGACCGTGGCGGACGTCCTCGAAGCGGAGACCTGGGCGCGCGCCCGCGCCCGTGAACTGACCGGTTCCCCAGGCAAACCCACCGAGCGGACGACCGCGGAGGCCCGTGCATGACGACCCTGATGTTCATCCTCGGCATAGTGGTCTTCGTGATCGGCCTGGCCTTCTCGATCGCCTGGCACGAGCTGGGCCACTTCTCGACGGCCAAGCTCTTCGGCATCCGCGTGCCCCAGTTCATGGTGGGCTTCGGCCCGACCCTCTGGTCCCGCAGGAAGGGCGAGACGGAGTACGGCGTCAAGGCGATCCCGCTCGGCGGCTACATCCGCATGATCGGCATGATCCCGCCCGGCGACGACGGCCGCATCGAGAGCCGCTCCACCTCCCCGTGGCGCGGAATGATCGAGGACGCGCGCGAGGCCTCCTTCGAGGAACTCCAGCCCGGCGACGAGCAGCGCCTGTTCTACACGCGCAAGCCGTGGAAGCGCGTCATCGTGATGTTCGCCGGGCCCTTCATGAACCTGGTCCTCGCCGTCGTGATCTTCGTCGGCGTGATGATGTCCTTCGGCGCCAAGACCCAGACGACCACGGTCAGCAAGATCTCCGACTGCGTCATCTCCGCCAGCGAGAACCGGACCAAGTGCAAGGACGGCGACAAGGAGGCCCCCGCCAAGGCCGCCGGTCTCCAGCCCGGCGACAAGATCGTCGCGTTCGACGGCGAACCCGTCACGGACTGGTCGGCCCTCCAGACCGACATCCGCGACAACCCCGGCAAGAAGGTCACCCTCACCGTCGACCGCGACGGCGAGCGGGTCGACATCACACCCACCCTCATCAAGAACAAGGTCGCCCAGACCGACGGCGAGGGCGGCTACGTCGAGGACAAGTACGTCTCCGCCGGCTGGCTCGGCTTCACCCCCGCCAGCGCCATCGTCCCGCTCTCCTTCGGACAGTCCGTGGACCGCATGGGCGACATGATGGAGAACGGCGTCGAGTCCCTGATCTCCCTGCCCGCCAAGATCCCCGCCCTGTGGGACGCCACCTTCGGCGACGGCGAGCGCGCCGCGGACTCGCCCATGGGCGTGGTGGGCGCCGCCCGCGTCGGCGGCGAGATCTTCACCATGGACATCCCCGCCACCCAGCAGCTCGCCAGCTTCCTCATCCTGCTGGCCGGCTTCAACCTGTCCCTCTTCCTGTTCAACATGCTCCCGCTCCTCCCGCTCGACGGCGGCCACATCGCGGGCGCCCTGTGGGAGTCGGTGCGCCGGAACACGGCCAAGGTGCTGCGCCGCCCCGACCCCGGCCCCTTCGACGTGGCGAAGCTGATGCCCGTCGCGTACGTGGTGGCCGGCATCTTCATCTGCTTCACGCTCCTGGTCCTCATCGCGGACCTCGTGAACCCGGTGCGCATCTCGTAGCCACCCCGCGTTCACGGCGGCCGGGCACCCCGGGGTGCCCGGCCGATTCGCTGTCCGCCGCACCGCCCCTCCGCGAGGGGCCCCGGCCCGTGATGTGCCCGGACACAGGCCCGTACCGTAATCTCGAAGCCTGGAGCCCGCCCGTTCCGGGACCCGATCCTGATCCACAACTTGGGGTTGCACAGCAGATGACTGCGATTTCTCTCGGCATGCCGTCCGTTCCGACCAAGCTCGCCGAGCGCCGGAAGAGCCGGCAGATCCAGGTCGGGTCCGTGGCCGTCGGCGGAGACGCACCGGTCTCGGTCCAGTCCATGACGACCACGCGTACGTCCGACATCGGCGCCACGCTCCAGCAGATCGCCGAGCTGACGGCCTCCGGCTGCCAGATCGTCCGGGTCGCCTGCCCCACGCAGGACGACGCCGACGCCCTGCCCGTCATCGCCAGGAAGTCGCAGATCCCGGTCATCGCCGACATCCACTTCCAGCCGAAGTACGTGTTCGCCGCGATCGAGGCCGGCTGCGCCGCCGTCCGCGTCAACCCCGGCAACATCAAGCAGTTCGACGACAAGGTCAAGGAGATCGCCAAGGCGGCGAGCGACCACGGCACCCCGATCCGCATCGGCGTCAACGCCGGCTCCCTCGACCGCCGCCTCCTCCAGAAGTACGGCAAGGCCACCCCCGAGGCCCTGGTCGAGTCCGCCCTCTGGGAGGCCTCCCTCTTCGAGGAGCACGGCTTCCGGGACATCAAGATCTCGGTCAAGCACAACGACCCCGTCGTCATGGTCAACGCCTACCGCCAGCTCGCCGCCCAGTGCGACTACCCCCTCCACCTCGGCGTCACCGAGGCGGGACCCGCCTTCCAGGGCACGATCAAGTCCGCCGTGGCCTTCGGCGCACTCCTCTCCGAGGGCATCGGCGACACCATCCGCGTGTCCCTCTCCGCGCCCCCGGTGGAGGAGGTCAAGGTCGGCAACCAGATCCTGGAGTCCCTCAACCTCAGGCAGCGCGGCCTGGAGATCGTCTCCTGCCCCTCCTGCGGGCGCGCCCAGGTCGACGTCTACAAGCTCGCCGAGGAGGTCACCGCCGGCCTCACCGGCATGGAGGTCCCCCTCCGCGTCGCCGTCATGGGCTGCGTCGTCAACGGCCCCGGCGAGGCCCGGGAGGCCGACCTCGGCGTCGCCTCCGGCAACGGCAAGGGCCAGATCTTCGTCAAGGGCGAGGTCATCAAGACCGTCCCCGAGTCCAAGATCGTCGAGACCCTCATCGAAGAGGCCATGAAGATCGCCGAGGAGATGGAGAAGTCCGGCGTCGCCTCGGGCGAGCCGACGGTGGCGGTAGCGGGCTGAGGCCGCGGGCGCCCCACGGGGGATTCGGGGCGCCGCAGGCCCGTTTCGAGGGCCGCAGGCCCCTCGAGGGGCGCGGGAACTGCGCGACGAGCCACGACGTACCCGCACCCGCCGGAGCACGCGTACCCCCGAGCTCAAGGGCGCCCGTCACAGCCCCGCAGGGTATCGTGCGGAAACCAGCGCAGACCAAGGGTGAGGCCCCCGCACGTGTTGACCCAGACCACCACCCGGGTCCTCGAACCGAGTGACCTGGACGCCGCACTCGCCGTCCTCGACCGCGAGCCCGTCGCGAACGCCTTCGTGACCTCCCGCGTCCAGGTCGCCGGCCTGGACCCCTGGCGGCTCGGCGGCGAGATGTGGGGCTGGTACGAGGACGGCGCCCTCACCTCCCTCTGCTACGCCGGCGCCAACCTCGTCCCCATCTGCGCCACCCCCCGCGCGGTCCGCGCCTTCGCCGACCGCGCCCGCCGGGCCGGCCGCCGCTGCTCCTCGCTCGTCGGCCCCGCCGAACCCACCGCCCAGCTCTGGCGCCTGCTGGAGCCCAGCTGGGGGCCCGCCCGCGAGGTCCGCGCCCACCAGCCGCTGATGGTCACCGACCGGCTGCCCGACCCCGCCGATATCACCCCCGACCCGTACGTCCGCCGGATCCGCAAGGACGAGATGGAAACGATCATGCCGGCGTGCGTGGCGATGTTCACCGAGGAGGTCGGCGTCTCCCCGATGGCCGGTGACGGCGGCCTCCTCTACCAGGCCCGCGTCGCCGAACTCGTCGGCTCCGGCCGCTCCTTCGCCCGCCTCGACGCCGACGGACGCGTCCTCTTCAAGGCCGAGATCGGCGCCGCCACCCCGCAGGCCTGCCAGATCCAGGGCGTCTGGGTCGCCCCCGAGTACCGCGGCCGGGGCCTGGCCGCCCCCGGCATGGCGGCGGTCCTCCGCTACGCGCTCGCCGACGTGGCCCCTCTGGTCAGCCTCTACGTCAACGACTTCAACACCGCGGCGCGGCGCACCTATCGAAGGGTGGGCTTCCGGGAAGTGGGCGAGTTCATGAGCGTCCTCTTCTGACGGAGGCCGACCCGGCCGGGCCGCGGGGAACCGCACGGCCGGCCACATGCGACCGGCACCCGGCGGACCGGGCGAACCCCCCTGTAGCATCCGCAACATGAGCCTCGTCATCGGCCCCCTGGACCTCTCCGCCCACGTGGACGAGGCCCTGGCCGTCCAAGCAGTGGCGTTCGGTCTCGGCCCCGACGAGGTGGCCGTACGCCGCCAGATCGTCCTGCGCCACATGACCTACCCCGGAGCGAGGGCACTCGGCGCCACGGCCAGCGGCCGCCTCGTCGGGTTCGTCTACGGCATGCCCAACGACCGCACCCACTGGTGGTCCACCGTCGTGGAGCCCTACCTCCGCGCCCGGGGCCACGAGGACTGGCTGGACGACTCCTTCGTGATCACCGAGCTGCACGTCCACCCCGCCTACCAGAACCGCGGTGTCGGCCGCTCCCTGATCACCACCATCACCGACGGCGCGACCGAGCCCCGCTCGATCCTCTCCGCGATCGACATCGAGAGCCCCGCCCGGGGCCTGTACCGCTCCCTCGGCTACGAGGACCTCGCCCGCCAGGTCCTGTTCCCCAGCGCCCCGCGGCCCTACGCCGTCATGGGCGCCCCCCTGCCCCTGCGCCGCAGGTAGCCGCCGTACCGGCCACGCCCGCCACCGCCGGATTTCCACGGTCCCCCGCCCCCCGGCTAACCTCCTGCCATCAACCGATCCGCAGCAGGAGTACGAGAACCATGGCGAACGCACCGGTCCAGCGCATGTCCCAGTTGATGGCGAAGACGCTGCGCGACGACCCGGCGGACGCCGAGGTACTCAGCCACAAGCTGCTGGTCCGCGCCGGCTACGTCCGCCGCACCGCGGCCGGCGTGTGGACCTGGCTGCCCCTCGGCAAGCGGGTCCTCGCCAACGTGGAGCGGATCGTCCGCGAGGAGATGGACGCGATCGGCGCCCAGGAGGTGCTGCTCCCCGCCCTGCTGCCGAAGGAGCCCTACGAGGCGACCGGCCGCTGGGACGAGTACGGCCCGGAGCTGTTCCGCCTGCAGGACCGCAAGGGCGGCGACTACCTCCTCGGCCCCACCCACGAGGAGATCTTCACGCTGATCGTGAAGGACCAGGCGTCCTCCTACAAGGACCTGCCGGTGATCCTCTACCAGATCCAGACGAAGTTCCGCGACGAGGCCCGCCCCCGCGCCGGCATCCTGCGCGGCCGTGAGTTCCTGATGAAGGACTCCTACTCCTTCGACCTGGAGGACGAGGGCCTCGCCCGGTCGTACGCCCTGCACCGCCAGGCGTACCAGAAGGTGTTCGAGCGCCTGGGCCTCGACTACCGCATCTGCGCCGCCACCGCGGGCGCGATGGGCGGCTCCAAGTCGGAGGAGTTCCTGGCCCCGGCCGGCGCCGGCGAGGACACCTTCGCGGACTGCCCCAACTGCGACTTCGCCGCCAACACCGAGGCGATCACCTACGAGTTGAAGCCGGTGGACGCCGACGGCGTGCCCGCGCTCGAGGAGATCCCGACCCCCGACACCCCCACCATCGAGACCCTCGCCGCCCACCTCGGCGTCCCGGCCTCCGCCACCCTGAAGAACCTCCTGGTGAAGGTCGACGGCGAGATCGTCGCCATCGGCGTGCCCGGTGACCGCGAGGTCGACATGGGCAAGGTCGAGGCGCACTTCGCCCCGGCGGTCGTCGAGATGGTCACCGAGGACGACTTCGCCGCCAACCCCGGGCTGGTCCGCGGCTACGTCGGCCCGCAGGGCCTCGGCGAGAAGGTCACGTACGTCGCCGACCCGCGGGTGGCCCCCGGCACCTCCTGGATCACCGGCGCCAACAAGGACGGCATGCACGCGAAGAACGTGGTCGCGGGCCGTGACTTCGAGGTCGGCACGTACGTCGACGTCGTGGTCGTCCAGGAGGGCGACCCGTGCCCGAAGTGCGGCACCGGCCTGAAGCTGGACCGCGCCATCGAGATCGGCCACATCTTCCAGCTCGGCCGCAAGTACGCCGACGCCCTCAAGCTCGACGTCCTCGGCCAGAACGGCAAGCCCGTCCGCGTCACCATGGGCTCGTACGGCATCGGTGTCTCCCGCGCGGTCGCGGCCCTCGCCGAGCAGACCGCCGACGACAAGGGCCTGTGCTGGCCCGCCGAGGTCGCTCCCGCCGACGTGCACGTGGTCGCCGCGGGCAAGGCCCTCCAGACCGAACTCGCCCTGGAGGTCTCCCAGCGGCTGCGGGACGCCGGCCTGCGTGTCCTCGTCGACGACCGCGCCGGGGTCTCCCCGGGCGTGAAGTTCACCGACTCCGAGCTCATCGGCGTCCCGAAGATCCTCGTGGCCGGACGCCGTTCGGCCGAGGGCGTCCTGGAGCTGAAGGACCGCCGCACCGGCGAGCGCGAGGAACTGACGGTCGACGAGGCGATCGCCCGGCTCACGGCAGTCTGAGCCCGGCCCCGGACCGTGTGTGGGTTCTCCCGGACCGTTCCCCGACCGTAGGGCGTGACCGAACGTCACTACGGAGGGGAACGGTCACGGCGTCCGGAGTACGCGGCGCCGTCGCGGACGCCCGCGGAGCGCGGGACCGCCGGCGTCAGAGCCAGCCGGCGAACTCCAGCAGCAACTCCGCGTCGCGCGGACGCCCCACCCGCCGGGCCCGCACCCCGGACTCCACGGCCCGGAACAACGTCCACCCCCGCAACCGGTCCTGGTCCACGTCCAGCGACTCGGCCAGCTTCTTCACCCGCCGCCGTGTCGTCGCCGCCCCGGACGGCGAGGCGATCAGATCCTCCACCCGGTCCCGCACCAGCCGCGCCAGATCGAACGCGCACTCCCCGACCACCGGATCAGGCCCCACCGCCAGCCACGGCAACCGCTCCCCGGCCAGCACCTTGCTCTGCCGGAACGTCCCGTGCAGCAACCGCTCCTCGGGAGCGGAGGCGAGCAGTCCCTCCCGTGCGGCGAGAGCGGCCCCGACCAGCGACCGGACCTCCCCGTCGGCCTCGGCGCTCACGCGCATCGCCTCGGCCTGACGCCCCGTCCGCTCGCCCACGGTCTCGAACACATGCGCCTCGGGCGGCTCGACCCACAACCGGCGCAACGTGGCCGCCGCCTCCAGCAGCGCCTTGGCCTCGGGCAACGACCGCACCGACATGTCCGGACGCAGACGCTCCAGAAGCAGCACGCCCTGACTGTCGCCAGGGTTCAGCAACTGCACCGCCCCCCGCCCGTCCCAGTGGGCGAGCGCCGCCCGCTCGCTCTCCGGCCGCGCCCGCCCGGGCGCCAGCTTCAGGACGGCGGGGGTGCCGTCGATCTGCCGTACCAGGACCACCAGACTGCTGCGGCCGCCGGGTGCCTGCACCCGCTCGATGGTCAACTCGCGTAGATCAAGGGCCTGTTGAAGGATTTCGGGCAGATGCGACAGCCACTCCTGGGCACCGTCGCCGCCGCCCTGCCGGGTCTCGGCAAGCGCTCGCACAAGCCGCTGCGGCGGTTCGAAAGCCTCGAAAGCCCTGCGCGTCATGTGCGAGTCGTTCCCTTCCAGGCCGTGATCAGGTGCGCGGTGCCGCCGACGCGGTGGCACCGGCCGCCCGCTCGGCGAGACCAGGGAAGGCTACGCTTCGGCCGCGCCACCTGACCGCCCGCACCGCCGCTTCCCGCAGTGCCTCGGCCGCCGAGGCCCGCCGGCGGCCCGTCGCCGCCCGCACCAGGTCGGAGTACACCCCGGCCACCCGCTCCTCCAGCTCAACGGCGAGCCGTACGGCGGAGTCCGCGTCCGTCACCGGGAACGGCAGGGCGTAGGCGGCGGCCGATGCCTCGGGCCTGCCGTCGAGGTCCCGTACGGCCCGCGTGAGGAAGTCGCGCCGGGCCCGGTGGGCGTCGTACGCCTCCCGTGCCTCGCCCTTCCGCGCGTCACCGATCTTCCCGCCGACGATCCCGTAGCCGTACACGGCGGCGTGCTCGGCTCCGAGCGCCGCCTGCATCGCCTTCAGCTCCGCGCCGTTCACTTCGCACCCTCCGTCAACACGTACGCGTGCCCGGCCCCCGCCGCGGCCACCGACGCCATCAGCCGGGCCAGCTCGCCCGGCACCTCCAGCAACGCCCTGCCCCGCCGGTCGGCGAGCTTCCGCTCGGCGGCCGCCAGCCCGGCGAGTGCGGCCTTCGGTTCGGCCGGCACCGGGTCGGGCTCGCCGGAGGGCGAGGCGGACGCCGACGGCGAGGGGGAAGCGGACGGCTTCGCCGAGCGCTTCCCGCCACCGAACGCCTCAGCGTGGCGTACGGCCTCCGCCCGCAGCGGCGTCAGCAGTCCGGCCAGGTCCGGGTGGGCGGCGATGACGGCGTCGTACCGCTCCACGAGAGCCTCGCTGTCCCGAGCCGCCCGAGCCCGCGCCTGCTCCGCCGCCGACGGACTCCCCCCGGCCTCATTCGGCCCCTCACCCCCGGCCGAGCACCCCACGAGCAGGCCCAGACCCGCGGCCCCGGCGAGCAAACTCCTTCTGCGCGGCCCCGACTGGGCGCGCGACGGCAGGCTGAACGACACAGCAGACGTCCTAAGGGGGGTCGTACGAACAAAAGAGCGGTGCGATCACGTTACCCGGCCACGCCACGCGAGGGGCGCGGGGAACCGCGCGACCGGCCGCGGACAACCCGCACGCGCCAACGGACCGCGTCGCCCGAACGGGCAGGTGGACGGCAACACCCCGGCGGAGCGGCTACCCTTTGACCTGACACGCGCCCTACCCACAACAGCACACGCGGCCGAGGAGTCACCCGGATGAGCACCACCCAGAGCGAGAGGCTGCGAGAGCTGCTGGAACCCCTCGTACGCTCCCAGGGTCTGGACCTCGAAGAGATCGCCGTGGACGCGGTCGGCCGCAAGCGGGTGCTGCGTGTGGTCGTCGACTCGGACGAGGGCGCCGATCTGGACGCGGTCGCCGACGTCAGCCGCGCACTCTCGGCCAAGCTGGACGAGACGGACGCGATGGGCCAGGCGGAGTACACCCTGGAGGTCGGCACGCCGGGCGCCGAGCGTGCCCTCACCGAGCACCGCCACTACCGCAGGGCCGTGGACCGGTTGGTGAAGTTCCAACTCCGCGAGGGCGGGGAACTGATCGCCAGAATCCTGACCGTGGACGACGACGGCCTCGACCTCGAGGTGCCCGGAGTGAAGGGCCGCAAGGCCACCACCCGCAGGATCGCCTTCGACGAGATCGACAGGGCCCGCGTCCAGGTCGAGTTCAACCGCAAGGACAAGAAGGACATGAAGGAAGAGGAGGAGGCGTAGCCGTGGACATCGACATGAGTGCCCTCAGGGGCTTGGTACGGGAGAAGGAGATCTCCTTCGACCTGCTCGTCGAGGCGATCGAGGCGGCCCTCCTCATCGCCTACCACCGCACCGAGGGAAGCCGCCGCCACGCGCGCGTGGAGCTCAACCGGGAGACCGGCCATGTGACCGTGTGGGCGAAGGAGGACCCCGAGGACCTGGAGGAGGGGCAGGAGGCGCGCGAGTTCGACGACACCCCGTCGGACTTCGGCCGTATCGCCGCCACCACCGCCAAGCAGGTGATCCTCCAGCGTCTGCGGGACGCGGAGGACGACGCGACGCTCGGCGAGTACGCCGGCCGTGAGGGCGACATCGTCACCGGTGTGGTCCAGCAGGGCCGCGACCCGAAGAACGTGCTCGTCGACATCGGCAAGCTGGAGGCCATCCTGCCCGTGCAGGAGCAGGTCCCGGGTGAGACCTACCCGCACGGCATGCGGCTCCGGTCGTACGTCGTCCGGGTGGCGAAGGGTGTACGCGGTCCGTCCGTCACCCTTTCGCGTACGCACCCCAATCTGGTGAAGAAGCTCTTCGCCCTGGAGGTGCCGGAGATCGCCGACGGGTCCGTCGAGATCGCCGCCATCGCACGTGAGGCCGGTCACCGTACGAAGATCGCCGTCAGGTCCACCCGTTCGGGCCTGAACGCCAAGGGCGCCTGCATCGGCCCCATGGGCGGGCGGGTGCGCAATGTCATGGGCGAGCTGAACGGCGAGAAGATCGACATCGTCGACTGGTCCGACGACCCGGCCGAGATGGTCGCCAACGCCCTCTCCCCGGCCCGGGTCTCCAAGGTCGAGGTGGTGGACCTCGCGGCCCGCTCCGCGCGGGTCACGGTCCCCGACTACCAGCTGTCGCTGGCGATCGGCAAGGAGGGCCAGAACGCCCGCCTGGCCGCCCGTCTCACCGGCTGGCGCATCGACATCCGTCCGGACACCGAGCAGCCGTCCGCGTAGCCCCACAGGAGCGGTCGGCGCATGATCGGGAATAGATCCAAGCCGCAGGTCGCTTAGATCACGTCAGTTATAGCGCGGCAACTGTTCGATTCTTGCCCCACGGGGGTGAGGTCGGTACGGGGAGGTAGACTTAGCAGTGTCTGGCCGGACGCATGCCCGCGCATGCCCTGAGCGCACCTGTGTGGGCTGCAGGCAGCGAGCGGCCAAGACCCTGCTGCTGCGAGTCGTGGCGATCGAGGACGAATGCGTCCCCGATCATCGCGGTACGCTGCCCGGCCGGGGTGCGTACATCCACCCCGCCCTGGTCTGTCTCGACCTGGCGGTTCGCCGCCGGGCGTTCCCACGGGCGCTCCGTGCCCCGGGACCGCTCGACACCGCGGCGTTGCGCCGCACCGTCGAGCAGGCAACACAGTAAGACGCGTCGCATGGAACCCCCGTGCGGCCCTGGTACCCCGCGAGTTGGAAGTAGGTCGAGATTGCGATGAGCACTCGATGAGCACGCGATGAGTACGCCCATGAAGTAGCGACGGTCCGGCGTCAACCCGGACCTAAAAGGAGCGAAGTGGCTAAGGTCCGGGTATACGAACTCGCCAAGGAGTTCGGGGTTGAGAGCAAGGTCGTCATGGCCAAGCTCCAAGAGCTCGGTGAATTCGTCCGTTCGGCGTCCTCGACGATCGAGGCGCCTGTAGTACGCAAGCTGACTGACGCCCTCCAGCAGGGCAGCGGTGGCGGCAAGCCCGCCCCGCGCAAGGCCCCGGCACGTCCGGCGGCCCCCTCTCCCGCGCAGGCCGCCCGTCCGGCTGCCCCGCGTCCGGGTCCGGCGGCTCCGAAGCCGCCCGCCGCGGAGAGGCCCGCGGCCCCGACCCCGGGTCCGCGTCCCGTGCCCGGCCCGAAGCCGCCGACGCCGAAGCCCGCTCCGGCCTCCCCGGCTCCGAGCGTGCCCGAGTTCCAGGCGCCTCCGTCGGCTCCGGCCGCCCCGTCCCCGCGTCCGGGCTCCCGTCCCGGCCCGGGTGCTCCGCGCCCCGGTGGCCAGCAGCGTCCCTCCGGCCCCGGCCAGGAGCGTCAGGCCCCCCGCCCCGGCGGTCAGCGTCCCGGCGGTGCCGGTGCGCCCAAGCCCGGCGGCGCCCGTCCGGCGGGTCCGCGTCCGGGTAACAACCCCTTCACCTCCGGTGGCTCCACCGGTATGGGCCGCCCGCAGGCGCCCCGTCCCGGCGGTGCGCCGCGTCCCGGTGGCCCCGGTGCCCCCGGTCCGCGTCCGCAGGCTCCCGGCCAGGCCCCCCGTCCGCAGGGTGCTGCCGGTGGCGGTCCGCGTCCCCAGGCTCCGGGCGGTCCCCGTCCGACGCCGGGTGGCATGCCGCGTCCGCAGGGCGGTCCCCGTCCCGGCGGTGGCCCCGGCGGCCCGCGTCCGAACCCCGGCATGATGCCGCAGCGTCCCGCTGCCGGCCCGCGCCCCGGTGGCGGCGGTCCCGGTGGCCGTGGTCCCGGTGGCGGCGGTCGTCCCGGTGGCGGCGCCGGTCGTCCGGGTGGCGGCGGCTTCGCCGGCCGTCCCGGTGGTGGCGGCGGCGGTTTCGCCGGTCGTCCCGGTGCTCCCGGTGGTGGCGGCGGCTTCGCCGGTCGTCCCGGTGGTCCGGGTGCGGGTGGCGGCGGTCGTCCCGGCTTCGGTGGCCGTCCCGGTGGTCCGGGTGCCCGTGGTGGCACGCAGGGCGCCTTCGGCCGTCCCGGCGGTCCGGCTCGCCGTGGCCGCAAGTCGAAGCGGCAGAGGCGCCAGGAGTACGAGGCCATGCAGGCCCCGTCGGTCGGCGGCGTGATGCTGCCTCGCGGCAACGGCGAGTCCATTCGCCTGTCGCGCGGTGCGTCGCTCACCGACTTCGCGGAGAAGATCAACGCCAACCCGGCGTCGCTCGTCGCGGTCATGATGAACCTCGGCGAGATGGTCACCGCGACCCAGTCCGTCTCCGACGAGACGCTCCAGCTCCTCGCCGACGAGATGAACTACACGGTTCAGATCGTCAGCCCGGAGGAGGAGGACCGCGAGCTGCTCGAGTCCTTCGACCTGGAGTTCGGCGAGGACGAGGGCGACGAGGACGACCTGGTCGTCCGCCCGCCGGTCGTCACCGTCATGGGTCACGTCGACCACGGTAAGACCCGACTGCTCGACGCCATCCGCAAGACGAACGTCATCGCGGGCGAGGCCGGCGGCATCACCCAGCACATCGGTGCCTACCAGGTGGCGACCGAGGTCAACGACGAAGAGCGCAAGATCACCTTCATCGACACCCCGGGTCACGAGGCGTTCACCGCCATGCGTGCCCGTGGTGCCCGGTCGACGGACATCGCGATCCTGGTCGTCGCGGCCAACGACGGCGTCATGCCGCAGACGGTCGAGGCGCTCAACCACGCCAAGGCGGCCGAGGTCCCGATCGTCGTCGCGGTCAACAAGATCGACGTCGAGGGCGCGGACCCGACCAAGGTGCGCGGTCAGCTGACCGAGTACGGCCTGGTGGCCGAGGAGTACGGCGGCGACACGATGTTCGTCGACATCTCCGCCAAGCAGGGTCTGCACATCGACTCGCTGCTGGAAGCGGTCATCCTGACCGCCGACGCCTCGCTCGACCTGCGGGCCAACCCGAAGCAGGACGCGCAGGGCATCTCCATCGAGTCCCGCCTCGACCGCGGCCGCGGTGCCGTGGCGACGGTCCTCGTCCAGCGAGGCACGCTGCGGGTCGGCGACACGATGGTGGTCGGCGACGCGTACGGCCGCGTCCGTGCCATGCACGACGACAACGGCAACAACGTGCTCGAGGCGGGCCCGTCGACGCCGGTGCAGGTCCTGGGTCTCACCAACGTCCCGGGTGCGGGCGACAACTTCATCGTCGTGGACGAGGACCGTACGGCCCGTCAGATCGCCGAGAAGCGCGCCGCCCGTGAGCGCAACGCCGCGTTCGCCAAGCGCACGCGCCGTGTCTCCCTCGAGGACCTGGACAAGGTGCTCAAGGCCGGCGAGGTCCAGCAGCTCAACCTCATCATCAAGGGTGACGCTTCTGGTTCCGTCGAGGCCCTGGAGTCGTCCCTGCTCCAGCTGGACGTCGGCGAAGAGGTCGACATCCGCGTCCTGCACCGCGGCGTCGGTGCGGTCACGGAGTCCGACATCGACCTGGCGATGGGCTCCGACGCCATCGTGATCGGCTTCAACGTGCGCGCCGCCGGGCGTGCGCAGCAGATGGCCGAGCGCGAGGGTGTGGACGTCCGCTACTACTCGGTCATCTACCAGGCGATCGAGGAGATCGAGGCGGCCCTCAAGGGCATGCTCAAGCCGGAGTACGAAGAGGTCGAGCTCGGTACGGCGGAGATCCGCGAGGTCTTCAAGTCGTCCAAGCTGGGCAACATCGCGGGTGTTCTCATCCGCTCCGGCGAGGTCAAGCGGAACACCAAGGCCCGCCTCATCCGCGACGGCAAGGTCGTCGCGGAGAACCTCAACATCGAGGGCCTGCGTCGCTTCAAGGACGACGTCACCGAGATCCGCGAGGGCTTCGAGGGTGGTATCAACCTCGGAAACTTCAACGACATCAAGGTGGACGACGTCATCGCGACGTACGAGATGCGCGAGAAGCCGCGGGCGTAAGCCCGAGGTTCATGCCGGCCGGGGGTGCGTGGGCACCGCCGGCCGGTGTGGCCGTTTTCCGGGGGCTGCCGCCCCCGGGCCCCCTTCTTTGAGAAGAGGGGGGTGGATCGGTTGTCGTGAGACTGCCGGTCGGATGTGGCTTGTCGCGCAGTTCCCCGCGCCCCTGAAAAGCACGGGCTGCGCCCTGTGCTTTTCATATGGAGGTGGGCCGCAGGCCCAAACCTTCAGGGGCGCGGGGAACTGCGCGAACAGCCCCCACCCACCCGCACCCCCCGCCAACGCACCCGCACCCCCGACCCACTGGGCGCCCGATATCCCGTCGAGCCGCACAGCAGGTTCGGGGTACGGTTCTGATGTTCCTGCCCGGACACGGCGCAGGCCATCTACCCCGGCCCGGCGGGTTAACCGGCTACACACATGTACGTGGGGACTCTGTCCTTCGACCTCCTGCTCGGCGACGTACGGTCGCTGAAGGAGAAGCGTTCCGTCGTCCGCCCGATCGTGGCCGAGCTCCAGCGGAAGTTCGCGGTGAGCGTGGCGGAGGTCGACCATATGGATCTCCACCGCCGGGCCGTCATCGGGCTGGCGGTGGTCTCCGGTGACACGGGACATCTGACCGACGTGCTGGACCGGTGCGAGCGGCTGGTCGCCGGTCGTCCCGAGGTGGAACTGCTCTCGGTCAGACGGCGGCTGCACGGCGACGACGACTAGACCGGTCGCGGAGCCGGATCGCAGACAATTCAGGAAACAGCGGTAACGCAGAACGAGCTAGGAGACGGACCAGTGGCCGACAACGCGCGCGCCAAGAGGCTGGCGGACCTCATCCGAGAGGTGGTGGCCCAGAAGCTGCTGCGTGGGATCAAGGACCCGCGGCTCGGCTCACACGTCACCATCACGGACACCCGGGTCACCGGGGACCTGCGGGAGGCGACCGTCTTCTACACGGTGTACGGGGACGAGGAGGAGCGGAAGGCCGCCGCCGCGGGGCTGGAGAGCGCCAAGGGCATCCTCCGCTCCGAGGTCGGCCGAGCCGCCGGCGTGAAGTTCACGCCGACCCTCACCTTCGTGGCCGACGCCCTTCCCGACACCGCCCGGACCATCGACGACCTCCTCGACAAGGCGCGCGCCTCGGACGCCAAGGTGCGTGAGAGCGCGTCGGGAGCGCAGTACGCCGGTGAGGCCGACCCGTACCGGAAGCCGGGCGACGACGAGGACGACGCCGCCGAATGACCCAGCGCCAGAAGACCACCACGCCCGACGGACTTGTCATCGTCGACAAGCCGTCGGGCTTCACTTCGCACGACGTCGTGGCCAAGATGCGGGGCATCGCACGGACCCGCCGGGTCGGGCACGCGGGCACCCTGGACCCCATGGCCACGGGCGTGCTCGTCCTCGGCGTGGAGAAGGCCACCAAGCTCCTCGGCCATCTCGCGCTCACCGAGAAGGAGTACCTGGGCACCATCCGGCTCGGGCAGACCACCGTCACCGACGACGCCGAGGGCGAGATCACGGCGTCGGTCGACGCGTCGAAGGTCACCCGCGACGCCGTCGACGCCGGGATCGCCAAACTGTCCGGCGACATCATGCAGGTGCCGTCCAAGGTCAGCGCCATCAAGATCAACGGCGTGCGCTCGTACAAGCGCGCCAGGGACGGCGAGGACTTCGACATCCCCGCCCGGCCCGTCACCGTCTCCTCCTTCGCCGTGTACGACATCCGCGACGCCGTCGCCGAGGACGGCACCCCCGTCCTCGACCTGGTGGTGTCGGTGGTGTGCTCCTCCGGGACGTACATCCGGGCCCTCGCCCGCGACCTGGGCGCCGACCTCGGTGTCGGCGGTCACCTCACCGCACTGCGCCGCACCCGCGTCGGGCCGTACAAGCTGGACTCGGCCCGGACCCTCGACCAGCTCCAGGAGGAGCTGACCGTGATGCCGATCGCCGAGGCGGCCGCCGCCGCGTTCCCCCGCTGGGACGTGGACACCAAGCGGGCCCGGCTGCTGCTGAACGGTGTGCGCCTGGAGATGCCGGAGGAGTACGCCGAGGCCGGGCCGGTGGCGGTCTTCGACGCCGACGGCCGCTTCCTGGCCCTGGTGGAGAACGTGAAGGGCAAGGCCAAGAGCCTGGCGGTCTTCGGCTGAGGCGCGGGCAGCGCCTTCCGAGGAGTGTGGAGCGACGGTCACGGGGTTGCTGTTCCCGCCGCTCCACGGTCCCCCCTCGGTTCCCCCACCCAGAGGTGTATCCACCCGCTCACGTCCATTCACCCCTTCGAGCAGGCGCTCGGAGTGAACCGAGGGAGCGGAAGGGGGCGCGTTCGCCGAGCGCTCTCTCCTGCTGATCTTCGCTTGCCTACCGTCGGAACACAGGTACGACCGGGAGCCGTACAACCGCCGGGGGGCGCCCTCGGCAACCTGACGGAGACGCTCGTGGACTGCGCGTACCGGCGCGGGGACGAGCTGCTCGCCGTACTGGCCGAGGAGGAGCCGTCGGCGCTGTGCCGGGGCGTGGGCCGGCGCACGACGCGCGTCCGGCGCGGCGGGTGGCGGCGCTGGAGTACGGGCTGCGGGCGGCGCCCCACGCGCCCGCCGACCGTGAGCTGCTCCGCCGCACCGCCCCCGCCACATCCCGGGCTTCGCGGAGCTGGTGGCGGGCTGGCTCAGCTCACACCGCACGAATGGGCGGTGGTGCGGCCGAGCACCCGACGGATGATCGAGAACCTGGCGGGGGAGCCGGGGGAGCCGGGGGCGAGGGTGCCCGCCCGAGACGGGTGTCTCCACCGTGCTCCCGGTCACAGGCCGGATGCCGATGCGGGACGACGGCTGCGGGCATGGCACCCTTAGACCTGCGTAGAGGCAACCACGGACACAGGTTCGACGAGGAGCGGTCACAGTGCAGCGCTGGCGTGGCTTGGAGGACATCCCCGAGGACTGGGGGCGCAGCGTCGTCACCATCGGTTCCTACGACGGGGTGCACCGCGGGCACCAGCTCATCCTCCGGCACGCCGTGGAACGCGCTCGCGAGCTGGGTGTTCCCTCCGTCGTCGTCACCTTCGACCCGCACCCCAGCGAGGTGGTGCGCCCCGGTACCCACCCGCCGCTGCTCGCCCCGCACCACCGGCGAGCCGAACTGATGGCCGAGCTGGGCGTCGACGCGGTCCTGGTCCTGCCCTTCACGACGGAGTTCTCACGGCTGTCGCCGGCCGACTTCGTGGTCAAGGTCCTGGTCGACAAGCTGCACGCCAAGGCCGTGGTCGAGGGCCCCAACTTCCGCTTCGGCCACAAGGCGGCCGGCGACGTGGTGTTCCTCGCCGACCAGGGCAAGACGTACGACTTCGAGGTCGAGGTCGTCGACCTGTACGTGACGGGTGAGGCGGGCGGCGGCGAGCCCTTCTCGTCCACGCTGACCCGACGGCTGATCGCCGAGGGCGACGTCGAGGGCGCACGGGAGATCCTCGGGCGCCCCCACCGCGTCGAGGGCGTTGTCGTACGCGGCGCCCAGCGCGGCCGCGAGCTGGGCTTCCCCACGGCCAACGTCGAGACCCTCCCGCACACCGCGATCCCCGCCGACGGCGTCTACGCAGGCTGGCTGCACGTCGAGGGCGAGGCCATGCCGGCCGCGATCTCCGTCGGCACGAACCCGCAGTTCGACGGCACGGAACGCACGGTCGAGGCGTATGCGATCGACCGCGTCGGCCTCGATCTGTACGGACTCCATGTCGCCGTCGACTTCCTCGCGTTCGTGCGCGGCCAGGCGAAGTTCGACTCGTTGGAGGCGCTGCTCGTGGCGATGGCGGAGGACGTCAAGAAGTGCCGCGAGCTGATCGGTGCGTACGAGGGGGCGTAGTCCCCTCCTCGGTCTGACCGGACACAGGGCAGGCATACAGGACACAGGGCAGGCATGACGGGAAGGCCCGCACCGTGAGGGACGGTGCGGGCCTTCCGGTTTTGCCCTGTTGTTGCTCTGCTACTGCTGTGGGGGTGCGGCCGGCGGAGGGGTCTGGCCCCCCGGCTGGGGCGGGTACGGCTGGCCCGGAGCCGGGTGGCCGTAGAGCGGCTGGCCGGGCTGGGGCTGCCGGCCCGGCTGGGGGGCCTGGCCCGGATAGGGCTGACCGGGGTACGGCTGAGCGGGATAGGGCTGTCCCTGCTGTGGCGGGTACGGCTGGCCCGGCAGCGGCGGGGCGGCCACCGGCGGCGGGTTGCCGTCGGACGTCCACAGCCCGTGCGACTGCTGGTGCCGTGCGATGTCCTCGGCGACCATCGCGGCGAGCGTGAAGTACGCCTCCCGCACCTTCGGCCGCATCATGTCGAGGTCCAACTCCGCACCCGCCGCCAGGTGTTCGTCGAACGGAATGACCACGACGCCGCGACAGCGCGTCTCGAAGTGGTGGACGATGTCCTCCACCTTGATCATCTTTCCCGTCTCGCGCACACCGGAGATGACCGTGATGGACCGTGCCACCAGGTCCTGGTAGCCGTGCGCGGAGAGCCAGTCCAGTGTCGTGCTGGCGCTGCTCGCGCCGTCCACGGACGGCGTCGAGATGATGATGAGCTGGTCGGCGAGGTCCAGCACCCCGCGCATCGCGCTGTAGAGCAGACCCGTACCCGAGTCGGTGAGGATGATCGGGTACTGCTTGCCGAGCACGTCGATCGCGCGCCGGTAGTCCTCGTCGTTGAACGTCGTGGAGACGGCCGGGTCGACGTCGTTGGCGATGATCTCCAGCCCCGACGGGGCCTGGGAGGTGAACCGCCGGATGTCCATGTACGAGTTGAGGTACGGGATCGCCTGGACCAGGTCACGGATGGTCGCGCCGGTCTCGCGGCGGACCCGGCGGCCGAGCGTGCCCGCGTCCGGGTTGGCGTCGATCGCGAGGATCTTGTCCTGTCGTTCGCTGGCGAGCGTGGAGCCGAGGGCGGTGGTGGTCGTGGTCTTGCCGACGCCGCCCTTGAGGCTGATGACCGCGATGCGGTAGCAGGACAGGACGGGGGTCCTGATCAGCTCCAGCTTCCGCTGCCTCTCGGCCTCCTCCTTCTTGCCGCCGAGCTTGAACCGCCCGCCACCGCCCGTCGGACGGCTGCTCTTCGTCTTCTGCTTCTTGTTGTTGAGCAGCCGGTCGGAGGACAGCTCCACCGCCGCCGTGTAACCGAGCGGCGCCACACCGGGGTTGGTCGGCTGCCGGTGGTCGTGCTGCACCGGCTGCGGCCAGGCGGTGCCGGCACGGGGGTCGACGGGAGCGGGGTTGCCCGCGGCGGCCTGCGGGGGGCCGGGTTGGGCAGGGATGCCGGGGTGGCCGAACTGCCCGGGCTGGGCGGGGTGACCGGGGTGGCCCGGGGTGCCGGGCTGGCCGGTCTGGGCCGGGGGTTGAGGGAAGCCGTAGCCTGCCGGACCGGGCTGGCCGGGGATCGGGGCGTGCGGCTGGCCGGGACCACCGGGCTGGTCGGGCCCACCGGGTTGGGGGAAGCCGTACCCGCTCTGGGGTACGCCGGGGGTGCCCGGTGTGCCGGGCGCGCCGGGGGCCGCAGCGGTACCGCCGGGGCCGCCGGGAGCGCTGGGACCGCCGGGCTGGGGGAAGCCGTAACCCGCGGGCGGGGCCGGGGGCTGCGGGGTGTTCGGAGCGGGCGGGGCGGCCGGAGTGTGCGGGTCGCCGGAGGCGCTCGGGGTGCCTGGGTGGGCCGGTGGCTGAGGGAAGCCGTAACCCGGGGCGGGCTGCGCCGGGGGCGCGGCGGGCGCGGGGGCGCCGGGCGGGCCGGGTTGCCCCGGCTGTACGGGAGGGGCCGGCGGCTGGGGGAAGCCATAGCCGGCGGGGGGCTGACCGGGCTGGGAGGGGGGCTGGGGGAAGCCGTAGCCGGCGGGGGGCTGGCCGGGCTGGGAGGGGGGCTGGGGGAAGCCGTAGCCGGCGGGGGGCTGGCCGGGCTGGGACGAGGGCTGCGGGAAGCCGTAACCCGCCGGGGGCGGGGCGTCGTTGGGGGCCTGCGGAGGGGTCGGCGCACCCGGGGTGCCCGGAGCGTAGGGTGCGCCCGGTGTCCCCGGGGCGGAGGGCGCGTCCGGGGTTCCCGGCGTACCGGCTGCCCCCGGTGCGGCACCGGCCGCGTCGCCCCACGCCGCGGGCGCCCCCTGCGGGACCTGCGGAGGAGACGGCTGCTGCGGGACCGACGGCTGCGCCGGGTCCGGGGCCTCGGGAAACGCCTGTGTGGCCGGGGCCGACGGGGCGGACGCCGGCCACTGCGCGGCCGGGGCGGGTGCGGCGGGCTGATACGCGGGCGGCAGCGGCGGCAGCCCTCCCTGCGGGCCCGGCGGGGGAGTCCAGGCGGGAGGAGTCCGCGGTACGGCACCGGAGGCGTCCGGAGAGGCGGGCGCGGGAGGTGCGTCCTGGGGCGCCGGACCGTCCTGCGGGGCGGCGCCCTCGGCGTCCACGGTGTCGGCGGCGGCGTCTGCGGGCGCGTCGACGTCCGGCGTGGCTGCCTGTGGGGCGGTGTCCTGCGGGACGGCATCCGTCGGCTCGGCCGCGGCCGAGGCGGGGGCAGGGGCGACGGTGTCGCCGCGCCGGTCGCCTTCCGCGGCTCCGGTATCGCCGGATGCGCCGGCGGCCGTCGAGCCCCCGGCGGTCACACCACTCGGGTCGTCCTCGCCGGATGCGTCGGCATCCGGCGAGCCCTCGGCGCTCACGCCGTCCTGCTCGGTCTGGTGTTCCACCACATCGGCCGGGCCGCTATCCGCGGGCCGCTCGGTCGGACCGGCGTCGGCGTCGGCCTCGCGGGCGACATCCTCCTGGGCCTGGCCCTGAACCGTGTCCGGGGCCTGAACCGCGCTCTGAACCTGGTCGCCGGGCGAGGAACCGCTCTCCGCGGTCCCCTCGGCGCCATGGTCGCCGCCCAGGCCACCCGCACCGTCGCCGATCGTGCCCTCGGCCCCGGGCGCGCCCGCGCCCGTGTCCGCTCCCTCGGATGCCGGCCCCTGCGCCTCAGGCCCGGGCGGCTCGGAGCCCTCGGCCGGCGCCTCACCGCCGGAACCGGCGTCGGGACCCGCACCGACGCCCGAACCCGCGTCGGGTCCGGCCTGTGCGCCCGCGGCGGCCTCCGCACCCCCGGCGGGGGCAGGGCCACCCCCGCTGTTCGCGGCGGCAGCCGCCTCGGTCGCGGCCACCTGCGCGATGTCACGCTTCAGCGCGGCGGCGGAGATCCGCATGGTCGCGCCGCTCTCGATGTCACCGGTGTCGGTGTCGGTCTGAGCGGGAGCCGGGGCGGGGGGCTGACCCGGAGCGGGCGCGGCGGCCACCGGGGGCCACGGCGGCGGATAAACGCCGCCCGACGCCGTACCCGCCGGGTCGACGGGCGGGCCGGCCGGCGGGGCCGCCGGAGGTGTGGCCGAACCGGCCGTCGGGGCGGCTGCTCCCGCACCCGCCCCCGCGTCCGTGCCAGTCGCCGGATCCGATCCGGCCCCTTGCGACGAGGCGTTCTGCGTGTACCAGGCAGGCGGCGCGTAGTCGATGGTGAACTCGCCCGTCGTCTCGATGGCGGACTCCGCGTCGGACTGGTCATCGCCGGGTGTGGCCCAGCCCCCGCGCATCCCGTCCCGATCGCTGTTCACAGTTCCTCCTGGTGTGGTCGAGCACCCTCAAAGTCGTACCGGGGCCGACCGTTCTCGTCGTTCGAGCCGTGTCGTCCTGAACGTCGTGGTGTGCGCCCCCGGTCCCAGCCTAATCACCACGAGCGTGACGACGGCAGGCCCGTCCGCCCCTCCGTGCCCGCCCGTTCCGTCACATCCCGCCCCGAGGTGACGTCCCCATCCCCAACGACCGGGCGCCCGGCCTCAGTCCATCCGCCGGGGCGTACCCAGCAACCCCGTCTCCGCGTCGGTCGGCTGGGTCATCACGTACTGCCGGTCGCGGTCCGCGCACCACAGCGTGACGCCGTCGGCGAGCGTCGGCAGCGACTCAACGTCCGCCCGGGGCAACGCCATCGTGCGCCCCAGCTCGGCGGCCTCGTCCGGCGAGACCCGCTGTACGCCGACGAGCCGCGCCTGGCGGATGAGCCGCGGGGCGACCGGGCTGAGATACGGCAGCAGCGTCAGCACCGACTGCCAGGGCCCGGAGACCACTCGACCGCGCGGCGGCCGCATTCCGCAGTCACGCACGACCAGGACGGGGTTGCCCGCCGAGGCACCCTGAGGGGGCACCCGGCCCACGTCGTACACGGTCATGCCGTTCTGCCCACCGCCCATGGCGTGCACCATCTGCATCCACAACTGCGCCCGCCCGGTCTCCACGGCGACGCGCGCCCCCGTCGCCGCCGCGCGCAGCGCAAGGACCTGTGCGGTCCACAGGCCGCCGATGAGGACGACGTCGTACGGCGTGGGCCGGTTGACGCCCAGCACGGCGGGCTGTCCCTCGGCGTCCACCCCTATGACGACCCCGTCGTCCCCGATGGGCAGCGCGAGCGAGTCGACCTGCTCGACGGAGAGCGCGTGCCGCCCGTGCCGGGGCCCGATGAGACCGAGACCGGAACGCACCCGCTCACGCACACGTTCCCCGACGGACGGCCCGGTCGAGGGCCGACCGGACGGTGAACCGGTCGGCGAAGCCGGCGGATACGAACCCTGCGGATAGGAACCCGGCTGCGAACCGGTACCGGTCAAGGCCGTCACCGGGCACCTCCGAGAGGCAGAGTGGCGAGCACACCCGGCAACTGCTCGCGGTCGAGCCGCGCGAGCCCGGCGCCGGCCTCCCGGGCGGCGTGCTCCAACGCGTGCCGGGCGGCCACGAGTTCGTCGTCGCCGCGTCCGGTCACCCGTAGGTGACCGGTGAGCGTCACATCCTGCCGGTCCCCGCGCGCCATGGTCAGACTGAAGGTGGTGGCGAGCGCGGGCACGGCCGTCAGCGCGCCCACGAGCTGAGGGAGCGAGGGCCCCTGGCCGCCCAACTGCGGCCAGCGCCGCACCCAGTAGGTGGTGTGCCGCCGGTTGTCGCAGCGCCAGCTCCGTCCGGACTCCTCGGTCCGCCGCTGCGGCGTGTCCGTGCGGCCCGCCTCGGCCGTCACCAGCGGATTGGCGCAGGCCGAGGTGGCGATGGCGGCGATCAGTTCCTCTTCGTCGAGCACGGTCGCCCGGAATCCGGCACCGGTCAGCCGGCTCGCCAGGTGGTCGGCGACCCGTACGACGCTTTTCTGGGCCCCCACGAGTCCGCCCCCGCGCATGGCGACGGCCTCCGGGCAGAGTTCAGGGTCGAGCTTCAGGGCGATCCAGGTGATGCGGACCGCTGGTGCGCCCGTCTGGGCCTGCAGCGGCGCGTAGTTGCTGACGGCGACCGACTGCCGGGGAAGCTGTATCGCGGGCGCCGGCTGGGTGTGCAGGACGACCTGGGCACTCTCCAGCCGGATGCCGTCGACCTCCAGCGCGTCCCGCACCAGCCCCAACGGCAGCGGCTGCCGGCTCCGCTCGGCGCGCAGCGCCGTCACGTCCGCCTCGACCTGGAGGACGGCTGTGACGAAGGTGCCGTCCCCGATGATGCCGACCGGCCGACGCTCCCGGCCGCTGTACGCGTACGTCCGCAGACTCGGGTCGCATTCGACGGCGGGCGCGAGGCCGGGCTCGGTCCCCGGCCGAATCACCGAGGCCGCCGCCTTCTTCTGCCGTGCCTTCAACGCCCTTGCCGTGGCCAGCCATTCGGGCAGCGAGCGCCCTCGGCGGCGGGCGACGGCGAGGAGGACGAGCAGGACGGCGACGACGGCCGCGGGAATCAGGGCAAGGGGGCCCACGACCAAGGCGACCAGCAGGACCGCGACGGCGATCTCCAGCAGAACGATCCGTTGCAACCGGAACGCCCCCGACTGCCGAGCGCGGGGCCTCGGTTGCACCGCGACGGATGGGGTGGGTGTCGCACCGGGCGCCGACGGCTGCCTCGCAGGGTGCGGCGCGGGGGCTGGGGAGACCCGTGTCCGGGACCGGTCACGCGACCGGGTCCGCGCTCCGGAAATCCTCACTCCATCCCCCCGTTCTGCCCACAACTCTCCGGAATTTCCCCGGCACACAGGCTCCGGGAAGATCCAGGTACCCTACCCGCTCCACAGTGCCGTCCCGGTACCAGGCATAGTAGGGGGCCGGTCTGACGACGGAGGGCGGGGGACGGTGACCCCCGAGCGCCAATCAGGGCGAGACACGGGGAGATTCAGGCACACATGGCATCTCGGCGGGACCAGCTCAACGCCTACACCTTCGCGAAGCGCCGTATGCTCGCGTCCTTCCTCCAGTCGTCCCCCGACGGTTCGGACGAGGGAGCCCCGCGCCCGCTGCGGGCCGTCCTGCCGGGCACCATCGTCGGAGTCGTCATCGTCGCCGCCTTCGGGGCGTGGGGGATGTTCAAGCCGACGGCACCGGAAGGCTGGGACGAGCCCGGCGAGAAGGTGATCATCGCCAGCAAGTCCACCACCCGGTACGTCGTCCTGGAGACCGAGAGCGGGGCCGGCAGGAAGACCCAGCTCCATCCCGTCCTCAACATGGCCTCCGCCAGGCTGCTGCTCGCCACCGGAAAGGGTGAGGTCGTCACCGTCGACGAGTCCATCCTCGACAGGGGCGACATCCCGCACGGCGTGACGATCGGCATCCCGTACGCCCCCGACCGGCTGCCCTCCGCCGAGGAGGCGGGCGCGAAGAAGCGGTGGGCGGTCTGTGAACGGCCGGGTCCTGGCGGCAGGGCCATCCAGAAGGCGGCGTTCGTCCTCGCCTCCCGCGACATGAACAGGACCGAGGGCCGGAACAGGCTGCGCGGCGGCGAACTCCTGAACGTGGTGGACCCGGACGGCATCCGCTACGTCGTGGACGCGGGCGGCACCGCGTACAGACTGGACGGCGACGACGACGCACTGGTGCGTACCGTCGTCGGATCCCATCGCCAACCCCAGCGGGTGAGCCGGCAGTGGCTCGACACCCTCCACCCGGGTGACCCGATCACGTTCCCGAGGATCGAGGGCCGGCCGGGTGACCCGGCGGACGTCCCCGGTCTGCTGGAGGACGACGAGGCAAGGGTCGGCATGGTCCTGAAGGCGAACGACGGGGACGAGGCGCAGCACTACGTGGTGCTGCCGGACCGGGTCGCGCCCATCTCCGAGTTCGTCGCCGAGTTGCTCCTGGCGAGCAGTGACCTGGTCTCCCTCGGGCAGAGGGGTGACGCGCTCGGGGTCAGCATCGGGTCGATCATGCCGGGCAAGCCGTTCGAGGCGGACAGGAAGTGGCCGACCCTGAAGCCGGTCGCCGTCAACGACGCGTCGGGCCCCGGCCGGGGCCGGGGCACCGTCTGCAACGTCCTGCGGGACGTCGACGAGAAGGACCGCGGCGCCACCACCTTGAGCACATGGGCGGGCAGCGACTTCCCCGCGACGCTGGCCACCGGCTCCTCCAGTGCCTACGTCACTCCCGGCTCCGGTCAGCTCTACCGCCAGTTCAAGGGCGAGGAGACCAAGGCCGGCAGCGTCTTCCTGGTGACCGACACCGGTCTGCGCTACGCCCTGCAGTCCAACGCGGACGGGGCCGGGGACGACGCGGGCATCGGCATCACGGAGAAGGAGCGCAAGCAGCTCCAGAACGAGGCGCAGCTCGCCCAGGTCCGCCTCGGCTACGGAGACCTGGACCCGGCCGTGATCCCGGCCGAGTGGTCCGTCTTCCTGCCGACGGGCCCCCGCCTGTCGACGGCGGACGCGCGTCAGCCGCAGGGATCGTGAGGGGGAGTCCTCCATGCGACAGAAAAGCCATGCATTGACCGGCTCGTCCGCTCGCGGTCGACGCGTCCGCACATCCGCCGCGACGACCGCCGCGCTCGTCCTCACCGGCGCGGTGACGGCGACGCCCGCGGCCGCGGCCTCCCCCGACCAGTGCGTCTTCGGCAACAACACGTACGAGGGCCGCCCCTGGTCCCTCCAGCGCGTCCTCCTCGACGAACTGTGGAGCCAGTCGAAGGGCAAGGACGTACGGGTCGCCGTCATCGACACGGGAGTCGACGTCCGCAACGAGCAGCTGAAGGACGCCGTCGACGCCTCCAGCGGCGCCAACTACCTGCCGGAGAAGGACGACAAGGGCCGGCCCATCGACCGTGGCAAGGCCGACGGCACCACGGACGCGGTCGGCCACGGCACACGGGTCGCCGGCATCATCGCCGCCCGCCCCGCCAAGGGCACCGGTTTCGTCGGTCTCGCCCCCGAGGCGACCATCATCCCCATCAAGCAGAACGACGCCGAGGGCCACGGCACGACGAAGACGCTGGTGCAGGCGATCCACCATGCGATGGACGAAGAAGCCCACGTCATCAACATCTCCCAGGACACGGCGAACGCGGTCGAGCCGGACGAGTCGCTCCGGCGGGCGATCGACGAGGCCCTGGCGCGGGACATCGTGGTGGTCGCGTCGGCGGGCAACGACGGTCTCGGCGGCGACGACAAGAAGACCTACCCCGCGTCGTACGAGGGCGTCCTCGCCGTCGCCGCCTCGGACCGCAACAACGAGCGGGCCCCCTTCTCCCAGTCGGGGGACTTCGTGGGCGTCGCCGCCCCGGGAGTGGACATCGTCTCCACGGTCCCCAAGGGCGGGCACTGCTCCGACAGCGGCACCAGCTTCTCCGCACCGTACGTCGCCGGGGTCGCCGCCCTGATCAAGGCCAAGCACAACGACTGGACCGCGCCACAGATCGTCGCCCAGATCGAGCAGACCGCCGAGCGTTCCTTCGCGGGCCACGACCAGCGCGTGGGCTGGGGAGTGGTGGACCCGGTCCGCGCCCTCACGGACGACGACCAGCCGATCGAGTCACCCGACCCTCAGGAGGGACTGACCGAGGCGGAGGCCCCCACCGCCGAGGAACTCCACCTCGGCGAGACCCCGCAGGAACGCAGCGAGCGGTACGCCACCTACGCCCTGGGCTCCACCGTGGTCCTGGCCGCGCTCATCGCCGGTACCGCCGTCGTGACACGTGATGTGCGCCGCCGCGCCCGACGAGGCACCCCCGAGTGAGCCAGGATCCCGCTCCGCCGACCCGAGCGGCGACCGTCGCCGGCGCCGTGCTCTCCACGGGTCGAGCCGCGGTTTTGTGGTCGCAAACTTTCCACGAGGCAGGCGCGCCGGATACCCGCGTCGACAGCTCTCCCAGGTCGCTCACGCGCTGCCCGACTGCTTCGCAACTTGTTTATCACCGACTTCAGTTGGCCCCGTTTTGCACATTGACTACAGTGGTCCACCGAGTGACGCGGCCTGACTGAAGGTCTTCGAGTAGTGGCGTAAGGCCACGGGTTCACGAAAGGGAGTGCGGCATATGGCGGCCGACGGGCGGAAGCTCAGTAGTGACGAGGTCTGGCTCCTGGAGCAGAAGATCGTCGCGCGGTACGACGACGTCAGGAAGCTTCTCGGTCGTCTCCAGGGGACGATCGACATGATCGAGAAGAACTGGACGGGCCAGGGCGCGGCTTCCTTCAACAGCAAGCAGACGCAGATCAACGACCATGTTGCCGGTCTCGGTCGTGTGCTGGAGAAGTTCCTTGAGGGCGTCAACCTCAACCGCAAGGACAAGGACAAGCTGGAGGACCAGCTCCGCCAGGACATCGCCCAGATCGACGTGCAGGACCTGGGTGGCAAGACCTCGGCGCTCAGCAGCTACTGAGCTGTGACCGCCTCCGCTCAACGGACCGCAGTCCGATCCATCGAGGAGACAGAGCAGTCATGACAAGCGTCAATGGCGACTACCAGGATCTTGCCGTCAAGTACGGCACGCTGGACGCCCTCACCACCGAACTCCACGACCTTGCCCGGCAGTTCGGGGACCAGGTCGAGGCGCTGAAGGCGGACGTGGACAGGATCGCCGCGAGCTGGGAGGGCGAGGCCCACGGGGCCTTCAAGGCCCAGCACGAACAGTGGGACATGCACGCCAAGGGCATCCGCGAGGCGCTCGGCGCCGTCGTCAAGGTGATCGGGAACGCGGGTGGCGACTACCGCGGCGGTGACCTCAAGGGCGCGAGCTACTTCCTGTGAGGTAGCCCAACGACAAGGGGGTGGGTACGCGCGGGAGGTGCCCACCCCTCACCCGTCTGTTCCGTTATTCCGTCGCCGGTCCACCGTTGTGCGGCGCCGGCTCCAGATCGAACTCCCCGTCCCGCGCCCCCAGCACGAACGCCCGCCACTCGGCCTCCGTGTAACGCAGCACCGTCTCCGGGTCCAGCGACGACCGCATGGCGACGGCACCCCCCGGCAGATAGGCGATCTCCACCCGTTCCTCGTGCTCCTCCGTTCCGGGCGCGCTGTGCCACTCCACCCCGGAGATGTCGAGGGCGTACAGCTCGTTCTTCTCCCGCTCCTTACGCGCCTTGACGTCCTCCTCGGCCTGAGCGCGTGCCTCGGTGTCCCGTGCCTCGGTCATGCTGATGGAAACCTTTCTGACGTGCGAACGAACCGTGTACGCACCCTACTTGCCGAGGTGCCCCCGGTCAGAAACTCACTTTGGACGGCAGCTCACAGCGTGCCTTCTTATGAGCAGAGACCGCGGCGTTCTTGACCAGATCGATCAGATTCTCGCGCAGCGATGATGGGCTGGCGCTTCCCTGCTCTTTGAGGTTGACGGCGACGCTCAAGTGGTGACGGCCGATGGCTTTCGCGGTGCAGGGGAGATAGATGGCGGCGACCTTGTCGGAGGCGACGGCTTTGACACCGGCTTTGAAGGGGGTCAGCGAGGACACGGAGTCGCGTTGTGCGACTTCTTCCTCCAGCCAGTCGTCCGTGTCGTCGTACTCCATCATCTCGGCTTCCGCATACATGAGTTGCTGACCGTCCCCATATACGAAACATGCCCTCAAGAAGGAGCTGTCCATCTGATCCCTCCGAGGATCAGGGAGATCGTTCCGGAACGAGTAGGAGGATCTCTCGGGGAGAACGGCCTTCAATGCGGTTGCGGCCCCCGGGGTGTCACCGAACGTTGAGCAGACATCCGCTGCCTCGATGTCTCCGGTCTTCTTGAAAGGGGGAAGGTCGAAGGCGTAGGCAGCACCTGCTAGCAGAGCCAGCGCCAGGACGACACTCGCGGAGATGACAATCTTCGTTCGCTTCGCGCTCACGGGTCAATCTTCCTTTTCCAGTTGCCCAGGAATTCCCTCACCGCTGATGTAATCGTGGATATGGGTTCTTGCGGTGTCGAAGCCATCCTGTGCCGCGCTCGCAACGGATGCCTCGATCATCGGCGAGCGGTGACCGGAATTCTCGCCGGCCTTTCTGGCGGCCTCCTCGACCATCCGGTAGGTGGAGTCCGCCGCGTCCTGGAACTGCTGACCGTTCCGGTAGATGACATCTCCGGAGGAATCCTTCGCCATGCCGCCGGTGATGGCCCCGATGATCTCATCGGCCGCAGTGCCGGCCACACCGCCGGCGACGATCCCACCGGGCCCGACGAACGGCGCTGTGGCCAGACCGACTCCGATGCCCACGGCAGTGCCGCCCCAGGTACCGGCGTGTTCCAGAGCGGAGTTGTAGTCCGCGTCCTTGGCGCCCCCTTCGATCTCTCCCTCGTAGGCGCGGCCGGCACCGATGATCCCTTCGACCTGACCTGCGGTTCGAGCGATTTCCTCGATTCCAGCCTTGAGGCGATAGGGCTGGTCGTATCCGTGATCGTCCACATACGCTTCGGGATTTTCGAAGTGGTAGTGCATCAACTGTGTCGTATAGCTGTTTTGGCCCAGATTTACGGCTGTGTAGCCTTCAGGGTTCCTCCCCAGAGCGTAAAGGAATCGAGTGAGGTCCTGCTCTCCCAGCTTGGCCGCGGTTCCGGCGATGGGGAACAGGGAATCGCCGCTGTCGAAACTCGCATGCAGCCCCCGATGAATATCCGGCATATACTCCGCCGCGATCTGCCCCACGCTGTCCGACATATAGCCCTTGTCCGTCAGCCGTGACGGGTCCTCGGAGATCGAGTGAACGAGCGACTCCACCAGCTTCGCCTGCTCCGCGTTGTGGGCCGGAGTGTCGGCCGTGGGCATCTCGCCTGCCGGATGCCCCGTGGTGGCCGCTTCCAGGGCCAGGGCCAGATTGTTCTGGCCGGTGTGGAGGTCATCGCCGTCGGAGCTTCTCTCCTTGGGCCAGTCCCTCTCCTCGAAGAGGTACTGGAAGTTGGACAACGTGACCTTGCCCTTGTAGCCGTCGTCGTCCGTGTCCCGCTCGAACGGGTTGTCCGGGTCGTTCCTCGACACGTACTCCTGGTTGAGGAACGACGTCGCCGCGTCCGGGCTGTTGGACAGTCCCTTCAGGAAACCCGTCAGCGGGTCGGCCCCGCTGTCCTCTCCGATGCGGTTCAGGTACTGGGACGTCCCCGCCGCCCCGCCGTACTGCCAGACCAGGTTGTCGCGTTCGCCGTTGCCCGTGAGCTTGCGCTCGGCGGCCATCAGCTCGGTGCCGTACCGGTCGAGGAAGGCGTCGTCGTAGTCGCCGACGCGCATCAGATTGCTCATGACCTGGAAGCCCGTCGGCCCCATGCCGCCGGCCCCGACACGGGTCTCACCGAGGCCGATCATGTCGCGCTTCCATGCGGCCATGGCGGCCGAGTCGCTCTGCGACGCACCCGCCAGTGTGAGACTCAGATGGCGCTGGAGATCGTCGAACCGGTCGCCGCGATCCCGCACCAGTTCGTAGTTGCCGCTCGGACCGGTGATTCCCGTCCAGAACTCCAGTGTCTTCCTCGGCCCGAGCCCCGTGGCGAACCGTTCCGCGAAGAGGTCGTCCCTGCCGTACTTCTTGAGACCCGCGCTGAGCCGGTCGAATTCCCTGACCGTCAGGTCCTCGGGGTTCTTCTTCGCCAGCCGGGCCAGTGCGTCCGCCTCCTTGACCGCCCTGGCCGCCGAGTCCCGGTCCTGGTAGTTCGCGTCGGAGAAGCCCAGTTCGCTCTGGTCGGCGATGGCCCTGAGTACCGTGCCGGCCGAGGAGTCGCTCTCGGTGGCCCTGTCGAGGATCTCCTGGATCTCGTCCCGCAGCGCGACGATGTCGCTCCGACTGTCCTTGTCCGCATGGGCGCGTCCCTCCGGGGGGACGTTCGACGTGACGGTGAACCCGCCGTCGTGACCGATGACGGTGAGATTCTTCTGCCGGCCCCGCTCGATGGCGGCGTTGAGCTGCCGCCGGTACTCCCTCAACTCGGCACAGGTGTCCCGCAGGATGTTCCGAATGGTCCTGGCCTGCACATGGGCGTCCGCGAACTCCCCGGCCGTCTTGCCGATGAACTCCTTGGTGACGGTGGCGTTGTAGCCCGCCCAGTTCGCTTTCGCGGCGGCGCCCTTGAGGCCCTTCTCGGCGTCCTCCTTGAGCGTCTCCAAGTCCTTGACCATGGTCGACCAGTCATCGACGGCGTCGTCCAGCAGACCGAAGTCGGCGGTGCGCAGAGCGTCGAGGTCCATCAGCCCTTGTCCTTCTTCTCACCGGAGTCGCCGTACACCGGGTTGGGTTCGCCGCGGGCGCCCACCCGTTCGTCGAATCCGGCGTCGAGCGTGTCGATGCTGCTGATCAGCCCGTGGACGTAATTGTCGTTCCCCGAGTGCAGCTTCGTGCTCACGGTCATGTGGTTGGAGATGTGCGCGCACGCCTCGCGCAGGGAGGAGACCTGCTCGTCCCAACGCGTCGCCGCATGCCGCAGCCCACCGCCCAGCGCCAAACCGCTCCTGGACAGCGATTCCGCGGCCTTGTCACTGGTGGGGACCGCTCGGCGTCCCTTGTCCCACAGGTCCTCGTAGAGGTCCAACGCCTTCCGGCCGATGTTCGCCAGGTCGTCCTGACCGACCTTGAGATCCCCGTACGTCTCGGCCGCCGGGGACCCACTGCCGGGCTCCACCTGGTTCAACCGCATCCCCGCCGACGGGCGCTCCGCCGCCTCGGACTTCAGCCGTTCCCACTCGTCCCACGCCACGGGCGTACTCCCTTCCGGTCGGATCAGAAGTCTTCTACCGGTACGAGCCCCGTCTGGACCAAGGGCTTCCCCCGCCGCCGGGACACGAAGATCCCGCGGCCCGCGGGCATCGGCCGGGGCCGGACACCGCCGAGGAGGTCACCCTCGCCCGGATCACCCGCAAGGACGACGCCCTGTGCGCCGAGTTCCTTCATCCTCTGCATGAACGGCTCGTACGAGGCCCGCCCCGCGCCGGCGGTGGAACGGGCGATGATGAAGCGCACACCGACGTCACGGGCGAACGGCAGAAGCTCGGTCAGGCCGCTGAGCGGGTTGCCGCTCGACGTGGACACCAGGTCGTAGTCGTCGATGACCACGTACACCGTCGGCCCACGCCACCAGCTCCGGTCCCGCAGCTGCTGCGCGGTGACGTCGGCGGTGGGCGTGCGGCGCTTCATCAGGTCCGCCAGGGCCGTCATGTGGTGGTCCATGGCGTTGGACATCGGGATGTACTCGGCCAGATGGGACGCCGGGGTGACGTCGAGCAGCGAACGGCGGTTGTCGACGACGAACAGCTTGCAGACATCACCGGAGTAGCGCTCGGTCAGCTGCTTGACCAGCAGCCGCAGCAGATTCGACTTGCCGGACTCGCTCTCGCCGAAGACCAGGAAGAACGGGTCCTGCTCGAAGTCGACGAAAACCGGTTCGAGACTGTCCTCGTCGAGGCCGAACGCGACGCCCTGCCTCGGGAACCGGTCACCCGGCGGCAGCTGGTCCACCGGCACCCGCCGGGGCAGCAACCTGACCTCGGGCGCACCCGGAGCCTCCCAGTGCCGCGCGACCTCGGCGGCGAGCGCGGTCGTCGCGTCCGCCAGATCCGTGTCGGAGGTGAGTCCGTCGATGCGCGGCACCGCCGCCATGAAGTGCAGCTTCTGCGGCGACAGGCCCCGGCCCGGCACACCCGTCGCTACGTTCACCGCCACCTTGCGGTCGATCTCGGAGTCCATCGCGTCGCCGAGCCGCAGTTCGAGACGGTTCATGATGTGGTCCTTGAGGTTCGAGCGCACCTCCATCGAACGCGACGCGCTCAGGACCAGGTGGATGCCGTACCCGAGCCCTCGTGCCGCGATGTCGAGGACCACCTGGTCCAGACCCTCGTACTCGGACCGGAAGTTGCCCCACCCGTCGATGACCAGGAAGACATCCCCCCACGGCTGGTCGGTGACCGCGATGTCGCCGCGGGCGCGCCGGGTCCGGAACTCCGCGATCGACGAGATGCCGGCCGACCGGAAGTACTCCTCGCGGCGCGTCATCACGCCGTACACCTCGGCCACCGTGCGGCGGACCTTCTCCGGATCGAGCCGTGACGCCACACCGCCCACATGCGGCAGCCCGGCCACCGCCGACATACCGCCGCCGCCGAAGTCCAGCCCGTAGAACTGCACCTCGTACGGCGTGTGCGTCAACGCGAACGACGAGATCAGGGTGCGCAGCAGCGTCGACTTGCCGGACTGCGGGCCGCCGGTGATCTGCATATGGCCCGCCGCACCGGAGAAGTCCACCCACAGCGGGTCCCGACGCTGCTCGAACGGCTTGTCGACGATGCCCACCGGGACGACCAGCCGGCCCGCGCCCTCGTACCCCGGCTGGGTCAGCCCCCGGCCCGGCACCGCCGTGAGGCCGGGCAGCAGCCCGTCGAGCGACGGCGGGCTGTCCAGCGGCGGCAGCCACACCTGGTGCGCCGCCGGTCCCTGAGCCTCCAGCCGGCGCACGATCACGTCCAGCACGGTGTCGGCCAGCGCGTCGTCCGTGTCCGGCGCGTTCGATCCGGGCTCCGTACGCGGCCGGGGCACCGCCACGTACCGCACCGGCACCTCGGCCGCCGTGAACAGCACCGGCCGCCGGTCCACCGGCAGAGGCCCGCCCGGGGTGACCGCGCCCGCGGAACCGGCGCGGTACACCCCGGACACGTACGCCGCCTTGAAGCGCACCATCTCGTCCGTGCCGTACTTCAGGAACCCCGAACCCGGCACGTTCGGCAGCTCGTACGCGTCCGGCACACCCAGCGCGGCCCGCGACTCGGCGGCGGAGAAGGTCCGCAGACCGACGCGGTAGGAGAGGTACGTCTCCAGACCCCGCAGTCGCCCCTCCTCCAGCCGCTGCGAGGCGAGCAGCAGATGCACGCCCAGCGACCGCCCGATCCGGCCGATCTGCACGAACATCTCGATGAAGTCCGGCTTCGCGGTCAGCAGCTCGCTGAACTCGTCGATCACCAGCACCAGTGAGGGGATCGGCTGGAGCGGAGCACCCGCCGCGCGCGCCTTCTCGTAGTCGTGGATGTTGGCGTAGTTGCCCGCGTCGCGCAGCATCTCCTGGCGGCGGTTGAGCTCGCCCCGGATGGAGTCGCCCATGCGGTCGACCAGGGTGAGATCGTCGGCCAGGTTGGTGATCACGGCCGCGACGTGCGGCATCTGCGCCATACCGGCGAAGGTCGCGCCGCCCTTGAAGTCCGCGAGGACGAAGTTCAAGGTCTCCGAGGAATGGGTGACCGCGAGGCCCAGCACCAGCGTCCGCAGCAGCTCCGACTTGCCGGAACCCGTGGCACCGACACACAGACCGTGCGGGCCCATGCCCTCCTGCGCGGCCTCCTTCAGATCGAGCATCACGGGCCGGCCGTCCTCGCCCACACCGATCGGCACCCGCAGCCGCTCGGCGAGCGCGCGCGGCCGCCAGGTCCGGCTCGTGTCCACCGACGCGGCGTCCCCGAGGCCGAGCAGATCGGTGAACTCCAGGTTGGCGAGCAGCGGTTCGTCGTCGTCCCCGCCCGCGGCCATGCGCAGCGGGGCCAACTGCCGCGCCAGCGCCTCCGCCGACTCGTAGGACAGCGCGTCGGGGACCCCTTCGTAGACCAGACCCTGCCCCGACTCCAGGCGCAGCGACCTCGGGCGCACGACGACGGAGAGGTCACCCCGGGCACCGCTCGGCTCGCCCGGGGTGACCTCGACGACGGTCACACCCTGCAGACCCTCGGGCGAGGCCAGGACGGAGTCCGGCGGCAGGGACACCCCGTCGAGCACCACGACGACGTGCGGTTCCTCGGGGAGCGGTGCGGCGGTGGGATGGAAGCGGGGGCGGCCGGTCAGACGGGCCGCCAGCAGATCCTCCAGCGCACGGGGGTCGCCGCCGATCAGCCGGCGGCTGCCCGCGCCGTCCGTGGCACCGGGCGCCTGCACATGCGGCAGCCACTTGGCCCAGTCCCAGTGGGGCAGGGCCTCCCGCCCGGCCATGACCACGATCATCAGGTCCGCGGGCGAGTGCAGCGCCGTCAGCGAGCCGGTCAGGGCACGCGCCGAGGACCGTACGGACTCGGGCTCGCCGGCCATCGTGACGTGGTAGAAGGCGCGCAGCGACACCGCCATCGGCAGGTCGTCCAGAGTGTCGTGCGTGGCGATGAAACGCTGCATCGCCCCCGCGGACAGCGGCTCCAGCTGCTCCACCGGCCCGGTCTCCGGCGGCACCAGGGCCGTGGCCAGCGCCTGCGGCCCGAGACCGATGCGCACCTGTGCGAAGTCCTCGTCACCAGGCCGCCGTTCCCACAGCCGGCTGCCCTCGGCGACCAGCGCCCACAGCTGGTCGGGGGAGGGATGCAGGTAGTACTGGGCGTCGCGCTGCTTCCTGGCCGTCTCGACGGCCGAGCGCCGGGCCTGCGAGAGGTACAGCAGATAGTCGCGGCGGATGTCCGCCAACTGCGTCTGGGAACCACGGCGATAGCGGACGACCATCGCGATGGACATGGCGATGGTCGACGCGATCATCACCATGCCCATGACCCTCATGAACGGTTTGTCGCTCATGAAGAAGAAGACCACCGAGCCGCCCATGCCGAGCGTGGGCAGCAACTGCAGCAGCACACTCTCCTGTTGGCCGCGCGGCAACTCCGGCGGAGGCTGCAGGACGACCTCGTTCGCCGGCACCTCGGACGGCAGCGCCCTCGGTGGACGCTTCACAACGATCTGGCTCACCGCTCACCAATTCCCTTGCCGGACCCGGAGTTCGTCCGCCGCCCCGTGTCGGGCGGACGCGGGCCGCCGCGTGATCCTACTGACTTCGTGTCACACCGGCGGGCGGTAGGGTGCCGGTTGATTCGCGTGAGCACACGCCGATCAGGTCGGCGAAACAGGGCATTCCGCGGGATGCGGAGCCGCCCGGACACCCGACGCCGACCGCACCGACCGCTTTCCGCCGCCTCACCGGACCTCCCGCGAGGCGACCACGGGAAAACGGCGCAGGACCTTCACACCGCAGACGCGGAACCAACACCGAGGGGGAGCAGCAGGTGAGCATGACGGCCTCCGCGACGGCAGCCGGAGCCGGCGGGCCCGGTCAGGGAGCCCCTGCCGGGGCCGGTACGGGGCTGGGCTTCTGCCGGGTCACCATCGTCGCGCCCGACAGCCGCATCGACGTCGCCCTGCCGGACGACGTGCCGGTCGCCGATCTGTGCCCGGAGATCCTCAGGCTCTCCCGGCAGAGCCCCGCCGAGGGCGCCCCGGTCGGCTACCACCTGGTGCGCCGCGACGGCACGGTCCTCGACAGCGCCCGCTCGTTCGCCGCCCAGCGCATTCTCGACGGCGAACTCCTCACCCTGCGGCCCTTCGCCGACTCCCTCCCCCCGGCCGTCTTCGACGACGTCTCCGAAGCCGTGGCCTCCGCCGTCACCCGCGACCACCGGCTGTGGAGCGGCGACCTGACGCGTGCCGCCGGGCTCGTCGGCGGAGGCGTGCTGCCCACGCTGCTCGCCTTCGTGGCCTGGTCCGCCGATCCGCGGCACGACATGAACGGACTGCCGGGCGTCCTCGCGGCCGTGGTGGGCGTGCTCCTGGTCGCCCTCGCGGCCGTACGGGCCCGTGTCTACGACGACCGTGCCTCCGCCGTCGCGCTCGGGCTCGCCGCCCTCGCGAACGTGGCGGTCGGCGGCTCCGGCCTCCTTCCGCCCGCGGACGGCCAGGGCGTCGGCAAGCTCCAGTTCCTGCTGGCCCTCGCCTCGGTGCTCGTGGCCTCCGTCGTGCTCACGGTCTGCTCGCCGCGCGGCGACGGCCCGTTCGTCGCCTGCCTGTTCGCCTCGGCGGTCGGCATGGTCACCGTGTTCGTCGCGATCCTCATGGAGTGGACGCCCACCGAGATCGCCGCGCTGTGCGCCCCTCTGGCGGTTGTCGCGCTGGCCTTTCTGCCCGGCATGTCCATGCGCTTCGCCCGCCTGCCCATCGGCTACGAGCCGCCCAGCACCCAGCGCAGCGCCTACGGCGACGACCCCGCCGTCGCGCCGGAGCCGGTCGACCCGGCCCGCATCGAGGCCCAGGCGCGCCGCGGTCACGAACTGCTGGTCGGCCTGGTCGGCGGCTGCGCCCTGATCGCCGTCGCCTCCGCGGCGGTGCTGGGCTTCTCCGACGACGTCTGGGGCCAGCTCCTCGCCTTCGCGACGGGCGTCGCGCTCCTGATGCGTGCCCAGCTCTTCCGCTACACCGCCCAGGTCGCGGCCTGTCTGGCCGCGGGGCTCGGCTCCCTCGTGCTGCTGGGCCTCGGTCTGGCGCTCAACCCACCGCACTCCCTGATCCGCGACGCCCTGGCCGGCGACGGCACGGGCCTGTACATCCGCGCGATCTGGCTGGCCGCCGCCATCGCGGCCATCGCCGCGCTGGCCACCGCGATCGGGCTGATCGTCCCCCGTCAGGGCCTCACCCCGTTCTGGGGCCGCTTTCTGGAGATCTTCGAGGGGTTCGTCCTGCTGACGCTGATCCCGCTGGCTCTCGCCGTCTTCGGCGTCTACGGCGCCGTCCGCGCCATGACCGGCTGACCCGGGAGGCGCAACGTGAACGCCGGCACCTCCCCTTCGCCCTACACCGCCTCCACCCTGGAGGCCGAACGCCGCAGGAGGCTGCGCAGACTTCGGCTCGTCGCCGCGACGGCCACCGCCGCCGCGCTGCTCGCCGGCGCCGTCTGGACCGTGTCCTCGGGCGGCGACGAAACCGAGGCGGACAACACCGCGGCGGCCGGGCGGTCCCCGGACGACATACGCGAGACGGTCGAGACGGCGCCCAGGACGCCCGAGGCCGCGCTCGCGGTGAAGTACGACGTCAACGGACTCACCCCCGGCGCGTACCAGTCGTCACTCGGTACCTGGGCCACCGGCCGCCTCCTCGTGAAGTCCCTCAGCCGCGACATCACCGCGCTGGACATCGACAGCGGCGACCCGAAGTGGAAGCTCAGCTTCCCCGGCCCGGTCTGCGGTGCCGCGAAGCACGTCACCACCGACAACCGCACCGCCGTGGCGTACTCGGGCAAGACCATGGTCGGGGACGACGAGACGTCGGAGCGCAACACCGGCATGCCCTGCGACCATGTCGCGTTCATCGACCTCGACACCGGCGAGAAGCTCTGGGAGACGGGTCTGCCCACGGGCCGCGCCCCCGTCGCCGCCGAGATCACCCTGACCCGCGGCGTCGTCGCCGCCAGCTGGATGGGCACCTCGCTGGGGTACGGCATGGACGCCGGCCGGCTGCTCTGGTCCCGGAAGGAGGCGGCCTCGGCGGCGGGCTGCGAGGACATGGGGCTGGCCGGCGGCAAGGGCCTGCTGGCACTGCGCATCTGCCGCGACGGGCAGGTGACGTACAAGGTCCAGAAGGTCGATCCCCGCACCGGCCGCGGCCGGTGGACCTACGACGTCAGAAAAGGCATCAAAGGCGTCAGACTGGCCTCCGCCTCGCCGCCGGTGCTGGCCCTGGAAGCCGGTGAGACCGAGAGTCACGACATCAACGCCCTGATCGTCCTCCAAGACGACGGCACGCTGCGCTCCTCGATCACCTCGAACGTCGACCGCTACAGCACCCTGTGCGACCCGACCGCACGGGGACTGGTCGAGACCTGCGACGGAGTCGTGGTCGGCGAGCGGCAGCTGTTCATGGCCACCCGGGAGCGGCTCCTCACCGACGAGACCGTCGAGGGGGAGGTGTCGAACGAGATCGTCGCCTACGACCTCGACACCGGGAAGAGCGGTCTCAAGTTCGACGGCAGGCCCGGCCGGCCGCTGTACCCGTTGCGCATGAGCGGCGACCGGCTGATCGCCTACCGGCAGGGCGGCGAGTTCGGCCCCAGCGCGGCGGTCACCATCGACCCCTCATCGGGCAAGGAAACGCTTCTTCTGGCCTTCCCCGCGGCCACCGAGAGCGCGACCGGGATCCGGCGCTACGAGGACGGCCACACGGGGCTCATGTACGAGCACGGCCGGTTCTTCATGTACGTCAGGTCCGTCCAGGCGTCGACGGACGAGGCAGAGGAAGGCCGGGAGACACCGATCGCGCTGGGCTACGGAAGCACCGGCTGAGCCCCCGGGCAGAGCGGCCCCTCCGTACTGGTACGCTGTGTGACGGCCGTCTGTGTACGCATCCCCGGACCTCTTCGAGGACCCCGGAGGCAGCGCCGACGGATCCCCGCCACCCGAGTCACAGAAGCTCCCCTGAGACGAAGACCAGGGGCACTCGATGGCATCGAAGAGACTCAAGAGGAGTATCGCGTGTCGCTCGACGCCGCTACGAAGAAGCAGATCATCGCCGAGTTCGGTACCAAGGAGGGCGACACCGGCTCCCCCGAGGTCCAGGTCGCGATGCTCTCGCGCCGTATCTCGGACCTGACCGAGCACCTCAAGACCCACAAGCACGACCACCACTCCCGTCGTGGTCTGCTGATCCTGGTCGGTCAGCGCCGCCGTCTGCTGCAGTACCTGGCCAAGAAGGACATCCAGCGCTTCCGTGCGCTGGTCGACCGCCTCGGCATCCGCCGCGGTGCGGCCGGCGCCAAGTAAGACGCCGTGAAGGGAGCGGTTCCCGAAACGATCGGGGGCCGCTCCCTTTGCCGTACATACGGACCTTGCCGCACGGACGGAAACGTGCGGAGTGTCACCACCCCTTTGTAGTGTGGTAGCACAACGCCATATGGACGACGCAGCGTGAGGGGCACCCGAGAAGGGGTGGCCGCACGCGACCGAACGAGGAGAAGCGCACCAAGCCGCCGCCGGTCCTCGGTAGTGGCCCCCGGGGCAGCGAACCCCGGGTGCTTCGATCGAAGACCGGCCCGCACCGCACGGAGCGCTTCTCCGCCACCGTCCCCCTGTCACACGGACAGCGCGGGGCAAAAGACGACAAAGTAACGGAGAAAACGCTAGTGGAGAACGAGACCCACTACGCCGAGGCCGTCATCGACAACGGCTCCTTCGGCACCCGCACCATCCGCTTCGAGACGGGCCGCCTGGCCCGCCAGGCCGCCGGCTCCGCCGTCGCCTACCTGGACGACGACACCATGGTGCTGTCGGCCACCACCGCCTCCAAGAACCCCAAGGACCAGCTCGACTTCTTCCCCCTCACGGTGGACGTCGAGGAGCGGATGTACGCCGCCGGCAAGATCCCCGGCAGCTTCTTCCGCCGTGAGGGCCGCCCCTCCGAGGACGCCATCCTCACCTGCCGCCTGATCGACCGCCCGCTGCGCCCGTCCTTCAAGAAGGGCCTGCGCAACGAGATCCAGGTCGTCGCCACGATCATGGCCCTCAACCCCGACCACCTGTACGACGTCGTCGCGATCAACGCCGCGTCCGCGTCCACCCAGCTGGCCGGCCTGCCCTTCTCCGGCCCGATCGGCGGCGTCCGCGTCGCGCTGATCAACGGCCAGTGGGTCGCCTTCCCGACCCACACCGAGCTGGAGTCCGCGGTCTTCGACATGGTGGTCGCCGGCCGTGTCCTGGAGGACGGCGACGTCGCGATCATGATGGTCGAGGCCGAGGCCACCGAGGAGACCATCAAGCTGGTCCAGGGCGGTGCCGAGGCGCCGACCGAGGAGGTCGTCGCCGCCGGTCTGGACGCCGCGAAGCCCTTCATCAAGGTGCTGTGCAAGGCCCAGTCCGACCTCGCGTCGAAGGCCGCCAAGCCGACCGGCGAGTTCCCGATCTTCCTCGACTACCAGGACGACGTCCTGGAGGCCCTCACGGCCGCCGTCAAGGACGAGCTCGCCCAGGCGCTCACCATCGCCGGCAAGCAGGAGCGCGAGAGCGAGCTGGACCGCGTCAAGGCGCTCGCCGCCGAGAAGCTGCTCCCGCAGTTCGAGGGCCGCGAGAAGGAGATCTCCGCCGCGTACCGCTCGCTGACCAAGTCCCTGGTCCGTGAGCGCGTCATCAAGGAGAAGAAGCGCATCGACGGCCGCGGCGTCACGGACATCCGTACGCTCGCCGCCGAGGTCGAGGCCATCCCGCGGGTGCACGGCTCCGCCCTGTTCGAGCGTGGCGAGACCCAGATCCTGGGCGTCACCACCCTCAACATGCTCCGCATGGAGCAGCAGCTCGACACCCTCTCCCCGGTGACGCGCAAGCGCTACATGCACAACTACAACTTCCCGCCGTACTCCACCGGCGAGACCGGCCGCGTCGGCTCCCCGAAGCGCCGCGAGATCGGCCACGGCGCCCTCGCCGAGCGCGCCCTGATCCCGGTCCTGCCGACCCGCGAGGAGTTCCCCTACGCGATCCGCCAGGTGTCCGAGGCCCTCGGCTCCAACGGCTCGACGTCCATGGGCTCGGTCTGCGCCTCCACCATGTCGCTGCTTAACGCCGGTGTGCCGCTGAAGGCCCCCGTCGCCGGTATCGCCATGGGCCTCATCTCCCAGGAGATCGACGGCGAGACGCACTACGTCACCCTCACCGACATCCTCGGTGCGGAGGACGCCTTCGGCGACATGGACTTCAAGGTCGCCGGCACCAAGGAGTTCGTCACCGCCCTCCAGCTCGACACCAAGCTGGACGGCATCCCGGCCTCCGTCCTGGCCGCCGCCCTCAAGCAGGCCCGTGACGCCCGCCTCCACATCCTCGACGTGATGATGGAAGCGATCGACACCCCGGACGAGATGTCCCCCAACGCCCCGCGGATCATCACCGTCAAGATCCCCGTGGACAAGATCGGCGAGGTCATCGGCCCCAAGGGCAAGATGATCAACCAGATCCAGGAGGACACCGGCGCCGAGATCACGATCGAGGACGACGGCACCATCTACATCGGTGCCGCCGACGGCCCGGCCGCCGAGGCCGCCCGCGCCACGATCAACGGCATCGCCAACCCGACCATGCCGGAGGTCGGCGAGCGCTACCTGGGCACCGTCGTCAAGACGACCACCTTCGGTGCGTTCGTGTCGCTGCTCCCGGGCAAGGACGGTCTGCTGCACATCTCGCAGATCCGCAAGCTCGCCGGCGGCAAGCGCGTGGAGAACGTCGAGGACGTCCTCGGTGTGGGCCAGAAGGTCCAGGTCGAGATCGCCGAGATCGACTCCCGCGGCAAGCTCTCCCTCATCCCCGTGATCGAGGGCGAGGCCGAGTCCGACGGCGGCTCCGACGAGAAGAAGGACGACGCCGACAAGTGACGTCGCGTAGCTCCAAGGCGACGGCCCGCACCTCCACGGAGGCGCGGGCCGTCGCCCGTACCCAAACCCTGATCAAGGGCGTCGGCGGCATCGGCACGGTCCGCAAGACCACCCTCCCGGGCGGCCTGCGCATCGTCACCGAGACCCTGCCGTCGGTGCGCTCCGCCACCTTCGGCATCTGGGCCCACGTCGGCTCCCGCGACGAGACGCCCGCCCTGAACGGCGCCACGCACTACCTGGAGCACCTGCTCTTCAAGGGCACGTCCCGCCGGAGCGCGCTCGACATATCGTCCGCGATCGACGCGGTCGGCGGCGAGATGAACGCGTTCACGGCGAAGGAGTACACGTGCTACTACGCGCGCGTGCTCGACTCCGACCTGCCCCTCGCCATAGACGTCGTCTGCGACATGCTCACCGGCTCGCTCATCCGCGAGGAGGACGTCGACGTCGAACGCGGCGCCATCCTCGAAGAGATCGCGATGACGGAGGACGACCCGGGCGACTGCGTGCACGACCTGTTCGCGCACACCATGTTCGGCGACACCCCGCTCGGCCGTCCGGTGCTCGGCACGGTCGACACGGTCAACGCGCTCACCGCCGACCGCATCCGCCGCTTCTACAGGAAGCACTACGACCCGACGCACCTCGTGGTCGCCTGCGCGGGCAACGTCGACCACAACAAGGTCGTACGACAGGTCCGCGCGGCCTTCGAGAAGGCGGGCGCCCTCACCCGCACCGACGCCACCCCGATCGCCCCGCGCGAGGGCCGCCGCAGCCTCCGTACGGCCGGCCGCGTCGAGCTGATCGGCCGCAAGACCGAGCAGGCCCATGTCGTCCTCGGCATGCCCGGCCTCGCCCGCACCGACGAGCGCCGCTGGGCCCTCGGCGTCCTCAACACCGCGCTCGGCGGCGGCATGTCCTCCCGCCTCTTCCAGGAGGTCCGGGAGAAGCGCGGCCTCGCCTACAGCGTGTACTCGTACACCTCCGGCTTCGCCGACTGCGGCCTCTTCGGCGTCTACGCGGGCTGCCGCCCCTCCCAGGTCCACGACGTGCTCAAGATCTGCCGCGACGAGCTGGACCAGGTCGCCGAGCACGGCCTGCCCGACGACGAGATCGACCGGGCCATCGGCCAGCTGAAGGGCTCCACGGTCCTCGGCCTGGAGGACACCGGCGCGCTCATGAACCGCATCGGCAAGAGCGAGCTGTGCTGGGGCGAGCAGATGTCCGTCGACGAGATGCTGACCCGGATAGCGATGGTGACCCCGGACGAGGTCCGCGCCGTCGCCCGCGACGTGCTGGGACAGCGCCCCTCCCTGTCGGTGATCGGCCCGCTCAAGGACAAACAGGCGTCCCGACTCCACGACACCGTCGCCTGACCCCTCCCACAAGGCCCCAGAAGGAAGCAAGACAGATGAGCAAGCTGCGCGTGGCGGTCCTCGGTGCCCGGGGCCGTATCGGCTCCGAGGCGGTCAAGGCCGTCGAGGCCGCCGAGGACATGGAACTGGTCGCCGCCCTGAGCCGGGGCGACAAGCTGGAGACCCTCGCCGAGCAGGGCGCCCAGGTCGCCGTCGAACTGACCACGCCCGCCTCGGTCATGGACAACCTCGACTTCTGCGTCCGCCACGGCATCCACGCGGTCGTCGGCACCACGGGCTGGACGGACGAGCGCCTCGCGCAGCTCAGGGGCTGGCTGGACGGCTCCCCGGAGACCGGTGTGCTCATCGCGCCCAACTTCTCCATCGGGGCCGTCCTCACCATGAAGTTCGCGCAGATCGCCGCCCCCTACTTCGAGTCCGTCGAGGTCGTCGAGCTGCACCACCCGAACAAGGTCGACGCCCCCAGCGGCACCGCCACCCGCACGGCCCAGCTCATCGCCGAGGCCCGACGAGCCGCCGGCACCGCCCCGGCCCCGGACGCCACCGTGACCGCCCTGGACGGGGCACGGGGCGCCAGCGTCGACGGCATCCCCGTCCACGCCGTACGCCTGCGGGGCCTCCTGGCCCACCAGGAGGTGCTGCTCGGCGGCGAGGGCGAGACCCTGACGGTCCGCCATGACTCCCTGCACCACAGCAGCTTCATGCCGGGCATCCTGCTCGGTGCCCGCCGCGTGGTGCAGACCCCGGGCCTCACCTTCGGCCTCGAACACTTCCTCGACCTGGGCTGATCGGCCGGCACCCCTCATGCGCGCGAAGATCACCTACGCCGTCACGGCAGCCGTCCTGGTCGTCTACTTCGTCCTGGTCGGCAGCCGCGGAGTCATGCTCATCGAGACCGGCACCCCGATCACGATCGCCTTCGGTGTCGCCGTCCTGGTCCTGCCGGCGATCGGCATCTGGTTCCTGTGGAAGAACACCCAGTTCGTCCGCAAGGCCAACCAGCTCGCCGCCGAACTCGACGCCGAAGGCGGCCTGCCCGTCGACGAGCTGAAGCGCACCCCGAGCGGGCGCATCGACCGTGCCTCGGCCGACGAGGTCTTCGCACAGCGCAAGGCGGAGACCGAGGACGCCCCCGACGACTGGCGCACCTGGTTCCGCCTCGCCGTCGCCTACCACGACGCCCGTGACACGCCGCGGGCCCGCAAGGCGATGCAGCGCGCCATCGCACTCCACGACGGCAAGCCGATCCAGGCCGCCTGACCCACACACGGGTGAGGGGGCGGCCCGCACACGCGGACCGCCCCCTGACCCACACACGGGTGAGGGGGCGGCCCGCACACGCGGACCGCCCCCTCACCCGTTCGGTCGTATCTACGCGGCGCGCCCGTACTCCGCCGCCCATGCCTCGATCGTGTCCGCCGCCCGGTCGAAGGCCTCCGTACGCGCCAGGAAGTCGGCGTTGTGGGTGGTCATCAGCGGCGTCACATACTCCTGGACACGGTCCCTGCGCACGAGGAGCAGCGCCTGCCCCTGCACGGAGCGCGGCAGCCCGAGCCACCGCACCGGCTGCTGCACGGTGCGCACCGAGATGCCCGGCGCCCAGGACGCCGTGCGCGTCCGGAAGAAGCCCACCTGGCGCACGCCCCCCGCACTCACCCAGATGCCGACCCGCAGCAGCCGCACGGCGCAGCCGATGATCAGCAGCGCCGCTCCGAAACAGACCGCGCCCGCCTGCGGCGTCTCGGCAAGCGCGATGATGACCGCCGCGACCAGCACGTACGACGCGAGCAGCAGCAGGAGCGCGGCCGCACCGACCCGCCACGGGCCGGGCCGGTAGGGCCGCCGCCAGCGGTCACGGTCGTCGAACGGCAGCGGCTCGTCCACCGCCTGGTCGAAGGCGGGATCGGCGGTCAGGAAGGGCAGGGGCACGGCTGATCCTCACTCAATCCACGCACTGGTCGTGCCGGGTGAGGCTACCGAGCCGCACCCCGGCCCACCACTCCCAGCGGTCCGACCGGGGCACAAGGCGGTACAACTCAGGCCATCCGACCCGTTGTCGGTGCCGGGCCGTAGAGTGGGCGCCGCCCGAGAGCAGCAATGGGAAGGACCATCCGCACCGTGACCGACACCCCCGCCGACGATCTCAAGCCCACCTTCCGCAGCGATGTCACCGTCGAGCTGGTCAAGCACAGCGCGTCCGACTCCGACGTGCTGTGGGCCGCCCGCGTCTCCACCGCCGGCGAGCAGTCCCTGGACGAGCTGAAGAAGGACCCGGAGCGCTCCAAGGGCCTCATCAACTACCTCATGCGGGACCGGCACGGCAGCCCCTTCGAGCACAACTCGATGACCTTCTTCATCAGCGCCCCGATCTTCGTCTTCCGCGAGTTCATGCGCCACCGGGTGGGCTGGAGTTACAACGAGGAGAGCGGTCGTTACAGGGAGCTCCAGCCCCACTTCTACGTCCCCGACGAGTCCCGCAAGCTCGTCCAGGAGGGGCGCCCCGGAAAGTACGTCTTCGTCGAGGGCACCCGGGCCCAGCAGGAGCTGGTCGGCCGGATCACGGAGGACGCGTACGTCCACGCCTACGAGGCGTACCAGGAGATGCTCGCCGCCGGCGTCGCCCGCGAGGTCGCCCGTACGGTCCTTCCGGTCGGCCTGTACTCCTCGATGTACGCCACGTGCAACGCCCGCTCGCTGATGCACTTCCTCGGCCTGCGCACCCAGCACGAGCTGGCGAAGGTGCCGTCCTTCCCGCAGCGGGAGATCGAGATGGTCGGCGAGAAGATGGAGGCCGCGTGGGCCGAGCTCATGCCGCTGACCTACGCCGCCTTCAATGCCAACGGCCGCGTCGCCCCCTGATCAACAGATGTGTTTCGGCCAGGCACAGATGTACGGGTCAGTCGAGCGAAGTGTCCGTATTGCGGCATTTCGTGAAGTTCATCTAGCCTGATCAAACGGACCCGGCACTGCTTGAACCCCCGAGCAGGCAGTGCCGGGCTCCGCATTTGTCCTGACTTTTCCCAGCCCCCGAGGGCAGACCGCGCCCTGAGCAACGAGTAGCGTGTTACCCATGGCTCCGACCTCGACTCCGCAGACCCCCTTCGGGCGGGTCCTCACCGCCATGGTCACGCCCTTCACGGCGGACGGCGCACTCGACCTCGACGGCGCGCAGCGGCTCGCCACCCACCTGGTGGACGCAGGCAACGACGGCCTGGTCATCAACGGGACCACCGGCGAGTCCCCCACCACCAGCGACGCGGAGAAATCGGACCTGGTACGAGCCGTCCTGGAGGCCGTGGGCGACCGCGCCCACATCATCGCCGGCGTCGGCACGAACGACACCCACCACAGCATGCAGCTGGCCCGCGCCGCCGAGCAGGTCGGCGCCCACGGCCTGCTCGTCGTCACGCCGTACTACAACAAGCCCCCACAGGAGGGCCTGTACCGGCACTTCAAGGCCGTCGCGGACGCCGCCGGCCTCCCGGTGATGCTCTACGACATCCCCGGCCGCAGCGGCGTCCCCATCGACACCGAGACGATCGTCCGCCTCGCCGAGCACCCGCGGATCGTCGCCAACAAGGACGCCAAGGGCGACCTCGGCCGCGCCGGCTGGGCCATCGCCCGCTCGGGCCTCGCCTGGTACTCCGGCGATGACATGCTGAACCTGCCGTTGCTCTCCGTGGGCGCGGTCGGCTTCGTCTCCGTCGTGGGCCACGTCGTCACCCCGGAGCTGCGCACCCTCGTCGAGGCGTATGTCTCCGGCGACGTCCAGAAGGCCACCGAGATCCACCAGAAGCTGCTCCCGGTCTTCACCGGCATGTTCCGCACCCAGGGCGTGATGACCACCAAGGCGGCGCTCGCCCTCCAGGGACTGCCCGCCGGACCGCTGCGCGCCCCCATGGTCGAACTTTCGCCCGAGGAGACCGCCCAGCTCAAGATCGATCTTGCTGCCGGCGGGGTACAGCTCTAACACCAGACTTCGCGCGGCGCGAACCTGACATCGCACAGTGCGGCATCGGCTTCACAACTGAATACGCAGGACGCGAGTGCCTGCATCCCCATACACAACTGCTTTTGCACGAACGTCACGCGCGCCACGTGCCACAGAGGTACGTGGCGCGCGTGGTGAGGAGAGTCTTTTGAGTCATCCGCATCCTGAACTGGGCTCGCCCCCGCCCCTCCCCGAGGGTGGCCTGCGGGTCACCCCGCTCGGCGGCCTCGGCGAGATCGGCCGGAACATGACCGTCTTCGAGTACGGCGGCCGTCTGCTGATCGTCGACTGCGGAGTGCTCTTCCCCGAGGAGGAGCAGCCCGGAATCGACCTGATCCTGCCGGACTTCTCGTCCATCAGGGACCGCCTCGACGACATCGAGGGCATCGTCCTCACGCACGGTCACGAGGACCACATCGGTGGTGTCCCGTATCTGCTGCGCGAGAAGCCCGACATCCCGCTGATCGGCTCCAAGCTGACCCTCGCCCTGATCGAGGCCAAGCTCCAGGAGCACCGCATCCGTCCGTACACCCTTGAGGTGGCGGAGGGGAACCGTGAGCGCATCGGCCCCTTCGACTGCGAGTTCGTCGCGGTCAACCACTCCATCCCCGACGCCCTGGCCGTGGCCATCCGCACCCCTGCGGGGATGGTCGTCCACACCGGCGACTTCAAGATGGACCAGCTTCCGCTGGACAACCGTCTGACCGACCTCCACGCGTTCGCCCGGCTGAGCGAGGAAGGCATCGACCTCCTTCTCTCCGACTCGACCAACGCCGAGGTCCCGGGCTTCACCCCGCACGAGCGGGACATCTCCAACGTCCTGCGCCAGGTCTTCGCGGGCGCCCGCAAGCGCATCATCGTGGCCAGCTTCGCCAGTCACGTCCACCGCATCCAGCAGATCCTGGACGCCGCCCACGAGTACGGGCGCCGGGTCGCTTTCGTCGGCCGCTCGATGGTCCGCAACATGGGCATCGCCCGGGACCTGGGCTATCTCAGGGTCCCGCCGGGCCTGGTCGTGGACGTGAAGACCCTGGACGACCTGCCCGACCACGAGATCGTCCTCGTCTGCACGGGCTCACAGGGCGAGCCGATGGCCGCGCTGTCCCGCATGGCCAACAGGGATCACCAGATCCGTATCGTCCAGGGCGACACGGTGATCCTTGCCTCGTCGCTGATCCCCGGCAACGAGAACGCGGTCTACCGCGTCATCAACGGGCTGACCCGCTGGGGTGCCAACGTCGTCCACAAGGGCAACGCCAAGGTCCATGTCTCCGGGCACGCCTCGGCCGGCGAGCTGCTGTACTTCTACAACATCTGCCGCCCGAAGAACCTGATGCCGGTCCACGGCGAATGGCGCCACCTGCGAGCCAACGCCGAGCTGGGCGCCATGACCGGTGTCCCGCACGACCGCATCGTCATCGCCGAGGACGGCGTCGCCGTCGACCTCGTCGAGGGCAAGGCCAGGATCTCCGGCAAGGTCCAGGCGGGGTACGTCTACGTCGACGGCCTCTCGGTCGGCGATGTCGGGGAGCCGGCCCTGAAGGACCGCAAGATCCTCGGCGACGAGGGCATCATCTCCGTCTTCGTGGTCGTGGACTCCTCCACCGGCAAGATCACCGGCGGTCCGCACATCCAGGCCCGCGGCTCCGGCATCGAGGACTCGGCCTTCGGTGACGTGGTCCCGAGGATCACCGAAGTCCTGGAGCGTTCGGCGCAGGACGGGGTCGTCGAGCCCCACCAGCTGCAACAACTCGTCCGGCGCACCCTGGGCAAGTGGGTCTCCGACACCTACCGCCGCAGGCCGATGATCCTGCCTGTGGTGGTTGAGGTCTGACCCTCCGTCAGTGCTCGCCTGGAGCGGGGCCCCTCGATTTGCATCGGGGCGCCCCGCTCCAGTACGTTTACGGCTCCGCCCAGGGGGAACCCGACGCAACTGTGCGTCAGGAGCCACCCTGACCGGGTGGAAATTCCGACTCAGAACTTCTGATAAAGTCGGAGCCGCCGGAAAGGGAAACGCGAAAGCGGGAACCTGGAAAGCACCGAGGAAATCGGATCGGAAAACGATCTGATAGAGTCGGAAACGCAAGACCGAA
>NZ_JBWKAJ010000008.1:0-379864 GCF_056437585.1 Streptomyces sp. NPDC042364 | reverse complement strand
TCGTACACCGTCGAGGCCCCGGAGTGAGTGGCCCGCCGCACTGGCTGGCCTACGCGTGCATCGCATCGCTGTGGGTGGCGGCCGGCTGTGTGGTGATGGCGGGTGTGGCGGCGGTCGTCGACTGGCTCTGGCCGCCCCTCAGGAAGTTACCCGACAGTTAACTCCCTGAGGCGTTGAAACCCCCTCCCTGGGCCATCACCCTCACCCCACCCCGATAGGCCGCCCACGACCCCACCACGCAGCGAAATGAGGCCCAAATGCCTGACACCGAAGACCGATGGACACCCAGCCGCCCCGAGAAGCCCCACAGGCGCACCGGACGCGGCGGCCTAACGCCCGAACAACTCGCCCTCGCCGACGACCTCCACACCCGCGCACTCGCCCTCCGAGCCGCCAGCGAAGACGGCCTGTCGATCCGTGAGGCCGTCGCACTCGCCGCCATACAGCTCGGACTCGAACCGCCCCGCGCCACCGAGGAGGAGACCCGATGACCATCTCCGTCACCGAACTCGCCGCGCTCCCCACCGCGCCAACCCTCTCCAAGGGCCTGCGGGAGGCAGCCGCCTACGCCGACCACGGCCCCCACCAAGCGCTACGCCGCGCCCTGTTCGGCACCACCACCTTCGAAGACTTCGCCGCCGTCATCACCCCCGAACACGCCATAGCGGAAGGCGTCGCACTCATCCTGATCGGCGGCCTCGTCGACCCAGAGGTCACCGACGAAGGCTGGCCCGACGCGAGTTGGTCGGCCAGCTACTTCTCGCAGCGCGTCGGACACGCCCACGAGGTCGTATCCGGCTGGTCAGCGACCCACAGCAGCGACCAACTGGCGCACCTGTTCGAGGCCGCAGCCGACCGCGCGCAGGCGATGGAAACGGCCCCCGGCCCCACCCCCGCCTGAGTCCCTGCCCGTGCCACACCAACCACCGGAGACCCACATGCCTGACGACCTGAACCCCGGCCCCCACCTCGTGTACCGCAGCACCCGCGACCCCAACGGCACCCGCATGCACTGCCTCATCGACATGGCGGCCCCAGAGGACCCCCGCGAACGCGCCATCTGCCGCGCCCTGCTCCTCCACGCGCTCGCCCTCCTCGACGCCAGTGAACCCGCCCGCGCGATCAACCGAGCCCAGCCGTGACCGACCCGCATCCCGCGCCCCTCACCCACATCGGCAACTGCCGACACTGCGGCACCAGCTACCAGCAAGCGAAGGACGGCATGAGCATCTACGGCAGCATCGAAGGCATCGGCGCAGACGGCGACCCCGAACACCTCGGCCCACCCTGGGTGTACCAGGGCTCCCACATCCTCCCCGCTCAAGACGACCCGCGCGACGGCACGGTCGGCCTCGCGGAAATCCCCTCCCACATCACCCGCGACGGCCGCGACGACCAGCCCGAAGACGGCACGCCATGGCCGTGGCTCCGCCTCCACCTCACCACGCCAGGCGACCCATGCGTCGTGATCAACCCGGCACAGGCCCGACACCTCGCCGAAGCCCTGCACGCGTGGGCCGACCAGGCCGACCCGCCCGAGTTCGGTGGCGGCCCCCACTGGTGGATCCACTGCCGCTTCCCCACCGGCGCCGGCATCTGCGGTCCCGGCAGCAGCGACCGGAAGGCGGTCGTCGCCCAGCTCGCCGGATACCGGGAGCGGCACCCCGAGAACACGTACCGGCTGGTACGCGACACCACCACCAGCACCGTGGAGGACGCATGAACCAGCGCATCCCCCTCGACCACCTGACCAGCGACGCCCTCGACGCCCTGTACGAGCAACTCGACGCCCTCCGTGCCGTGGCGCGCGACTACTGCCCCGAATGCGGACGCGGAGACGCTGGCCCCACAGCGGAGCACTGGGAACAGCAGCGGCGGCGCGCCGACGAGGCAGAGGCGCAGCTCCGTCTCGTCGACGCCATGCGGCAGCAGAACCTGGACGCGGCAGCCGCCGCCACCCAACGCGCCGAAACCGCCGAGGCCGCCGTCGGTCGGGCCCGTGCCCTCGCCGAGTTCACCCGCAACCACACAGCCCCCGGACGCGACGACATGTCACTCGCCCAACACGAGCTGGCCTGCGCGATCCTCGACGCCCTCGACCAGCCCGGCCCGGCTTGACGGGCGTGGCATCCTCAACACAGAGCCCTCCGTCTCACCCCGATGCGGAGGGCTCTCCCGCGTTCAGACCGACGACTGGAACGCCGCCACCGCCACCCGCGACGGCCCCCGCTTCTCAACCCCCGCGGCCACTGCCCGCGTCAACGCCGGCGAACCTGCGGACTGTCCGGCGAGGCGTACCAGGGGCACACGCTCCGGACCGTCGGGGGTGGGCTGCTCGTCGGGGAGGTGGATCGTCTGCATGACCGTCTCGCTCTCGTGCGCTGGTGCCGCAGACGGTACCGGGAGCCGCCTCGTGGCATGCTGGTGTCGCGGCATCCGGGTGCGAGACCCGGCGCGCGTGACCTGCTCCGCGTGGAAGGTGGAACGCCACCGGCCGGAAGGGCGCCGACCCCCGTGCCGCACCGTCTACGGGAGGCCGTGTGCTGTCGTTCCTGCTCGAACGCCTGCGATACCACTACCGGTCGGACCGGGCCCGGATGCGCCGCCCCGTCTGCCGCTGCGGACGCCGCCACCCCGGCCCACGCCGAGCCTCACGTCTGGCATCCTGAGACCACCCCGCTGGGGAACAGCCGGGCGGCTGCTGCCCGCCCAGCGGGGTGCCAGCCGTCTGCCGGGGTAAGGCCGGGTCCGGGCAACCGCATCCCTCCCGCACACACGCCGCGCCCCATCGGGGACCAACGCCGCAGCGGGGCAGAGGCCCCCGGAGACAACGAAACGCCCCACCTCAACCCGAGGTGGGGCGTTCACGCGCGGGCCTACTCCGCGTCGCCTGCCTTCTTGCGCGTCGACCGCCCGGTCTCCTCAGCCTCGATCTGCTGGACACGGGCCAGCGACACGCCGATGCCCTTGGCGATGTCCCGGTAGCTGACCTTGCGGGCCCGGAGCCTGATCACGGCCTCGTGGCGGATCTTCCGCAGCCGTTGCTGCTCCTCCGGAAGGCTCTTGAGGAGGGCGCCTGCACCCTTGGCCTTGGCGATGTCATCGTCCATCGCGTTCAAGGAGTCGACCGTCTCCTTCACCGAGTCGATCACGCGTTGCACCTCCTCTGTGCCGTCTTCCTGTCCAGGCAAAGCCGCTCCCTCCGGGGTAGGGGGGCCTACCTACTGGACCATCGTACAGGGACCCTGTACGGTGGTCTACGGGATGGCCCTCCGCCTCTCAATGCAAGTAGCCCCGGTCGGAGTTCGCACCTCCGCCGGGGCCAGCCATCCACCTGCCGTGAACAGGAAGGACAGCCGTGCCGAATCCTACGGCCGAGCCCCAAGCCACGCCCACCCCCACGCCCGACGACGGCACCCCCACCAACGACCCCGCCGCCGCACTCCACTGGGCCGCCGTCGCCATCGGCCTCGCCGAAGCCCGCACCCAGCAGGGCAACCCGCTCACCGACACGGAGCGCGCCGCGTTCGACCGCTACCAGCAAGCGGCCCAAGCCCACGGCCACACCGACGAGCAGATCCGCTGCTACCTCGACACCGAGCTGCGCCCGGCGGTGGCCCAGTGAGCCGCCCCTCGCGCGCCGAAATGCGCGCCATGGCCGAGTCCGCAGAACGCAGCGCCACCCGAGCCGACAACGCCGCCCTCAGCGGCGACCGCGACGCCAACAACCCCGACAACAGCCCCACCCACCGCGCGCAAGCCAAGACTGCCGCCGGATTCGCCCGACAGCACGCCGCCGAGTACCGCGAAGACGCCGCCAAACTCCGCGAGGGCTACCTCCCCGGGGAGGACTGGTGAGCGCCCCCACCTGCTGCGGCCAGCCCATGCAGCAACAAGGCCAGCAACTCGTCTGCGGACGCTGCGGCGGATGGATCGACCCCGGAACCGGAGGCCAGTAATGGACGAGTGCCTGCTCTGCGGCGCACCTGGCGGCTACCCCTACTGCAACGACGACTGCCGCGAAGCCGACAACCCCGACGACTAACCCCCCACCCACCAGCCGCCGCGCCCCGGTACCACCCCCGGCCGGGGCGCGGCCCCACGGAAGGAACCCCCCATGCGGAAGTGGAACACCACCGTCACCGTCACCGACTCCCAAGGCCGCACCGGCACCGCCACCACCCCCGTCTGCGACGACGACGAACAGTCCGCCGCCACCGGCATCGTGGGCAAGCTCCGCGACCAGGGCTACCAGACCAGCCACATCGTCGTGACACCCGCCGGCAACTGCGACCACCAGCACTGACCGGCCGCCCGCCCCGCCCGTCTCGCAAGGGCCGGGTCGAGGAGAACCATCCAGCGCTCCAACCACACCGACGAGAGGACCAGCTCATGCCGAAGTGGGCACTCACCGCGACCAGCCGCACCGGCCAGAAGGTCAACATCATCACCGGCGCCCCCACCGACACCATCACCGTCCACGACCAGGCCGACCTCGACCGGCGCCTCAAGGCCGCCGACTCCGACCCCCGCGACCTCAACGTCACCGTCGAACGCCTCAGCTGACCCGCAGGCCGGTAGCCCACGGCCCACGTCCCACCCGCCGGTACGTGAGCCCTGGAAATCCGACCAGCCCAGCCGCCCGACCCCGACCCGGAGACCCCGATGCCCCGCTGCGCCTGGCTCCTCATCGGAGCCCTCACCCTCCTGCTGCACCAGACCATCGGCCTGACCGCAGTCGTCGACGCCGCGTTCACGGTCACCCTGTGGGCCGCCACCACACCCGCCGTCCTCGTCGCCATCGCGTCTCTGGCGGCCTGGCACCTCCTCAACGAACACCCGCCCCGCACCGCCCGAGCCCGCGCCTGAACCCTGGAGCCCCGCCATGTCCAACGACCTCTTCACCCGCGCCACCGCCGTCATCAACGCCAAGCGCAACAAGACGGCCGAACGACGCCGCGGGGCGCTCGACACCGCCATCCTCGCCACCATCCCCGTCCTCGCCGTCGCCGTCGCCGTCGCCTCCGGCTGGTCCCTCTACGACCTCGGCCGGCACTTCCACATGCCCGACTGGGCAGCGTGGGCTGTGTTCGCGCTCATCGACGTCGTCTGGTTCCAGTCCGCGGCCGTGGTCATCAAGAACCAGGACAGTCCCCACCGGGCGATCGAGGCGCACCAGCGGATGCAGCGCATGTTCGCCGTCTCCGTGGCCGCGAACTTCGCCCACGGCATCGTCCTTTTCGGACTCACCGCAACTGGTGTCGTCGCCGGGTTGGTGTTCGCGCTGTTCCCGATCGGGTTCAAGGCCGCGTTCTCGAACGCGTTCCCGGACTACGTGAAGCGCGCCCGGAAGTCCGGCTACGGCTCGGACCTGGACCAGGCGTTCCACACCGAGGTTCTGATGCGGGTCATGGCCGGAGTGGACCAGGCCAAGGCTGAGCTCGGCGCCGCGCCCGACAGCCCGCAGATCATCGTGAGTCGAGCCGCTGCCCCACCCGAGTCCACGCCGGTTCAGCCCTCGGTTCAGGCCCCTGACCAGCCCGTGAACCAGATCGACCCCGCGCCCGAACCGACGCCAGTCCAGGCGGTCCAGGCCGCCGCGAACCGGACCGGACCGGCCGCCCAGGTCGAGGACCAGGTCGACGTGCTCCTGTCCCGGCTCCGCAAGGGCGAGCACATCACCAAGGCCCGCGCCGCGGAGATCCTCGGCGTCCCGGAGTCCACCGCGTACCGGCGACTGACGAAGGCCACGAGCCTCCTCAACCAGTACAACTAGCCCCCGTCGTCCGGCCCCCGCACCCCACCCTGCGGGGGCCGTCCTGTCCCCACGGAGCCCACACCGTGAAGATCACCCGTACCGACCTCGCCACCGCCCTCACCGTCCCCGGCCTCGTCTCCGCCGCCGCCCTGGCCGCTGACGGCATCTACGGCACCACCGCAGCTGCCATCGAGTTCGGCACGGCCATCGCCGCAGGCTCCCTGTCGTGGACGTCGTTCTCGAAGAAGTGGCCGCCCGCCCTCGCCTGGGGCAGCCTCGCCCTCGCCGGCGCCTCCGGGCAGGCGTGGCTCACCGGCAGCGTGGGCGGGTTCGCCGCCTGGTACGGGTACGCGATCACCGCGGCGGCCGTGTTCGCGGCGATGGTCAAGCACCGGCACGACACCCGCCACGACGCCATCAAGCTGGAGCACGAGACCGCCCGCCTGAACACCACGCTGATCCGGCAGCAGATGGCCCACCACGCCCTGGTCCAGAAGACCACGCCCGAACCGGCCCAGTCCGGACCGGACCTGACCGGCCGGACCGTGGAAGAAACCAGGCTGCGGACCGTGGTCCACGAACTGTTCGCCGCCGTGCTGCCGGGCTGCACCGTGGAACGGACCCGCACCGGGTGGACCGCGGTCCTGGACCTGCCCGTGAACCTGGACCGGAACAAGCTGCGGGCCGCCTGGCCCAAGGTGGCCTCGGGTATGGGCGTGGCCGGGGAGTTCATGCTGGAGGACGGCGCGCTCACGAACCAGCTCATCGCCCGGTTCATCGACGGCGACCCGCTCTCCGCGATCATCCCCTACGAGCGGACCACCGGAGCCCGGTTCACCGACCCGGTCCTCCTTGGCGTGGACCGGTTCCTGAACCCTGTCTGGTTGGACCTGGCCTACAACCACACGTTGGTCGCTGGTTCATCTAAGTTCGGGAAGTCCACCCTGACCCGGTCCATCGCGGTCCAGCTCGCGGACCGGCCCGACACCGTCCTGTACGGCATGGACCTCAAGCCCGGCGCGCCCGAGCTCACCCCCATGCTGCCGATCCTCCAGGACCTGGCCGAGACCCCCGAGCAGGCCCACGCTCTCCTCGACTGGCTGAAGCAGGAACTCGGCGAGCGCGGCGAGATCCTCGCTCAGGCCGGCGACCAGGAATGGGACCCGCAGAAGCACGGCCGCCCCGCGATCTGGGTCATCGAGGACGAGCTCGCGGAGCTGGTCAGGCAGGGCGACGGCGGCCCGTGGAAGAAGGACCCGGCGTCGAAGAAGCAGGAGTCTCTGCTGGCGTTGATGCGGTTCGCCGGTATGCACTTCCTGTCCGCGACTCAGCAGCCGTCCCGGAAGGTGTTCGGTGGGACGACGGACGCCCGCGGGAACTACGCGAACCGGCTGTCCACCCGCATGAACGACGCGGACCACCGCCGGTTCATCTTCGGGAACACCCCTGGTTGGGAGCCCGGGAAGCTGGACCAGCCGGGCAAGTTCCTCCTCCAGTCGCCCATGCACCAGGTGGCGGCGCCGTACAAGGGCATGTGGCTGACGGGCGATGAGTTCCGGGCGGAGGTCGCCAGGATCGGCGCGACGACCGTGCGGGCCCCGGTGGGGAAGCGGCTGATCCTTCCGGTGCCGGGTGCCACGAATCAGGAGCGGGTACGGAACGCGCTGGTGAAGTACGGCAACATGACCCGCCGCGAGCTGGAGATAGCGACCGCCCTCACTGAGAAGCAGGTCCTTGATGCGGCGCGCGCCCTGGGCCCGGATGTGGAGCGCTGCGCAGACACCCAGACATGGCGGATCGTGCCCGACGAGGCGTGGGAAGCGCAGGCCGTCAGCACCTGACGAATGCGCAGGTCGAAGCTGGTTCAGGGGGAGTCGGATACAGGGTCGGACCTGGGCCTCCCCAGGGTCGGGGGGCGGGCTGTCGGCGCGCGGCCGTTCGACCCCTGATCCGACCCCGTCTGCCACACTGGATCCACCCCCCGTGGCCCTACTTGCCCGGCCCTCCCCCCCCTGGCCGGCAGTGGGGCCTTTCTCGTGTGTGTCTCGTCGCGCGGGTTGCCGGCCGCTACGATCCGGGCACGCACGACGTCCTTGGGGGGACCATGAGCAACACCACGCCACCACCGCCGCCCGCGTTTCCGCCGCCTGCCCCGCCGTCGAAGAAGAACCGCACGAACGCGATCATCATCGGGTCGGCCGCCCTGTTGATCGCGGCGATCGTCACGACGGGGGTGGTGGTCGTCAACACGCGCGACGGCAACACCCCCGCGTCAGCGAGCAGCAGCAGCCCGGCTGACGAGACGGTCACCGCCGCCACGGAACCCGAACCTGAACCGGAGGACACCGGGCCGGAGATTATGGGGCTGACGGACGGCGTGGAGTACGAGGACGGCGTGGAAGTAGCCCTGTCCGACTACAAGCGCGGCGTGTCGTCGGAGTACGCGGCGCCGGCCAGCACGTCGTACGTCGCGTTCACGGTGAAGATCAACAACAAGTCGGATGCTGTGGTCGACGTCGGCACGGGGTACGTCATGTGCTTCTACGGCGAGGAGAGCCGCGAGGCGGAGCAGATCTTCGATGACGGGTTGGATGGGATGCCGTCGATGAAGTTGCGGCCGGGTCGGGTGGCGAAGGCGACGGTGGCGTGTGAGTTGCCGAAGGGGGAGGAGTATTTGCAGGTCGAGTTGGCGCCGTCGATGGAGTCTGAGGTGGCGGTGTTCGCGGGGAATGTGAAGTAGTCGTAGCAGTGGTGAGGCCCCGCCTGGGTGTTCGGGCGGGGCCTTCGTCATGCGGTGGGTCCGTCGTAGCGGTAGAGCCAGAGCGGGCCGTCGTCGCCCGGGTTGATCTCGCGACGGTAGATCAGCCTGCTCATGCCCGCACCGACAGCCTGCCCTTGCTTGGCCGTGGCCCACGTGCGGCCGGAGGGAGCGCTGTAGACCTCCCACGTGGAGGGCGGGTCCATGGGGTCGCCCGGGATCGCGAGGCGCCTGCCATCAGCCGGGCTGCCGACGAGTTCGATCTCCACGCTCATGGGGTGGTCTCCTCGCTGCCCGCCGGGCGCTCGCGGCGTCGCTTCTTGAGCCAGTCGTGCATGGCTTCGATCAGCGCGTCTGATCTGGTGCGTCCTGCCGCCTTGGCTTCCTCGTCGAACTCGTCTCTCAGTTGCTGTGGTGGTCGGAACGTGACGACTGGCGTTTGACCGGTGGCGGGCCGCGCCATGGGTCCTCCTCAAGATGGCTGTATTACAGGAACCACTATTCACCTGCGCATGCCGCTTGACAACCCTGCCGGTCCGGGTGCATTCTTGTATTACAGAAACCGCACCGCAGCAGGGGGAGTCCAAGATGATCGCCACCAACCGCACCCGCCGCGCCACCCTCCGCCAGCGCCGCACCCAGACCCACGCCGCCGCGAAGATCCGCCGCAACGGCAACGGCACCCTCGCCCAGCACTGCATCGCCGCCGGCCTCGGCATCAAGGAAGCCCGCACTGTCGCCGGGTCCCTCCGGAAGAACGCGGCCAAGGCGGGCGTGCAGGGCGCGACCGGCGTCTCCTACACCAAGGGCCGCGCCCGCCAGTGCACCCGCTACACCCCCGCCGAGGTCGCCCGCATCGCCGTCATCTACCGCCCCCGCAAGCCCGCCTACAAAACCGCCGCCGCCAAGCTCGCGCTGGCCGCCTGATTAAGGAACCGCATGTCGAAGATCGGTGAGTGCAGCGTCTGCGGCGAGACCCGCAAGCTCGGAACGGGGCACAGGAAGTGCCACCCCTGTCTCTACCAAGCCCGCAAGGCGCGGATGCAGCACCGCTGCAAGGTGTGCAACAAACTGATCTCTCTCCACACCGAGACAGGGATGTGTAAGTCGTGCGGCCGGAAGGCTGAGCTCAGCCCCAACTGGAAGGGAGGGGTGCAGAGCAACTCCGGGTATCGCCTCATCCGCTTGCCTGAACACCCCAACTCGCAGCGGAGCTCCGGCTACGTAATGGAGCACATCGTCGTGATGACCGAGCATCTCGGCCGCCCGCTCCTCCCCGGCGAGACGGTGCACCACAAGAACGGCGTTCGCGACGACAACCGGATCGAGAACCTGGAGCTCTGGTCCACCAGCCAGCCTTACGGCCAGCGAGTGGCCGACAAGGTGGAGTGGGCGAAGCAGATCCTCGCCCTCTACGGGCCGGACTTCGCCGACACTGCTGCTCCCAGACCAGTCGCTCACGGCCCGAGCGCTGCGGCCAAGGCGCTCCAGTCCGCCATCGCCGAACTTCTCGAAACCGCCGACCGCCTCGACTCGATCGCTGGCGAGATTGTCTGACGCCACCGTCACCGTCCTCTACCCCGTCGACTGCCCCGCCGTCGCCCGCGTCGACCTGTTGGCTGACGCCCTTGCCGCCTAGGAGCCCGCCATGACCCGCCCCCGCTACCGGATCCGTAAAGCCCGCTCCGGCTGGTACGTCATCGACACCCACACCGGCGCCACATGGACCGGCCTCGTCCAGGTCGGCGCCCGCCAGCTCGCCGACCGCCTCAACCACCGCAACCCGTAAGGGACCCGTCATGCCTCAGATCACCGGTATCCGTGACGGTCACCGCATCATCACGATCGTCACCCGCCACACCGACGGCATGACCGTCACCCGCCAGCATCACCCCGACTGCCCCTGCCGCGCCGCCGCCATCCCGTGCAGTCACTGCCACCACGCGGACGGCCACCACGTCCAATGCCCGCACTTCTGACTCTGCGAAGGATCGCAATCATGGCCCACACCATCCGCTGCGCACACGACGACTGCGACGAGTACTCCCTCCAAGCCGCCTTCCAGCCCACCCCCCGCGAGAAGGAAGCCGCCGATCACCGCCGGTCCCTCTCCGCCGAAGGGTGGAGCGACGTCGAAGGCCGGGACTACTGCCCCGACCACACCCCCCACCAGCCCACCGCCTGACCGCACAGGAGAACCCGTCATGGCCAGCCACTTCCTGGACTGCCACACGATGCAGTGGTACGCGCTCCCCACCTCCCCGTGCACCTGCCCCCCGTGGGTAGGGCTCGACCCGGACGGCTGGTATCGCCTCGACTGCTCCGACCCAGCCGACCCCCGGATCGTCGAGTTCGACGACGACGCCCCCGATGACGAGGCGCCGCTGACTTTGGACGACGCGATCCAGGAGCTTCTGGCCCTGGAGCAGCAGGACAACCCCGCCTGACCGCCCGACCCGACAGGATGAACCACATGACCGACACCCAACCCGCACCCGTCGACCCGCCCCTCGGCGCCCTCATCCAACTCACCCAAGGGCTGATCACCGCCTACAGCGACCTCGCCTCCAGCGTCGCCACGTACGTCCCCGACCACGCCCGACCCGAACTCGTGAATCAGGTGCAGACCCTGAGGCAGGAGGCAGTCGACCGCATCGCCGAAATCTCGGCGTGGACACCCGAAGATCCAGCCGACCCCCGCGCCTGACCTGCTGCATGCCAGAGGCCCCACTCCCGCCCGGAGTGGGGCCTCACCCGCATGCACCGACGCCCAACCGGTTGCACACCTCGTTACCATCAAACCACGACAGATGGTAACCAGCGAGAAGAGGGCGGGACGTGGCCAACCCCAACCAAGACGCCCGCAGCGGCCGCGGCCAATACGTCCGCACCACCGAAGCCGCCAAACGCGACGCCCAAGCAGCCGAACTCCGAGCCCAAGGCTGGACCTACCAGAAAATCGCCGACGAACTCGGCTTCGCCGACAAGTCCGGCGCACAAAAAGCCTGCCGACGCGCCATCCAAGACGCCGTCGCCACCCCCGGCAAAGCCCTCATGGAACTCGAAGTCGCCCGCCTCGAAACCCTCTACGACAACGTCCTCGACATCTTCCACCGCGACCACGTCCTCGTCTCCCACGGCCACGTCGTCCACGACGACAACGGCCAACCCATCATCGACGACGAGATGAAACTCAAAGCCTTCGACCGGCTCCTCCGAGGCCGCGAAAGCTTCCGCCGCCTCCTCGGCCTCGACGCCCCCAACCGCGTCAGCGTCGAAGCCGAACAACTCGGCCGCGAAATCGGACGCCTCCTCGACACCGCCCTCGGCCCAGACAGCGACGACCGTGACGACCCCGACGCGTGACACCGTCCGCGCCCAGGTCGAGCAACTGGTGCGCGCCGGCGACACCAAAGCCCTCCGCGAGATCCGCGACCAGCTGAAGCGCAAGGTCGACCGCCGCGGCATGCAAGACCGCGCCCGGCTCTACGCCCACAACCCTGTCGGCTGGGTCACCGAGCGGCTCCGCCAGACGGTGTGGTCGAAGCAGCGCGAGATCATGCTGTCGATCCGTGACCATCGACGCACCGCCGTGCGCTCCTGCCACGGCGTCGGCAAGTCCCACACCGCCTCCCTGGTCGCCGCGTGGTGGCTCGACACCCACCCGCCCGGTGAGGCGTTCGTCGTCACCAGCGCGCCCACCTTCGCCCAGGTCCGCGCCATCCTCTGGCGGTACATCCGACGCGTCCACCGCCGCGGGAAGCTCGCCGGCCGCGTCAACCAAACCGAGTGGCACATCGACGACGAGATGGTGGCGTTCGGCCGGAAGCCCGCCGACCACGACGAGTCTGCGTTCCAGGGCATCCACGCCCGCTACGTCCTCGTCATCCTCGACGAGGCGTGCGGCATTCCGGAGCAGCTGTGGGTGGCGGCGGACGCGCTGACGACGAACGCCGACTGCCGCATCCTCGCGATCGGCAACCCCGACAACCCATCGAGCCACTTCCGGAAGGTGTGCCAGCCCGGGAGCGGCTGGCACGTCATCGGCATCAGCGCGTTCGAGTCCCCCAACCTCACCGGCGAGGAAGTCCCCGACGATGTGGCGCAGGCCCTCGTCGGCCGCGAGTGGGTGGAGGAGAAAGCGCAGGAGTGGGGCGAGGACAACCCGCTCTACAAGAGCAAGGTCCTCGGCGAGTTCAGCGAGGACGCCCCGAACAAGGTCGTCCGCGCAAGCGACGTGGCGCGCTGCCGCATCGACCCCGAGAAGAAACTCACCGCCGAAGAACTCCAGCCGGTGGAGCTCGGCGTGGATGTCGGCGGCGGCGGAGACGAGACCGTCATCCGCGAACGCCGAGGCCAGCGGGCGGGCAGGGAGTGGCGGGCGCACACGGACCGGCCCGAGAAGATCGCGCCGATGGTGGTGCAGGCCATCAAGGAGTCCGGCGCCACCGCCGTCAAGGTCGACAGCATCGGCGTGGGCTTCGGGGTCATCGGCGAGCTCCGCAACGCTGCCGGCCGCGGCGAGCACTCGGCGCACGTCCTCGCGGTGAACGTGGGGGAGAAGTCCAGCAAGCCTGACAAGTTCAAGAACCTGCGTGCTGAGATCTGGTGGGAGATCGCCCGCGGCCTGTCCGAGCGTGGGGGCTGGGACTTGTCGGCGATGGAGAACGCGGACACGACGGTGGCTCAGTTGCTGGAGCCGTTGTGGCAGGCGGATGCGCAGGGCCGGGTTCAGGTGGAGCCGAAGGACGAGATCAGGAAGCGGCTGGGCAGGTCGCCGGACAACGCGGATGCGCTGCTGTTGGCGTTCTACTCTGCGGGCCGTCCGCGGGTCCGGGGATGGCTGTAGTTGTGAGATACCTACAAGAGCGGGTGAGGCGGGGTGGAGCCGTGACGAACAGCAGGAAGATGCCTGTGCGCAGGTGGTTGCAGGGATTGAATAGGGCCATGCCGGTTGTGCTTGACACGACTGGGATTATGCTGTTGTCAGGTTCCGCCATGATGTGGCTTGGTGTGGCGGCCGGGACAGCCGCGCTCGGCGTCGGCTGCCTCGTCCTGAACTGGCGGTTCTACAGCGGCACATAGCAAGGGAGGGGCAGGTGGCCAGAACCCTCCTCGGCGCGCTCCTCAACCGAGCCGCCACAGCCACCCCGCCCGTCCCCTTCACCAGCCGCTCCCAGTCCTACGGTGGCCTGTTCGGGGCGAACCGCACTGCCGAGGGCCAAATGCGGGCCATGTCCTCGGTCGGCACCCTCTTCGCAATCGTCGACCGCACGTCGAATGCGACCGCCCTCGTCGACTGGAAGCTCTACCGCAAGGCCCGGTCAGGCCGGAAAGAAGACCGGACCGAGGTCACCGCACACGCGGCCCTCGACCTGTGGAACTCCCCGAACAAGTTCATGCCGCGGCAGGAGTTCATCGAAGCCCAGCAGCAGCACTTCGACCTCACCGGCGAAGCCTGGTGGGTCATCGCCCGCCACCCCGGCGTCGACCTGCCGCTGGAGATGTGGCCGGTCCGCCCCGACCGCATGAGCCCCGTCCCGGACCGCGACGCTTTCCTGAAGGGCTACGTCTACACCAGCCCGGACGGCGAGCAGATCCCCCTCGAACTCAACGAGGTCATCCAACTGCGGCGGCCGAACCCCCTCGACCCGTACCGCGGCCTCTCCCCGGTGCTGTCGATCCTCCCCGACCTGGACACCAGCCGGTATGCGGCGGAGTGGGCGCGGGCGTTCTTCCTCAACTCGGCGCAGCCCGGCGGCGTCATCGAGGTCCCGGTGCATCTCGACGATCGCGAGTGGGACGAGATGCGGGAACGCTGGGCGGAACAGCACAAGGGCGTGAACAACGCCCACAAAGTTGCGATCATCGAGCACGGCGCGAAGTGGTCCGACCGGACCATCAGCCAGCGGGACATGCAGTTCGTGGAACTCCGCGGCGCCACCCGTGACGCAGTGCGTGAGGCGTACGGCATCTCCAAGTCCGCGATCGGTGACTTCGAGGACATCAACCGGGCGAGCGCCCTGGCGGCCAAGAGCTGGTTCGCGGAGCAGCAGACTGTGCCTCGCCTTGAGCGCATCAAGGGCGCCCTGAACAACGAGCTCCTGCCCATGTTCGGCAAGACTGCCGAGGGCCTGGAGTTCGACTACGAGCCGCCGACCCCGCCCGACCCGGAGATCGAAGCAGCAACGCTGACCGCCCGCGCCAACGCGGCCAAGGCGCTCGCCGAGACGGGCATGTGGGCGCCGGACGGCATCCTCTCCGCCGTCGGCCTGCCAGAGATGGAAGCAGCCGCAGCAGCGGGCGGTGACGGGACGATCAGCCCCCGCGAGTTGGGCGATATGATCCAGTCGATCTACCTCGGTGTCGACGTGTGCATCACTTGGGACGAGGCGCGGGAGATCCTTAACCGGGCCGGCGCCGGGCTCAACCTCGCGACGCCGCCGCCGAACAAGCCGACGCCCGCGATCGCGCCTCCGCCGTCCGCTGCGAGGCCGGAAGACGGCCCGGCAGGGGGGCCGACGGATTCGTGGCAGGCGCTCGTGTCCGGTCTGACGGGCGACGGCGGCGAGGGCGCGGATGTTGAGAACGCGATGCGGTGGGAGGCCGTCGCGGTCATCGACGACAACACGTGCGGGCCGTGCGCGGACAACGACGGCCGCCTCTACCGCAACCGGGCTGCCGCGTACAAGGACTACCCGGGGGGCTCCGGCTACGTGAACTGCACGGGCGCGGAGTACGGCAACGAATGCCGCTGCAAGGTCGTCAAGCGCGGCCGGAAGGGTGGCAGCGATGAGTAAGCACGGAACCCGCACGGGGAGGCTGCGCATCGCCAGCGACGGTGTCGTCGGCAATGTCCAGCTCGACGGCCAGGACATCAGCTCGGTGCTCGACGCCGTGGACCTGAAGCTTCGGCCCGGAGGCCTCCCGGAGGCCACCCTCGGCGTGATGGTTCACGACCTCACCAGCGAGGTCGAAGCGACGGTCGTCATCCCGCAGGAGACCCGCGATCTGCTGGTCCGGCTCGGCTGGACCCCGCCCGCCGAGGAGGCCACGTCGTGAACATCGTTATGCCCGGCAAGGCAGTCGCTTTCGCGGCCAGCCAGCGGGAGAAGGCCGACAAGCTCCGCGCCCAGCACGGCATCGAGGCGCAGCCTTGGTACCGCATCACCAACGCCACCGCCCCGGACGAGGCGGAGGTGATGCTGTACGACGAGGTCGGCGGCTGGTACGGGGCGACCGCGGACCAGTTCATCGCGGACCTGCGCGGGGTGACGGCACCGAACCTGCGGGTACGGATCAACAGCCCTGGCGGGTCGGTGTTCGAGGGCATCGCCATAGCCAACGCTCTCCGGAGCCATCCGGCGAACGTCACCGTGCAGGTCGACGGGATCGCCGCCTCCATCGCCTCGGTGATCGCGATGGCCGGGGACCGGATCGAGATGGCCCCCAACACCATGCTGATGATCCACGACGCCTCCGGCGTGTGCCTCGGAAACGCGGCCGACATGGAGGAGATGGCCGAACTCCTCGACCTCATCTCCGACAACATCGCCGACGCCTACGCCCAGCGCGCTGGCGGCACCCGCGACGAATGGCGGGCCCGAATGCGGGCGGAAACCTGGTACCTCCCCGAGGATGCCGTCGAGAACGGGCTCGCCGACGCGGCGCTCCAGGCCCCCAAGTCCGGGACTCCCGTGGAACCCACCGAGGAGGAGCAGCCGGACATGGCGCGCGCCTTCGACCTCACGGCGTACGGGTACGCCGGGCCGAAGCAGCCGGAGCCCGAGCCGGCGAAGCCGACGCTGACGATCGACATCGCGGCCGCGCTCGGCGCCGACTTCGTCGAGAAGCTCCGCGCCTCCGTCCTCCAGGCGGCCGGGGTCACCTCGGAGCCTGAGGCGGTAGTGGAGCCCGCCCCTGTGGCGGGGCCTGAGACACCGGCCGTGGCGGAGACGCCGACCGCCACCGACACGGCCGGGCCAACCTTCGAACCCCCGCCAGCAGCCCCGGAAGCCGACCCGGAGCCCGAAGACGCGTGGACGGCCATGGTCGCCCACCTCACGCAGGACGACGCAGACGACTGGTCGGCGCTCGTCTCCCACCTGACCGAGCCCGAGAAAGCGTCGTCCAGCGCGACGGCAGCCTGAAGGAGGCACAGTGGCCACACCGACCAAGACGCCCGTCCCGCGCAACAGCGACGAGCTTCGCGAGCAGCTGCACGACCCGAACGTTCGCAAGGAAGTTCTCACGTCCCCGGACACCCTCGCGGACTACATGGACGCCTACCGCAACACGGCACAGGGCGACGGCACCGACCTCGACCGGCTCGTGAAGGAGGCGGCGCAGAAGGAATTCGCCAACTTCCTGCGGGAGAACGGCCAGGACGTCAAGCGCCCCGACCTCAGCAACAAGGCCCTCGACCCCTACGCGACTGTCGACGCCACCCTCCAGGGCCGTGGCCTGTACAACAAGGCCGCCGAGGGCGCCAAGGTCGACGGCCTGTTCGCGAGCTCCGGTGAGCTGTTCCGGGCGATCGCTCGTACGGGCGGCGACGCCAACACCCCCGAGATCTCGGCGAAGCTCGCGCAGCTGAAGAACTACAGCAGCGACATCCCCTCCGACGGTGGCTTCCTCATCCCCGAGAGCCTCCGCTCCGAGCTGCTGCGGGTCTCCCTGGAGACCTCGGTCGTCCGGCCGCGCGCCCGGATCATCCCGATGGAAACCCTGCGGGTCCCGTTCCCGGCGATCGACTCCACCACCAACGTCAACAGCGTGTACGGCGGCATCGTCGGCTACTGGACCGAGGAGGGCGGCCAGCTCACCGAGTCGCAGGCCCGCTTCGGCCGCGTCACCCTGGAGGCCCGCAAGCTCACCGGTTTCGCGAAGGTGCCGTCCGAGCTGATGCAGGACAGCCTCGTCTCCTTCTCTGCGTTCATCAACCAGCTGTTCCCGGAGGCGTTGTCGTTCTTCGAGGACACGGCGTTCCTCACCGGCGACGGTGTCGCCAAGCCCCTCGGAGTCCTCAACGCGAACTGCGCTGTCCCCGTCACTCGGACGACCTCGAACCTGGTGAAGTTCGAGGACGTGATCAACATGTACGCGAGGATGCTGCCGCAGTCCCTGTCGCGTGCGGTGTGGGTCGTCTCCAACAACGTCCTCCCGCAGCTGCTGAACATGCGGATGGTGCAGCAGAACGTCGCCGGAACCGAGAACGTCGGCGCCGCCTCCCCGGGCCTGTGGCTCAACGGCGGACAGGCCATCGGCTCCCCGCCCATGACCCTCATGGGCCTGCCGATCGTCGTCAGCGAGAAGGTTCCCGCCCTCGGCAGCGCGGGCGACATCAGCCTCATCGACTTCGGGTTCTACCTGATCGGCGACCGGCAGGCCATGCAGGCCCGCCAGTCCGAGGAGCGGTACTTCGAGACCGACGAGATCGCCTTCCGCATCATCGAGCGCGTGGACGGCCGCCCCTGGCTCCAGTCCGCCATCACCCCCGCCAACGGCGGCTCCACCCTGTCCCCGATCGTCAAGCTCGCCGCCTGACCGGCGCCAGAAGGAGAACACACCATGGAAGCGCTCGGCAGGCTCTTCAACATCGCATCCGTCATCCCTCCGGTCGACCTGGCCAGCGGCGCCCAGACCGGCACCCGCGTCCGCGTCTCCGACTGCTCCGGCGTCGCGTTCGTGTACTTCGCTGAGGCGGGCACGGCCGGCGAGGATGTCGACCTGGACGTGCAGCAGCACACCGCCGCGTCCGGCGGGACCACGGCGGACCTGGACGTCGTGACCCGCTGGTTCTCCAAGCGGGAGGCGACGCTCGACAACGACGAGCAGTGGACGAAGCACACCCAGACCGCCGCGTCCGAGGTCGACCTCGGCGACGACGAGGGTGAGAACCAGATCATCGCCGTCGTTGAGGTGCCCGTCGCAGCCCTCAGCGACGGCTACGGGTGGGTGTCCGTCAACACCACCGACTCCGGGGCGACGGCCGGGAAGCTCGGCTGCGTGCTGGCCATCACCTACGACCTGATGGCGCAGCGGTCGCCCGAACTCCTTGCGGACCTGCTGTGACCTTGCGGGTCTGTCTGGACTGCACGACCGGGTTCGCGGTGGGGGTGCGGCTGTGCCCCCACTGCGGGTCGGAGCGTCACGCGGAGCAGGGCTCGGCCGAGGCGCTCGGTATCCGGGCCAGCCTTCCCGTCGGCACCGAGGAGGAAGACGACATGCCGAAGATCACCCGCCACGGTGGGGCGAGCATCGCGGGCGAGGAGCCCGAGACCGCGCCGCCCGTGGGCGAGCCGGAAGGCGGTGAGGACGTATCAGCTGGCAAGGACTCATCGACATCCTCCGAGAGGCCGCCGCCAACGCCCGCGACGAGCGGCAGCGGGACCCGGAAGCCTGCCCGAACGACGGCGAGCCGCTCCGGCAGGGCCCGGACGGGGAGGTCTTCTGCCCGTTCGACGGATGGCGGCCCGGAGGACGGTACGTCGGCTGCTGACAGCGGCGAGTAGCCCCGACCGCCACAACGAGACCTGAGAGGAGGTGATGAGAGATGGGCGTCTGGTACGCCACCCGTGAGGACGTCATGCGCGCCCCCGACTCCAAGCTGACCGCCCGCAACAGCGCGCAGATCGACCGTGCTTTGGAGTCGGCGTCGCGGGACGTCGAGTCGCTGTGTAAGCGCACGACGTTCGCCCCGACCACGGCCACCAAGTCGTTCCCCTACCCGGGCCCGCAGACCGGGACGCCGTGGCGACTGTGGCTGAACGCCAACACCCTCATCTCCGTCACCACCCTCACCTCCGGCGGCACCACGATCGCCAGCAGCGACTACTTCCTCGAACCGAACGAGTACGGCCCCCCGTACACCCACGTGGAGATCGACCTCGACTCCACGGCCGCGTTCAGCAGCGGCGACACCCACCAGCGCTCGATCTCCATCACGGGCTTGTGGGGGTACAGCAACGACGAGACCACGGCGGGCACGATCACCGAGGCCCTGGACGCATCCGAGACCGGGGTGGACGTCGACGGTACGGCGGCCGCGCTCCTCGGGGTGGGCTCGGTGATCCGGGTCGACAGCGAGCGGATGATCGTCACCGGCCGGACGATGGCGGACACCGGACAGAACCTCGGCGGCGCCGGGCTGACGGCCCAGGCCAACTCCGTGACCGTCGCGGTCTCGGACGGTACGGCGTACGCGATGGACGAGGTCATCCTCATCGAGTCCGAGCGGATGCTCATCGTCGACATCGCAGGCAACAACCTGACCGTGAAACGCGCGTGGGACGGGTCGGTGCTCGCCGCCCACGCCGCCGGCGTCGACATCTACGCCCTGCGCACCCTCACCGTCACCCGCGGGGCGCTCGGCACGACCGCTGCCACGCACTCCTCCAGCGCGCCGATCCTGCGCTGGGACCCGCCCGGCCCGGTCCGAGACCTGACGATCGCTGAGGCGGTCGCGCAGGTCACCAACGAACTGTCCGGGTACGCGCGCGTCCGCAAGTCGGGTGACGGCGGCACCAGTGAGCGCGCCATGGACACCGGCATGCTCAAGGGACTCCGGGACCGCGTGTACGCCTCCTACGGCAGGAAAGGCCGGGTGAGAGCGGTATGAGCGTCAGCATCCACACGTCCGGCCCGTGGTTCGACGGGCGCGCCGAACGGGCCATGGAACAGGCCTGCGACGACGCACTCGACGACATCAGCGCCTACGCAGAGGAGCGCGTCCTCATGGGCACCTCCGCGCACTTCAAGACCCGCACCCCGTACTACGAGACCCGCATCACCACCGAACGCGTCTCCGACGAGGTGTCCCTCGTCCACGACCAGGGCGTCATCTACGGGCCGTGGCTGGAGGGCGTCGGCTCCCGGAACGCCCCGGTCACGCGGTTCAAGGGATACGGGCACTGGCGGGCGGCAAAGCAAGCGGTCGCTGCCCGCGGCCCGCAGATCGCTGACGCTGCGGTACGCCGCCGCCTCCCTGAGATGGGCGGGTGATGGCGGTGCCTCTCGACATCCTCAGCCTCACCGACGCCGTCACCTCGCACGCCAGCGCGTCCGGGCACTTCGAGACCGTCAACGGCCACGAGCCGAAGAACGCACCCACCACGGGCGGCCTCACCGCGGCGGTGTGGGTCGATCGTGTCACCCCGCTGCGCTCATCCGGCCTGGACTCGGTGTCGGTGCTCCTCGTGTTCAACGTGCGGATCTACGGCTCCGCACAGTCGGAGCCGGCCGACGCGATCGACCCGAACATGCTCGCCGCCGTGGACGCCCTGTGCGCCGCCTACGCGGGTGATTTCACCCTCGGCGGGCTGGTCCGCCACGTGGACCTGCTCGGCTCGAACGGCACCCCGCTGAGCGTGCAGGCGGGCTATCTGACGCAGGACGGGGTGTTGTACCGCGTGATGACGATCTCGGTGCCTGTCATCGTCAACGACCTTTGGACGGAGGTGCCGTAGTGGCCAAGCAAGGCGGCATGGGTGACAACTTCTACCTGCACGGCTACGACGTATCCGGCGACATCAACAGCATCGCCACGTCGGGCGGCCCGGCCGCGCTGCCCTTCACCGGCATCGACAAGAGCGCGATGGAACGCAAGGGCGGCCTCCGCACCGGCGGCATGACCGGCCAGTGCTACTTCAACCCTGGCACCGACCGGGTGCACCCGCGCCTCAGTTCCCTGCCGCGCACGGATGTCCACGGCTTGTACTTCCGGGGTACGACGCTCGGGAATCCGGCCGCGTGCCAGGTGTCGAAGCAGGTCAACTACGACGGCAACCGCGGCGACGACGGCAGCTTCCTCTTCCAGTTCGATCTTCAGTGCAACGGGTTCGGTGTCGAGTGGGGCCGCTCCCTGACTGCGGGCATCCGCACCGACACGGCGGCGACGAACGGCACGAGCATCGACACGACGGCGTCGGCGGACTTCGGCGCGCAGGCCTACCTGTGCGCGTTCGCGTTCACGGGCACGGACGTCACAGTGAAGATCCAGGACTCGGCGGACAACTCCAGCTTCACCGATGTGGCCGGGCTGGCGTTCACCCAGCTCACCGCCGGGAACACCGCCGAGCGGATCGCCACCGCCAACACGGCGACCATCCGCCGCTACGTCCGCGCGGTCACCGTCACCACCGGCGGCTTCTCCTCGCTCGCGTTCGCTGTCGTGCTGGTGAAGAACGAGATCGAGGGGGTGACCTTCTGATGATCCAGCGGCCCATCAACCGTGTCGAACCGGCGCTGCCGGCGGCGGCGTACAAGACGTACCAGATCGCTGCTCCGCTCTCGTCGCACTTCCGGCCCGCTACCTGCGCGGAGATCGACTGCCCCGACTATCTGCGGGGCTGGCGGGTTCGGGTGGAGAACCTGACGCCGGACTTGCTGCACACGGCGAAGACGTGCGGTCGCCACTTCCGTGAGGCGCAGGTAGCGCAGGGCGAGACGTGGCTTCTCTTCGAGGCCGGTCAGCCGTGCTTCCGTGCGGGCGAGCATCGGAAGCGGTTGGAGCGTCCGGAGCTGTTCATCGTTCGCGGCGGGGACCACCGCGGCGATCCCCTCCGTGCCCCGGCTCGGCAGCACACGCGGCCGGAGTTGTGGGTGGAGGACTTCGCCGAGCACCAGCAAGGGCTCGTAGACACACAGCAAAAGGGATAGCGGCGAAGCGCCGTACGTCACATGGGAATTCGGGCGGAGGTGAAACCGGATGGCCAGGGAAATGGATAAGATTGGATCACGCTTTTCATCGGTCCCGAATCGCGGGAATGCGGCTCCTGCCGTGAAGTCAAACCTTACGACCGCTTTTCCCCGCGGGGTCAGCGGAACGGCATCACCCTCTATAAGAGCAAATGCAAGGAGTGCTCGGCCGCTCAAGCCCGTGATTGGTACTCACGCAACACCGAGCAGGGGCTCACGAACCGGCGAAGACTCCAGCTCAAGCAGGCCTACGGCATCACTCCAGAGCAGTACGACGCGCTACTCGAAGAGCAGGGCGGCGTCTGCGCCATATGTCGTCAGCCGGAACGCACCATTGACCCCAGGTCCAAGCGTCCCTACGTGCGGCTCCCTGTGGATCACTGCCACACAACTGGGCGTGTCAGAGGTCTTCTCTGTCATCGCTGCAATCGGGCCATCGGCCTTCTCGGAGATGACATCGGTCTGCTGGAAGCGGCGATCGATTACCTGAAGAAAGGGAGTGATTCTAATTAGCAAGGAATCCGGGTTGGGGTGGACGACGGCGTCTGTAGACGATGCGTCCGGTACCGCGCGAGCCATCAAGAACGACTTCACCAGCATCCAGTTCGCCACCCCCCGTGGCGTGCAGGACATCACCGGCATCGACAAGTCGGCATACGAGCGGCTGCTGCTGCTCGCCGACGGCTCGTTCACCGGCAACGGCGTCTTCAACGACGCCGCGAACATGAGCCACGACGTGTTCAAGACCGTGCCGTCCACGAGCGTCGCCCGGACGGTCACCCTCACGGTGTCCGGCCAGACGCTGGCCATGGAGATGCTGTTCACCGACTACCCCCTGAACCGGGCCGACGGCGGCGAGCTCACCTTCACCGTGCCCGGCGTTCTCGCTGACGGTTCAGTACCTACCTGGGCTTAGGGGGTCATTCGGACATGGGTTACCGCCCGAAGCAGAAGATCTACACCCTCGAATTCGAGGACGAAGAGTACGAGGGCCTGGAGGTCCGCATCCGCGGCCTCAACACCGGCCAGGTCATGGACATCGAAGCCGCCCGCTCCGACGGCGGCGACACCGCCATCGTCGCCATGCTCCAACTCATGGCCGACCGACTCATCGACTGGAACGTAGAAGACGACGACGGCAACCCGGTCCCCACCACGTTCGACGGCGTCCGCAGCCTCGACGTCGACTTCAACTGGGCCATCATCGACGCCTGGCAGAACGCCGTCGCCGGAGTCCGCGCCCCTTTGGACGAGCCCTCGACCTCCACCGAACCATCCCTGGTGGCATCGATTCCCACGGAAACCCTGTCACTGCCCCCGGAGAGTACCGCCGTGCCCGCCTGATCCTCGGCCTCCTCGAACGCTTCCCGGGCTACACCTACACCACCCTGCTGGCGGAAGACCCCGAACTCCTCCGCCTGATCAACATCGAACAACGCGGCACACCAGACGGAGAGGAGGGGAGCGGTGGGTAACGACATCGAGATCCGCGTACGCGTCACCAACCAGACCGCCAGCGGCCTCAATGCAATCAACACCGCCCTCCGCACCCTCACCACCCGCGCCACCACCGCAGCCGCAGCCCTCAACCGGCTTGAGCAGCAAGCCGAAGACGCCACCCGCGCCCTACGCCGCCTGGCCCGCCAGGCCGACGACACCGCCCACGCCATGGGCGATCTCTCCACCAGCGTCACCGCGGCCGCGAACAACCTGCGCACCTTCAACACCCGCGCCGGAACCACGGCCACACGCCTAGCCGACCTGGACGACCCGGTCCGCACGCTGCGCCGCGACATGGACGACCTCGGCGGGTCGATTGACGGCGCCAACGGCAGCCTCGGTGACCTTCGAGGCGGCCTGGGCCGGCTGACCGTGGCGGGCAACAGCGCCTCTGGCGCTTTCGGCGGTGGCGGCGGGGCGTCGGGGGGCGTCGGTCTGAAGGGCTCACTGATCGGCATCGGTGCCGTGCTCGGCGCCTCCGTGCTCCCCTCAATCGGCGCACTGTCACCGATGCTGTTCGGGCTCGCCGGCGTGGGTGGCGCGGCCGCGCTGGCGATGGACGATCTGAAGAAGGAGTTCAAGAAGCTCAAGCCCGAGTTCGAGGACCTGCAGAAGGTCGCCTCGAAGGCCGTCATGCCGGGCGTCAAGAAGAGCATGGACGACTGGCGTGGCGCCCTCAAGGGCCTGAACCCGGTCGTGAAAGAAGGCGGAAAGGCCTTCGGTGACTTCGTCGAGAACGCCGCGGACTTCGCCAACAGTCCGGCGTTCAAGTCGTCGCTGTTGAAGAACGTGGAAATGGGCGGCAAGTTCTTCGGCGACTTCACCGACAGCCTGTTTGATTTCACGCAGGCGTTCCTCGACTTCGGCACCAAGTCGCAGCCTTCTCTGGATGCGTTCCAGAATCTGTTCGGCGGCATGCTGGACCGCGGCCTGCCCTCCATGTTCAAGGAGATGGAGCAGGGCATCGACGGCTCAGCCGACGTGATCGACGGGCTCGCCTATCTGCTGAACGACGCACTCCTCCCCAGCCTCGGCAAGATCGCCGGATCGTTCTCCGACGCGTTCGGGCCACTGCTCGGAGAGATGCTTGTCACCGCAGGCAATCAGATCAACGTGCTGGCCGAAGTGTTCGACGGCCTGATGGTCGCCCTGGAGCCGATCGCTGACCTGGTGGCCGACATGTTCCGCGCCTGGAACGAGGTCTTCGCGATCGGCGCGTCGGTCGCTTCCTCGTTCGCGAAGGAGGTCGGCGGCGCCCTGTTCGAGTCCCTCGCCGCCGTCGCAGGCGTCGACACCTCCGATCTCGACGGCGGGTTCCGTGGGCTGTCGGACTGGGTGAAGAACAACCAGGCGTCGATCCGTGAGGCGCTGCTGGGGATCGCGCAGGCCATCACCTCGATGGTGATCACCGGGGTGGAGACGCTGCCCACCTTGTACGCGGCGTTCCAGGGCATGACCGAAGGAGTTCTCCTCGCGATCGACGGTCTCGTGTCCGGTCTGGCCGCGGCGTTCGGTGACCTGCCGGTGGTCGGCGACAAGTTCAAGGAATGGAACAGCGGCTTCGACGAGTTCTCGTCGAAGTTCCGGGAGGGCATGGACGGCGTCGGCGGGAAGATCAACGAGCTGGTTGATGAAGCGGTTCCGCGCCTGAACCGGGCGAAGCTGACGATGAACGTGGACCAGGCTGAGGCCAGCCTGGCGCACATCAAGAAGCAGTTGAAAGACCCTGATCTGACGAAGGAACGCAAGGCGAAGCTGACCGCCGACAAGCGACAGGCCGAGGAGAAGCTCGCCGCCGCGAAGCGGGAGCTGGCCGCGTTCGACAAGAAGCAGGCGAAGGCGAAGCTGGACGCCGAGTCCGGCGGCTTCTGGGGGAAGATCCGTGCCGCGCTCGGCGCGAAGATTCCCCGTAAGACGGGCATGATCGTCGCGAATACCAGCGGGTTCTGGGGCGCCGTCCGAGGCCTCTCCGGCCGGGTGCTCGGCACCTCTTACATCGACGTCCGCTACCGCAAGGCCGACTCCACCGCATCCCCCACGTTCAAGCAGGCGGACGGCGGGGTGATGCGGTTCTACGCCGACGGCGGCCGCGAGCAGCATGTCGCGCAGATCGCGCCGGCCGGAACGTGGCGGGTGTGGGCGGAGCCGGAAACAGGCGGCGAGGCGTACATCCCGCTCGCCGAGTCGAAGCGGCCCCGCTCGATGGCGATCCTGGAAGAAGTCGCCGAGCAGTTCGGGTACCGGCTGGAGGCGTTCGCGCGGGGCGGTGTCCGCTCGGAGGCACGGCAGGCGCGCGGCCCGATCCGCGCCGCAACGTCGGGGGACACCGAGCGCAGCCTGCTGCGGCTGATGGACGCGATCGTCAAGGGCCACATGAAGATGGCCACCGCCCTGTCGAAGGTGAACTCCGCGTTGGAGAAGGCCAGAGACAAGCTGACCGACCTGAAGAACAGCGCCTCCAATCTGTCCAGCAGTGTGAAGTCCGGCATCGTGTCGGCCGCCAACATCACCCGCGGCGGGGACCGGGACGAGCCCGTCACTGTGCGCTCCCTCGTGGGAGGCCTGGTCCAGTCCCGGGACAAGGCGACCGCGTTCGCGGACGCGGTGAAGCGGCTGAGGAAGCGGGGCCTGTCCAACACGCTGCTGCGGCAGGTCGCCGAGGCGGGCATCGACGGCGGCGGCCTGGAGACGGCGGGCGCGCTGCTGCGGGCGTCGGGCAGCGAACTGAAGTCGATCAACTCGCTTCAGTCGCAGATCTCGAAGGCTGCCGGGTCAGCTGGGAAGACCACGGCGGACGCGCTGTACGGGCGGCAGATCAAGGTGCAGGAGCGGCTCGTCAAGGCGCTCGATGATCTGGCGGACGAGCTGAAGAAGGCCTCGTCGAAGTCGAAGAAGTCGGGGAGGAAAGCGGCCGGCGGCATCGTGGGTGCTGCCGCGTCGGGCGGTGTGCGGGGTGGGCTGACGTGGGTGGGTGAACACGAGCCGGAGCTGCTCGACCTGCCGGTCGGTTCGCGGGTGCGGTCGGGCCCGGACTCCCGCCGGATCGCCGCTGCGGCCGCGGGCGGCCAGCCGATCGTGATCCATCAGACGATCACCCTTGATGGGCGGGTTGTGGCGCAGCAGATCTTTGAGCCGTTGCGGCGTGAGGTCCGTAACCGGGGCGGCCTTGAGCCCGCCTTCAAGACCACCAGGTAGGGAGTGATATGCACCGGTACAAGACGTGGAATGGCCCGATGCCGACCACAGCCGCGCAGGCCAAGGTGACCACGGGCACCGCCATCAAGACGATGCTGCAGATAGCCACCCCGTCCACCCGGCAGATTCAACTGATCAGCTGGGGGTTCAGTCTCGATGTGGCGCCGGGCGCTGCGAGCGTGGTGGAGCTGTTGCAGACGGACGTCGCCGCGACGGTGACGGCTCACTCTGCGTCGGGTGTGCAGCCCCTCGACCCGAACGCGCCTGCGTCGCTGATGACGTTGGGCACGTCGGCGACTGGCTACACGGCGACGGCTGAGGGCACGACGACCGCCAGCCGGGTGTTCGACGTGAAGGAGATCCCGCTGACAGCCGGGGCAACGGATCTGACGTACGTCTACCAGTGGATGCCGGACGAGCGGCCGATCGTCGCCGTCTCGAAGTTCCTGCGGGTGCGGGCGACGTTCGCGACGTCGGCTTCGAACATGGTCACGTGGGTCTGCTGGGACGAGTGACCGATGCCGGGAGGTCTTGCAGCGCGGGTGATGGGCTGGCAGCGGCGCATGGGCGCCGTGGCCAGTCCCTTCAGCGCGTCCGGGGAGGCGTCGAACGGCGAGCCCGTAGTGGTGGAGCTGTGGATTGACGGCGAGTGGGTCGACATCAGCGCCGCCGGGTACGTCCTTGTCCGCGACGACAGCGGAAAGATCGACCTGAAGAAAGGCATCCGCGGAGAGGGCGGGCAGACTGATCACGCCACCGCGGGGATGCAGCTACGCAACACCGACGGCAGGTTCAACCCCCGCAACCCCACCGGCGCGTACTTCGGGTCGATCGGCCGTAACCAGCCGATCCGTGTCTCCGTGCCGGACGGCAACGGAGGCAAGTCCTACCGCATCTGGGGTGAGGTGTCGGACTGGGCGCAGGACTGGGAGCGCTCCGGCAACGACATCTGGACCGACACCGAAGTCTCCGGGATCATCCGCCGCCTCGCCCAAGGACCAGCCGCAGACCAGTCGGTGATCCGCACCGCAATCAGCGAACTCAGCTCGCTACGCGCCTACTGGCCGTGCGAGGACCCCACCGGTTCCGTGCAGATTGCGTCCGCGCTCACCACCGGCTCACCCATGGTGTTCATCGACCGGGCGCCTGACCTTGCTTCTGACGGGCGGTTCGGCGCAAGCTCCCCGCTCCCCGTGTTCACCAGCGCCGCGATGCGAGGAGGTGTCGCGAAGTACGACTCACCGTCCGCCACCCAGGTCCGGTTCCTGCTGTACATCCCACCCGAGGGCGCCGCGGCAGACGGCGACGTGATCGTCCGGGTGCAGCAGGTGGAGGACATCACCGTCTCCAACCACTCGATCTACCAGCTGTCCTACAACGCGCCCGGCGGCGCTTTCACGGGCGTCGTCACACCGGGCAGCCTCACCCTGCAGTTCTACGACAGCGACGGCACCGAGTTCGGCACGCCAATCCACCACGACACGGACGTGCGAGGGAAGCGGCTGAGGGTGTCGCTGGAGTTCGAGGAGAGCGGCAGCAGCACCATCTACACGGTGCGCACGCTCGACCTCACGTCGGGCACGGAGACCGCGGTGTCTCAGACCCGGGGGACGCATCAGCTGACCCGCTGCACGGACGTCAAGTTCTTCATCGACCCGTCGATCGGCACGGACACGACAGGCGGCCTCCCGGACGGTGTGGTCGGGCATGTCACGGTGCAGGACACCATCACTGCGATTACGGACCTCGGTGTCCGTGTGGACCCTATCGGCGAGGCTGCCGGCAGGCGGATCCAGCGGCTGTGTGCCGAGCAGGCGATTCCGTTCGAGTGGGTGGGTGACCTCGATGACACGGTGGAGATGGGCGCTCAGGGCTCGTCGAATCCGCTGTCGCTGATCCGGGAGTGCGTGGACGCGGACGGCGGGATGCTGTACGAGACCGCTGATGTTCTCGGTCTGGGCTACCGGACCCGCGCCAGCCTGTACGCCCAGGACCCTGCCGTGGTCTTGGACTATGCGGGCTACCAGCTGGCTGCGGTGCCGGTGCCGGTGGAGGACGACCAGCGGATCGCGAACCGGGTCACGGTCACCGTGAACGGCGTATCGCAGACCTATGAGGAGACTGAGGGCCGCCTGTCGACGGCGCTGCCTCCGGCCGGTGTCGGCGTGTACGGGCCGTCGGATGCGACCCTGAACCTGGCGTCCACGGATACGGCGGACCTGCTGGACCAGGCGGCATGGCGGGTGCATCTGGGGACCGTTGACGAGGCCCGGCACCCGCAGATCAGCGTGAACCTGGCGCACCCCAGCTTCACCAGCAACCCGGCGTTGAAGCGGGCCGTGCTTGCACTGCGGCAGGGCGACCGGATTCAGGTGCAGAACCCGCCGGCGTGGCTGCCCCCGGATGCGATCGACCAACTCGTGTTGGGCTTCGAGGAGTCCATCACCCGGTTCGAGCACCGCATCACCATGCTGTGCGCCCCGGCGTCTCCGTACAACTCGGTCGGGTTCCTGGACAGCACGGACGCCCGCGTGGACACGGACGGCACGGAGACCGTCACGGCGATCACCTCTTCGGACACCACCGTCTATGTGACCCCGTCGGCCGGGCAGACCGGACTGTGGACCACCGACTCCGCGGAGGTGCCGTGGAATGTGCGGGCCGGCGGCGAGGTCTGGACGGTGACGTCGTGCACTGGGTTCATCGAGGACGCGTTCGGCCGCACCAGTGCCTCTAGCTGGGGCAGCGCTGACACCGGGCAGGCGTGGGCCACGGTGGGCGGCGGCGCGGCGTCGGACTACAGCGTCGGTTCCGGGTACGGGGTGCATGTCCTGTCGACGGTGGACGTGACCCGTCGGACGTCGATCACAGCGGTCAGCGCGGACGCGGACTTCTACGGCAGCATCACCACCAGCGCCCTCGCGACTGGGGCCAGCCTGTACGGGGCGATCACCGCGCGGATGCTCGACTCCGAGAACATGTACATGGCCCGCCTGGAGTTCACCACGGCCAACACGATTCTGCTGGCCCTGCGGAAGATCGTTGCGAACGTGGGTACCGACATCGGCGCCGTCACCGTGCCTGTCACCCATGTCGCTGGCCAGTTCATCCGGGTGCGGCTCCAGCTCAAGGGCTCAGCGTTGAAGGCCAAGGCGTGGCTCGCGAGCGAGGTGGAGCCGCCGACGTGGGACATCGAGGTCACGGACTCGTCGATCGTGCTGCCGCATTCGCTGGGCACGCGGTCGATCCGTGTCTCGGGTAACACGAACGGCGCGGCGGTGGAGATCCGCTACGACGACTTCGAGGTCGTCAACCCGCAGAAGTGGACGGTCACTCGCTCCGTCAACGGCTGCACGAAAGCCCACGCGGCGGGCACGGACGTCCGTCTTGCTACCCCGACTGTTCTGGCCCTGTAAGGAGACACGATGGCAGAGGCCTACCCCACACCGCTCGCGGGGCAGCGGATCACCGCGACGCTGCTGCGGTCGATGCTGCCGCAGACCGTCCGGAAGACGGCGGACACCAGCCGAGCGGCGACGACCACCTACGAAGCCGATCCGCACCTCGTCTTCGCGGCCGAGGCGAACGCTGTGTACGTGATGTCGGGATGGGTGAAGTACTTCGCGGACCCCACCCCGGACATCAAGATGCGTTTCACGGTCCCTACGGGCTGCCTGGGTGAATGGGCGTGGATCGTGCCCGGTTCGGGCACGCCGTCCCTAGCTACCACGGCCGGATACTCAATTCGCACGGAAACGAACGACGTAGGTGTGGGGCGTACCGCCTACGGCACCGGCGATACCCAGCAGATGACCCCATTGGGCGCTGTTTTCCGCATGTCGACGACGGCGGGAAACATTTCGCTGGAGTGGGCGCAGAACACATCCAGCGCGACGGCCACCGTTCTTTACACCGATAGCTGGCTACAGTTCCAGCGGATTGCTTGAGGCCCTGATGTCTACCGTTACCCCGCATTACGAGTCCGTCCAGTACACCGGGGACGCTGCCACGATTCTGGCGTTCCTGGACGGCGCCGAGTACACCCTGTCGTCCGAGACGGCGGAGCGACTGGTGCTGCTGGACGGGGAGGGCACCCCGAAAACCATCCCGCTCAACGGGTGGGTGGTGCGGAGCTGGAACCACGAACTCGTGTGGCAGGGCTCCAATACCGCGTACCTGGCGCAGTGGACGGTGGTGTCGTGACCGTCTACATCTGCTCGCTGATCGCGAGCGAGCCTCAGGTCATTCCGTCCGGCGGGTATCACATCGTCCGGTTTCCGTCCGTCGGGGAGTCCGCTGACGCGCACGGCATGCACGAGGCGATGCAGCCCGACGGGCCGCCCGTCACCAACTGGCAGACGGACGACCGATCGGGTCTGATCTGGCCGGCGGTCGGCGGGTGGGGTGTGCTGACGGCGAATGTGCATTGGGAGCCGGGCGGCTACGACGAGTTGAGGGATCGGTTCGTCAGGGATCCGTTCGGCGAGAAGCCGGACTCGACGGCTACGGATCATCGGGCGCCGAGTCCCGGGATGCAGTGCTTCACGAAGCAGCATCAGCTGTTCGTGCACCCTGGCACTCCGTTGGCGTTCCTGGTGTCCCACAACGACAGCGTCGCGCGGAAGATCACGCACGCGCAGTTCAAGCTCGCGATCCACCCCACAGAAGAGGGGGCCTGACCATGGCCATCAAGCTCGTCACTCGCGCGCAGTGGGGTGCCCGCGACTACCGCACACCCAACGGAGCGACGCCGTACAGCGGTGCTCGTCGCGGCGTGAAACTCCACTACCTCGGCACCGCCTACGCAGACCGGACCCACGACCGATGCGCCGCCTACGTGCGGCTCCTCCAGGACCAGCACATGGACGGCAACGGCTGGAGCGACATCGGCTACTCGTTCTTGGTGTGCACGCACGGCTACGTGTACGAGGGCCGCGGCCTGAAGCGCCGCAACAGCGCGAACGGGAACACGGCGCTCAACGAGCAGGACTACGCCGTGTGTCTGCTCGTCGGCTCCTCGGACCTCACCCGGCCCACGGAAGCGCAGCTGCATGGCGCTCGCGACGCCATCGAGTACTGCCGCAGCCAGGGCCCGGCCGGCACGTGGCTGGGCGGGCATCGGGACGGCTACGCCACATCGTGCCCCGGCGACCCCATCTACGCCTGGGTGAAAGCAGGGGCACCCCGCCCCACCAGCGAGGAGGACGACATGCCCACACCTGCCGAAGTCGCGAAGGCAGTGCTCACGTTGGACGGGGTCATCTCCGTTCCGGGTGCGCCAGCGACGAACCCGACATGGACGCTGTCGAGCGTGCAGACGGAGATCCTGAAGCGTCTCGACAAGGCGAACGCGACGCTTGCCGCGCAGTCCGCGGCGATCACGTCGCTGGCGGGGCAGCTCGGGGAGGACGTGGACACCGACGCGGTGGTGGCCGCGGTGCGGCAGGCCATCGCGGACGCCGTCGTCAGCGTCGACATCAACGTCAACAGCAAGGAGTCCTGATCATGCAACCGACTGATGCACAGCTGTGGGCCGCGGGCCTCGGCTTCGTTCTCCCGCCCGTCATAGCGATCGTCAATCAGCCTCGCTGGTCCGGCGCCGTGCGTGGCCTGCTGATGCTGGCTGTGGCCGCGCTGGTGGGTCTCGGGACGGCGTACTTCAACGGTGACTTCGACGGCAAGCCTGTCGTGACGTGCATGCTGCTGGCGGCGGTGGCTATCGGCACCTCGTACTACACGGTGTGGAAGCCGTCGGGGATCGCGCCGGGGATCGAGCGGGCAACGTCGACGGGCGGGCCGCGCCCGGTGTCTGGCAGCTGAACTGATCGGAGCACCATATGCCGGACGAGCCGACCCTCGGAGAGGTTGTCCGCCGGTTCGAGGACCGGCTCACCGACGTACGTGATGACATCGCCCAGCTGGGGCGCCGCATGGACGAGAAGGTGGACCAGCGGATCTATGACCTGCGGCATGAGGCTCTCACGCAGCGGGTCGCCACGTTGGAGACGTTGCGGGAGAAGGATGCGGAGAAGCTGGTCGCCACCCGTAGGTGGTTGATCGGTGCGGTGATTGTGCCGCTGATCGGCATCCTCCTCCCGGTGATCATTTTGTTGACTCAGGGGGCCGGGTCGTGAGCCGGGTGCAACTGCGGGCGGAGGAGCGTCGCTGGCGGCGAGGTGACGGGTGGACGTGGCTGGGCGCTCTGGTGTTGGGCGCTGCGCTGGCGTGGATTGTGCTGTCGATTCAGGGGATGGCGCACGAGCTGCAGGTGGAGCGGGCCTACAACCGGGCGTTGGCGCAGCAGGTGCGTGACCTGGGGGGGAAGCCGGTGAAGGGCCCGCCGGGCGAGCGCGGGGCGTCGGTGGTGGGTCCGTCTGGTCCGCCTGGGGAGCCGGGTCGGGACGGGCTTGATGGGGCGGACGGTGTCGACGGCAGTCCGGGCCCGTCTGGTTCGCCAGGCGCGGATGGTAAGGACGGCGTCGACGGTTCTGACGGTAAGGCTGGGGAGCCGGGAGCTGTCGGCGCTACGGGCCCGGCCGGGCCGCCTGGCCCTCAGGGGGAGCCGGGTCCGGCCGGACCTCAGGGGGAGCCGGGCGCGGACGGGGCGGATGGCCGGGATGGGCAGACGTGCCCGGACGGGTACAGCTTGCAGGCGCCGTCCTACGACGAGGCTGCGCTGGTGTGCCGCCAGGATGGTGCGCCGGATCCGGGGCCGGGCGAGGGGAACGGTCCGCAGGCGGAGGGTGCGTTGGATCCGCAGCGCCGGGTGTACACGTAGGCGCCTCTACGCCGCTTCGCTGACGTCGATCAGTCGCCGTTCCACCGCGACCGCCCGCGTCCACTCCTCCACCAGCCCCTGGTAGCGGTCTCGCGTGTCTCCGTACAGCCAGCCACCGCAGCCCACGACCAGCGCCCGGATCTCCGCGTTCACCACGGCAGACGGGCGCACGCCACCAAGGGCCAGGGAGTCGGGGAACATGCGCTCAGCCTATCGAGCGACGCCCTCAAACACGCATGCCGCTCACACCGAAAACCCGCCAGCCTTCCGAACCCCAGCCAGCGCCCGCGCCCACGGAAACACCCGCGGGTTCCCCTGCTTCGGAGGATGCGACTCGTACCCGTCCGGGCCGTCGAGGACCACAACACCCTGCTCACGCAGCACCGCCTTCGACCGCGCCACCGCGGGCTGCGCGCCCTGCGCCTGATTGAAGAACGGCATGACCACCACCGGTACCCCCATGTGCACCGCCTCGGACGGGATCCCGATCGCCACGGTGTCGCTGATACCAGCGCCCCACTTGTTCAGCGTGGTGCAGGACATCGGCGCCATCAGCATGGCGTCCGCTTTCGGCAACGCGTCCTTCTCCCACGGCAGCTTGTACCGCGACCGCACCGGATGCCCCGTCAACTCCACCAGCTCCTGCATGCGCGGCTCCCACCACGCGGCAGCAGACGGGGTCAAGATCAGACACACGTCCCACCCGTCAGCCTGAGCGACGCGCACGCCATCATCGATGAACTGGGTGGGCCCTGCGGCGCAGGCGATCAAATACAGCACTCGGGTCATGCGCGAAGTCCACAACGCTCCGCCAACGCACGCAACCCCGGCCCCGGATTCGCCGTCGCCCCCACCACGTCCTTCACCAAGTTCACCGCGTCCGGCCGGCCCCGGACTTCCTCCGGCGCGAGAGCATCGGCTTCGAGGAGCGCCCTCGCCGCGTCATCCTTCCGCCGTGTCAAGAGTGAAGCGCGTGCCATCGTGACGTGATGCCCGGCCTGCCGCTCCCGACTCAGGCCGGCGAGCGCCTCCGGGTCCAGCCGGTCGGCGGCTTCGAGCGCGGACCAGCCGTCCTCGAATCGGACCAGCACATCGATACGGTGCAAGCTCACGTTCGTCGGCCCGAACTGGGTGTAGTCCTCGTCCAGGTCGCCGCCCTGCCGGTCGGCCACATCATCGGCCTCGTCCACATAGTCGGTCGCGGCCCGCACCCGCGCGGTGGCCCGCTCCTGCGCCGACGATGCGATCGCCGCGGACAGGTACAGCATGCCGAGCGTCGACAACCCGAGCGGCCCCCGCTCCGTCAGCCCGGCCTCCAGACGTCGCGCCGACGCGGTCGCGAACTCGACGGCGGCTTCGGGCCGCTGCTGGTAGACGAGGCTCTTCGCCACACGCCGGGATGCGGCCCCAATGTGCACAGGGTCCCCGGACTGTTCGGCGGCGGCGAGCGCCCGGTCCGCGGCGAGCGCGGCCTGAATTGCGGTGGGCGCTCCGTACTTGTGGAGGTACGAGGTGACCAGCTGGTAGACGCGGGACAGGACCGCTTGCGCATCGGACTGGGCGCCGACGGGCGCGGCATGCGCGGCCCGAGTGGCTCCGGCGATGAGGGCGGGAAGTTCCCGGCCGAGGGCGGCGTAGTGGCAGGCCTGGAACGCCCGGCAGCAGTACGCGAGCCGCCGTCGCAGAACGTCAGTAGCGGGCGGGGGTTCGCTGCCGTCGGGGGCGTAGAGGGCGTCGATGACGGCGAGGGCTTCGGCGGGCGGCCCGCTGCTTGCGGGGGGCGGTGTGGGGGTGTCTGACAAGAGTTGCTCCAGGGGGACGCGTAGCACGTCGGCCGCGCGTACCAGGACGGACAGGCGCGGGTCCTGCTGGCGTTTGCCGCCTTCGATGTCCTGCACCCACCGTTTGGTCTGTCCCATGAGACGGCCGAAGTCGGATTGGGTGAAGCCTCGCCGGTCGCGCCAGTAGGCGATGCGTCGGCCGATGGCGGAAGTGTCCATGGGTGCCCCCGGTGCAAGGCACGCACTTTGCGTGCCCACCTCTGTTGTACCGCGCCATACGGTCCTGGTGTGAGACAGATCACCGGGACAGTGGAGGCGGACATGACGCCGAGACAGGACACCGCGCCCAGCGCGCTCACCCTCCTGCCACTCGACACCACAGCCCTGTCCGACCCGCAACGCCGCGGCACCATCTGCGTGTACGACGGCACCGCCCTCGGCGTCGACGCCGTCGACCTCGGCCAACGCCCCCACGGCTCCATCCAGGTGTTCCCGCGGGCCTGCCCCCGCTGCGTCGCCGACCAGGCCGCCGAGACCGCAGGCGCGCATGCCGCCATATGCGAGCAGTGCGTCGACAGCCCGGTCGGATGCGAGACCGTGGCCGCGCTCCGCCGCCTCCACATGGAGCACGCCCGGTGAGCATCCCCATCCGCAGCCTCCCGGACGTCGCCGAGCTGACGAACGGCCAGTACCGGGGCTGGAACTGCGTCTGGTGCGACCAGCGGCTCACCCGCGGTGCCGTACTGGCTGGCCGCGCGACCGGGTACCGCGGCGTCCACGACATGAGCACCGACGTGTACGCCTGCCCCGACGACTGTGCCCCCACTGCTGGAGGAGCATCGTGAACACCGCCAAGACGCCACCCCGCCCCGCCGGCCAGTTGGGGCACGGCTACTGCTGGGAGAAGCACCCTGTCCACGGTGTGCACTGCACCCAGCCCGCCGGGCATGAGGCGAAGGGCGTCGAGCACCTCCACCCGTACACGAGGCCGCCGCTCCGCTGGTCCTGACTCCCCGGCCGCCGGTGCCAGCACCGCCGGCGTCCGGGTGGCTGCCCTGAGAGTTCCCCCGTGCCGCGGGGCAGCCTGGGTGGGCCCGCTGCCGTCCCCTGCGGCAGCGGGCTCACCGCACAAGATCCGCCAGGGGTACGTCGAGGGCATGGGCGATGAGCGCGAGGTGGTCGATCAGCGTCGCGTGGGTGCCCTGCTCGATCCGGTTGACGGTCTTGCGGTCAAGGCCGCCTGCCAGTTCGGCGAGTCGTTCCTGTGACAGGTGCTGGCGCGTGCGTTCGGCTCGGATGTTGTCCCCGATGGCCCGGCGTTGGTGGAGTACCCAGTCGGGCATGGGGTCGGTTGGCACGGGTACACGCTGGTCAAGCCCGAGATGGATGTCTGTACCATCGATGGGACATTCACGGAATGAGTCCGGCGATCGTCCGCAACCCCAACCCGAATAAAACACCCGTTCGAGTGACGCCGTACACTGCCCGTTGTTCAAGCCAGAGGTTTACCTGATCATTACCATCACCCCCCGCACCAACCCGCCCACTTCGCGCCCACCCTCAGCGCCTCGCACCTCAGGTGACCTCTACATGACCGAGCAGCCCGACCCCACTCGCGGCCGCCCCCTCACGCCCACCCAAGCCAGCCGCATCAAATGGGCCCGGCGAGGACTGAACGAAGCACGCAACGCCGAACTCGCCAACCTCGAACCCCACCGCCTCATCCTCCTCATCGAGCGACTGACCGGCGAACTGGACGGCATGCTCCACCTCGTCGACGAGATCACCGGCGCAACACCACTACCCCCCGCCGACCACCATCAGTAAATAACTTTGTGCGGGCGCATCGCGTCCTTCTTGAAGCCCAGGCGGGGGCCGAGGACCAGGCACAGCGCCAGACCGGAGGCGCCGGAGGTGACCTCCACCGGCAGACCGCCCGCGAAGTCCAGGGCGCCGAGGTCGCTCACGATCCAGCCGCCGGGACCCCAGACCCAGTGGGTGACCGGAACGTATACGAGCAGCGCCCACACCGGCACGAAGACCAGCCACGCCGCGAACTTCGCCCGGTCCGCGATCGCCCCGCTGGTCAGGGCGGCCGTGATGACCGCGAAGGTCAGCTGGAAGGTGGCGAACAGGAGGGTGGGGACGGTGCCCTGGACGCTGTCCGGGCCGAGGCCGCCCATACCGAGGTGGTCGAGGTTCCCGATGAGGCCGCCGAACGCGTCGTCGCCGAACGCGAGCGAGTACCCGGCCGCCAGCCACACCACGGTGACCAGCGCGATCGACACGAAGCTCATCATCAGCATGTTGAGGACGCTCTTCGTCCTGACCATGCCGCCGTAGAAGAGAGCCAGGCCCGGGGTCATCAGCAGTACGAGGGCGGTGGCGGCGAGCAGCCAGGCGGTGTCGCCGGTGTCGATGCCTTTCGCGGCCAGGGGCGCGGCGAGGGGCGCGGCCAGGGTCACGGTCGTCACGGCCTTTCTCCAGCGGGTACGGGTGCGAAGCTCGTCAGAGGGTCACCGGAGTGCGTTTCCGGACGCATACGGGTGTGTTTCCGTGACGTTTCGTTGCGTGGGGATTTCGGAAAGCTCACGGTCGGCGCTGACGAGGGGGCGGGGCCGGACGAGGCGGGGAGGGCGTTCTCGCGGTCTGTGCGGCGGGGCTCCGGGGATCAGGGAGAATGGGCGCCATGAGCGTTCGTACCCAGTCATCCGAGCAGCCGGCCGAGGCCGCCCACCGTGCCGGTTTCGCCTGCTTCGTGGGCCGCCCCAACGCGGGCAAGTCCACTCTCACGAACGCTCTGGTCGGCCAGAAGGTGGCGATCACGGCGAACCAGCCGCAGACGACGCGGCACACGGTCCGCGGCATCGTGCACCGGCCGGACGCCCAGCTGATCCTCGTCGACACCCCGGGCCTCCACAAGCCGCGCACGCTGCTGGGGGAGCGCCTCAACGACGTCGTCCGCACGACCTGGGCCGAGGTCGACGTGATCGGCTTCTGCCTGCCGGCGAACGAGAAGCTCGGCCCCGGTGACCGGTTCATCGCGAAGGAGCTGGCGTCCATCAAGAAGACGCCGAAGATCGCGATCGTCACCAAGACCGACCTCGTGGACGGCCAGCGGCTCGCCGAGCAGCTCATCGCGATCGACCAGCTCGGCAAGGAGCTGGGCTTCGAGTGGGCCGAGATCGTGCCGGTGTCGGCGGTCGGCGACAAGCAGGTCGACCTGCTGGCCGACCTGATCGTCCCCCTCCTGCCGGAGGGCCCGGCCCTCTACCCGGAGGGCGACCTCACCGACGAGCCCGAGCAGGTCATGATCGCCGAGCTCATCCGGGAGGCCGCGCTGGAGGGCGTCCGCGACGAGCTGCCCCACTCCATCGCCGTCGTCGTCGAGGAGATGCTGCCCCGCGAGGGCCGCCCCGCCGACAAGCCCCTCCTCGACATCCACGCCTTCGTCTACATCGAGCGCCCCAGCCAGAAGGGCATCATCATCGGCCCCAAGGGCAAGCGCCTGAAGGACGTCGGCATCAAGTCCCGCAAGCAGATCGAGGCACTGCTGGGCACACCGGTGTTCCTCGACCTCCATGTGAAGGTCGCGAAGGACTGGCAGCGGGACCCCAAGCAGCTGCGGCGCCTGGGGTTCTGACCCGCCGAGCGGTCGTGTCCCACCGGTCGTGTTCCGCTCCCCGGGGCAGTGCGCGGCGGTCGCCTGCCTACCTCCGTCGGTCCAGGGCGAAGGGGTTTCCCGACGCCCGGCGTCGGCCGAGCGGTGACGTCATCCCGGTCCGCGGGGCGTCACGCGAACGTGCCGTCACCCCCGGCTGCCGGGGGTGACGGCACGTTCAGGTCGTGCGCGCGGGGGCCGCTAGCGCGTCCACCAGGGGGCCGACGCGTTGCGCAGGGTGTTCGTACCGCAGTGGATCTCGCCCATGCCCAGGTGGTACGTCTCCCAGTCGTCGATGTACGACACCTTCATACCGGCGGCGGTGTACGCCGCCGTCACCGCCTCGGTGAAGACGTCCTTGCCGCCGATGACGGGGCCCCACTGGCGCGGCGCCAGGTAGTGGGTGCGGCTGAGGACGATGCCGTTGACGGCGCCGGGGACGTAGGCGCTGGTCATGACGGACGGGGCGGGGGCGGCGGGGCTGCCGACGGCGCCGTCCGCGGACGGGGCGGGGCTGCCCGGCACGGCCCGGTCGAGCTCCCGCTGCTGGCCGTGGTCGCGGGCCACGTCGGGCAGTTCGGCGCCCGCGCCGAGGCGGGTCAGCCGGGGGAGACGGAGCTTCTCGTCACCCGACTCGCCCCGCTGCTCCCGGCCCTGGGTGAACAGGGCCGGAACCCGCACGACCTCGGCGTCCGTGACACCCGTCTCGCGCTTGAGGATGGCGAGGTTGGCCTCGATACGGCGCGTGGCGAGGTTGTTGTCGGAGACCAGCGTCTTGGAGGCGAGCGCCTGGTCGATCGTCTCCCGGGGGCCGCCTGGCACCGAGAACATCCGCTTCGAGCCGTGACCGGCGCTCTTGGCGTCCCGCAGCAGCCGCAGACCCGCCTCGGGGTCGGCGATGGCGAGCTTCCAGCCGCGCGGGGTGTCGGCGGGCAGGAACTGCACGAACTCGTCGACGTGGCCCACGTGCAGCCAGGAGGTGTCCAGGAACAGCGGGTCCTGAAGGCCCTGCGACTTCAGGAACGTCCGCATCACCTTGGCCGGCTTGGAGCCGCTGTCGGGGCGGTGGCCCATGATGATCCGGCCCGCGGGGAAGGAGCGGTCGCCGTGGGCGTAGGGCGGAATGGTCTCCACGTTGCCCATGGAGTTGAGCGTCCACTCCTCGGACGGGCGGGCGCCGGTCACCTGCACGGCGCCGACGTTCGGGCCGCGCAGCTTCTCGAACAGCTCCCGGCCCGCCTCACGGTCCATCTGAGCCGAGCGCAGCATCACCCGCATGACCTGTCGCTGCCCGTCCGCGCCGGTCATGCTGACGTAGCCGGGCTCCACGAAGTCCTGGGCCCAGATGTCCTGGTACTTGGTGAACTCGATCGTCGGCTTGGTGATACCGGCGGCCCGCGCCTCCTTGGCCAGGCCCTCGCGGAAGGCGCGGTTGAGCTTCGCGTAGTCGTCGGTGCCGGGGATCTTGGTGACCAGCATCTGCTGCGCGTTCTGCAGGTGGTGGTGGGTGAGGACCGGCGCCACCCGCAGGGTGACCGTGTCGGAGGAGGTGCCGGCGGAGGACTTCACGGACAGCCGGATCCGGGCGGTGCCGTCCCACTTGGCGGTGTCCCGGATGACGTCCCGCGCCTCGACGCCGAACTCGACGCCCGCGCGCAGCTCGGCGCGCGTCAGCCGGGTCTTCGCGGTGACGGGGACCCACTTGTCGGCCCGCTTCAGGAACACCCGGGTCCTGTCGGCGCCCGCGGTCACCTTCACGCTGCCCTGCGCGCCGGCCGGCAGGCTCTTCATCGGCACGGACCGGACCCGCGCCAGGTCGGCGGCGTCGGCCTTGCCGTTCACCTTGGTGTCGGAGGCGTCGTTGCAGGCGGCCAGCTTGGCGTCGGACAGCGGCTTGCCGCCCGAGCCCTTGGTGGGGCAGCGCTTGGTGTCGTCGTCGATGTTGGGCAGCATCAGCGCGCCCCGTCCGACCGTCCAGCCGTTCTCACCGGCGGTGTCGGTGGTACCGGTGAGGTCGATCCGGCCGTCCCGGTTGGCGTCCACCCGCAGGTCGGTCGGCGGCGCCCCGTCCGCGAAGGCGACGGGTGCCGCGAGCGACGGCACGGCGAGCAGGGTGCCGGAGACGGCGAGCACGGCTATCGCGCGCCGTGCGGGGCGGGTGAGGGCAGATCTCGGTGAACGCGTGGGCACAGGGCGTCCCTTCAGCAACGGGGGTGGTCGTCACAGAAGAGGGACGATCCGGCCGATCAGTTCCCTGTGCGTCGTCCGTGCGTCGAGTGATCTACTCCACTGCCCGGATCCGCCCCACGAACACCGCCCCCGCCAGGCCGATCACCGCCGCCACGAGGTACAGCGCCCGGTAGCCGCCGAGATGCGTCACGATCGGCGCGGCGAGCGCCGGCGCGGCCACCTGGGGAAGGGAGTTGGCGATGTTGATGACGCCGAGGTCCTTGCCCCGGTCGCGGGCCCTGGGCAGTACGTCGGTCATGAGGGCGAAGTCCACGGAGGTGAAGACGCCGAAGCCGAGCCCGAGGAGCGCCGCGGCGACGATCGTGCCCGGCCAGGTCGGCCAGAGCGCGATCAGTCCCGTCGCGGCCGCCATCAGCAGCCCCGACCAGTACACGAACGGCTTGCGGCGCCCCACGCGGTCCGACCACACCCCGGCGACCACCACCGTCGCCAGCAGCATCGCCGCGTTCACCGCCGTAAGGATCAGCACGCCCAGTTCGGGGTCGTGGAACCGGACGCGGTCCCGCAGGTAGAAGAGCAGGTAGAGCAGGCCGATGCTGTTGCTCAGGTTCACCAGGAAACGCGTCAGCCACGCCCAGGCGAAGTCCGGGTACCGGCGCGGACTCAGCCAGAAACCGGCCAGGAAACCCCGCCACGACCACACCGGCCGGTCCGCCGCCGACAGCCGCGGGTCGGGGTGGCCCAGCACATACGGCAGCACGCCCGCCAGCGTGAACACCGCGCACGCCGCGTACCCCGCGCCGATGCCCCCGCCCAGTGTCGCCAGCCCCGTGCCGCCGACCACGCCCAGGATCTGCGCCGCGCCCAACCAGCCGCCCACAGAGCCGCGTTGGAGCCGCGGCACCCGGTCGGGCACCGCCGCGGTGACCGCCGCCCAGGACGCGTTGAGCGTCAGCTGGACCAGGCACCAGCCGGCCGCCAGCGTCCACAGCCCGCCCGCTCCCGCGAGCAGCAGCAACGCCACCGCGCCGCCCGCCGAGCCCGCCACGATCCACGGTGTACGGCGCCCCCACCGGGAGGTCGTACGGTCCGACAGCGCGCCGAACAGCGGTGTGGCGACCAGCGAGACGACCGCGCCGGCGCCCGTCACCCAGGCCAGCATCGTCTCCTTCGACATCCCGGCACCCGGCGCGAAGTCCTCCGCCTGGGAGGCCAGCAGGATCTGCAGCGGGCCGTACCAGCCCACCCAGATGGCCGCGTTGGCCAGTGCCAGCGAGGCGGTCCAGCCCCCGCCCACCCGTTCGACGGGTTCGGCGAGGGCGCCGACCGGCTGTGTCGTCGTCATGCCCGGCGCTGCGCTCTGAGCAGGTCCCGGTACCACCCGTACGACGCCTTCGGCTCGCGCTCCAGCGTCTCGTAGTCGACGTGCACGAGCCCGAACCGCCGGGCGTAGCCCTCCGCCCACTCGAAGTTGTCGAGCAGCGACCACACGAAGTACCCGCGCACGTCGACCCCCGCCTCCACGGCCCGGTGGAGCGCCCGGACATGGCCGTCCAGGTAGGCGATGCGCTCCTGGTCGTCGACGCCCTCGTACGAGCAGCCGTTCTCGGTGATGACCACGGGCGGCAGCCGGTCGCCGTAGCGCTCGCGGAAGCCGGTGAGCAGTTCCGTCAGGCCCTCGGGCACCACAGGCCAGCCGAAGTCGGTCGTCGGGACGCCCTCGATCTCCTTGACGGTGAAGGGGAGTTCGGCGGGGATGGTCACCCCGCCGAACTCGATGTCCGTGCCCTCGGGGGCGCCCACCCGGGTCGGTGCGTAGTAGTTGATCCCGTACCAGTCGATGGGCTCGGAGATGACCTTCAGATCGGACTCGATGTCCGTGCCCGGCATCAACTCGCCGAGCCCCTCCGGGTATTCGCCCAGCAGGACCGGCTCCGCGAACAGACGGTTCAGCAGCAGGTCGTAGAAGCCGGCCGCCTCCACGTCCGCCTGCTCCCGCGACGCGGCCCAGGTCGGCCCGTGCGAGTTGGCGATGCCGACGTCCGTGACTCCGGCCGCGCGCAGCGCCCGTACGGCCAGGCCGTGGCCCAGCAGCTGGTGGTGGGCGGCCGGGAGCGCGTCGAACATGAGCTGCTTGCCCGGCGCGTGGGTGCCCAGCGCATGGCCCAGCAGGGTGTGCTCGGCGGGCTCGTTGAGGGTGATCCACTTGGTGACCCGGTCACCGAGGCGGGCGGCGACGACGGCGACGTACTCGGCGAACCGCTCGGCGGTGTCCCGGTTCAGCCAGCCACCCGCTTCCTGGAGCGACACCGGCAGGTCCCAGTGGAAGAGGGTCGGCACCGGCCGCACGCCCGCCCCGGCCAACTCGTCCACCAGCCGGTCGTAGAAGTCGAGTCCGCCGGGGGCGTTCACCCGGGGCCAGGACACCGAGAAGCGGTACGCGTCCACGCCCAGCTCGCGCAGGAGGGCCACGTCCTCGGGGTAACGGTGGAAGTGGTCGCAGGCCACCGCCGCGTTCGAGCCGTCCTTGACGCGGCCCTCCTCGGCCGTGAAGACGTCCCACACGGAGGGCTCACGCCGGTCCGCGGCACCCTCGATCTGGTGCGCGGAGGTCGAGACGCCCCACAGGAAGCCGGCCGGGAACTGGGGTATCGGGTTCGTCGCCATGCGCGGATCATCCGTACCACGGGTAACGGAAGTCAACGGCCGAGAACGATTGCCCTGTTACCGCCGGGTATCAGAAGGGCGCGGGACTCACGCCCCCTCTTTGAGCACCCTGCTGATCAGCTCCCGCTGCTCCTCCGTCAGCGCGGGATCCGCGCAGTGCACCGTCCTGCCGTCGACCGTGATCTCGTACGAGAACCCGTCCGGCACCCCCGGCGGTGCCGTGCCCCGGCCGGCGGCGAGCGCCCGCTCGGCCAGAGCCCGCCATTCCAGGGCATCGGGCCGCCCCGCGGTGTCCACCACCGCGTGCCGCTCGATGCCCGCGAAACCACCCGTGCGCCGCACCTCGATACGCATGGGTCATGTCTAGTACGGATCGGGGCCGGAGCGCAGCACCGCGCCGCCCGGTCCCGGGACTACAGCGTCCGCACGCCCACCTGCTCCCATGCCTTCAGTACGGCCGTCAGCTCGTCGCCCTGGCCGTACCGGTCCTTCGCCGCCTTCACCGTCAGCGTCGCGAAGTCCACGAACAGCGCCTGCTGCCTGAGTTCGCCGCCGGTCAGCACGTCGTACCAGATCTGACCGGCCCGCTCCCAGGCGTAGCCGCCGAGCGCGGTGGCCACCAGGTAGAACGCGTGGTTGGGGATACCGGAGTTGATGTGCACGCCGCCGTTGTCGCGGCCCGTGCGGACGTAGCCGTCCATCGTCGCCGGCTGCGGGTCCTTGCCGAGGACGTCGTCGTCGTACGCCGTGCCCGGGGCCTTCATCGAGCGCAGGGCGACCCCCGTGACGCGCGGCGCGAGCAGGCCCGCCCCGATCAGCCAGTCCGCCTCGGCGGCGGTCTGGCCCAGCGTGTACTGCTTGATCAGGGCGCCGAAGACGTCCGACATGGACTCGTTGAGGGCACCCGGCTGACCGAAGTACGTCAGGTTCGCCGAGTACTGGGTGAGACCGTGGCTGAGTTCGTGGCCGATGACGTCGACCGGGATGGTGAAGTCGAGGAAGATCTCCCCGTCCCCGTCGCCGAACACCATCTGCTCGCCGTTCCAGAAGGCGTTGTTGTAGTCGCGGTCGTAGTGCACGGTCGCGTCCAGCGGCAGCCCGTTGCCGTCGATCGAGTCGTGTCCGTACGCCTTGAGCAGCAGCTCGAACGTCGCGCCCAGGCCCGCGTAGGCGCGGTTGACCGTGGCGTCCCTGCCGGGCTCCTCGCCCTCGCCGCGCACCTTGCTTCCGGGCAGGGCCGTGCCGTGCCGGGCGTCGTAGATGGTGCGGTGGGGTGTGCCGGCCTCCGCGCCGGCGGGCGCGGCGACGGCCGGGGCGCCGACGACCGTGGTCAGCCGGCGGCGGGTGCGTTCGAGTGCGTCGCGCTCCAGGGTGCGGCGGGCGGCGCCGGAGAGCGCGGAGTCCTCGGCCTGCGCGAGCCTGTCGAGGACGTGTGGCGGTACGACGGTGCAGAAGACGGGCACTTGGCCCCCGTTTGTCGTCATGGTTCGCACGATTGCACTCCGTTAGGGGCGTGTCACTAGAGGCAACCTTGATTGGTGAAATGTCGCCGTATGGGTTGCGTTTCGTCGCCGTCCTGTTGCTGAGGGTTTCGTGCGTACTGCGGCGGGTCGGGGTTGGCCGCGCGGTTCCCGGCACCCCTTCATCGCCGACTGGTGTGGCCTTGCGCACCTTTTGTCCAGATTGCTGCCCTGGTCCCGCATACTGATACGACCCCGCGCGACAGAGAAGACTCGGCTACGCTGCTCCGCATCATGCGTTTCGGGCTGCTTCTCCTTAGCTGCCGCGGCGAGGGCCTGTAGTCGAGGCCGACCCCCTCCCCGCGGTGCTTTGGCGTTGCGTTGTCGGCCGTCCTTTCGGACCATCGAGGAGCCCACGCATCATGGCGAACCGCCAGCAGCCCACGTCCATGCCGATCCACAAGTACGGGCAGTACGAGCAGGTCGACATCCCCGACCGCACCTGGCCGGACAAGCGGATCACCGTCGCCCCCCGCTGGCTCTCCACCGACCTGCGCGACGGCAACCAGTCCCTGATCGACCCGATGTCGCCCGAGCGCAAGCGCCGGATGTTCGATCAGCTGGTCAAGATGGGCTACAAGGAGATCGAGGTCGGCTTCCCGGCGTCGGGGCAGACGGACTTCGACTTCGTACGGTCCATCATCGAGGAGCCGGGCGCCATCCCGGACGACGTCACGATCTCCGTACTGACCCAGGCCCGTGAGGACCTGATCGAGCGGACCGTGGAGTCGCTGAAGGGCGCCAGGCGGGCCACCGTGCACCTGTACAACGCCACCGCCCCGGTCTTCCGCCGCGTCGTCTTCCGCGGTTCCAAGGACGACATCAAGCAGATCGCCGTGGACGGCACCCGGCTGGTGATGGAGTACGCCGAGAAGCTGCTGGGCCCCGAGACCGAGTTCGGCTACCAGTACTCGCCGGAGATCTTCACCGACACCGAGCTGGACTTCGCGCTGGAGGTCTGCGAGGCGGTCATGGACGTCTGGCAGCCCGGTCCGGGCCGCGAGATCATCCTCAACCTGCCCGCCACCGTGGAGCGTTCGACGCCGTCCACGCACGCGGACCGCTTCGAGTGGATGGGCCGCAACCTGTCCCGCCGCGAGCACGTCTGCCTGTCGATCCACCCTCACAACGACCGCGGCACGGCCGTCGCCGCCGCCGAGCTGGCGCTGATGGCCGGCGCCGACCGCGTCGAGGGCTGCCTGTTCGGGCAGGGCGAGCGCACCGGCAACGTCGACCTGGTCACCCTGGGCATGAACCTGTTCTCCCAGGGTGTCGACCCGCAGATCGACTTCTCCGACATCGACGAGATCCGTCGCGTGTGGGAGTACTGCAACCAGATGGAGGTCCACCCGCGCCACCCGTACGTGGGCGACCTGGTCTACACGTCCTTCTCCGGCTCCCACCAGGACGCCATCAAGAAGGGCTTCGACGCGATGGAGGCCGACGCCGCGGCCAAGGGCGTCACCGTCGACGACATCGAGTGGGCGGTCCCGTACCTGCCGATCGACCCCAAGGACGTCGGCCGCTCCTACGAGGCCGTCATCCGCGTCAACTCGCAGTCCGGCAAGGGCGGTATCGCGTACGTCCTGAAGAACGACCACAAGCTGGACCTGCCGCGCCGGATGCAGATCGAGTTCTCGAAGATCATCCAGGCGAAGACGGACGCCGAGGGCGGCGAGGTCACCGGCTCCGACATCTGGGCGGTCTTCCAGGACGAGTACCTGCCGAACCCGGACAACCCGTGGGGCCGTATCCAGGTCCGCAACAACCAGTCGACCACCGACAAGGACGGCGTGGACACGCTGACCGTGGAGGCCGAGGTCGACGGCGCGCGGACCACCCTGGTCGGCACCGGCAACGGCCCGATCTCCGCGTTCTTCCACGCGCTGCAAGGTATTGGTATTGACGCCCGCCTCCTTGACTACCAGGAGCACACGATGAGCGAGGGCGCCTCCGCGCAGGCCGCCTCGTACATCGAGGTCGCCATCGACGGCAAGGTCATGTGGGGCATCGGAATCGACGCGAACACGACGCGCGCCTCCCTGAAGGCCGTCGTCTCCGCCGTCAACCGCGCGACGCGCTGACCAGCCCTACCGGCGGTTTGAAGGCCCCGTTCGCCGAATTCCGGCGGACGGGGCCCGTCGTTTACCGGCCAAACCCTGTGGAGGTCACGGGAAGGCATCGTCCGGAGTACTGACTCCGCCTCATCGATGTGGCTAACATCACGCAAGCGCGGCGATGTTGCCGTGGAGTTACGGAGGTGCGACGTGCTGCCAGGACGGGGACCAATCGGCCGTGCCGCCGGGCTCGCGCGCGGCGGACCGGCCGGAAGCGGCGGTTCTGCCGGAGGTGCCGCGCGGATCTCGCGTCTCATGGGCACCCGGATCGCGTGGACCGGCGTCGGCGACGGCGAGTTCTTCTGCCCCGGCTGCGGAGGCGACCGCAACTACCAGCGCCTCACCGGACGCCGCCGTTTCACCCTCCTCGGCGTCCCCGTGCTGCCGCGCGGCGAGACCGCCCCGGTCGTGGAGTGCGCGGCCTGCCGCCACCACTACGGCACGGAGGTCCTCGACCACCCCACCACCGTCCGCCTCTCGGCGATGCTCCGCGACGCCGTCCACACCGTCGCCCTGGCCGTCCTCGCGGCCGGCGGCACCCGTACCCGTACGTCCCTGAGTGTCGCCGCCGGTGCCGTGCGCTCCGCCGGCTTCGACGACTGCACCGAGGAGCAGCTCGACGCCCTCGTCGAGGCCCTCGCCGCCGACACGGGCCGTCTCTTCGGGGAACCCTGCGGGGCGGCCGGGCTGTCCATAGAGCTCCACGAGGCCCTCGACCCGCTCGCCCCGCACCTCGCCCCCGGGGGCCGTGAGGCGATTCTCCTGCAAGGCGCCCGGATCGCCCTGGCGGACGGGCCCTACACACCCGCCGAGCGCGACGTCCTCTCCACGGTCGGGGCGGCGCTCACCATCGGCGCGGACGAGGTGACCCGGTTGCTGGTGGCGGCACGGACACCGTCCTGACCCTCACCTGAGACCAAGGGGCGCACTCCGCACCGGGGCCCGAACGGCCAGGCGGACGGGCCGGGCGCCCGGCCACCGACGCGGGCAGGGTGTACGACTCCCTCGGCGGCCGCTGCTCCACACCACCGTCGCCGTCATCACCGTCCTGTTGATCGTCAACCAGTGCCCCGGCAGGCAGCGTTTGCGCGACGGGGCGAACGTTGCCTGGTGGGGCAATACAACTAGAGCAGTCCCGCCGCCGCGAGGAACTTGCCCACCCTCGCGACCTCGTCGTCCGACAGCGGCACCTGGGGCTCCGCCGTGGCCGGGCACGCGATGACGCCGCGCAGGTGCAGCGCCGCCTTGAAGGCGCCCAGGGCGGAGGAACCGGGGCCCATGCGGTGCGGGTCGCCGGAGCGGACCATGCCGAAGAGCGCGCAGAGCCGCTCCTGTTCGGCGCGGGCCCGGTCCCGGTCGCCCGCCCGCCACAGGCGGTGGAGGCGGACGTAGCCGGCGGGGTCGACGTTGGCCAGGCCGGGGACCGCGCCGTCCGCGCCCATGGCGAGCGCCGAGTCGACGAGCAGTTCGGAACCGGTGAGGACGGCGAAGCCGGTGACGCGGGCGTCGTCGCGGGCGCCCGTGACGACGGTGCGGAAGGCGGCCAGGTCCCCGCTGGAGTCCTTCAGCCCGGCGATGACCCCGTCCGCGGCCAGCTCCAGCACCACCTCGGCGGGCAGCTTGGTGTGGACGGCGACCGGGATGTCGTACGCGAGGACGGGGACCGGGCAGCGGGAGCCGAGCAGACGGTAGTGGCGGGAGATCTCCGCCGGGTGGGTGGCGGCGTAGAACGGCGCGGTCGCCACGACGGCTTCCGCGCCCGCCGCCGTCACGGCCCGCACATGGTCGAGGACGCGGGGCGTCGTCATGTCGATCGCCCCGGCGAGCACCGGGACCTGACCGCCGACGTGCCCCACCACCGTCTCCACCACCGTCCGCCGCTGCGCGTCCGTCAGGAACGCCGCCTCCGACGACGACCCCAGCACGAACAGCGCGTCCACACCGCCCGCCACCAGATGGTCGACCAGACGGACCAGCGAGGGGACGTCCACCTCGCGGTCCGGTGTCAGGGGGGTGCAGACGGGCGGGATGACACCGGTCAGCGGGGCGGGGACGGGCATGGCTGCTCCCTAGGTATCTCGTACGGCGCTCTCCTGCACGGCCACGGCGGTGGCCGGGGAGACGGACCCGGACGCGGCCTCGGCGACCAGGTCCCGTGTCGACTCCGTCTCCTCCACAGGATGGTGGCAGCGGAAACGGTGCCCGGGGGCCGACGCGGCCGCGAAGTCCGGCATCACCTCCGCGCACACCTCGTCCGCCCTCCAGCAGCGGGTACGGAACGGGCAGCCGCTCGGCGGCCGTGTGGCCGACGGCACGGGGCCGGCCAGCGGGATCGGGTCGATCGGGTCCAGCAGCCCCGGCGTCGCCGAGAACAGGGCGCGCGTGTACGGGTGCCGGGCGCGGCCGGTGACGGCGTCGGCCGGTGACTCCTCCACGATCCGCCCCAGATACATGGTGACCACCCGGTCGCTCATCCGCCGTACCGTCTGGATGTCGTGCGACACGAAGACCAGCGCCAGCCCGAGCCGCTCCTTCAGGTCGAGCAGCAGGTTCAGGATCTGCGCCCGCACCGACACGTCCAGCGCGCTCGTCGGTTCGTCCGCCACGACGAGTTCGGGGTCGAGGGCGAGCGCGCGGGCGATGGCGACCCGCTGGCGCTGCCCGCCCGACAGCCGGCCCGGCAGCCCGTCGGCCAGCACGGCGGGCAGCCCGACCAGCGCCATCAACTCCCGCACCCGTTCCTCGCGTTCGGCGGGCGTGCCGCGCCGGTGCACGTCGAGCGGGTCGCGGAGGATCCGCCGGACGGTCAGCCGGCGGTTCAGGGCCGTGGACGGGTCCTGGAAGATCATGCCGGTGCCGCCGCCCACGGTGACACGACGCTCGGCCGGGGCCATGGACCACAGGTCCCGCCCCCGGAAGGAGACCGTCCCGGCCGTCGGCCGCTCCACACCCACCAGCACCTTCGCCAGCGTCGACTTCCCGCACCCCGACTCGCCCACCACGCCCACCGTCTCGCCGGGCGCGACCGTCAGATCGGCGCCGGTCAGGGCGTACACCCGGTCCCGGGTGAGGAGTCCGCCGCCGCGCGCCCGGTGGACGACATGGGCGCCGGAGACCTGTACGAGTGCGCTGCTCACCGGGTCACCCCGTGCTCCGTCGCGGTCAGGTCCACCACCGGGTGGTGGCACGCCGCCGTGTGCGCACGGGGGCCCAGCAGGGCCGGGACCGACGTACGGCACACCTCGCTCGCGCGGGGGCAGCGGTCGGCGAAGCGGCAGCCCGCCGGGAAGTCGGCGGGGGAGGGGACGACCCCCCTGATCTGCGTCATCCGCTCGGCCGCCGACTCCAGCGACAGGACGCTGCCCAGCAGACCGCGTGTGTAGGGGTGGGCCGGTGCGCCCACGAGGTCCGCCGTCACGCCCGTCTCGACGATCCGGCCGCCGTACATCACCGCGACCCGGTCCGTGACGTCCGCGACCAGCGCCAGGTCGTGCGACACCAGGACCAGCGCGAAGCCCAGTTCCGCGCGCAGCCGCAGCAGCAGCTCGATGACCTGCGCCTGGACCGTCACGTCCAGGGCCGTGGTCGGTTCGTCGGCCACGATCAGCCTCGGGTCGCGGGACAGGGCCATCGCGATCAGCACACGCTGGCGCTGGCCGCCGGAGAGTTCGTGCGGGTAGCTGCGGAGGGTGCGCCCGGGGTCGAGGCCCACCATCTCCAGCAGCTCGGCCGGGGTGCGCCCGCCGCCCCGCCGGACGACCTGCCTCAGCTGGGCGCGGATCGTCATCGCCGGGTTCAGCGACGACAGGGCGTCCTGGTAGACCATCGCCATCTCATGACCGAGCAGCCGGCGCCGCGCCCGCATCGGCTCGCCCACCAGCTGCCGCTCCCCGAAGCGGACCCGGCCGCGCACCCGCGCACCCTTCGGCTCCAGCCCCATCACCGCCAGCGCGGTCAGCGACTTGCCGCACCCCGACTCGCCGACCAGCCCCAGGACCTCACCGGCCCGCACCTCGAAGCTGATCCCGTCGACGATGTCCACGCCCCGGTGCCGCTTCTCGAAGCCGATCGCCAGGTCCTCCACGGCCAGCACGGGCCGCCCGGCGGGCAGGGGCCGCGCCCGTGCCCGCAGCCGCCGGGCCGCCTCTGCCAGCCCCGGCAGTTCGACGAGGTCATCCGCGTCCGCCCCGGCTGCCTCCGGGCGCCCCTCCTCCGGACGGCCGCCCTCCGCCCTGTGCTCCACGTCCCGCCCCGCCGGCGCAGCCCACGCGTCGGAGACTCCCTCGGAGAGGACGTTCAGGGACAGCACCGTGACCAGCATCAGCAGACCGGGGAAGACCGTCGCCCACCAGCCGCCCGTCAGCACCATGTTCTTGCCGTCCGCGATGACGCTGCCCCACGACGGGTCCGGCGGTCGCACGCCCGCGCCGATGAAGGACAGGGACGCCTCGAAGACGATGGCCTCGGCGACCTGGACCGTGCAGAACACCAGCACCGGCGCGGCGCAGTTGACGGCCACGTGCCGGACCACGATGTGCGGGGTGCGGGCGCCGATGACCCGCTCGGCGGTCACGTAGTCCTCGCCGTACTGGTCGAGGACGTTGGCCCTGACGACCCTGGCGACCGGCGGCGTGAACAGGAAGGCGATCGCGCAGATCAGCACCTCGATGCCGCCGCCGAAGACGGCGACGAGCACGGCGGCGAGCGCGATGCCGGGGAACGCCATGACGACGTCCAGACAGCGCATCAGCGTCTCGTCCACCGCCTTGCGGGAGGTCGCGGCCACGGCCCCGACCAGCGCCCCGACCGTGAGGGCCAGCGCGGTGGCCCCGAGCCCGATCGCGAGTGACCAGCGGGCCCCGTGCATCAGCCTGCTGAGGACGTCCCGACCGAGGCTGTCCTGGCCCATCCAGTGCTCGGCGGAGGGCGCCCCCGTGCCGCCGGCGAGGCTCTGCTGGTCGAGCGGGTCGTGCGGGGCGAGCAGCGGCGCGAACAGGGCGGTGAGGACGACGAGCGCGAGGAAGCAGACGGCCACCCGGGACAGGACCGGCAGTCTGCGCCAGGCGCGGAGCCGGACCCCGGGCCCGGACAGGACGTCCGTCAGACGTCGGCGCGTGGTCACCAGCAGACCGAACATCAGCGCATCAGCTCGCATCCCTCAGTCGCGGGTTCACCAGCAGGTGGAGGACGTCGATGACCAGGTTGACGACGACGAAGCCCGCGGCCGTGGTCAGGACGACGCCCTGGACGACCGCCGGGTCACCGTTCTTCACGGCGTCGATCATCAGCTTGCCCATGCCGGGCAGCGAGAAGATCGTCTCGATGACGACCGCGCCGCCCAGCAGATAGCCGACGCGCAGCCCGAGCACCGTGAGCGGGTTGATCAGCGCGTTGCGCAGGACGTTCCGGCCCACCACGACCCGCGGCGGCAGGCCGCTGCCGATCGCCGTCCGCACGTAGTCCTTGTCCAGCTCCTCCACCACGGCCGTCCGCACGATCCGGGTGAGCTGCGCGGCCACCGGCAGCGACAGGGCGAACGCGGGCAGCGTCATCGTCCTGAGCCACCCGGTGAAGGAGTCGGCCGGATTGACGTACCCGCCGGTCGGGAACCACCCCAGGTCCACGGCCAGGTACTGGATCATCAGCAGCGCGAGCCAGAAGCCGGGCGCGGCGACCCCGGTCAGCGACACCACCCGGATGAGCTGGTCCGGCAGCAGGTCGCGGTGGATGGCCGCCGTGACCCCGCCGAGCAGCGCCAGCACCACCGCGATGCCCAGCCCCAGGAAGGTCAGCTGGAGGGTGAGCGGAAGCGCGGTGGTGACCTGCTCGACCACCGGGGCCCGGGTGAGCGCGCTGGTCCCCATGTCGCCGTGCAGCAGGTCCCCGACGAAGGCGGCGTAGCGCACGGGCAGGGGGTCGAGGAGCCCGTTCTCCTCCCGGAACTCCCGCAGTTGCCCCGGGGTCGGATTGGCGCCCTGGAAGAACGCGGACGCCGGGTCGACGTCCGAGAACCGCATGACGACGAAGACGAACAGCACGATCCCGAGCAGCAGGGGGACCAGCAGGGCGATCCGCCGGAGCAGGATGCGCAGGACGCCGATCACGCTAGACCCACTTGGCCTGGAGCAGGTTGATCCCCGGATAGGGCTGTGCCCTGATCCCCGACAGCCGCTTCGGGTCCCACGCCGTCATCAGCTCGTTGTGCACCACCGGGTAGAGCACGGCCTGTTCGGCGACGACGTCGACGCAGTCCTGGACCATCGCCTTCTTCCGGTCGGCGTCCGGCTCCCGCGTGGCCCGGTCCATGTCCTTGAACAGCTTCCTGGCCACCGCGTTGTCGGCCCACCGCGCGTACTGCATCCACAGGTTCTGCGGGCCGTGGTTGTACCGCATGATCAGATCGGCGTCGAGGCCGAACTGGTTCGGGTTCGAGGTGGCGGCCACGACCTGGTAGTCCTGCTTCTGGTCCATCTTGGTGAACACGGCGGTCGTCTCCTGCGGCGAGAGCGTCGTCTCCACCCCGATCGCGTCCCAGGACGCCTTGATGGTGGGCAGGCAGTCCACGATCCAGCTCACGTTCACCGCGAGGATGTCGATCCGCAGCCCGCTCACGCCCGCCTCGGCCAGCAGCGCCTTCGCCTTGCCGGGGTCGTGGCCGTACACCGTCCTCGCCGGCCGGTAGCTCGGATTCCCCTCGTCGAGGAAGGAACTCGCCGGCTTCCCGTGTCCCTTGAGGGCGACCTCGATCATCTTGTCGCGGTCGATGGCGTAGTGCAGGGCCTGGCGGACGCGGACGTCGTCGAAGGGCTTGCGCCGGGTGTTGAACATCAGGAAGAGGTTGTTCATCCCGGAGCCGCCCTGGACGGTCAGCCCGCCCCTCTCCAGCTGACCGATGTTGGCGTACGGGATGTTGTCGGCGATCTGCGCGCCCGCGCTCGCCCCCGAGATCTTCGCGACCCGGGGCGCCGCGTCCACGATGGTCAGCCAGTTCATCTTCCTGAACGCGGCCGGACGCGGCCCGTTGTAGCCGGCGTACGCCTCGAACGTCGTGTTGGACTTCGGGTGGTGGGCCGTCTGCCGGTACGGCCCCGACCCGATCGCCCTGCCCTTGATCGCCTCCTCCCAGGCGCCCGGCCGGGAGAAGACGTGCTTGGGCATGATCTTCGCCAGGGTCAGCCGGGAGATCCCGTCCGGGAAGGGGAACTTCAGGATCAGCTCGACGTTCCGCGCGTCGATCTTCCGGACCTCCTTCAGCCAGCTCGCGAAGAACCCCTTGGCGAGGGTCTGGGTGCCGGGGTCGAGGATCCGCTCGTAGACGAAGACCACGTCGTCGGCGGTGACCGGTTTGCCGTCGTGGAACGTGGCGCCGGGCCGCAGCTCGAACCTCCACGAGGTGCCGCCGAGGTCGCCCGGCACGGCCGTGGCGAGCGCCGGGTACGGCTCGCGGGAGATGGGGTCGGTGTCGAGGAGCCCCTCGTAGACGTGGTTGTTGGCGGCCATGCAGAACGCGGACGCGGTCTGGGTCGGGTCCCAGCTGCCGTCGTTGCCGTAGCCGATGACGGCGGTCAGGGTGCCGTTCCGCCCGCCGCCACCGCCGGTGTCGTTGGTGGACTCCGGCCCGGCCGAACAGGCGGCCAGCGCGGGGGCGAGGGCCGTGGCGGCGCCCAGCGCGCCGGAGTGCTTCAGGAACGAGCGTCGGGCCGGTGCCGGGGCGTCATGGGTCACATCGCGCACGGTTCCTCCAAAGAGGCGGCGAGGGAGCGAAGCGGTGGGGGCTCGATGACGGAGGTACGACGTCCTACGTCCTACAGGGGGCAGCGTGACCTTAGGAGCGCCGATGAGGGCGGTCAAGGGGTCGCACACGAATGGCGTACCTGCCAGAGGTTCGACCAATGACGGGGCAACACCGGTAGGAAATAAGGACAGTTGACGGTCCGTTGGATCAGCGTTCGCCGGGGGACCGTCTGTCGTTCACCCGGCGTTCCCCGGGCCGCTTCCCCTGGTTCCCGTCCGGAGGCGGGGCGTCGGGTGTCCGGCGAGCGTACGATGCGGCGCATGTCACAGGAGAGCGCCGGCCGGCGCCGGCCCGAGCGGCGGGTGAGCGGCCAGGTCCAGCGCGAGGTGATGCAGCTGATCCTCGACCGCAAACTGCGGGCCGGGGCGCCGCTGCCCACCGAGACGGAGCTGATGGAGGACCTCGGGGTCAGCCGCAACTCCGTCCGCGAGGCCCTCAAGGCACTCCAGGCCCTCGACATAGTCGACATCCGGCACGGCTACGGCACCTATGTCGGCGAGGCGTCCCTGACGCCCCTCGTCGACGGCCTGACCTTCCGCACGCTCGCCCGGCCCGACGGCGACACCGCCGCGCTCGCGGAGATCCTCCAGATCCGCGAGGTGCTGGAGGAGGGCCTCGTGCGCCGGGTCGCGGGCACGCTCACCGAGGCGGAGCTCGACGCCCTCGCGGCCGTCGTCGACCGGATGGAGGCGGCCGGCCGGGCGGGCGAGCCCGTCGCCGAACTCGACCGCGACTTCCACGAACTCCTCTACGCCTCCCTCGGCAACGCCCTCGTCCCCCAGCTGCTCGGCGCCTTCTGGACGGTCTTCCTGCGCGTCGCCGGCGCCCGCGGCTGGACCGACGATCCCACCCCGGAGCTGACCGTCCGCCGCCACCGCGACATCGTCGCCGCCCTGCGCGCCCGGGACGTGGAGGGCGCCCAGCGGGCGATGTCCGAGCACTTCCGGGGCGTCGAGGCGCGCGCGGCGACGGGTTCCGCGGAGCGGGCGGCGAGCCGCGACGCGTAGTCCTACGCTGACCGGGTGACCGAGCCGAAGCAGCCGACCGAGCCGAAGCAGCCGACCGCGACGGACCGCGACGACACGGGCCGCACCGACACGGGCCGCGCCACGTCCTCGCCCGGGGACGGTTCCACCGGTGTCGAGCCCTGGGACCCGCGGGCCGCCGGTGTGCTGCGGCTGCCCTCCGGGCGGCTGGTGCGCGGGCGGGGCCTCCGGCATCCGCTGCCCGAAGGTCCCGTGCCGACGTACGCGGTGTACCTGCTCGGCAAGGAGCCACCCGAAGTCCCCTGGGAACACCGCCGGCTGAGGTGGCCCGACTTCCGGCTGCCCGCCGACCGGGCGGAGGCGGCGCAGGTGCTCCGGGACGCCTGGGAACGGGCGGCCGGCGAGCGCGTCGAGCTCGCCTGCGGCGGCGGCCGTGGCCGCACCGGCACCGCGCTGGCCTGCCTGGCGGTGCTGGACGGCGTACCGCCGGAGGAGGCCGTCGCGTATGTGCGCCGGCACTACGACCGGCACGCGGTGGAGACCCCCTGGCAGCGGCGCTACGTACGCCGCTTCGCGAGCTGACGGGACGGGAGGGCGGTCCCCCGGGGCGGGGCGGGGCGGGGACGGGGCGGGTCAGGGCCGGCGGGCGCGGAAGCGGAGGCTGCCGCCCTGCTCGTGCACGGCGACGGACACGTCCGTGAAGCCCGCGGCGGTCAGCCGGGCGGGGAGGGCCGCCGGGTCGACGACGTTCATCGTGTCCCGGATGTGGAGCAGCCGGAACCGGAGGTTCGACCGGCTGTCACTGCCCGCGAAGGTGCCGCCGGGCCGCAGCACGCGGAACGCCTCCGCGAAGATGCGGTCCTGCTGTTCGGCCGTCGGCACGTGGTGCAGCATCGTGAAGCAGACGACCGCGTCGAACGACGCGTCCGGCAGCGGCATGGCCGCCCCGTCCGCGTGCACGATCCGGGCGCGCTCGCCCCACGCCACGTCCAGCAGCCGGGCGGTCTCGGCGTCGATCTCGACGGCGGTCAGCCGCGGTACCCGCTCGACGAGTACCCGGAGGTTGGCGCCGTAGCCCGGCCCGATCTCCAGGACGTCCGTGCCCAGTTCGACGCCGTCGAGCGCCCAGGGCAGCAACAGTTCACGGGTCTTGAGCGCCCACTTCTCGGAGCTGCAGATCTTCCGGTGCATCTGGTTCATCGGCATACGGCCGACGCTAGGCCCGGTCCCGCCGTGTCCACCACGGGCTAGGCTGTCGAACCATGTCGCGAAACGGACAGCCCCGCGCGTGCGCCGTGCCCGGCCTCCGGCGCGACGACGCCGGTGTCGAGCGACGTCCGCCCGCCCCGCGCGACGGCCGGCACCCCACCGCGATCTTCGTCGGCCACTTCACCATGCCGCGCGGCACCGCCTTCTCCCGGCACTGGCATCCCGTCCACCAACTCGCCTGGTCCGAGAAGGGATTGGTGCGGGTCACCACACGGCAGGGGTCCTGGCTCCTGCCGCCCACCCTCGCCCTGTGGATCCCCGCGGGCGTCCCCCACACCACCGAGTCGGCGGGCGACGCGGTGATGCGCAGCCCCTACGTGACCCCCGAGAGCTGCCCGCGGGTCGACTGGGCGGAGCCCACGGTGGTGTCGGTGGGCCCCCTCCTGAGCGCCCTCATCGACCATCTCGTCCGGACCGACCTGAGCCCCGAGGCCCGTGCCCGCGCCGAGGCCGTCCTCCTCGACGTCCTCCACCCCGTGCCCGTCACCAGCGTCTCGGCCCCCGAACCACGGGACCCCCGGGCACGAGAGGTGGCCCGCGCGCTCGCCGCGAACCCGGCGGACCCCCGCCCCCTCGCCGTCTGGGGCACCCGGGTCGGTGCCAGCGCCCGCACCCTGGCCCGCCTCTTCGTCGCCGAGACCGGCCTCGCCTTCGGCCAGTGGCGCGAACAGACGCGTATGCGCGCCGCGATGCCCCTCCTCGCCGAGGGCCTCCCCCTGGAGTCCGTCGCCCACCGGGTCGGCTACGCCTCCGCCAGTTCCTTCGTCGCCGCCTTCCACCGCACCGTCGGTGTGACTCCGCGCGAGTACTTCCCGGTACGCCGCTGAGCGGTGGTACGGACGGCCCGGGCCGCTCCGCACACGACGAAGCCCCCGCCGTCCCTGCCCGCCCCATCCGCTGGGTGCTGCCCGTGAACCCCCGCTACGGGGTTTGCCGCCGAGGCGGCAACAGGGGTTCGGGTACAGCCCTCGGGGATGGGACGGGTAGGGACGGCGGGGGCTTCGAGGGGGTCCCGGGCCCCCAGGCCCCCGGACCCCCTCGGCTACGGGCCGCCGAACTCGGCCGGCCCGTAGAGCGCGTGGGGCGCCCCGGTCATCAGCGCCCAGTAGCGGTCGCCGTAGGACCAGTGCCACCACTCGGTGGGGTAGTTGACCAGCCCCGCCGTGGTGAGCGCCGCCGAGAGGATGCGGCGGTTGCCGCGGGCCGCGTGGGAGATGCGGGGCGCGTCGGTGTAGCAGGCGCCGTCGCTCTCCTCGGGGCTGGCGTCGACCCGGGTGCCCATGTCGAGCTCCTCCCCGGTCGCGGTGCACAGGGTCAGATCGACGGCCGCCCCGGCGACATGCGGCCCGATCTCCGGCGGCGAGAGGGAACGGCTGGTCTGCTCGCGCAGGTACTCCTCCGACCAGTGCGGGTTGGCGAGCCGCAACTCGGCCGCGTACCCCTCGAAGTACTTGATCTGCAGGGCCGGCGGCCGGTACCCCTCGGTCACCAGCAGCCGCAGTCCGTCCGGCAGCAGCCGGGCGGCCCTCGCCAGCCGCCAGGCCACACCCTCGCGCAGGTGCGCGAACGCGCCCTCCGCGTCGGCCTGGCGCGGGTCGACCACCACGAAGGGCAGCTCCCTCAGATCGACGAGGGGTTCACCGCAGTCCCGGACCGGGACGCGGGCGACCTCGGGGTCGCTCATGAGGATGATCGAAGGCATGCGTCGTCTTCCACAGGGTCCACGAGTCCCGAGTGCTTCCCTCGGCTCGTACCGGAGATGTGATGCGGGGGGCGAGGCCGCGCCCCGGGGAGGGACCTGATCCCCTGATGTCCCTCCCCGGGGGCTTCCCCCCTTGAGTGGCGGTCTGTGGCCTGGCGACGGTGGTGCCCCCCGTGCGTTCTGCCGTTCTGATCCCACTGCGTTCATGTTCCCGCCGGTCCGTCCCCTGTGCGTTCCGGTGGGTCGACCGGCCGGGCGGTGGTCGCCCGGCCGATCCGTTGTTCCCCCGAGAACCACGAGAATGCCGGGCTCCGCTGGAAGTTCTCTGCAAGTCGGCCGCAAGCGGGTTCAAGCCGCACCGACGCGGTCGTCGGCCCCGGCGGCCCGCTGCCGTGACCGGGCTCCGCCGGCTACGCCATCGCCCCCGGCCACGGCTCGTACCGTTCCCGGGCCTCGCACGCCTCGAAGACCGCCATCGCCTCGGCGCGCAGCGCGGCGGCGCCCTCCCGGTCGCCGAGGGCGGCGCGCACGGCGGACAGATTGCGCAGGGCACGGGCGCGGGGCAGGGGCAGGGCGAGGACCTCCCAGAGGGCCGCCGAGGCGGTCAGCAGCCCGTCCGCGTCCGCCGGCCGGCCCTCGGCGAAGGCGCACTCGCCCAGGGTGCGCAGCGTCAGCGCCTCGCCGAACCGGTCCTCGTGGACCCGGCAGACGTCGAGGATCTCCCGCAGCTCCGCCTCCGCCTCCCGCGTGTGGCCCAGCCGCATCCGGGCCTTGGCGCGGGCCCGCAGGGCGTACGCGGCCATGTGCGGATCGCCGAGGGCGCGCAGGATCTCCAGCGCCTGCTCGGCCACCCGCGCGGCCTCCTCGTACGCGCCGAGCGAGCGGTGCACCAGGCTGAGCGTGCGCAGCGCCAGCGCCTCGCCGCGCCGGCTGCCGAGCCTCCGGTACGCCCGCAGCGACTCGTCGAGCAGCGGGAACGCCCCCTCCTGGTCGCCGAGTTCGAGCCGTACGGAACCGCCGTACCGGCAGGCCACCCCGACCCCGGTGTCGTCGCCGACCCGCCGGAAGCCGTCGGCCGCGTCGGTCAACGCGCGTTCGGCCTCGCGGAGTTCGCCGACCTCACGGCAGGCGCTGCCCAGTCCGGCGAGCGCGGCGGAACGGCCCCGGACGTCGCCGAGTTCGGTGCAGATCCGCTCGGCGGTGCGGAAGTACTCCTGGGCCTCCGCGATCCGGTCCTGCTCGTACCGCAGCTGTCCGAGGCCGATGATCAGCAGGGCCTCGCCCGAGCGGTCCTCCGCGCGGCGGGCCGCGGCGAGCGCGGCGTCGTGGCTGCGCCACCACGCGTCGAAGCGGTTCTTGATGGCGAACGAGGAGGAGCACAGGGCCGCCGCCGCTTCGCAGGCGAGGGTGTGCAGGCCCATGGCCGCCGCCCGCTCGACCGCGGAGGTGAGGGCGTCCGCCTCGGCGTCGAACCAGGAGAAGGGGTCGCCCAGGGCGAGGCGGGTGGTGCGGGCGCCCACGGGGGAGGGAGTCCCGGCCGGTCCGCCGCCGTCGGCCACGGGGGACTGCTCCCGCCCACGCGGCGGAGCCGCGCAAGGGGTGGTCCCGCGCCCCTTGAGGGCGAAGCTCTGTCTCAGGACCACCGCGCCCGAGGGAGCCGCCTGCGTCACCCGGTCCATCAGCCACAGGCCGGCGGACAGCGCCCGGCCCACCGCCGCCGTGCGGTCGCCGGGCGGGTCCTCCGTCTCGGCGCGTTCGGCGGCGTAGACCCGGACCAGGTCGTGCAGGCGGTAGCGGGGCTGCCCGATGTGGTCGGTGCCCGGGCAGTCGATCAACTGGGCGTCGAGGAGCCGTTCCAGGATCTCCTCCGCCGCGTCCTCGGGGGTGTCGGCGAGCGCGGCCACCGTCCACACGGCGACATCGGCCGAGCCCAGTGTGGCGATGCGCCGCAGCACCCGGCGGGCGCGCTCGTCCAGCGCCTGGTAGCTGAGGCCGAGACTGGCCCGTACCGCCAGGTCGCCGACCGCGAGCTCGTCGAGCCGGCGGTGTTCGTCGGCGAGGCGCTCGGCGAGCACGCTGGGCGTCCAGTGCCGCCGCGTCGCCAGCCGGGCGCCCGCGATCCGCAGCGCCAGCGGCAGCCCGCCGCACAGCTCGACGATGCGCCGGGCGGCGGCCTCCTCCCGGGGCTCGCCCGGGGTGCGTTCCGGGCCGGTCACCCGGGTCAGCAGCTCCAGGCCCCGTACGCCGTCCAGGACGTCGAGGTCGGTCCGCCGGGCCCCGATGAGGCCGCCCAGCCGGGCCCGTGAGGTGACCAGCACCCCGCAGGTGGCGCTGCCCGGCAGCAGCGGCCGGACCTGGGCCTCGCCGCCCGCGTCGTCCAGCACCAGCAGGATCCGCCGCCCGGCGACGAGGCTGCGGAACAGGTCGCCGCGCTCCGCGGTGTCCTCCGGCGGATCCGCGCCGAGGGCCCGCAGCAGCCGGCCCAGCACCTCGGCGGGCGGTACGGGCTCGCTGAAACCGTGGAGTTCGGCGTAGAGCTGCCCGTCGGGATACTCGCCCGCCACCCGGTGCGCGGCCTGCACGGCGAGCGCCGACTTCCCCACCCCGGCGGCCCCCGAGACCACCATGACGGGCATCGCCTCCCGCTCCCCGGACAACCCCTCGACGACCGCCGCCAGTTCCTCCTCGCGCCCGGTGAAGTCCGCGATGGCGGGCGGGAGGAGGGACACGGTCCGGGGAACGGAGGCGGCGCCCCGCGCGGCGGGGGCGGTGGTGCCGGGTGCCAGCAGCTCCGGATCGGCCCGCAGGATCGCCTCGTACAGCCCGGTCAGCTCCGGGCCGGGGTCCAGCCCCAGCTCCTCGGCGAGAACCGCCCGCCCCTCCGCGTGGACCGCGAGCGCGTCCGCCTGCCGCCCCAGCCGGTACAGCCCCAGCATCAGCTGCCCGCGCAGCCGCTCCCGCGTCGGATGCGCCCCCACCAGCGCGGTCAGCTCGGTGACCAGTTCGGCCTCGTGGCCCCCGGCCTCCAGCTCGGCGGCGATACGTTCCTCCAGGGCCGCCTGCCGGGCCTCCTCCAGCCGCCCGGCCTCACCCCGCAGCGCCTCGCCCACGCCGCCGAGCGCCGGACCGCGCCACAGCGCCGACGCGGCCCGCAGCAGCAGCGCGGCGCCCTCGTGATCGCCGCCGGCGGCGGCCTGCCGGCCCTCGGCCGTCAGCGCCTCGAACTCCGCCAGGTCGACCCGCCCCACCCCCGGCCGCATCAGGTACCCGGGCGGCCGGGTCTCGATCGCGTCCGCCGCCTCCGCGGGCAACGCCCGCCGCAGCGCCGACACATACGTCTGCACCAGCGCCCGCGCGGTGTCCGGGGGATCCTCGCCCCAGACGGCGTCCACCAGCACGTCCCCGGGGACCACCTGCCCGGCCCGCAGCAGCAGCACGGCCAGCAGCGCGCGCGGTTTGGGGCCGCCCAGCCGCAGAGGTCTCCCCGCATGCCACGCCTCGACCGGGCCGAGCAGTCGGAATTCCAGCTCCACGGGTCCCCATCTTCCGTGCCGTCGGACCGCCGGGACAGCGGTTGTTCACGCAACGTTCGACGCTCATGTACGCCGAGTGGTTTCCCAGGACGCGTGATGCGCCGGAGAGTTGTCGTAAAACGGGGGAACCGGAGGGAATCTTAGGTGGACGACACGGAGATTCGACATGCCCCTGTGGGTGTGCTGTGCGAGTGGTGTGGCGGAAGCGGGGATCAAGGGGTCCTACCGCCGTGAGCGTCCGATCGGGCGGCGCGACCCGGGCGCTCATGGGGAGGGAACCCCTGAGGGCGTACGGGGCACGCCGCCCGGAACGCCGGCCTCCTCGTGCGCGGAGCCGTGCGGCGGACGGCTCCTCGGCGGGCGTCATCGCACCGACGAGGGCGACGGATACAGCCACCGCCGCAGCACCCTGCTGAGCACCGGCATGACCGCGAACGTCAGCGTCGGCAGCAGGACCAGGGGGAAGACCGCCGCGCGCAACGCCAGCGGCCGGCCGGCCGTGTGCGGCGCCACCAGCCACTGGATGAGCAGGGTGAACGGGTAGGCGCCCAGGAAAGTGGTCAACGCCATCTTCCACCGCGGCGGGGCCTGTCCGGTCGTGCCCGGCAGATCGAACCAGGGCTCCATCCCGGTGGTGGACTGCCGCTCACTGCTCACCTCCGTGGCGACGCCGTCGATGCGCGCGTGCCGGCGGGCCCGTTCGTCGGAGGCCGGCCAGGCGCCCAGCCGACCCGGGTCGGAGAAGCGCAGCACCGCGTGGAAGCGGTGCCCCTCCTCGGGTCGCAGCCAGGCGACGCCCTCGTTGCCGGGGAACCGGGAGGCGCTGCGGGTCACGCCCCGGGTCCACTCCTCGAAGACGTCCTCCTTGCTCGGCCGGACCTGCCAGGTGAACACGGTGGTGACGGGCTCGCCGCACCGGACTCGCGAGGTGTGCATGAGGACGAGGTGCCACACCCGGCGCCGATCATGCCGTGTCGGCGGCCCCCGCGGGCGCGGAGCACAGACTCCTGCCGAGTGTAGACACAGCGGGTCACCGCGGAGATGCGAAGAGTGAAATTCGTCGCGGCGCGGGTAGCACCGTGAAGGCAATGGGCGAAGGGCTCGGGGGACGAGACCCGGCGCGGTGCGTCGAGTGAGGCGGAGGAGACGGTGGAGCAATTGCGGCGGGGACCCGCGAGAACCGCGGAGGCGCGGACCGCACCGGGACACCCGGCGGCCTCGCGGTGAACGGCAGCGGCAGGAAACCGCCGATCGGCACCTACGCGGTGGACACCCGCACCGGGCAGATCGGCCGCGTCATGGGCCACGAGGGACCGTACGTCCAACTGCGGCCCGTCGGCGGCGGCCGGGAGTGGGACTGCCCGCCGAGGGCCGTGCGGGTGGCCACGGCGGCGGAGCGGCTGCGCGCCGCGACCGCCCACGAGAACGCCCCCACCCCCGGGGAGGCCTCATGAATCCCGCCCCCTGATCACGGTCCGTCGCGGTGCCGTCGTAGGCGAGAATGGGCCCATGAGTCTGTTCCGCGACGACGGCATCGTGCTGCGCACCCAGAAGCTGGGCGAGGCGGACCGGATCATCACGCTGCTCACCCGCGGTCACGGACGCGTACGGGCCGTGGCCCGGGGGGTGCGGCGCACGAAGTCGAAGTTCGGGGCGCGGCTGGAGCCGTTCTCCCATGTGGACGTGCAGTTCTTCGCACGGGGCAGCGAGCTGATCGGGCGCGGGCTGCCCCTGTGCACCCAGAGCGAGACGATCGCCCCCTACGGCGGCGGCATCGTCACCGACTACGCCCGCTACACCGCCGGGACGGCCATGCTGGAGACGGCGGAGCGGTTCACCGACCACGAGGGCGAGCCCGCCGTGCAGCAGTATCTGCTGCTCGTCGGCGGACTGCGCACCCTCGCCCGCGGCGAACACGCCCCGCACCTCGTCCTCGACGCCTTCCTGCTGCGCTCCCTCGCCGTCAACGGCTACGCGCCCACCTTCAGCGACTGTGCCAAGTGCGGGCTGCCCGGACCCAATCGGTTCTTCTCGGTCGCGGCCGGCGGCTCGGTCTGCGTGGACTGCCGGGTACCCGGCAGCGTCGTACCCTCTGCGCAGGCCCTGGAACTCCTCGGCGCGCTGCTGACGGGGGACTGGGCGACCGCGGACGCCTGTGAGCCGCGGTACGTCAGGGAGGGGAGCGGGCTGGTGTCCGCCTATCTGCACTGGCATCTGGAGCGCGGACTGCGCTCACTTCGGTACGTGGAAAAGTCGTAAGCACCACAGAGGAGACGAGAAGCACATGGTGGTACGCGGGTTCCTGGGGCGTCAGCGCCGCGAGTACGAGACGCCGGAGCCGCACCCGTCCGGTGCCCGCCCGCCCAAGCTTCCCGGCGAGCTCGTCCCCCACCACGTGGCGATCGTCATGGACGGGAACGGCCGCTGGGCCAAGGAGCGCGGGCTGCCGCGCACCGAGGGCCACAAGGTCGGCGCCGAGCGCGTCCTGGACGTCCTCCAGGGCTCGATAGAGATCGGCGTGCGCAACATCTCCCTCTACGCCTTCTCCACCGAGAACTGGAAGCGCTCGCCCGACGAGGTCCGCTTCCTGATGAACTTCAACCGCGACTTCATCCGCAGGACCCGCGACCAGCTTGACGGCCTCGGCATCCGGGTCCGCTGGGTGGGCCGGATGCCCAAGCTGTGGAAGTCCGTCGCCAAGGAACTCCAGGTCGCCCAGGAGCAGACCAAGGGCAACGACCTGCTGACCCTGTACTTCTGCATGAACTACGGAGGCCGCGCCGAGATCGCCGACGCGGCGCAGGCCCTCGCCGAGGACGTCCGGGCAGGCCGCCTCGACCCGTCGAAGGTCAACGAGAAGACCTTCGCGAAGTACCTCTACTACCCGGACATGCCGGACGTCGACCTGTTCCTGCGCCCCAGCGGGGAGCAGCGCACCTCCAACTACCTGCTCTGGCAGAGCGCGTACGCCGAGATGGTCTTCCAGGACGTCCTCTGGCCGGACTTCGACCGGCGCGACCTGTGGCGCGCCTGTGTGGAGTTCGCCTCCCGCGACCGCCGCTTCGGCGGCGCCATCCCCAACGAGGAACTGCTGGCGATGGAAGGGCGACAGGAGGACTGACCCGTGGCCGAGGCCGGTGGGGGGCACGTCGAGCTGGTGTACCGCGCGACGGCCGGGGACTTCCGCGAGGCGCTGCGCGTCGCCACGCGCGCCTCGGCCGCCGGCCGCTGGGGGCGGGGCCTGCTGCTGTTCGCCGCCGGCGCGGGCGTCCTCGTCACGGCCGCCACCCTGGCGCTCGGCGGCACACCGGGCGCCCAGGCCCTCGTGGGCCTCGCGGCGGCGGTCGTCGGCCTGGTCGTCCTGCCGTGGGCCCAGGCCCGCCGCCTCCACCGCCGGGCGGCGGCCGACGGCGTGCACCGCACGGTGCTGGACCTCTGGGGCGTGACGACCACCACGGACCGGGGCACGGCCCGCATGTCCCGCTGGAGCGAGATCACCCGCTACGCGGAGACCCGCGGCACCTTCGTCCTCCTGGACGCGCACACATACGCCCCGGTGCCGATCCCGCTCCCGAAGCGGGGTGCCAGTGACGTGGACGGTCTCAGGGCACTTCTGGACGAGAGGCTCGGCCGGCCCGGCTAGGGGTTGCGGGGAACTGCGCGCCCGGCGCCGGTGAACCCGCGGTCGCGTGCGCCGGCGCCTACTCGGCTCCCGCGGACGCGCGAGCGCACTCCGCGCACGTGCCGAAGATCTCCACCGTGTGGGCCACGTTCACGAAGCCGTGCTCCGCGGCGATCGCGTCCGCCCACTTCTCCACGGCGGGGCCCTCGACCTCGACGGCCTTGCCGCACATCCGGCACACCAGGTGGTGGTGGTGTTCCCCGGTGGAGCACCGCCGGTACACGGACTCCCCGTCGGACGTCCGCAGGACGTCGACCTCACCCGCGTCCGCGAGGGACTGCAGTGTGCGGTACACGGTGGTCAGCCCCACCGAGTCCCCACGGTGCTTCAGCATGTCGTGGAGTTCCTGCGCGCTGCGGAACTCGTCGACCTCGTCGAGTGCCGCGGCCACGGCCGCCCGCTGCCGGGTGGAACGACCTCGTACAGGTCCAGCGGTCGTCACCGTTGCCTCCTCACGTCGCGGTCTTGCCGGGCCATTGTGCCAGCCCGGCAGGACCCCGGTCAGACGCCGGTCACCCGGCCGACCCCTCGGCGGGGCCCCGGCGGGCCGGAACCGCGTCCCTGGCCACCCCCGCCCCGGCGGCCTCACCGGCCTCCGGGATCACACACTCCGCGGGGTCGCCCGCGCCCGCCTCCAGTGCCCTCGCGCGCCGCCTGGCCAGCGGTGTCGCCAGCGCCGTGAGCAGCATGAACGCGGCGATGGCGAGCAGCACGATCGTCGCGCCGGGCGGCACGTCCTGGTAGTACGAGGTGACGGTGCCGCCGATCGTCACGGACACCCCGATGGCCACGGCGATCGCGAAGGTCGCCGCGAAGCTGCGGCTGAGCTGCTGGGCCGCCGCGACCGGCACCACCATCAGCGCGGACACCAGCAGCAGGCCCACGACCCGCATGGCCACCGTCACGGTCACCGCCGCCGTGACCGCCGTGAGCAGGTTCAGCGCCCGCACCGGCAGGCCGGTGACCCGCGCGAACTCCTCGTCCTGGCTGACGGCGAACAGCTGCCGGCGCAGCGCCAGCGTCATCACGATCACGAACGCGGCCAGGACGCAGATCGCGGTGATGTCCTCCTGGGACACGGTCGACAGCGAGCCGAAGAGGAACGACATCAGGTTGGCGTTGGTCCCGCCGGGCGCGAGGTTGATGAGCATCACACCGCCCGCCATGCCGCCGTAGAAGAGCATGGCGAGGGCGATGTCGCCCCGCGTCCTGCCGTACCACCGGATCAGCTCCATGAGCACCGCGCCCAGCACGGACACCAGGGTCGCCATCCAGACCGGGGACCAGGAGAGCAGGAAGCCGAGGCCGACGCCGGTCATCGCGACATGGCCGATGCCGTCGCCCATGAGGGCCTGGCGGCGCTGGACGAGGTAGACGCCGATCGCGGGGGCGGTGATGCCGACGAGGACGGCGGCGAGCAGGGCCCGCTGCATGAAGGCGTAGTTCAGGATGTCCATGATCGGTGCCTTCTCAGCTCAGCAGACCGGTGCGGACCGGTTCGGTGCCGGGTGCCGCGTGCGGGTGTACGTGGTCGTGGCCGGGCAGCGCGTGCTGGCCGACCGCCTTCGGTGGCGGGCCGTCGTGCAGGACGCAGCCGTCACGCAGGACGACCGCGCGGTCGATCAGCGGCTCCAGCGGGCCGAGTTCGTGCAGGACGAGCAGCACGGTGGTGCCGCGGGCGACCTCGCCCCGCAGGGTGCGCGCCAGCACCTCCTGGCTGGCCAGGTCGACGCCCGCCATCGGCTCGTCCATGATCAGCAGCTCGGGTTCGCAGGCGAGGGCGCGGGCGATGAGGACCCGCTGGTGCTGGCCGCCGGAGAGGGCGTCCACCGAGTCCTTGGCCCGGTCGGCGAGGCCGACGAGCTCGATGGCCCGGCGGATCGCCTCGCGGTCGGCCTTGCGCAGGACGCCGAGGCGGGCGCGGGAGAGCCGGCCCGAGGCGACCACCTCGGTCACCGTCGCCGGCACGCCGCCCGCGGCCGTGGTGCGCTGCGGTACGTAGCCGAGCCGTCGCCAGTCGCGGAAGCGGCGCCTGGGGGTGCCGAACAGTTCGATCTCGCCCTCGGTGACCGGCACCTGGCCGATCACCGTACGGACCGCGGTGGACTTGCCGGAACCGTTGGCGCCGAGCAGGGCGACGACCTCGCCGCGGTTCACGGTGAGGTCGATGCCGCGCAGGACCGTGCGCGAGCCCAGTTCGGCGCGTACCCCGCGCAGCGCTATGACGGGCTCGCTCATGCCTGCATCCTCCGGATGGTCACTTGGCTCCCAGGGCCGTCTGGAGCGCCTTGAGGTTGGCTTCCTGGACCGAGAAGTAGTCCTTGCCGCGGGACTTCCCGGTGATGCCCTCGATCGGGTCGAGGACGTCCGTCCTCAGCCCGGCGTCGGCGGCGATCGTCTTCGCGGTCCTGTCGCTGACCAGTGTCTCGTAGAACACGGTGGTGACGCCGTCGGCCTTCGCCATCTTCTCAAGCGCCCGGACGCGGGCGGCACTCGGCTCGGACTCGGGGTCGAGACCGGAGATGGCCTCCTCGATGAGGCCGTAGCGCTCGGCGAGGTAGCCGAAGGCGGCGTGGGTGGTGATGAAGACCTTGGTCCCGGTGTCCTTCAGGCCGTTCTCGAACCGGTCGTTCAGCGCGCCGAGCTTCTCGACCAGGGCCTCGGTGTTGGTCTTGTACGCCGAGGCGTGGTCCGGGTCGGCCTTCTCGAAGGCGGCGCCGACGCCCTTGGCGATCTCGGCGTACTTCACCGGGTCGAGCCACACATGGGGGTCCTTGCCGGACAACTCCTCGTGCTCGTGGTCGTCGTGCTCGGCGGCGTGCCCGCCGACCTCGTCGCCGTGCTCCTCCAGGGAGGTCAGCGAGGCGGCGTCGATCTTCGTCCCGATCTCCGACTGGCCGACGGCGTCGTCGACGGCGGGCTGGAGTCCCTTGAGATACAGGACCGCGTCCGATTCCTGGAGCCGCGCGGTCTGCTGGGCGCTGATCTCCAGGTCGTGGGGTTCCTGGCCGGGCTCGGTGAGGTTGGTGACGTTCACGTGCTTCCCGCCGATCTGCTCGGCGAGGAAGGCCATCGGGTAGAACGACGCGACGACGTCGAACTTGTCCGTGTTGCCCGCGGCGGCGCTGTCGGTGGAGCAGGCCGAAAGGGTGGTGAGGCTGAGGGCGGCGGCCGCGGTCGCCGCCGCGGGTATCAGGAGTCGTCGTCGTACTACGTTCATGACAGTCATTTTCAGCTTTTCTGGAAACGATTGTCAACAAGCCTGTTGGTAAGCCCTGGGTAAGGCCTATGTCCGGTCTGACCCCGAACCGATTTGATTGGAAGGCAGCCTCCGCCGGTAACCTGAAGCATTCGCTCTGAAGCGCATCGCTTCGTCGCCCGTCGTCGTAATGAAGAGAGCACCGTGGCCGCCGACAAGATCGACACCATCGTCAGCCTGAGCAAGCGCCGTGGCTTCGTATTCCCGTGCAGTGAGATCTACGGCGGCCAGAAGGCCGCCTGGGACTACGGACCGCTGGGTGTCGAGCTCAAGGAGAACCTCAAGCGCCAGTGGTGGCGCTACATGGTGACGTCGCGCGAGGACGTGGTCGGTATCGACTCGTCCGTCATCCTGGCCTCCGAGGTCTGGGTCGCCTCCGGCCACGTCGCCACCTTCTCCGACCCGCTCACCGAGTGCACCTCCTGCCACAAGCGGTTCCGCGCGGACCACCTGGAGGAGGCGTACGAGGCGAAGAAGGGCCGCCTGCCGGAGAACGGCCTCGCGGACATCAACTGCCCGAACTGCGGCACCAAGGGCCAGTTCACCGAGCCCAAGCAGTTCTCGGGTCTGCTCTCCACCCACCTCGGCCCCACCCAGGACACCGGCTCGATCGCCTACCTGCGCCCCGAGACCGCCCAGGGCATCTTCACCAACTTCGCCCAGGTGCAGACCACCTCGCGCAAGAAGCCCCCGTTCGGCATCGCCCAGATGGGCAAGTCCTTCCGCAACGAGATCACGCCCGGCAACTTCATCTTCCGCACCCGCGAGTTCGAGCAGATGGAGATGGAGTTCTTCGTCAAGCCGGGCGAGGACGAGAAGTGGCAGGAGTACTGGATGCAGGAGCGGTGGAACTGGTACACCGGCCTGGGCCTGCGCGAGGAGAACATGCGCTGGTACGAGCACCCGCAGGAGAAGCTCTCCCACTACTCCAAGCGCACCGCCGACATCGAGTACCGCTTCCAGTTCGGCGGCAACGAGTGGGGTGAGCTGGAGGGCGTCGCCAACCGCACCGACTACGACCTCTCCGCGCACTCCAAGGCCTCCGGCCAGGACCTCGTCTACTTCGACCAGGAGGCCGGCGAGAAGTACACCCCGTACGTCATCGAGCCCGCCGCCGGTGTCGGCCGCACGATGCTGGCGTTCCTGCTCGACGCCTACACCGAGGACGAGGCGCCCAATGCCAAGGGCAAGCTGGAGAAGCGGACGGTGCTCCGGCTGGACCACCGCATCGCCCCGGTGAAGGTCGCGGTCCTTCCGCTCTCCCGCAACGCCGAGCTGTCCCCGAAGGCCAAGGGGCTCGCGCAGGCGCTGCGCCGGCACTGGAACATCGAGTTCGACGACGCGGGTGCGATCGGGCGCCGTTACCGCCGTCAGGACGAGATCGGCACGCCGTACTGCGTGACCGTGGACTTCGACACGCTGGACGACAACGCGGTCACCGTGCGTGAGCGTGACTCGATGAAGCAGGAGCGGGTGTCCCTCGACCAGATCGAGGGGTACCTCGCGGCGCGCCTGATCGGCTGCTAGGTCGCTTTCGCCGGTCGGCGTCTGCCCGGCCTGCGTCGCCGGCCGGCCGCGGGTTCGCTCGTGGTCGGCCGCACAGTTCCCCGCGCCCCTGGGGTGGGCCGGGGAACCGTCTGTTTTCGAGGCGTCCCGGAGGCTTCGGCTCAGAGGTCCAGGTCCGCGAACAGGGCCGCGTGGTCCGACGCCTGGTCGATCTTCGAGGTGACCGTGGTGAAGGACGGGAAGGTCCTGGGGGCCCAGATGCCCCGGCGTTCCACGCCCGCATGGGTCACCGTGTCCCACAACTCGGGGGAGAACAGCAGGTAGTCGAGCTTCTGCTCGTCCCGCTTGCCGGTGCCGTGGGTACCGGGCAGGACCCCGTCGTAGCCGTCATGGGTCATCGCCTCGCGCAGGCCCGTGTCGAGGAGGAGCTTCACGGGGGCGCTGTCGAGCGAGTCGTTCAGGTCGCCCGCGACGACGACGCGGGGCGAACGCCTCAGTGCCGCCTCGTAGATCTCCCTGACGCGCCGGGCCTGGGCCTTGCGGCGCCTGTCGTTCTCCGAGGCGCGGCCGAAGCCCTTGCTCTTGAAGTGGTTGCCGAGGACCCACAGGGGCTCACCCGGGACCTCGATCTCGAACTCGGGGCAGTCCCGGCTGAACACCGGCTGCCCGGACTCGCCCGGGTCGAAGATGTGCGACCGCACGGACGTGATCGGGAACCGGCTGAGGATGCCCACGTCGATGCCCCGGCTGTCGTTGCCGTCGACCAGCAGGTTGTACGGGTACGGGCGATTGCCCAGCGCCCCGCCCAGGACCTGGGTGTTGAAGCGGTCCAGGGTGATCCGGTCCTCCACCTCGACGGTGAGGAAGATGTCCGCGTCGACCTCCGCCATCACCCGCGCGGTGTTCTCCACGGCCTGCCAGCTGAGGTCGCCGCGCACCATCTCGGCCCAACCGGCCCATTTCGAGCGGCCCTTGGCGACGATCCGGATGGCCGGGCCGCCCGACTGGCCGACCGTGAACAACTTGGCGCCGCCCCGGGGCTGGTTGACGAGGAACGGGCGGTCGCTGCCCTCCGCCGAATCGTGCGCGCCGTGCTTCACGATCAGTTCGGCGATCCGCTCCCTGTCCGCCTCCTGGTAGATGTCCCTGTCGAGGAGGGCGACCAGTTCGCCGAAGTCGTCCAGGATCTCCTTGCGCCGCTCGGGGTCCTGAAGGCCGAACACCTTCGGCCGGCGGAAGAGGTTCTCGGCGTTGAAGGTGGCGATACGGATGGTCATGCGCCCTCCAGGGGGTCGCGCGCCGATGACGGATCGCCGTGACTGCGCGCCGACCCTTCACACTGTCCGATTGTCCGAGAGCGGACGAACCGTGTCCAACGGAACGTCAGGGCGACTTCCGCCGGGTTCCCGGAAGCGTGAAGGCTGGGGAGCTTTCCGAAGTCGAGGCAGGTGATCGATCCGGCGACAGCGCTGCGGCAGGGCTGACGCCGCCGGCCGGCGGGAGGTGACAAATGACAGCTGACAGATATTGAAATCTGTCAGCTGTCATGTCAGGGTGATGGCATGACGACACCAACCCGCACCCTCGGAACCACCGGCCCCCGGGTCTCCGCCCTCGGCCTCGGCTGCATGGGCATGTCCGCGCTGTACGGCGCGGCCGACCGGGCCGAGTCCATCGCCACCGTCCACGCGGCTCTCGAAGCCGGGGTGACCCTGCTCGACACCGGCGACTTCTACGGAATGGGCCACAACGAGCTGCTGATCGGCGAGGCCCTGCGTGCCGCACCTGCCGCGCACCGGGAGCGGGCGCTGCTCAGCGTGAAGTTCGGGGCGCTGCGCGACCCGGACGGCGGCTGGGCCGGCTACGACGGCCGGCCCGTGGCCGTGAGGAACTTCGCCGCGTACTCGCTCCAGCGTCTCGGCACGGACCACATCGACGTCTACCGGATCGCCCGCGTCGACCCCGACGTCCCGATCGAGGAGACGGTCGGCGCGATCGCGGAGCTGGTCGAGAAGGGGTACGTCCGGCACATCGGCCTCAGTGAGGTCGGCGCGGAGACCATCCGCCGTGCCGCGGCCACCGCCCCGATCGCCGACCTCCAGATCGAGTACTCCCTCATCTCGCGCGGCATCGAGGACGAGATCCTGCCGACCGCCCGCGAACTGGGCATCGCCGTCACCGCGTACGGGGTGCTCTCCCGCGGTCTGATCTCCGGCCGCTTCACCCCTGACCGGCAGTTGGCGGAGGGCGACTTCCGGGCCGTCTCGCCGCGCTTCCAGGGCGACAACCTCCGGCACAACCTGGATCTTGTCGAGGCGCTGCGGAAGATCGCCGAGCAGAAGGGCGTGACCGTCGCGCAGATCGCGATCGCCTGGGTCCTCTCGCGCGGCGCGGACATCGTGCCGCTGGTGGGCGCCCGCCGCCGCGACCGGCTGGCCGAGGCGCTGGGCGCGCTGGAGGTGCGGCTGGACGCGGCCGACCTGGCGGCGATCGAGGACGCCGTCCCGGCCGGCGCGGCGGCGGGTGAGCGCTACCCGGCGGCCCAGATGGCACACCTCGACAGCGAGCGCTGAATCCCGCTCCGGGTACGGTTCCCGGTATGACGCCGCCCACCGAGACCCTGACCGCCGAGCGCATCCTCGAAGCGACCGAGGAGGTCCTGCGCCGGCACGGCCCGGCCAAGGCCACCGTGGTCGACGTCGCCCGCGCGCTCGGCGTCAGCCATGGCAGCGTCTACCGCCACTTCCGTACGAAGGCGGCGCTGCGGGAGGCGGTCACCAAGCGGTGGCTGGACCGTACCTCCGCGTCCCTGACCGGCATCGCGACCGAGGACCGCGACGCGGAAGCCCGGCTGCGCGACTGGCTCGCCGCCCTCTTCACGGCCAAGCGGCGCAAGGCGGGCGACGACCCCGAGCTGTTCGCCACGTACCAGGTCCTGACGGGCGAGAACGTCGAGGCCGTGGGCGCCCACATCACCGACCTGACCGGCCAGCTGACCCGGATCATCCGGGAGGGGGCGGACACCGGCACCTTCGCCGTCGCCGACCCGGCGGTCACCGCCCGCGCCGTCTTCCACGCCACCGCCCGCTTCCACGACCCCGGCTACGTCCAGGACTGGGGGCAGCCGGACATCGACGCCCAGTTCGAGGCCGTCGTGGACCTGGTGGTCCGGGGCCTGCGGGCCTGAACGGGGCGGCGCCCACGGCGCGTGCGGCGTTCGACGCCGGCTCCCGCCGGGCGCCTCGCGCGGGCTGCTGGTGCCACGGTCGGGGCTCCGGCGTCCGGCTTCGTCGCCCCACGTTCCGTCCGGCGTTCGGCATCCGCTTCGGCGTCCGGCGTCCGGCTCGGTGTCCGGTGCCAGGTGCCCGGCGTTCGACGTCCGGTCCCGGTGTTCGCCGTCCGGCGTCCGCGTTGGCGTCGGGCTCGGCGCCCTGCGTCCGGCGCCCGTCGTTCTGGCCCGGCGTCCGTCGGGCGTGCGCCTTTCTCCCAAGGGTTGTCCCGTAACCCCCGGCGGGCGTGCGACGCCGGCTACGGCACCTCGCCGCGTTGTCGGAATGTCCGCATACATCCAGTATGCGGACGCTCCTCCGCCTTGCGATGCACCGCATCCGACGCCGCGCGCTGATCCACCGGAAACTACGGGACAACCCTTAGGCGACGCAGAACTCGTTGCCCTCCGGGTCGTGCATCACCCACCAGTGGCCCGCCGGGCCCTTGTCCACCTCGTGCAGCCGGGTGGCGCCCAGGGTCTCCAGGCGGGCCACCAGCTCGTCCAGGCCGCCGGGCTCGGCATGGACGTCGATGTGGAGGCGGTTCTTCACCGTCTTCGGCTCCGGGACGTCCTGGAAGAGCAGGCGGCGGCCCTTGCCGATGCCGGTGAAGGGGTCGTACGGGTCCTCGGGGTGGCGGACCGCGGCGTAACCGCGGAAGACGGCGTGGCCGCCGTGCTCGCCCACGGCTTCCTCCGGGAGGTCGCCCGAGGAGCGGAGACGGGCGATCAGCGCGCTCGGGTCCTCCACCTCGTAGCCCAGCGCGGCGGCCCAGAAGTCGGCCAGGTGCTGGGCGTCCCTTGTGTCGATGACCAGTTTCCAGCTCAGTGCGGCAGTCATGTAACCGGTTATATTGGTTACATGCCCTCGTCGTCCACGGCAGCCACGCCGGAAGGGGCCCCCGGAGGGCCGGGAATCCCCCTGCGGTCGTACTCCGGCCATGTCTTCCGGTTCGATCCGGGCGCCCTGTGCCTGGAACTCCTCGTCACCGGCGGCCCCGGCGCCCTCACCCGCTACGAGGTGCTGCACACCCCCGAGGACCTGGCCGCCTGGGTCGGACGGTCCAGGCTCACCCCCACCCCCTCGGCCCTGGAACTCACCGACGCCGACGTGGCACACATCCGGCGGCTGCGCGACGCCCTGCTGCGCACGGTGGTCTCACGCCTCCACGCGGACGGGCTGCCCCGGCTGGACATCCCACCGGCCGGCCCGGCCGACCGGCATGTGATCAACGCCGCGGCCGCCCGCCCGTCGCTCGCCCCCGCCCTCGGGGAGGACGGCACCCGGCGCTGGTCGCCGCACCCGGCGAGCGGGGTCCAGCTCGCCTCCACCGTCGCCCGCGACGCCGTCGACCTGCTCACCGGGCCCCACGCGGACCGCATACGGATGTGTTCCGGGGAGCGCTGCTATCTGATCTACGTCGACACCTCGCGGCCCGGCCGCCGACGCTGGTGCTCGATGGAGCACTGCGGCAACCGCAGCAAGGTGCGCGCCCACCGCGCGCGCCGCACCCAGGAGCCCGCCCCGAACGAGGAGTGATCGCCATGGCCGCCACCGGACTCACCGGGGACGCGGGATGGGAGATCGGCGTCTCCCGCACCCTTTCCCAACCGCCCTCGACTGTCTGGGAGTTCATCAGCGGATCGCAAGGGCTGGAGCTGTGGCTCGGGGCCGGGGCGCGGCTCACCCCCGAGCGCGGCGCCCCGTACACCACCGACGCGGGAGTCGGCGGCGAGGTGCGCGGATACCGCCCCGGCGACCGCATCCGGGTCACATACGGTGACACGACGGTCCAGGTCACCGTCTCGGCCGCCACGGGCGGCAGGGCGGTCCTCCGCTTCCATCAGGAGCGGATGGCCGGCGCGGAGGAGCGTGAGCGGCGAAGGGCGCACTGGCGGCGGGTGATGGACCGGGTCGCCGCGGCCCTCGACGCCCGCGACGAACCGGTCTGAGCCCGCCCGCGACGAACCGGCCGCCCCGGCGAACCGGCCTCACCTCCCGGCGGGTTCAGGAGTGCGCCGGGTCCACGGTCGCCTGGTGGGCCTCGGCGAGGTGCTCCTGCGCCTTCAGCCACGGCAGGAACTGCGCGCCCCTGCGCCAGCCGCACGTGTCGCATCTGATCGTGCGCTGCACACCGGAGCGCTGGACCCGCACCACGTGCTGCCGTCCGTGCTGGTCCCAGCGGCTCACCTTGCTCGAGTCGATCTCCGACATGACCTCTCCAGCCGACACTTCGAGGGTCGTCGGCTCTTCACCGACCGCTGCCCGTCAGGAGTGTGCAGCAAGACCAACATCAACAGGGTGCATCCGGCCATGAGTTGTCCACCACACGCGGCGGAGGGCGCCCCTCCGCCGGCGGGCCCGCACGGTCCCCGCATGACGGCCGGGTCCGCACCGCGTGCGAGGATGACGGCTGATTCGAGACGGGTCACGGTGGCGGAGATTGGGACGCGATGATCGGGACGGTGTTCCGTAGCGAGGACGTGCCGGTGGACGACAGGTTCGACCACTGGCGGGAGATGGTCGGCCGGATGCGCTCGCCCAGCGACATCATCAGCGCCCACACCACCGACTTCTGGGCCGAGTTCCGGCTGATGGAGCTGGGCCCGGTGACCGTGTGGCCCACCTCGTTCCTGCCCACGCGCTACCGGCGCAGCCAGAAGATGGTGCGGCAGTCCGACCCCGAGCTGTACCACCTGTCGCTGTTGCTGGACGGCGAGCTGACCCTCGACCACGCCGGACGGCACGGCACCTTCGGCGCGTTCGACCTGCACCTCGCCGACAGTTCTCAGCCGTACGACCTCCGGCCCACGGACGAGCTGCGGCCCGCCCCCGTCCGGGGTGTGGGCGTCGACTTCCCCAAGTCGCTGCTGCCGCTCCCGCCGCACCGCGTGGGGGAGTTGCTGGGCCGAGGCATACCGGGCCGGGAGGGCATCGGCGCCCTGCTGACGGACTTCCTCATCGGCCTGGAACGGCAGGCCGACACCCTCGGCCCGTCCGACGCGCCCCGCCTGGGGACGGTCGTCCTCGACCTGGTGTCCGCCGTACTGGGACAGGCACTGGACGCGGAGGCCGCGCTGCCGCCGGAGACCCGGCAGGAGGCCCTCGCCCGGCGCGTCACCGCGTTCATCCGGCAGAACCTGCACGACCCGGAGCTGACACCGCGGGTGATCGCCGCGGCGCACCACATCTCCGTCAGCTATCTGCACCGCGTCTTCCAGCAGCACACCCGGGGCGAGACGGTCGCCGCCTGGATCCGCGGCCGACGCCTGGAAGGCGCCCACCGCGACCTCGCCGACCGCTCGCTGCGCACCACCCCGGTCCACGTCATCGCCGCCCGCTGGGGCTACCCCCGCGCCTCCGACTTCACCCGGGCCTTCCGCACCGCGTACGGTCTCCCGCCCACGGAGTACCGCCAGGAGGCGCTGGCCGGCCGGGACTCGCAGTACACCCCGTAGACGTCTCCCCGTCTACGAGCCGACGCCCGCCGCGTCCCGTACCTCCGCCGACTCCAGCCGGGCCGCCGTCCGTTCGGCGGTCCCGCGGGCCCAGGCGCCGGTGGTCAGGGCGCCCAGGACCAGTACGGCGAAACCGCACGCGGCGACGATCCACCACGCGGGGCGGGCCGCCGACACGAACGACTCGGCGTACGACGACGACGCCACGCCCGCCGCCAGCACCGCGCCGATCACGGCGACGCCCAGGGTCTGGCCGATCTGCCGGCTGGTGGAGGCGACGGCGGCGGCGACACCGGCCTGGGCACGGGGCATGCCGGAGACCGCCGTGTTGGTGATGGGCGCGTTGACGAAGCCGAAACCGATACCGAACAGGACGTACCCCGTGACCAGGGTGACGTTCGCCGTCTCGGCCTCGAACGCGGCGAAGAGCACCCCGCTCGCGGTCATCGTCACCCCCGCGACGAGCAACGGCAGCCGGGGACCCCGGCTGCCGACCAGCCGCCCGGCCACCGGCGCGCCCACGAAGCACAGCAGGGCCATCGGGAGCATCCACAGCCCGGCGTGCAGGGCGTCCAGCCCGCGTACGTTCTGCAGGTACAGCGTCGACAGGAACAGGAAACCGCCGAGCGCCGCGAACGCGCTGACCGCGATCACGGTCGCCCCGCTGAACGGGGCCGACCGGAAGAAGCGCAGGTCGATGAGGGGCTCGTCACGGCGGGGCTCGTACCGGAGCAGGCCGAGGAACGCGGCGAGGGCGACACCGCCCAACACCAGGGTCCGCCCCGCGGGCGCGGTCGGCGCCTCGATGATCGCGTACGTCAGCGAACCGAGCAGCGCGATGACCAGGAGCTGTCCCACGGGATCGGGGCGGCGTGCCCTGGGTGCCCGGGACTCGGGGACGAACCGCCAGGTCAGCACGAGGGCGGCCACACCGACCGGGAGGTTTATCCAGAAGATCGAGCGCCAGCCGACCGATTCCACCAGGACACCGCCGATGATCGGTCCCGCCGCCATCGAGATGCCGACCACCGCGCCCCACGCCCCGATCGCCCGGGCCCGCTCGCGCGGGTCGGTGAACGTGTTGGTGATGATCGACATCGCGACCGGGTTGAGCATCGAACCGCCGACCGCCTGCACCATCCGGAACACCACGAGCGCGTCGAGGTTCGGGGCGAGGGAGCAGAGCAGCGAGCCGACGGTGAAGACGACGAGTCCCGCCATGAAGACCCGTTTGCGTCCGATCCGGTCCGCCGTCGAGCCCGCCAGCATCAGCAGCGAGGCCAGGACCAGGGTGTACGCGTCGATCGTCCACTGGAGACCGGCGACACTCGCGTCCAGGTCGCGCTGCAGGGTGGGCAGGGCGACGTTGAGGACGGTGTTGTCCAGGCTCACGATCAGGAGGCTGGTGCAGCAGATCGCGAGCACCAGCAGACGGTGGCGACGGCCGAGCTCGGGCATGCGCTCCATCGTACGCCCGAGTCAATAGTGCGCCTAACTAATGAATGGAGTGTCGTGCGGCGCCGCCACCGGCCCCCGCACCGGCCCCCGCTCCGGGCCCGGCCGCGGGTGCGGGACAATGGGGGAATGTCCACGCCCTCGACCACGGCCGCCGCGCCCCTGCGGATCGGTCCGCACACCGTCACCCCGCCCGTCGTCCTGGCCCCCATGGCCGGGATCACGAACGCGCCCTTCCGCACCCTGTGCCGAGAGTTCAGCGGCGGCAAGGGGCTCTTCGTCAGCGAGATGATCACGACGAGGGCGCTGGTCGAACGCAACGAGAAGACCATGCAGCTGATCCACTTCGACGCGACCGAGAAGCCGCGTTCGATCCAGTTGTACGGCGTGGACCCGGCGACCGTCGGCAAGGCCGTCCGCATGATCGCGGAGGAGGACCTCGCCGACCACATCGACCTGAACTTCGGCTGCCCCGTCCCCAAGGTCACCCGCAAGGGCGGCGGCTCGGCCCTCCCGTACAAGCGGAACCTGCTGCGCGCGATCCTCCGCGAGGCCGTCGCCGGTGCCGGGGACCTCCCCGTCACCATGAAGATGCGCAAGGGCATCGACGACGACCACATCACCTACCTCGACGCCGGCCGTATCGCCGTCGAGGAGGGTGTCACCGCCATCGCCCTGCACGGCCGCACCGCCGCCCAGCACTACGGCGGCACGGCGGACTGGGACGCCATCGCCCGGCTCAAGGAGCACGTCCCCGAGATCCCCGTCCTCGGCAACGGCGACATCTGGTCGGCCCGGGACGCGCTGCGCATGGTCCGCGAGACGGGCTGCGACGGCGTGGTCGTGGGCCGCGGCTGCCTGGGCCGGCCGTGGCTGTTCGCGGACCTGGTGGCGGCCTTCGAGGGGCGTACGGAGGACATCGCGCGTCCGACGCTGCGCCAGGTGGCCGACATCATGGTCCGGCACGCCACCCTCCTCGGCGAGTGGATCGAGAACGGCGGGGAGGCCCGAAGGGCCACCGTTGAGGGTGACGGGGGGCGAGGGGCGGGCGAGACCAAGGGCGTCGTCGACTTCCGCAAGCACGTGGCCTGGTACCTCAAGGGCTTCGCCGTCGGCTCCGAGATGCGGAGGCGGCTCGCCGTCACCTCCTCCCTGGCCGAACTCCGTTCGGGCCTCGACGAGTTGGACCTGGACCAGCCCTGGCCGGCCGGCGCCGACGGCCCCCGCGGCCGTACGTCGGGCAACAACCGCGTCGTCCTCCCCGACGGCTGGCTCAAGGACCCCTACGACTGCGCGGGCGTCGGCGAGGACGCCGAACTCGACACGTCCGGCGGCTGACCGAGCCGAACCCGGCTCCCGCCCGCCCGCAACCGGGCGGGTACGGGGGCCTGTTGCCCGGATTCGTCGATGTTCCGGCCGTTGTGCGGCCGGTTTCCGTCATCTCGGAATGAGTGGGGAAATGTCCGGGTAGCGCGCTTCGGTGTGCGGAGCGAACGAGACCCCGAAGAAGACGACGAGGCTCCCTCGGCGGGCCGCGCGAAGACCGCCGGCACGGCCGGTCACCCCTCCCCGGCCGCCGCGCCCTCCCCGTCCCCGCCGCCCCGCGTCCCGCACTGTTCCCCCTATGTCTCGTACCTCCTGACCGTCCTGGACCGGCTCGTGCCCGCCGGCACCCGGTGCGCGGTCATCGGCGCCCCGCTCGACTCCGACGTCGGCGACAGCGCGATCTGGCTCGGCCAGCGGGCCCTCCTCGACGCGCTCGGCGCCGAGGTGCGTTACGTCTGCGACCTGATGTCGTACGACGCCGCGCACCTCAGGGCCTGTGCGCCGGAGGGGCCGATCATGCTGACCGGTGGCGGCGCCCTCGGCGATCTCCGGGAGGACAGCCAGCTGCTGCGGGAGCGGGTGCTGCGCGACTTCCCCGACCGGCGGATCCTCCAACTGCCCCAGTCCGCGCACTTCACCGACCCCGCCGGCCTCACCCGCGCCCGCCGTGCCTTCGACGCCCACCCCGACCTCACCCTGCTGCTGCGCGACCGGCGCAGCCTGCACCGCTGCCGCACCGTCTTCGAGGCGCCCGCGCTGCTCGTCCCCGACCTCGCCTTCGCCGTGCCCCCGGACGCGCTGACCGGCGGTGCGCCCGGCCATGACGTGGTCTGGCTGGCCCGCGAGGACAAGGAGTCCGCGAAGGGCCCGCCGGCCGGACGGGGCGCGGCCGCCGCGGGACGCGGTGGCCCGTACGTCCTCGACTGGACCCGCGAGGCCCCGGACGCCCAGTGGCGGCAGGCGAAGGAGACCCTGTGGCGGGGCCGGGCCCGCGCGCTGTGCCGGGCCTCCTCGGGTGATCCCGCGGGAGCCGTCCCCGGTCTCCTCGCCGCCTACGACGGGCTCGCCCGCCTCCAGCTCGCCCGCGGCTGCCGCCTGCTGACGTCCGGCCGGGTCGTCGTCACCGACCGCCTCCACGGTCATGTCCTCGGCCTCCTCCTGGCCCTCCCGCACGTCCTCGTCCCCGACCGCTACGGCAAGATCCGCAGCTACTGGGACACCTGGACCGCCCACCGGCCCCCCACGGCACCGGGTGCGAGGGTGGCATGGGCGGGGACGGAGGAGGAGGCGAGGGAAACGGCGGGAAGGCTGCTGGGGGAACTGCCCTGAGGTGTGGCGTGCCCGGGGGCGCCCTACGCGCCCCCCACCGCCGTCAACAGCGCCAGCGGAGCCGCCGCCGAGCGGGACTCCACCACACACGCGTGCGGGTACGGCACCGGCTCCGGATGCGTGTCCCTCCCGTACCCGGCGAGCACCTCCGGCAGCCGGTGCCCCGTGGCCGTGGCCGCGTCCACCAGGCCGCCCGCGACCGTGCGGGCCTCGTCGTGCAGGCCGTACCGGGCCAGCCCCAGGGTGATCAGCGCGTTGTCGTGCGGCCAGACCGAGCCCCGGTGGTACGACAGCGGATGGAACGCGGGCTGCCCCGCGGCCAGGGTCCGCACGCCCCACCCGGAGAAGAAGTCGGGTTCGAGCAGCCGCCGGCCGACCGTCTTGCCGTACTCCTTGTCCAGCAGCCCCGACCAGAGCAGATGCCCCGCGTCGGAGGCGAGCGCGTCGATCTGCCGGCCCTCGCCGTCCAGCGCCAGCGCCGGGAAGCCGTGCTCCGGCATCCAGAAGTCGCGCTGGAAGCGGTCGCGGAGATCGCCGGCGGCCTGTTCGAGGAGGGCCGCGAAGACCTCGTCCTCCCAGACCGTACGGGCCAGCGCGGCGGTCCGGCGCAGCGCGTCGTACGCGTAGCCCTGGGCGCCCGCGGCCATCACCGGCCCGGCGGGCGGGCGGCCGCCGTCGGCGAAGCAGATGGAGCCGGGGGAGTCCTTCCAGTTCTGGTTGGCGAGACCGCCCTGGTCCGCGCGGTAGACGAGGTAGCCGCGGGAGGTGAGGCCGCCGTGGTCCAGCATCCAGCCGATCGCGGCCCGGGCGTGCGGCTCCAGCCGGCGGGCCAGGGTGACGTCGCCGGTCTGCTCCACATACGCGCCGAGCAGGACGAGGAACAGCGGGGTCGCGTCGACCGAACCGTAGTAACGGCCGTACGGCACCTGCCCGAAGTGGGCCAGCTCACCGTGCCGTACCTCGTGGACGATCTTCCCGGGCTGGGCGACCGCTTCCACGCCGATCCCGGCCGCCTGGGTGGCGGCGAGCGCGAGAAGCGTGGCGGCGGCCGGCTCCGGGCGGTAGGGCAGGGTGAACAGCGAGGTCAGCAGGGCGTCACGGCCGAGGAGGGTGAGGAACCAGGGCGCCCCGGCGGCCGGCACCCGCACGTTCTCGCCGTCCGGTCCGGTCGCGGGGATCTGGAGCGCCGCGAGGTCGGCGAGGCCGCGCGCACAGGCCGCGGCCAGCTCGGGCCAGCCGGTCGGGAAGGCGACGCCCTCCATGAACTCGCCCTCCGACGCGAGCACCTGGTGCGTCACGGCGGCCGGGGAGGCCGGCACGCGCAGGGGGCGCCGGTCGCCGTGCGGCCGGGCCATCACCCGCAGGGTCAGCTCCACCGAGCCGTGCGGGTCCAGCTCCAGGGCCCAGACGAGGCGTCGCGCGCCCGTCCCCGTCTCCTCCACGGCGTCCGGCGCGGGCTCGGCCGTGACCGTCGTGCGGGACCGCCACTCACCGCGCCGGTAGGTGAACTCCACCCCGTCGTCGAGGACTTCACGTGTCCTGACGGCACCGGTCTTGGCGTACGTACGGAAGTCGGAACGCAGCTCGAACTGGTCGGTGAAGTCCGCGTCCACGGTGAGCGCGATCCGCACCGTCGTCGGCACCGGACGGTTGCTGGTGACGCCCAGCGACTCGACGAACGCGCTGTCGGAAACGGCCTGTTGCCGGAAGAGCGTGTACGCGGGCGGTTCCTGCCGCCCGCCCCGGGGGACGAGCACACACCGTGCGGTGTCGCCGTCGCCGACCGGGGTGAGCGTCTCGGGTACGGCCCCGTCGACGGTGAGCTGCCACCGGCTCAGATGCCGGGCGTCCCGTACGAACAACCCGTCCGGGGAACTGCCGCCCCGCCGCCCGCTGATGTCGCCGCCGTCGCCCACGGCGGCGAACGTCCCGCCGCGCACGAGCAGGTGATGCCGGTCCGTCATCGCCGGTCCCCTCCCTTGTCACTCATGTCGCACGTATGGACGACGGCGTGGCCGTCGTGGCACCGGTCGCCGGCGCGGTCCCGTCCGTCGTCGCCTCGGTGACCGTGGTCGTCCTGGTGGAGCAGGTCGAGGGCGAGCGCGGCCGTCCAGCTGAAGCCGAGGGCGCCGCAGGGCTCGCCCGTGTACGGGTCGACGTACTCGGCGAAACCGGAGGCGACCGCGGTCTCCAGCAGCGCCGTCCGCAGCGCGTCCGCCCGCCCCAGCTCCCCGTGGAGCCTCAGGCCCCGCTCCAGCATCCAGTTGGTGTTGAACCAGGCCGGGCCCCGCCAGTACCGGTGCGGATCGAACGCCTCGCCCAGGAGGTCGTACGACGGCACGAGCCGGGTGGTGTCCCCGAGCCCGAAGTGCGGCCCGTGCGCCGTCCGCACGAGGGCGGCGACGATCTCGCGGGGCAGGCCGGGCAGGAGCAGGGGGAGGAGACCGGAGACACCGCGCTCGCGGACGAGGACGCCGCCGATGACGTCCCGGCAGAAGAACATCCCCTCCGCCGGGTCCCACAGCCGCTCCACCAGGGCCGCCGTCAGCCGCTCCGCGCGGGCGTTCCGCGCCGTGCCCGTCGCCCCCAACTCCGCGGCGATACGGGCGAGGGCGTGTTCGGAGGCGATGAGGAGGGCGTTGAAGGCGGGGTCCTCGACGGCGAACTCCGTCCGCCCGTCGGCGTATCCCCCGTCCCGGTAGTCCGCCGCCAGCCGCACGTACCGCCCGTAGTCCAGATCCGTCGGCCGGTCCTCGGCGGCGCCGTGGTCCAGGTCGGCACGGCGGAAGGAGCGGGCCGGGGCCGGGGTCACCCGGGACAGGGGCGCGTCCCAGGCCGGGCTGTTGTCCATGCCCTGCTCCCAGGGGTGGACGACGGAGGCCAGACCGCCGCCGCCCAGGTCCCGGCGGTGCAGCAGATAGCGGTGCCAGGCCGCGAGCCGCGGGTACACCCGGGGCAGGAAGCCGCGCGCGCGGGACAGCCCCGGGTCCGAGAGGTGCACCAGCCACGCGGCCAGCGCGTGCACCGGCGGCTGCACGATGCCGGAGGTCTGGGTGGTGCGCGGGGCGCCCGCAGCGCGCCCCGCGGTCGAGGAGCGCCAGAAGTCGGGGCTCGGGAAGTACGCCTCCAGCGGTACCGAGGGGTTGAAGACGATGTGCGGGATCCGTCCGTCCCCCCATTGCGCGTCGAGCAGGGTCTCCAGCTCGGTCTGCGCCCGCAGCGGCGACAGATGGCGCAGTCCGATCGCGATGAACGCCGAGTCCCACGACCACTGGTGGGGATACAGCCGGTGGGACGGCACCGTGGACGTCCCCGTCCAGTTGCCGTCCAGCACCTCGGCCGCCCCGTGGTGCAGCGATCCTGGCGGACCGCCCGGATCGTATACGGCGCCTTCACGGCGGACGCCCGTGCCTGGTCGGCGGGCTGTGAGCTGGGTTGTGCGATCCACTCAGGGCTCCCCGAGGACAAGGTGCCGACCGGTTCGGCAGTAGGTACCGTAGGGTTACGTCTATTTAACACGCAAAACTCAATATGTAATGCAGAGTTGGTGAACGCAAGAGGGTGAGCGCAAGCGGTCGCGCGGAACGGTCCGCGCACGATCGCGTGAGCGGTGCGCCGTTGGCCCGCCGGGGCGGGGATGATCGGGTGAGTGGTCGCGCGAACGGGAGGACGTGAAGGTGGGTAGTCACGCCGGTGCAGGAGATCTGCTGGAGCTGGTCCGCAGCGGCCGGGCCACCACCCGTGGCGCGCTCCAGCAGGCCACGGGCCTGTCCCGGGCCACCGTCGGCCAGCGCCTGGACCGCCTCTTCCGCGCGGGCTGGCTCCGCGAGGGGGCGGGCGGCCCGGTCGGCTCGCCGCTCGGCGGACGCCCCTCCATCACACTGGAGTTCGACGACGAGCACGCGGTCGTCCTCGCCGCCGACCTCGACACCCGCCACGCCCGCGCCGCCGTGCTCTCCCTCACCGGTGAGATACAGGCCGAGCACACCGGGACGCTCCTCGTCGAGGACGGCCCCGAGGCCGTACTGGACGAACTGGGGCGCTGGTTCGCCGAACTGCTGGAGAAGGCGGGGCAGTCGGCCGACGCTGTCTGCGGCATCGGGCTCGCCGTCCCCGGCCCGGTGGACACGGACACCGGCCGGGTCGTGCAGCCGCCGATCATGCCCGGCTGGGACGGCCACGACATACGCGGCCGGATGGCCCGAGCCTTCACCGACCACGCGGCGGGCCCGCCCGGGGTGCCGGTCCTAGTCGACAACGACGCCAACCTCATGGCGTACGGCGAACAGCGCACGGGGTACCCGGACTGCTCGGCGTTCGCGCTGGTCAAGGTGTCCACGGGTATCGGCGCCGGGGTGGTGGTCGGCGGCTCGATCTACCGCGGCGTGGACGGCGGCGCCGGCGACATCGGCCACATCCGGGTGCCCGGCGGCGCGGACGCGCAGTGCAAGTGCGGGTCCTACGGCTGTCTGGCGGCGGTCGCGAGCGGCGGTGCCGTCGCGCGGCGGCTGAACGAGGCCGGTGTCCCGGCGGCCTCCGGCTCGGACGTGCGCGATCTGCTGGTCGCCGGGCACCCCGGGGCGATGGCCCTCGCACGGGAGGCGGGCCGGGCCGTGGGGGACGTACTGGCGACGGTCGTGACCCTGCTGAACCCCGGCGTCCTGATGATCGCCGGAGATCTGGCCGGAACCCCCTTCCTCACGGGTGTGCGCGAACTCCTCTACCAGCGGGCGCTGCCCCGCTCCACGGCCCACCTGGACGTGGTCACGTCCCGGCTGGGCGAGCGGGCGGGTCTGATCGGTGCGGGAGCCCTGGTCGTCGAGTACCTGTACGCGCCCGAACGGGCGGAGGAGCGCTTGGCGGCGCTGGGGGTGTGACGGGAGGTCCGCCGGGGTTGTGACAGGCGGGTTTCCATCCCGGGCGGCGGTCCGGATAGTGAAATCCGGGCCTCCCCGAACGCGTGATTCTCGCCACCCTTGATAAGGGTTGCGCTCAGATGAGCGGATCTTGGGCGGTTCCGGGTCTTCAAAGGGTGGCACTCAGTGCCACCCTTTGATCGTTCATCGCGCGAACTCAGACGTGTTGAACGGTGCTCATCTGAGCGTCAAATGCCGCTCCTGATCCCTCGCGCCTTCAAGAGGTGAACGCATCTGCGTTCAACTCCTTGCCAATCTTTGACTTTCGATCTGCTGGCGGACGGGTGGTTACAGGCGCATGACGCGCAAGTGGACGTACCCAGGAGCCTTCGATCTGGGTATGTTCCTCGCCGTCAGGGCAGCCACCGCGTCCTCAAGGAGTTGGGACCTGTGTCGGAAAACAAAGATCCCCACGTAGGCCACGTAGCTCAGAGCGTTGAGGGCGTGAAGTTCGTCTATGACTTCACCGAGGGCAACAAGGACCTCAAGGACCTCCTCGGTGGCAAGGGCGCGAACCTCGCCGAGATGACCAACCTGGGTCTTCCGGTGCCTCCCGGCTTCACCATCACCACCGAGGCGTGCAAGGTCTACCTCGACAGCGGCGACGAACCCGCGGCACTGCGTGACGAGGTGACCGCCCACCTGGAGGCCCTCGAGAAGCGCATGGGCAAGAAGCTCGGCCAGGCCGACGACCCGCTCCTCGTCTCGGTCCGCTCCGGCGCCAAGTTCTCCATGCCCGGCATGATGGACACCGTCCTCAACATCGGCCTCTCCGACAAGTCCGTGAAGGGCCTCGCCGACCAGGCCGGCGACGAGCGTTTCGCGTGGGACTCCTACCGCCGGCTCATCCAGATGTTCGGCAAGACCGTCCTCGGCGTCGACGGCGAACTCTTCGAGGACGCCCTCGACAAGGCCAAGGAGACCAAGAACGTCACGGTCGACACCGAGCTGGAGGCCGCCGACCTCAAGAAGCTGGTCACCACCTTCAAGAAGATCGTCAAGAAGGAGGCCGGCCGGGACTTCCCGCAGGACCCGCGCGAGCAGATGGACCTGGCCATCAAGGCCGTCTTCGAGTCGTGGAACGGCGACCGCGCGAAGCTCTACCGCCGCCAGGAGCGCATCCCGCACGACCTCGGCACCGCCGTCAACGTCTGCTCCATGGTCTTCGGCAACCTCGGCCCCGACTCCGGCACCGGCGTCGCCTTCACCCGTGACCCCGCCTCCGGCCACCAGGGCGTCTACGGCGACTACCTGCAGAACGCCCAGGGCGAGGACGTGGTCGCGGGCATCCGCAACACGGTCCCCCTCGCCGAGCTGGAGTCGATCGACAAGAAGTCGTACGACCAGCTGATGCAGATCATGGAGACCCTGGAGAACCACTACAAGGATCTCTGCGACATCGAGTTCACCATCGAGCGCGGCCGGCTGTGGATGCTCCAGACCCGCGTCGGCAAGCGCACGGCGGGCGCGGCCTTCCGGATCGCCACCCAGCTCGTCGACCAGGGCCTCATCGACGAGGCGGAGGCGCTCCAGCGCGTCAACGGGGCGCAGCTGGCGCAGCTGATGTTCCCGCGCTTCGACGAGGAGGCGAAGGTCCAGCAGGTCGGCCGGGGCATCGCGGCGTCGCCGGGCGCGGCCGTCGGCAAGGCGGTCTTCGACTCGTACACGGCCGTGAAGTGGTCCCGGTCCGGCGAGAAGGTCATCCTGGTCCGCCGGGAGACCAACCCCGACGACCTCGACGGCATGATCGCGGCCGAGGGCATCCTGACCTCGCGCGGCGGCAAGACCTCCCACGCGGCCGTGGTCGCCCGCGGTATGGGCAAGACCTGTGTCTGCGGCGCCGAGGAGCTGGAGGTCGACACCAAGCGCCGCCGGATGACGGTGCCCGGCGGCCATGTGGTGGAGGAGGGCGACCTGATCTCCATCGACGGGTCGTCCGGCAAGGTCTACCTGGGCGAGGTCCCGGTGGTCCCGTCCCCGGTCGTGGAGTACTTCGAGGGCCGGATGCACGCCGGCGCCAACGACGCCGACGAACTGGTCGAGGCCGTCCACCGGATCATGGCCTTCGCCGACCGCAAGCGCCGGCTGCGGGTGCGGGCCAACGCGGACAACGCCGAGGACGCGATGCGCGCCCGCCGCTTCGGCGCCCAGGGCATCGGGCTGTGCCGTACGGAGCACATGTTCCTCGGCGACCGCCGTGAGCTGGTCGAGCGGCTGATCCTGGCCGACACGGAGGCGGAGCGCGAGGAGTCCCTGAAGGCGCTGCTCCCGCTGCAGAAGCAGGACTTCGTCGAGCTGTTCTCCGCGATGGACGGCCTGCCGGTGACGATCCGTCTCCTCGACCCGCCGCTGCACGAGTTCCTGCCGGACATCACCGAGCTGTCGGTCCGGGTCGCCCTGGCGGAGTCCCGCCAGGAGCCCCACGAGAACGAGCTGCGCCTCCTCCAGGCCGTCCACCGGCTGCACGAGCAGAACCCGATGCTGGGTCTGCGCGGCGTCCGCCTCGGCCTGGTCATCCCCGGCCTGTTCACCATGCAGGTGCGGGCCATCGCGGAGGCGGCGGCCGAGCGGAAGAACGCCAAGGGCGACCCCCGCGCCGAGATCATGATTCCGCTCGTCGGCACCGTCCAGGAGCTGGAGATCGTCCGCGAGGAGGCCGACCAGGTCATCGCCGAGGTCGAGGCCACGACCGGTACGCGACTGAAGCTGTCGATCGGCACGATGATCGAACTGCCGCGGGCCGCGCTGACCGCCGGTCAGATCGCCGAGGCGGCGGAGTTCTTCTCCTTCGGCACGAACGACCTCACCCAGACGGTGTGGGGCTTCAGCCGGGACGACGTGGAGGCGTCCTTCTTCACCGCTTACCTGGAGAAGGGCATCTTCGGCGTCAGCCCGTTCGAGACCATCGACAAGGACGGTGTGGGCTCCCTGGTGAAGCTGGCCGCCGAGGCCGGCCGCGCCACCCGCCCCGACCTCAAGCTCGGCGTCTGCGGCGAGCACGGCGGCGACCCCGAGTCGGTCCACTTCTTCCACGAGGTCGGTCTCGACTACGTCTCCTGCTCCCCGTTCCGCATCCCGGTGGCCCGCCTGGAGGCCGGCCGTGCGGCGACCCAGTCGGAGGGCAGCGACCACCGCTAGCCGATCCACCGCGAGGCACCCGGCCTCGCACCCCGTTCCCCGGAACCGCCGTTCGTCCCCGACCGACCCTCACCGATGGGCGGCGGTTCCGGATCACGAAAGGAGGGCGGCACCCCGTGCGGGGGGTGCCGCCCTCCACCTGTTCTGGAGCTCGACGCGTTCAACGCCCACATCGTGGGCGCGATCGAGGTCACTCACGAGTTCCGCTGAGCGTCCCCGATCTCCCGCAGCACCCCCACGAGTTCGTCGTGCACGGCGTCGTTGATCTCTTGTGCCTCGGGTGTGTCGACGTGCAACGTGTTGACGTGCAGGCCCGCGGCGGTCCGGTGGAACCAGTGGCTGATGCCGTTGCCGCAGGCCGCCCACACGTGCAGCCTGGGGTTCCACCGGGGGTGTTGTTCGCCGCCGGGGGTCCTGCGGAAGTCGATGTACGAGAAGAAGTTCACGGCGTACGGCCAGTGGTGCAGGCAGTAGGCCTCCGGCGCGAGCAGCTCCCAGGCCCGTACGAACGGGACGTCCACGTGCCGCTGCATCTCGGTGTAGGCGGCGGCCGCCCGGGCCATGGTGGCGGCGTGGCCCCCGGCACCCTCCTCGCCCACCTCGAACTCGATGGGCATCGTGTTCACGAACCAGCCCACGGAGTGCTCCCACACCTCCGCGTTCCTCTCGCTGACCGGCAGCAGACCCCGGTACACCGTGGGTCCTCCCAGCCGGCGCAGCGCCGTCGCGGCCGCCGCCAGCACACCGGTGAAGACGCTGCCCCCCGCCGCACGCGCACCCGCCGCGAGGGCGTTCGTCTCGTCGGCGTCCAGCAGCCGGCGGCTCCGGTTCGCCATCGGGTACAGGCGGTCGTCCGCCACCCCGATGTCGAAGGGGAACCGGGGGAAGAACCCGCCGTTCCGGGCGATGAAGCCCTTCCAGTACTCCAGCCGGTGGTCGTCGGGCCGCAGGGACGACCAGCGGCGGCGTTGCGCGTCCCCGAAGGTCAGGTAGCTGGCCGTGGGCGGGAGTTCGGGAAGACGGCCGGCCGTGTGCGCCGCGTATGCCGTCTGGATCTCGTTCACCACCACGGGCATCGACATGCCGTCGCACACGAGGTGGTCGAAGCAGAGATAGACCGTGGAACGCGACTCCCGGACCACCGCGCCCATCAGGAGCAGCGGCCAGGACAGCGTGTCGAGGCTCTTGAATTCCTTGTCCAGATGGGTGTGCAGTTCCTCCGAGGTGTGGAAATGGCCGACCTGCTCCGCTTCCAGCGAGATGGACTCGGGTGACATCGCCGTGCAGGTCAGATCACCGGCCAGTCGCCGGAATTCACAGCGGAGCACCTCATGGCGGCGCACGAGGAGCAGGAGGGCGGATTCCAGCGCCGCGAGGTCCAGGCGGCCCTCGATCTCGAAGGTGATCGTGATGGAACTGGCGATGCAGTCACTCGTGCTCCGCGTCGCCTGGAACGACGAATGATGCTTGTCCTGGTTGAAGGACGCGGACTTGGACACGGCGGCCGGATCGTCTCCCCCCGAACGGGGGGCGTGTTTGCTGCGCAGGGACCAGGAAATGACGGTACCGGGCGCGATCCGGGTCTCGGTCAAAGGGATCTGTAGCACTCGGAGGCTCTCTGTTCGTGTGCGTGGGGGACGGGGGGTGTGGGGGGCGCTCGGAGGTGTCGGGGGAGCGGATTTCCGGTGGCTGATCAGGAACCGCTGATCGGAAATCGGAAATCGGAAATCGGGGATCGGTAACCGGTGATTGGTGATCGGGATTCGGGATTCGGGATTCGTGATTCGGGAAGGAGTCAAGCGAGTCGGGCCAGCAGGGAACTCACCGCCGCGTCGACGCCGTTCTCGGCGCGGATCAAAGGGGCCATCTCCGTCGCCCGGTACCACAGGTGCCGGTCCTCGACCGCCCGGCCGATCGCCTCCGCGAGCTTCGCCGCCGTGAGGTGCTGGGCGGGCAGGGGAGCGGGGGCCACGCCCAGCGCCCGCATACGCGCGGACCAGTGGGACTGGTCGCCCATGTGGGGGCAGAGGACCTGGGGGCGGCCGGCGGCGAGGGCGGCTCCGACGGTGCTGGGGCCGCCGTGGTGGACGACCGCCGCCGTACGCGGGAAGAGCCAGTCGTGCGGCGCCGCCCCGATCGTCAGGACGTCCCGCGACGGGGGAGACGGCTCGGTGCCGCCGCACCCCGCCACCACGACGGCCCTGACCCCGGCCAGTCGGATCGCCTCCATGACCAGGGCGTTGTACGGGGGCGTCCAGGTGTCGGCCATCCTCCCGAAGTCGACGCAGACCGGTGCCGGTCCCTCGTCCAGGAACCGGGTCAGCTCCGCGGGCGGCGTCCAGTCGGGGCGCGCCGGCATGAACCAGAAGCCCGTGGTGTGGACGGCGTCACCCCAGACGGGGTCGACCGGCATCACATGCCGGCTGAACGACTGGAGCACCTGCCGCCGTCTGCCCTCGGGGTCGCGCAGCCAGCCCAGGGCGCCGTACCTGCGCGCCGTGAGCCCCAGCTCCGTCGTCCGCCAGCGCTCCACGTCACGGGACCGCTGGGTCGCCGTCACCACCGCGTAGGTGCTCCGGTTCAGGAAACGGGGCACCCTCGGCAACGGCAGCAGAGAGCAGGGGAATTCATCGGTGGGAATCCAGCCGGGCTGCAGGGCGACGATGACGGCGGGCACCTCCAGTATGTCGGCCACATGCTGGGCGGGGAATGCCGCCGAATGCACTACGGCCGCCACATCCCCGTGATCGTGGGCGATCGCGGCCACGTCCTGCAGAGAGGGAATCAGTAGTTTCTTCAGACGGGCCACCGTTCTGGCGGCCGCGATGTTCCCACGTACCCCCAGCGGTCCGTGGTCGATGATCCGGCGGGTTTCCGGCTCGTCGAGGATACGGGTGGGTCCGTCGTCGATCGACGCGAAATCCACCCCGTACGCGGCCGCTTCGGGCGCATAGGGCGAGGGGGCGGCCAATAACGGTGTGTGGCCGTGGCGACGGAGCGCCACGGCCAATGCGAGGAAGGGTTGCACGTCCTCGCGAGTACCGCATGCCGCGAGGAGAACCTTGCGCGGGCGGGTGCCGACTCCGGGGCTCGCCGGCCCCGATTCTTTGGGCAAGACCACGCGCAGAACCTAGCAGAAGGAAAATCGAATGAGTTTTGCGTGGAGAAGAGTTCGAAATTCCTTCGGGGGAATACTCAGGTACGGAACGGCCCCGTCACCTCGTACGTGATGCCGCCCGACGAACTGCCGCTGGTGCCGCGCTGGCTGGAGAAGTACAGGCGGCGGCCGTCGGGGGAGAAGGCCGGACCGGTGATCTCCGAGGAGGACTGGCCGTCGATGCGCAGGAACGGGGCGATGACGTCGTCCGGGGTGATCACGCAGATCTCCATGGTGCCGCCGTCCTCCGCGACGAAGAGATCACCGGAGACGGCGCCGGTGACGTTGTCGACGCCGGTGAGGGGGGCCGTGCCACCGGTCACCAGGGAGTCGTCGTAGGCGAGTTCGATGGTCTGCGCGGCGGCGTCGTACTGCCAGACGCGGTTGTCGCCCTTCGTCGTGAACCAGCAGGTGTCGTCGGCGTAGTAGCAGCCCTCGCCGCCGTTGAAGCGCTTGGCGCCCGGGACCTGGTCGCGGGTGGCGGTCGCCCCGGACGGGTCGGGCACCCTCGCCCAGGTCACCGGGCCGCTGGTGGCGGTGCCGGCCACCAGGACCTCCAGTGTGCCCGCCGACAGATCGCCCCAGGTCGCCGGCCGGAAGCGGTAGAAGCATCCGTCGGTGACGTCCTCCGTCATGTAGACGACCCCGCGGGTGGGGTCCGCGGCGGCCGCCTCGTGCTTGAAGCGGCCCATGGCGTCCCGGCGGACCGCCGCCTTCGCACCCCACGGGTCGGTCTCGTAGACGTACCCGCGGTCGACCTCCTCGCACGACAGCCAGGTGTTCCACGGCGTCCTGCCGCCCGCGCAGTTCGTCCGGGTGCCGGAGAGGATGCGGTACGCGGACGTGATCGTGCCCGTGGAGGAGAACCGCACCGCGCTCGCACCGCCGGACGGGCTGATCTCCGAGTTGGAGACATAGATCCAGCCGCTGCCGTCCGCGTAACAGGCTCCGCCGTCGGGCGCGTTGTGCCAGGTGTACGACGTGCCGGGCACCGTCCGGCCGGAGCGGGCGATCACCCGGCTGGTGAAACCGCTCGGGAGCCTGATGCCGTGGGCGTCCGGCGCGCCGAGGGCGCCGTACGGGCCCGCGCCGGGCTGGGCGGGCGCGGCGTACGCGGCGCCGCGCCACAGGGTTCCGCCGAACGCGGTCGAGGTGCCGCCGAGGACGGCCGCGCGTAGCAGGGTACGACGTTCCACTGTCGCTCCAAGGATGCGTTGACCGGCCCGCCTGCCGGTCGGCGGCGGGGTCGCGCGGTGATGGAACCTAGGGGACCGTGATGGACGCGGCATGGACAATCGATGACCGCGCGGGGGCGCTCCCGGGCGACGGCTGCCCGTGGGCGCACGGTCGCCCGCAGCGCGCCCCCCGAGCCGTGACGCGGTCGGGTCACGCGGGCAGCGGCGGCGCCTCGCGCCTGCGCGGACCGGGCCGCGTACCGAATCCGTGGCCGCCCGGCGGGGCCGGCGACTCCGCCGACGGCAGGCGGACGACGGCGTCCAGACCGCCCGTGGCCGCCTCGTGGAGCGCGACCGCGCCGCCGCTGGCGTGCGCGAGGCGCTGGACGAGGGAGAGACCGAGCCCGGTGCCGCCCTTGGGGGCGCCGGGTGCGCGCCAGAAGCGGTCGAAGGCACGGGCCCGCTGCTCGGCCGTCATCCCCGGCCCCTCGTCGGTGACATGGAGGTCGACCCAGGCGGGGCGGGCGTCGCGCAGGCCCCGCCGGGCGGGGGCGAGGAGCCGCAGCTCCATGGTGACCGTGCTGCCGGACGGCGAGGCGCGCAGCGCGTTGGAGATCAGGTTGTCGAGGATCTGCTCGACGGCTCCGGGCAGCGCCGTCACCGGGCCCACGCTGCCCGCGAAGAGGACCAGCGAGACCCCCTCGCGCGCGAACAACGGGCTCCAGGTGCGGTGGCGTTCCGCGCAGATCGCGCCCACGTCGACCTGGACCGGGATGGCCGCCTCCTCCTCCAGCCGGGCCATCGCGAGCAGTCCCTCGACCATCCGGGCCAGCCGGTCGGTCTCGGTGACGGCGGCGTCGAGGCTCGGCCGGGCGCGCCGGGCGATGTCCGGCTCCAGGTTTTCCAGGCGCAGCCGCAGCGCCGCGAGCGGTGTCTTCAGCTGGTGCGAGGCCTCGCCGGCGAAGGCGCGCTGGGAGGCCAGCAGGTGTTCCAGCCGGGCGGCCGTCGTGTTGAAGGCCGCCGCCAGGCTGAGCACCTCGGGCGGGCCCGAGGTGACCTTCACGGAGGCGGCCGCCCCGCCCTCCGCGAGACGGTGGGTGGCCTCCTCCAACTGGCGGATGGGCCGCCCCGCCCAGCGTGCGAACGCGAACGCCACCACGGCGACACCGGCGAGCACCGCGAGCCCGGCGAGTACCAGCAGCAGCCACACCGCGGACACCCGGGCGTGCACCATGGTCGTGGGCAGGGTGATGCGGACGGCGCCCTGGGTCGCCTCGGCGGAGGCCGCACCGACGACCGCGCCCGGGTCCGTGCCGGTGCGCGGGACCGGGCCCGCGTCGGTGGCCCGGCCTCCGCCCCCGGGCGCGGCGGCGTTCGTCGCGGGGCCGGAGTTCGTCGCGGGGCCGGTGTTCGGGATCGTCGAGGTTGCTGTCGTGGTGTGGCCCACGGGGGCCGCCACGGACAGGTAGTGCACCCCGCCGGCCGTCGTCGTGCGTACGTCGGTGGTGGCCCGGCCCTTGAGCGCGGCGGAGATCTCGGGCAGGGAGGCCAGGTCCCGTTCCTCGTCCTCGGACAGGCCGTGCGAGGTCGCCAGCAGGTTCCCCCGGGCATCGACGATGACCACCTGGCCGCCGATGCGCTCGGCGCAGTGCTCGGCCCGTTCGGCGAGTTCGTCCGGACGCCGGGCGGCGAGGGACAGCGCGGCGAACGCGGCGACCGACTCGGCCTCGTCGTTCGCGGAGTTGACGATCCGCTCGCGTTCGGCCCGCGAGTAGACGAAGCCCAGCGGGATCTCCAGGCCCAGCAGGACGAGGGCGGCGAGGCTGAGGTAACTCAGCAGCAGGCGGCGGGTCATGGCGCCGCCGTCTCTGCTGTGTGCTGCCTGCCCGGACCCGGCGCCGGTCCACGGCCCTGCCCCGGCCCGGGAGCGCGGACGGCGAGCCGGAAGCCCACACCCCGCAGGGTCTGGATCCACGCCGGGTCGCCCAGCTTGCGGCGCAGGGTGGCGACATGCACGTCCAGGGTCTTGGTGGGGCCCTGGTAGTGGTCGTCCCAGACGCGGTTGAGGATCTGCTGCCGGGAGTAGACCGCCCCCGGGTCCTCGGTGAGCAGCGCCAGCAGCTCGAACTCCTTCGGCGTCAGCGCGACCGGCACGTCCCCCACCCACACCTGCCGCGTCCGCCGGTCCACGACCAGCGGCCCGGGCGGCGGCACGGAACGTTCGCCCACGGCAGCCGGGCCGGAGGCGTCACGGGGCTCGGCCGGGGCCTGTTCGTACGCCGGGGGCTCGTAGACGGGGGGTTCGTGGACGGCAGGCTCGGGGACGGGGGTGCCGTGCGGGGGAGTACCGAAGGGCGGGCCAGCGAAGGGGCCGCCTCCCGGGGCCGGTGTGCCGAAGGCGGGCGTGCCGTAGCCGGGGGTGCCGTGGGGCGGGGTGCCGAAGCCGGGTGTGCCGTAGCCGGGTGTGCCGTGGGGCGGGGTGCCGAAGCCGGGTGTGCCGTAGCCGGGTGTGCCGTGGGGCGGGGTGCCGAACGCCTGGGGACGTTTCGCCGGGGCAGCCCGCGCCGACATCCCATGTGCCGACGCCTCCCGCGCCGACATCCCATGTGCCGACGCCTCCCGCGCCGACATCCCATGTGCCGACGGAACCGGTGACGGTGTCCCGTGCGCGGGTGTCTCGTACGCCGTCCCCCAGTCGTACTCGGGCGAGGTGCCGAGCCCGTGCCGGGCGTCGGCTCCCGCGCCGGGACGGCTCCCCGCCCCCGCCCCCTCCCCCGGCTCGGCCCCGGTTCCCGGTACGGTCGCGCTCCCGGACAGTACCTCTCCCCGTACGGTGAACTCCCCTGCTGCGAAACCGGGTTGGCCGAGCGGGTCGGCCGGTGCCCCCCGGCCCGGTCCCGGCCCCGGCCGCCGATGCCGCCGGGACACCGCCCGTATCCGGGCCACCAGCTCACGGATGCTGAATGGTTTCGCCAGGTAGTCGTCGGCGCCCAGCTCCAGGCCCAGGACTCGGTCGGCCTCCTCGCCCCGGGCGCTGAGGATGATGATGGGGACGTCCGAGGACCGGCGGATGCCACGGCAGACGTCGATGCCGTCCATGTCGGGCAGGCCGAGGTCCAGCAGGACTACATCGCCGTGCGGACCTCTCAGTCCGTCCGCGCCGGTGGCCACGTGGTGGACCGCCAGGCCGAAGTGGCGCAGCCCGTCGGCGAGCGGTTCGGCGATCGTCTCGTCGTCCTCGATGAGCAGCACTCGTACGCCCATGGCGTCCTGTCACTCCAAAGGGTCCGTACAACACGGTTCCCGTGCTGTGGGGGCGACCACGCTACAAGAGACCGAACAGTGATGTGCAGGGAATCCGGAGCATTGTGAAATGACCCTCAGAAACAGCTTGTATTCAGCCGGTCGACCTGCGGCGAAGGGCTGCCTGGCTGAAATCTGTGGAAACCCTGGCGGCGTTTTAGTGTTCGCTTAACCTTCCTCTGGTCATCGCCCCCCTACGGTCGTAGCACCTGGTCGGAAGCATCGAGGAGGGCAAGATGAAGGCGTTGCTGGATCGCGCCCGGTCGTTCAGGCGCCGGGTCGGCTTCGAGAGCGACGAATACCGGAAACTCGCCGTCGGGCAATTCCCCGAGGCGCTGTTCATTACCTGCTCGGACTCGCGGGTGATTCCCGCGCTGATCACCGGAGCACGCCCCGGTGAGATATTCGAGCTACGGAATGCGGGCAACATCGTGCCGCCGCACGACGCGTACGGAGCGGCCTCCGGCGAGGCCGCCACCATCGAGTACGCACTGGAGGCGCTCGGCGTTCAGGACATCGTCGTCTGCGGTCACTCCCACTGCGGGGCGATGGGCGCGCTGAAGTACCGCGCCGACCTGTCCGGCCTGCCCAGGGTGGACGCCTGGCTCGACTACGCCCGCCCCGCGCTCGAACCCGTCCTGCGCGACGGAGCCGTGGCGGGCGGCGAGTGCGGCGGACCCGCGACGCGGATCGCCGCCGCGTCCGACGACCCCACTCTGCGCGAGGTCGTTCAGCTCAACATCCGCAACCAGCTCGCCGTGCTCCGTGAGTATCCCGTCGCCCGGCAGCAACTGGACGCCGGCCGGCTCCGGTTGCACGGCTGGTACTACGAGATCGACACCGGCACGATCCACGAACTCGACGAGGACGGCGGCTTCAAGGTGCACGGCTCATGAGCGGCGCACACGGCCGCCACGCGGCGGGCGCCCGGAGGGCAGCCCCGGCCGGCCCGGGCGGTGGTCCGGGGGAAGCGGAGTGGGGGCCCGAGGCGCCCGCGCCGGAGGCTTCCGGCAGGGGGTCCGGTTCCCGCCGGCGGGCGGGTGGCTCCGGGTGGGCCGGGGTCCTGGGGCGGGCGGGTGGTTCCGGCCGGGCCCGGGGTGCCGGGCGGATCGACGTCGGCACGGAGGTCACCGCCTCCCTCGTCGTGTTCCTCGTCGCGCTGCCGCTCTGCATCGGCGTGGCCGTCGCCTCCGGGGTGCCCGCCGAGCTGGGCATCATCTCCGGGGTGATCGGCGGTCTGGTGGTCGGGGCGGCGCGCGGCAGCACCCTCCAGGTCAGCGGGCCGGCGGCGGGGCTCGCCGCGCTGGTCGCCGAGACGGTGATGGAGTTCGGCGTCGCCATGCTGGGCGTGATCGTGCTCTTCTCCGGCATCCTCCAGATCGTGCTGGGCCTGGTGAAGCTGGGCCGGATGTTCCAGGCGATCTCCCTAGCCGTCGTGCAGGGCATGCTCGCCGGCATCGGACTGCCGCTGATGTTCAGCCAGCTGTACCCGATGACCGACGCCAGGGCGCCGGGCACCCCCTTCGAGAACATGGCCGGGGTCCCCGGGCTGATCGCCGGCACCGTGACCGACCCGCAGGCGCTCATCGCCGCCGGGCTCGGGATCGTCACCGTCGTGCTGAGCTTCGTGTGGAAGGGGCTGCCGGGGCCGGCAGCCGTCAAGAAGATCCCGGCCGCGCTCGTGGCCGTCGGGATCGGTATCGCCGTCGCCTCCCTGCCGGGCGTCGAGGTGAAGACGCTTCAGGTGGGCAACCTGCTGGCCTCCGTGGACGTGCCCGGGCCCGGGCAGCTCGCCGGGCTCGCCGACGCGGGGATCATCACGGCGATCCTCACGTTCACGGTGATCGCCTCGGCGGAGAGCCTGTTCACGGCCGCCGCCGTGGACCGGATGCACAACGGGCCGCGCACCCGCTACAACACCGAGCTCCTCGCACAGGGCGCGGGCAACACCGTCGCCGGCCTCCTCGGCGCGCTGCCCATCACGGCGGTCGTCGCGCGCAGCTCCGCGAACGTGCAGGCCGGGGCGAAGACCCGGATCTCCCGTACGCTCCACGGGCTCTGGCTGCTCGCGTTCGCGCTGCTGCTGCCGCAGGTACTGGCCCTGATCCCGATCTCCGTGCTCGCGGGCGTGCTGGTGCACAGCGGGTGGAAGCTGTTCGCGCCGGAGGAGTTCCCGAAGATGTGGCGGCAGGACCGCGGGGAGTTCGCCGTCATGACACTCACGACGCTCGTCATCACGGCGACGGCGCTGCTCGAAGGGGTGCTGTTCGGGCTCGCGGCGGGCGTCGTGCTGGCCGCGCTGCGGATGTCGCAGACCGTGGTGCGCCAGCACTTGGAGGACGACACGGCGAAGGTCGTCATGGCGGGCAACGCGACGTTCCTGCGGTTGCCGCGGCTGATCGACGCGCTGGAGAACGCGGCGGCCTCCGGGAAGCCGCGGATCCGCCTCGACCTGCTGGGGGTCACCCACCTCGACCATGCGTGCCGCAGCCAGGTCGAGGAGTTCGTGACGCAGCAGCGGGGGGCCGGGGTGCGCGTCGAGCTGCTGATGCCGGAACTCACGGAGACGGGGACGAAGGCGGTTCCCGAGGGACGGGGGGCGGGGCGGCCCGTGCCGCCGCTGCCGGAGACCTCGCCGATGCCGGTGGTGCCGGCCGGGCCCGGGGCGGGCTGGGGGCAGGCGCAGGACTGGGATCTCGCGGCGGTGGGTGCGGGGGCCGTGCGTGGTTCGGAGGGCACGGGTGCGGCGGGTGCGCCGCCCTGGCCGACCGGGGCGGACTCCGGGGCCGGCTCGGGGGCGGACTCCGGGAACGGGCCCGGGCCCGACGCCGAGTGGTTCTATCTCGACACGAGGCCGATGCCGGGGCGCGAGGAGGAGTCCCGGTCGCCTTGGTAGAGCACCGTCCGACGCGGGGCGCGGGGAACCGCGCGAACCGCGCCCGCGCACCCGCAGACAACGGCTCCGCCCCCTCATACGCTGGGGGCGTCGGGAACGCTTTCGAAGGGGTGGCGGCATGGCGGGTTGGAACGTGGACGACATCCCGGACCAGCGCGGCCGCACCGCCGTCGTGACCGGTGCCAACAGCGGCATCGGCTACGTCACCGCACGTGAACTCGCCCGCCGGGGCGCCCATGTGGTGCTCGCCTGCCGGAGCGAGGAGCGGGGCGCCGCGGCCCTGGAGCGGATGAGAGCCGAGACGCCCGGCGGCCACGTCGAGCTGCTCCGGCTGGACCTCGGGGACCTCTCGTCGGTACGGCGGTTCGCCGTCGCGTACGAGAGGACGTACGAGCGGCTCGATCTGCTGATCAACAACGCGGGTGTGATGGCCGTGGCGGAGGGCCGCACCGCCGACGGCTTCGAGACGCAGTTCGGGACCAACCACCTCGGGCACTTCGCGCTCACGGGCCTGCTGGCGCCCCTGCTGCTCGGCACCGCCGGCGCGCGGGTCGTGACCCTCTCCAGCGGGATGCACCTGCGCGCGAACATCGACCTCGACGACCTCGACACCACGCGCAGATACGGGCGTTGGCTGGCCTACGGCCGTTCCAAGACGGCCAATCTGCTGTTCACCCACGAGCTGGCCCGGCGGCTTGCGGCGGCCGGCTCCGACGTCGTCGCCGCGGCCGCCCACCCCGGGTACGCGGCGACGAACCTGCAGACCGCCGGGGCCAGGGCGGAGGGCCGCAAGGCGACCGAGCGGTTGATGCGGGTCGGCAACCGCTTCTTCGCCCAGTCCGCGGAGGCGGGCGCCCTGCCCACGCTGTACGCGGCCACCGCGCCCGGCGTCGCGCCCGACTCCTTCATCGGACCCGGGTTCCTGATGTGGCGCGGCGCGCCCGCCAGGTCGCCGCGCGCCCCCTGGACCCTCGACGACCGGGCGGGCCGACTCCTCTGGGAACGCTCGGAGCGGCTGACCGGGGTGACGTACGACCAGCTGAAGTCCTGAGCCCGGGCCACGACGATCCGCACCACCTCTCGACGGACACCGCCCACCTCCCGCCGCCCGCCGCCTCGGCCGCGAACGCCGCGGCGCCGGAACGGGCGTGCCCGTTCCGGCGCCGATGACGGGAGTTACGAGGCCCGTACCTCGTACGTCCTGATCCGCACGGTCTCGTCGTCCAGGCACTGCCCGTTCTCCAGGTCGAAGCGCTGCTTCAGGAGGGGGGAGGCGACGAACGGCCGGCCCTGGTGCGAGCCGGTCAGGCCGCGGGAGAGGACCGCCGCGCCGCCGAACGGGTCGCGGTTGTCGATGGCGTACAGGGTGCCCGCGCGGTCGCGGAAGACGGCCACCTGCTCGCCGTCGGGCAGCAGGGCCGCCACACCGCGGCCCGGCAGCAGGGCGCTCAGGTCGCAGACCGTGAGCCAGCCGTCGGCGAGGCGCAGTCGGACCTTCAGGTCGGTCGTCTCGGGTGCCAGGGTCATCGCTGGGCGGTTCCTTCCAGGACGTCTTCGGCGGGGCGCAGGCCGATGGACAGAAGCGGCAGGTCGGGCTTGATCTGGTCGCGCTCGGGCACGAAGCCCACGACCGGGTCGGGGGTGTCCGGCGCGTTCACGAAGGACACGAACCGGGCGAGCTTCTCGGGGTCGTTGATGGTGTCGGCCCACTCGTCGCGGTAGTGGGAGACGTGCGCCGCCATCAGCGACTCCAGCTCCTCGCAGATACCGAGGGAGTCCTCCACCACCACGTCGCGTACGTGGTCCAGCCCGCCGGGGATGCGCTCCAGCCAGGTCGACGTGCGCTCCAGGCGGTCCGCCGTGCGGATGTAGAACATCAGGAAGCGGTCGATCAGCCGGATCAGCCCGGCGTCGGAGAGGTCCTGCGCCAGCAGGTCGGCGTGGCGCGGGGTGGCGCCGCCGTTGCCGCCGACGTACAGGTTCCAGCCGTTGGTGGTGGCGATGACGCCGAAGTCCTTCGACTGGGCCTCGGCGCACTCGCGGGCGCACCCGGAGACCGCCGACTTGAGCTTGTGCGGGGAGCGCAGGCCCCGGTAGCGCAGTTCCAGGTCGATGGCCATGCGGACGGAGTCCTGGACGCCGTAGCGGCACCAGGTCTGCCCGACACAGGACTTCACCGTGCGCAGGGACTTGCCGTACGCGTGGCCCGACTCGAAACCGGCGTCCACCAACCGGGTCCAGATCAGTGGCAGTTGCTCGACACGCGCGCCGAACATGTCGATCCGCTGACCACCGGTGATCTTGGTGTAGAGGCCGAAGTCGCGGGCGATCTCCCCGATGACGATCAGGCCCTCGGGGGTGATCTCACCGCCGGGGATGCGCGGGACGACCGAGTACGAGCCGTTCTTCTGGAGGTTGGCCAGGAAGTGGTCGTTGGTGTCCTGCAACGCGGCCTGCTCGCCGTCCAGGACGTAGACGTCGGCGCCGATCGTCGGGGCGAGGGAGGCGATGATCGAGCCGACGGTCGGCTTGCAGATCTCGCAGCCGTCGCCGCCCCGGGCCTCCTCACGGCCGTAACGGTCCAGCAGGTCCTGGTACTTGTTGATGCGCAGTGCCAGGACGATCTCGTACAGCTCCTCGCGGGTCTGCGAGAAGCAGCCGCACAGGCCCTTGTCGACGACGACGCCGCCGGCCTCCAGCTCGGCGTTGACCAGCTGGCCCAGGACCTTGACGCAGGAGCCGCAGGTCGTACCGGCCTTGGTGCACTTCTTGACCTCGGGCACGGTGGTGCACCTGTGCTCGGTGACCGCCGCGCGGATCGTGCCCTTGCGGACGTTGTTGCAGGAGCAGATGATCGCGTCGTCCGGCAGGGCGGTCGGGCCGAGCTGGGCGGAATCCCCGGCACCGGCGGGCAGCACCAGCGACTCGGGGGAGACCGGCGGGACCGATCCGGTGAACGCCTTCAGCGTGCCGTACGCCTCCGCGTCGCCGACCAGGATGCCGCCGAGGAGCGTGCCGTCCCGGCCGATGACCAGCTTCTTGTACAGGCCCGAGCGGGAGTCGGAGTAGACGACGTCCAGGCAGTCCTCGGTGGCGCCGTGCGCGTCACCGAAGGACGCCACGTCCACGCCGAGGAGCTTCAGCTTGGTGGACAGGTCGGCGCCGGTGAACGACAACTGCTCGGCCTCGTCGGCGGCGATGGCCGCGGCGGCCGTCTCGGCCTGCTCGTAACCGGGGGCCACCAGGCCGTACACCCGGCCGTCGGCGGCCAGCGCGCACTCGCCGATCGCGAAGACGTGCGGGTCGCCGACCGTACGGCACTGCTCGTCGACGGTGATGCCGCCGCGCTCGCCGACCGTCAGCCCGCAGTCGCGGGCGAGCTGGTCGCGGGGGCGGACACCGGCGGAGAACACCACCATGTCGGTGGCGAGTTCGGAGCCGTCGGACAGCTTCATACCGGTGACCGCGCCGTCCTCGCCGACGACGATCTCCTGCGTGCCCACACCGGTGTGCACGGACAGGCCCATCTCCTCGATGGTCCGCAGCAGCGCCGCGCCACCGCCCTCGTCGACCTGCACCGGCATCAGCCGCGGCGCGAACTCCACGATGTGGGACTCGATCCCGAGGCCCTTGAGCGCGCCGGCGGCCTCCAGACCGAGCAGACCGCCGCCGACCACGGCACCCACCCGGGCCCTGCTCTTCGCGTACTCCTCGATGGCGAGCAGGTCCTCGATGGTGCGGTAGACGAAGCAGCCCTCGGCGTCCTTGTTCGGGACGGGCGGCACGAACGGGTACGAGCCGGTGGCGAGGACGAGGACGTCGTAGTCGAAGACCTGCCCGGACCGCGCGGTGACCCTGCGGGCCTCGCGGTCCACGGTCTCCGCGGGGTCGCCGACGTACAGCTCGATGCCGTGGCTCTCGATGAACGCCATGTCCGTCATCGACAGGTCCTCGGGCGTCTTCCCCGAGAAGTACGAGGTCAGTGCCACACGGTCATAGGCGGGGCGCGGCTCCTCGCACAGCACGACCACGCGGTGCGTGGCGGTCAGGCCGCGCTCGGCGAGCGCTTCGAGGAAGCGCTGGCCGACCATGCCGTGGCCGACGAGCACGATCGTGGGGTTCGCCCCAGTGGCGGTCATCAGGAGCCTCCATCGTTGGTGAGCAGGTGGAGCAGAGGGCCGTTGTCGGGGAGCGGCTCTGCTCCCTCCCAGGCGCGGGCGAGCGCGCCGACGGTGCCGAGTTCGCCGACGAGGACCCCGCCGACCAGGCGGTCGTCGCGGACGACGACCTTGCGGTAGGTGCCGCGGGTGGCGTCGGCGAGCTGGATGACGTCGTCACCGGGCCGGGGGTCGGGCTCGCCGAACGCGGCGAGATCGAGGAAGTCCTGCCCGGCGAGCGTCAGCCGGGTCAGGGCGCGGGTGCCGGTGTAGCGGGAGCCCGTGTCCCCCGCCAGCAACTCGGCCAGTACGTCGGCCTGTTCGAGCGCGGGGGTGGCGAGCCCGTAGACCGTGCCCTCGAACTGGGCGCAGTCGCCGATCGCGTGGATGTGCGGGTCGGAGGTGCGCAGCTCCTCGTCGACGATGACGCCCTTGTGTACCGCGAGGCCCGCGTCCTGCGCGAGACCCACCCGGGGGTGGACTCCGCAGGCGATGACCACGAGGTCCGCGTCGAGCGCGTACCCGTCGGCCAGCGACACGGACCGCACGCTCCCGCCGACGCTGCGCACCGCGCGCACCCGGGTCTCGGTGTGCACCTCGACGCCGAGTTCGACCAGATGCCGCCGGACCAGCCTGGACGCCGACGGGTCGAGCTGGCGCTCCATCAGCCGCTCGCCCTGCTGGGCGAGGACCACCTGGGCGCCGCGCTGGGCGAGCGCCCGCGAGGCGGAGACACCGAGCAGCCCGCCGCCGATGACGACGGCCCGTACGCCCGGCCGCACCGCCTTCGACAGCCCCAGGCAGTCGTCCATGGTCCGGAAGGCGTGCACCCCCTCGGGGAACTCGTGCCGCTCGGGGTCCCACAGGCCGCGCAGCGGCGGCAGCACGGGGTTCGAACCGGTCGCGAGGACGAGGGTGTCGTAGGCGATGTCCGTACCGTCCGCGAGATGTACGGCTCTCATCTCGCGGTCGACACGGACGACCCGGCCGCGGGTCAGCCGAGGTGGCGCGGGCAGCGCGATGACCTCGGGGGCGTACCGCCCGGCCAGGACATCGGCGAGGAGCACCCGGTTGTACGGTGTGTGCTCCTCCTCGCCCACCAGGGTGGCGGGCACACCGAGCTCTCCGAGCCGCCGGGCGAGACGTACGCCCGCGAGGCCGGAGCCGATCACCACCACACGCTCGTTCGAGGTCATGTCCTTGAGCGTGCGGTGCCGGTGTTACCCGGCCGCATCACCTCTGTTTCCCGTGAGGAACGCTGCCCTCCCCCCGGCCCGCACAGGAGTGTGAGGGGTTTCCGAGAGGCCGGGGTGGGGTGTGAGAACAGCACCCGGACCGCCGCTGACCAGGAGAGACGACCGGCATACGGGCGTATACGGGAGACGGGGGCCCGGCGGCCCCCCCGTCGGCGGCGAGCCCTCGGGGAACCTCAGAAATCCCTCAGGTCGATGGACGGCACACCTATGTCCCCCCGTAGGGTCCGATCATGCCCGACATATCGCTGACCATGGTCGTCGTCCTGTGCCTCGCGGCCCTCGCGGCCGGCTGGATCGACGCCGTGGTGGGCGGGGGCGGGCTGTTGCTCCTGCCCGCCCTCCTCCTCGGCCTCCCGAACGGCTCCGCCGCTGCCCAGTACGCCCTCGGCACCAACAAGGCGGTCGCGATCGTCGGCACCACCGGCGCGGCGGTGACCTACGCCCGCCGCACCCCGGTGGACGTGCGGATCGCCGTCCGCATCGGTCTCGCGGCGCTCGCCGGCTCGACGGCCGGTGCCTTCGTCGCCGCCGGGATGAGCACCGAGATCCTGAAGCCGGTGGTCATGGTGGTCCTGCTGGGTGTGGGCGCCTTCGTGATCCTGCGCCCCTCCTTCGGCACGGCACCGGCCACCGGCCCGGTCTCGGCCCGCCGCGTCCTCGCCGCGATCGGCCTCGCGGGCGTCGGCATCGGCTTCTACGACGGTCTCATCGGACCCGGCACCGGTACGTTCCTCGTCCTCACCCTCACCGCGGTCCTCCATCTCGACCTCGTCACCGCCTCCGCCACCGCCAAGATCGTCAACTGCTGCACCAACGCGGGCGCCCTCGCCACGTTCGCCTGGAAGGGCACGGTGTACTGGCAGCTGGCCGCGCTGATGGCCGTGTTCAACCTCGTCGGGGGGACGGTCGGCGCGCACACGGCGCTGAAGAAGGGCAGCGGCTTCGTACGGGTCGTGCTGCTGACGGTGGTGTTCACGCTGGTGGCGAAGATGGCGTACGAGCAGTGGGTGGCGTGAGCGGAGGGCCCACCGGGCGCGGCGGCGGTGAGGCGGGCGACGACGCCGGCGTTCCCCCGGTAGCCGGTCGGGTCGCCCGCGCGGCCCGGTGCGGCGACGTGGCCCGCGCGGTCCTGTGTCCTGCCCTCCGGCCCTCCCCCTGTTCCTCCCCTCCGGGCCGAAGGGGCGGGGCCCGGAGGGGAGGAGGGGACGGCGGTACCGGCGGACGGACGGCGGAGGGTGTCCGTCAGGTCCCGTCGCCTCTCGCCCGGCGACGCAGGAGCCAGGTACCGCCCACGGCGGCGACGGCCAGAGCGGCCATGCCCGCCGCGGTCCGCAGGGGGTCGGGGGCGGATGCGCCGCCGGCCCCCGCCTTCACACTCCCCCTCGGCCGCGCCGGCCGCGCACTGTGGGCGCCGGTCAGCGAGACCACGAGGTCCCCGGCGACCCGGCGCCCGCCCTTCGCGCACGTCACGGCGATCTCGTACGTCGCCGGCTCGGCGCTCGGCGGCACCTCGAACCGGCCGCTGGGCCACGGTCGCCCGGCACCGGGAGCGACCGGGAAGGAGCCGGCCCCGACCGCACTGGCGTCGCCCGTACCCGTACCGTCCGCACCGCAGGCCGCCGTGGCGGCGGTCACCTCGTCACCGGGGACGACGGCGGCGGGGGACAGCTCCAGCCGTCCGCCCTCCTCGCCGCCGTGGGCCGGGGCTGCGGCGGGAGCGGCGGCAAGGGCGGCGGCGCAGGCCGCGGTGAGGACGGCGAGCGCGGTGCCGGTCAGCGTCCGGGCTATGTGTCCCATCGAGCCTGCTCCTCCCGGGAGTCGCCTTGCCCTTCCGAGCAAAGGGGCACCTGGACGGAAGCGCTCCCTGAAGGGCCGTCAGAAAGAGGGTGAACGGGTGTCGGGGGAGGGCGGACAAGGGCGGGGCGGGCGGTGTTCGGGCAGGTCATCGATGTGATGTGCGGAGGGGGTGCGACGGACGGGGCGGGGGAGGTGTGAACGGGTGACCCGGGGGTCGCGGTGTGGTGTGGGGGCGAGGGGAGGGCGCGGGAGGGGAGCCGGGCGGAGGAGGGGAGGGCGCGGCAGGGGAGCCGGGCGGAGGAGGCGGGGTGGGGGAGGGCGGACGCTGCGGCTTGACCTCAAGTTGAGTCGAGGTAGGAGGGTGGGCGCCATGACGACCTCGACAGCAGAGCAAGCCGTTCCCCACGCCGCTCCCACCCCCTCTTCCGCCCCCTCGTCCTCCGCCCCGGTCCGGGTGACGGTGGTCGTCGGGAGCAACCGCACGGGGCGGTTCGGACCGGTGGTGGCCGCATGGCTCCTGGGCCGGGTACGGGAGCACGACGACTTCGAGGCGGACGTCGTGGATGTCGCCGGGATCGACCTTCCGACGACGTTCGCGCCGACCCCCGAGGTGACGGCGCAGCTGGCGGAGGTCACGCCGAAGCTGGCGTCCGCCGAGGCGTTCGTGGTGCTGACGCCCGAGTACAACCACTCCTACCCGGCGGCCCTGAAGAACCTCATCGACTGGCACTTCCACGAGTGGCGCGCCAAACCGGTCGCCCTCGTCTCCTACGGCGGCGTCTCGGGCGGCCTCCGCGCGACCGAGCATCTCCGCCAGGTCTTCGCCGAGCTCCACGCCACCACGGTCCGCGACACCGTCTCCTTCCACAACGCCCACGGGTCCTTCGACGACACCGGCCACCTCAAGGACCCGTCCGGCCCCGACGCCGCCGCGAAGGCGATGCTCGACCAGCTGGCGTGGTGGGGGAGGGCGCTGCGGGAGGCGAAGGAGAAGCGACCGTACGGGTGACGGCGTCGGCCGGCCGTTCGCGCGGGTCCCCGTGCGCCTGAAGGGGGCCGCAGGCCCGCCCCCGCCAGGGAGTCCCCGCAACCCCCGCGACAATGAGCCACTGCGGCGACGCCCTCACCCCCCGCCCGGACCACCGAACCGCCCGCCGTACGGGGTCACGCCATGCCCGGGCCCCCATGATGCCGAAGCGCCCGCTATGTTCGATCCGATCATCCGACATTCGGAGCTGGCATGCAGAAGACAGACGGATCGGCCGAGGAGACGGCGGCGGTGAAGGCGACCCGCTCGAAGGCGGCCGACCCGGGCCCGCCCACCACGACGACCGACCCCGAGGACGCAGCCGAGAGCGGCCCGATACCCGGCCCCACCCCGGGCGCCCCCGACCTCGACGACACCGCCCCCGGGCACTCCTGGCCGCGTCACTGGCCCCTGCTGCTCCTCGGTGCGGCCGTGGTCCCCGGAGCCGTCCTGTTCCTCGTCGGCCGGGGGCTGGAGGAACCGGCCGTGCAGACGTGGCGGACGGTGTGTCTGTCCATCGCCGTGCAGGCGCTGCCGTTCCTGCTGCTCGGTACGGCCCTGTCGGGGGCCATCAACGCGTTCGTGCCGGCGAGGGTGTTCAACCGGGTGCTGCCCCGCAACCCCGCCCTGGCGGTCCCGGTGGCGGGCGCCGCCGGAGTCGTACTGCCCGGCTGTGAGTGCGCGTCCGTACCGGTCGCGAGCAGCCTGATACGGCGCGGGGTGGACCCGGCCGCCGCGTTCGCGTTCCTGCTGTCCGCCCCCGCCGTCAACCCGATCGTCCTGGTCGCCACGGCCGTCGCCTTCCCCGGCAGCCCCGAGATGGTGCTGGCCCGGCTCCTCGCCTCGCTCCTCACCGCCGCCGCGATGGGCTGGCTGTGGCTCTGGCTGGGCCGGACCGAGTGGCTGAAGCCGGCCGCACGGCACACGGGCCACCGGCCGGGGCGGAGCCGCTGGACGGAGTTCCGGCTCGGGTTCCAGCACGACTTCCTGCACGCGGGCGGCTTCCTGGTCGTCGGCGCGATGGCGGCGGCCACCTTCAACGTGCTGGTTCCGCGTTCCGTACTCGACACGTTCGCCGAGTCGCCGTGGCTCTCGGTGCTCTTCCTCGCCGGGCTCGCCATCCTGCTGTCCGTCTGCTCCGAGGCCGACGCCTTCGTCGCCGCCTCCCTCTCCGGCTTCTCGCCCCTCGCGCGACTGACGTTCATGGTGGTCGGACCGATGGTCGACCTGAAGCTGATCGCCCTCCAGACGGGCACCTTCGGCCGGGCCTTCGCGATCCGCTTCTCCGCCGCGACCGTCGTCGTGGCGATCCTCGCCAGTGCCCTGATCGGAGGCGTTCTGCTGTGAAACGACCGCTCCAGGCCCTCCTGCTCCTCCTCAGCGGCCTCGGCCTGCTCCACGCGACGGTGTTCACCGACCTCTATCTCAGGTATGTGAAGGAGGGCATGCGCCCCCTGCTCATCGCCTCAGGAGCCCTGCTGCTCCTGCTGGGCGCGGCGGAGGCGTGGTCGCTCCGGAAACCGACCGCCCCCAACCCGGGCCGACCGGAAACCGGCCCCGCGGCGAGCCCCGCGGCGAGCGGTGCGGCCGGTACAGCCGCTCCCGACGCCGGCCACGACGGTGCCCACGCCCACGGCCACGACGGCTCCCATGCCCACGGCCACGATCACTCCACTCCGCCCCGCATAGCCTGGCTCCTCCTGTTCCCCGCCCTGAGCCTGCTCTTCTACGCGCCCCCGGCGATCGGCGCGTACAGCGCGTCCCGTGAGGCGCCGAAAGCCGTGGCCGTCAAGGACCAGGACGCGTTCGACCCGCTCCCCGCCACGTCACCGCTCCCGATGACCCTCACGGACTTCACCACCCGCGTGCAGCAGGACCGCAGGAAGGCCATCGAGGGCCGAGTGGTCCGGATGACCGGCTTCGCGACGCCCGACGAGAGCGGCGACGGCTGGTACCTGACCCGTTCGATCTTCAGCTGCTGCGCGGCGGACACCCAGTTCGTGAAGGTCCGCGCCCACGGCACCCCGGCCCCGCCCGCGGACACCTGGGTCACGGTCACCGGCACCTGGCACCCCGGCGGCACCCTCGGCACGAGCTCCGCGGACGCCGCCCTCGACGTCCGCAGCATCGAGAAGGTCGCCCGCCCGACGAACGGCTACACGGACGCCCTCCCGCCCCTGGCCTCCTGACAGCCCTTCCGTAAAGGCCCGCACCACACAGTTGGAGAGGAGAACGGTGCTCCCCTTCTTCGTCTACGGCACGCTGCGCCCCGGCGAGCACAACCACGCCCGCTTCCTCCGGGGCCGTACCGGCTCCGAGGAACCGGCGACGATGCGGGGCCTGACCCTGTACGACGGCCCCGGCTACCCGTACGCCGTCGAGTCACCCGGCGGGGCGGCAGTGGTGACGGGCGACCTGATCACGGCCCGCCCCGAGGAGTACGAGGCGCTCCTGCGGTCGCTGGACCACCTGGAGGAGTACAGCCCCGGGGCCGCCGGCAACGTCTACGAACGGGTCCGGCGTGCCGCCGTGCTCGCCGACGGCACGTCCGCGCAGGCCTGGGTCTATGTCGCCGCGCCGGCTGTCGCGGCGCGGCTGCGGACGCGGGGCAGGCTGATCAGGAGCGGCGACTGGTGGCGTGCGGGCCGGTCCGCGTGAGAACTCGGGGGCGCGGGGCGGTGACACCTGCGGCTCCGCCGCGTGGGCGCGCACAACCCCCGCCCACCCGCACCCGCCGAACGAACCCGCAGCCCCGAGCCCTCGCGCGCCCCGACAACAGCCGAGGGCACCCGGCCCCCTACCGCCCCACCGCCTCCACCCGCACCGCACACGTCTTGAACTCCGGCATCCGGGACGTCGGGTCGAGCGCCGGATTCGTCAACGTGTTCGCACGTCCTTCCCCTGGCCAGTGGAACGGCATGAACACGGTGTCGGGCCGGATCGCCGTGGTGATCCGCGCGGGCGCCACCGCCCGCCCCCGCCGCGACACCACCGCCACCGGATCCCCCTCCGCCGCGCCCAGCCGCTCGGCCAGCCGCGGGTGCAGTTCCACGAACGGCCCCGGCGCCGCCGCGTTCAGCTCGTCCACCCGTCGCGTCTGCGCCCCCGACTGGTACTGGGCCACGACCCGCCCGGTGGTGAGCAGTACCGGGTACTCGTCGTCCGGCTCCTCGGCCGCCGCCCGGTGCGATACGGGCACGAACCGCGCCCGCCCGTCCTCCGTGGCGAACCGCTCCAGGAAGAGCCGCGGCGTACCGGGATGCGCACCGGCGGACGGGCCGGAGCCGGCACCGGTGCCCGCGGCGAAGCCCGCACCGCCGCCAGTCGCGGGGTCCGCGTCGCCGCCCGGCGCGGGACAGGGCCAGAACACCCCGTTCTCCTCCGCCAGCCTCCGGTAGGTGATGCCCGAGTAGTCGGCCACCCCGCCCGCGCTGGCCCGCCGCAGCTCCTCGAAGACCTCCTCGGGATCGGTCGGGAAGCCCTTCTCGACGCCCAGCCGGTCGGCCAGCTCGCGCATGACCTCCAGATCGCTGCGGACACCCTCGGGCGGAGTGATCGCCCGCCTCCGCAGCAGCACCCGCCCCTCCAGATTGGTCGTCGTCCCCGTCTCCTCGGCCCACTGCGTCACCGGCAGCACGACATCCGCCAGCGCCGCCGTCTCCGACAGCACCACGTCGCACACCGCGAGGAACTCCAGCGACCTGATCCGCTCCTCGACGTGCGCGGCCCGCGGCGCCGACACCACCGGGTTGGACCCCATCAGCAGCAGCGCCCGGATGTCGGTGCCCAGCGCGTCCAGCAGCTCGTACGCGCTCCGCCCGGGGCCGGGCAGACTGTCCGGGTCGACGCCCCACACCTCGGCGACATGCCGCCGCGCCTCGGGGTCGACCAGTTTGCGGTAGCCGGGCAACTGGTCCGCCTTCTGGCCGTGTTCACGCCCGCCCTGTCCGTTGCCCTGCCCGGTGAGGCACCCGTACCCGGACAGCGGCCGCCCGGCGCGCCCCGTCGCCAGCGTCAGGTTGATCCACGCGCCCACGGTGTCCGTGCCCTTGGACTGCTGCTCGGGGCCGCGCGCGGTGAGCACCATGGCGTGCTCCGGCTCGCAGAACAGCCGGACCGCCTCGCGGAGTTCGGGAACGGACACCCCCGTGATCCGCTCCACGTACTCCGGCCAGTGCGCCATGGCCGCGGCCCGCGCCTCCTCCCAGCCGCTCGTCCGCTCGCGGATGTACTCCTCGTCGGTGCGCCCCTCGGCGACGATCAGATGCAACAGTCCGAGCGCGAGCGCGAGATCGGTGCCGGGCCGCGGCGCGAGATGCAGGTCTGCCTGTTCGGCGGTCCGGGTGCGGCGCGGGTCGATGACGACGAGCTTGCCGCCGTTCTCCCGCAGTTCCGTGAAGTAGCGCAGTGCCGGTGGCATGGTCTCGGCGAGGTTCGACCCCACGAGGACGACGCACCCGGTCCTCGGGATGTCCTCCAGCGGGAACGGCAGCCCCCGGTCGAGCCCGAACGCCTTGATCCCGGCGGCCGCGGCCGAGGACATGCAGAACCGCCCGTTGTAGTCGATCTGCGAGGTCCCCAGCACGATCCGCGCGAACTTGCCGAGCGCGTACGCCTTCTCGTTGGTCAGTCCGCCGCCGCCGAACACACCGCACGCGTCCGGGCCATGCTCCGTACGCGTGCGGGTGAGCTCCCCGGCGATCCGGTCGAGTGCCTCGTCCCAGGAGGCGGGCTCCAGGACGCCCGCCCTTCTGACCAGAGGAGTGGTCAGCCGCACCCGGGACGAGAGCACCGCCGGCGCCGTACGGCCCTTGCCGCACAGCGCGCCCCGGTTCACCGGGAAGTCCGCGCGCTCCGAGACCACAACGACACCGTCGGTCCCGTCCGCAGCGGGCGTCAGGTTCATCCCGCACTGCAGGGCGCAGTACGGGCAGTGGGTCGGCGTCGCGGAGTTCGGCATACCACTCAGCGTGCGTCGGACGTGTTACGCGCCGGGACGCCCTCCGTTACGCGACCGGCACGGGGACCTCCCGTCGGGCTCCGGCCGGGAGTGAGGAGCGGACGGCGGGGACGGTGAACGAACGGTTCGGGCGATGTCGCAGTTCTGTCACCGTGTGCGCCCGCGCGGGCGCACACCGTCCAGACGTTCGGCCGTGCGTGCTAAGAACTACGGGCGCACCGACACGGGGGTCGTGCCCTGAGCCCCGTGCGGCGCACGTCCTGTCACGTGGCCCGTGAGGGCCGTAGGGGGAAGAAGGATCATCACCGTGAACCGCATGCGCACCACCGTCGCCGTGCTGGGCGCCGTCGGGGCCCTGACCGCCGCTCAGCTGGGCCTCGCCGGGACCGCCGCCGCGGCCGGCGCCGACGCCCGGGCCGGCGGCTGCCCGATCAAGATCTCCACCCCGAAGCGCTTCTACGTCGACGCCAACGGCTGGGTGACCAACGGCGGCCTGTACTTCGGCCTGAAGAACACCAGCAAGACCAAGAGCTTCTCCAGCGTCAGCCTCACCATCAACAAGCCGGTGAACCTGAAGTTCGGCTACGCGACGCCGACCAAGGGAAGCAAGATCACCAAGCGGACCACCAAGACCGTCACCGTCTTCACGAAGAAGCTGAAGGCCAAGGGCACGACCGGCTTCCGCGTCAAGACGCGCATGGGCAACGTCAACAGGGACTACGAGGTCAAGCTCGCCGTCCGGGGCAAGGGCTGGGACTGCGCCGTGGACCAGGGCTGGTGGGGAACGATCGACCACAAGTAGTCCCACCGTGCGCCGGGACCCTGATCGGGCGGTCCCGGTGCACCGAGTTCGTGCCTGCCCGTCGGCATGCTGCCGGGGCCCGCGAGGGCCCCGGCAGACGCATGTGACGACCTCTGGCCCGGCCGGAGTCGACGGCATGGTGGATGTCCCCGGCAGCCACCATTGGGGCGCAACACTCCCGCCGGCACCGCGTGGCGTCCTGCTCCCCGAGGCCGCGCGGGCGAGCATGTGCGGATCCGGCCCCCCTCCCGTACCGAGGCGATGCGATGCCCGACAGCCCCGGCCACATCCGCACCGAGAGCGCCGCACCGGGGCGGATCCGACGGCACCGGCCGCCGGAGCAGTCCCTGTTCAGCGGCATCTACGGGCTGGTGCTGGCCAGTGCCCTGGTGGCCGCGCTCGACGCGGCGGGCGAGAAGGCCGACCCCGGCCCGGACGCCCTGTGGGTACTGCTCACCGCGCTGGCGTCGGGCGCAGCCCACGGCTACGCGCACGTCATCGCGCAGCGTGCGTCCGTGGCCGGGGCGGTCAGGACGAGCAGACTGCGGTTGGCGCTCGCCGAGTGGCCGCTGGTGGCCGCCGTCCTGCCCACGGTGGCGCTCCTGCTCGCGGCGGTGGCCGGGTGGTGGACCGAGGCCGTCGCGGTGGACGTGGCCCTGCTGTTCAACACCGTCGCCCTGTTCGCCTGGGGCGTCGCGGCGGCCCGCACCGCCGGGTACGGATGGCCGTCCTCGTGCCGCGCGGGCGGCCTGGACATGCTGATCGGCCTGGCGATCATCATCGCGAACGCGCTGATCAAGTAGCCCGTCGACGCGTCACCGATCTGCCCGGACAGCCCCTGAGGGTTGTCCCGTAATTCCCGGCGGGCGTGCGACGCCGGCTACGGCACCTCGCCGCGTTGTCGGAACGTCCGCGTACATCCAGTATGCGGACGCTCCTCCGCCTTGCGATGCACCGCATCCGACGCCGCGCGCTGATCCACCGGAAATTACGGGACAACCCTTAGCGGGCTGACGCGAGCGCCTTCGCGACGCCCGGCTCCTGCGGCCCGAGGAACCGGGGGTCCGGCTCGAAGAGGGCGTCGAGGGAGGCCTTGCCGGCGGCGAACAGCTCGCGGGTGGCGCCGTAGTACCAGGTCTCGTCATGCCGGTCCTGCACCCCGACGCCGTACGACTCGACGCCCGCCTCCTGGCACAGCGCGACCGCCCGGCGTATGTGGAAGCCCTGGCTGATCAGCACCGCACGGTCCACGCCGAAGATCTTCCTGGCGCGGACGCAGGAGTCCCAGGTGTCGAAGCCGGCGTAGTCGCTGACGATGTGCCGGTCGGGCACCCCGTGGTCGGTGAGATAGGCGCGCATCGCGTCCGGCTCGTCGTACTCCTCACGGCTGTTGTCCCCGGTGACCAGCACGACCTCTATCCGGCCCGAGCGGTACAGCTCGGCCGCCGCGTCCAGCCGCCGCGCCAGATACGGCGACGGCTCGCCCCGCCACAGACCCGCACCGAACACCATCGCGACATCCGTGCGCGGGACGTCGGCCGTGGTCCGCAGCCGGCCGTCGGCCGCGGTGAACATCCAGGTCGAGGGCAGCAGCGCCAGCACGCACAGCCCCATCGCCACCTGCACGGCCCGCCGCCGCCCCGCACGGGTTCGCGGCAGCCGGAGCACCCGCCTCACACGCCTCACCGCAGCCCCCGTCCGTCGCACGCACCCGATGTGTCGTGCTTGTTTCCGACGGACCCGAGCGCGCCCGCCATTCCGACCAACGAAGACGTCGTCCGCGGTGATCCGGTTCACCGCCCCGCGTGACAAGTTTCACCCGATCGTGTTGAAATCCCAGGTCAATGAGGTTCACACCCCCGCACGGCGCACCGTGAACCGCCGGAAAACACCCGTCACCACGGTGCAACGGGGAGGCAACCTCCCCCCGGCACCATCGACGCATGACGGCGACGACGAGCAGGACGAGCAGGACGACGTGCAAGCCGAACGCGGACCTCGCCAGTACGGCGCACCTCATGAACCGGATCGGTGACCAGTTGGCCAGCCAGCTCAGCCTCGTCTCGCTCAACGGGACCCGGCGCCCCACCCCGCCCGCCCCCGCCCTGGTCCTGGTGGCGCACGGCAGCCGCGACCCCCGCGCGCCGGCCACCGTACGCACCCTCATGGACCGCGTACGCGAGCAGCGCCCCGGCCTGTCCGTGCACCTCGGCCACATCGAGCTGAACGAGCCCCTGCTGCCCGACACCCTCGCTGCCCTCGGCGACCGGGAGGCCGTCCTCGTCCCCCTCCTCCTCAGCCGCGGCTACCACGTCAAGCGGGACATCCCCGAGATGGCCGCCGAGACCCCGGTACGCGCCCGCGTGGCCGCCCCGCTCGGCCCGCACCCGCTCCTCGTGGAGACCCTGTACGCCCGCCTCGTCGAGGCCGGCTGGCGCACCCCGGCCGACGCCGAGACCCGCCACAGCAGTGCCGTCGTCCTCGCCGCGGCAGGCTCCCGCGACCCCGAGTCGAAGGTCGACACCGGCCGCACCGCCCACCTCCTCGCCGAACGCCTGGGCGTCCCCGTCGTCCCCGCCTACGCGACCACCGCCGCGCCCACCGTGCCCGACGCCCTGCGCGCCCTCGCCGCCCGAGGCCGCACCCGGGTGGCGATCGCCTCCTGCTTCACGGCACCCGGCCGCTTCGCCACGGAGTGCGCCGAGGCGGCCCCCTGGATCGCCTCGGCCCCGCTGGGCACCCACCCGGCGATGGCGAGCCTGGTCCTCCACCGCTACGACCAGGTCATGGCCACCCCGGACGCGACGGCCCTACGGTCGCTGGCGACCGCGTAAGGCGCCGCACCACCAGAGGGAACGTGTTCAAGGGGCGTTCAAGGGGCGTTCAAGGGGGGCGCGGGGCCGTATCGAATGTGCGGCTCCGCCGCGTGGGCGCGACAAGCCGCGACGCACCCGCACCCGTCCGACAACCCCACTCGGCAGACGAGTAGCCCCCGATCGTCACACCCTCCCCGTACTGTCGAATCATGGAAGGCACCGCACCCCCCGACCACGACGCCCCCGCGAGCCACGACACCCCGGCCGGCTATGACCCGCCCTCCGCGGAGCGCTACGCCCCGGAACACGACAAACGCCCCGGCCGCACCGCCTTCCAGCGCGATCGCGCCCGCGTACTCCACTCCGCGGCGCTCCGCAGACTCGCCGGCAAGACCCAGGTGGTCACGCCCGGCACACGCAACGACGCGTGGGACGCCAGCCCCCGCACCCGACTGACCCACTCCCTGGAGTGCGCCCAGGTCGGCCGGGAACTGGGCGCGGCCCTCGGCTGCGACCCGGACCTCGTCGAGGCCGCCTGTCTCTCCCACGACCTCGGCCACCCCCCGTTCGGCCACAACGGCGAACAGGCCCTGAACGAATTCGCCGAGGACTGCGGCGGTTTCGAGGGCAACGCCCAGTCCCTGCGCCTGCTGACCCGGCTCGAACCCAAACGCTTCGTGCGGACCCCGGAATCCGTCGACCCCGTCAGCGTCGGCCTCAACCTGACCCGCGCCACCCTGGACGCCGCCACCAAGTACCCCTGGCCCCGGGGCGCCCACCCCACCGACCCGGCGTCCCCCAAGTTCGGCGTCTACGAGGACGACCGCCCCGTCTTCGACTGGGTCAGGAAGGACGCCCCCGACGGCCGTACGACCTTCGAGGCGCAGGTCATGGACTGGTCCGACGACGTGGCGTACTCGGTGCACGACATCGAGGACGGTCTGCACGCCGGGCACATCGACCCCGGCTGCCTGCACGCCGAGGCCGAGCGGCAGACGGTGTTCGAGGTGGCGCTCGGCCGGTACGTGCCCGCCGGCACCGACCCCGCCGAGCTGGCGGAGGCCCTCGACCGGCTCCTCGCCCAGGAGTGGTGGCCCCACGGCTACGACGGCACGGCCGTCGCGCAGGCCCGGCTGAAGGACGCCACCAGCCAGCTCATCGGCCGCTTCTGCCTCGCCGCCGAGGGAGCGACCCGGCAGGCGTACGGCAGCGGGCGCCTGACCCGGTACGCCGCCGCACTGGTCGTCCCGCGCGGCACGCGCCTGGAGTGCGCGGTCCTCAAGGCCGTGGCCGACCTGTATGTGATGCAGCGCGCCGAGCAGGAGCGGCTCCGCGCCGACCAGCGCGTCGTCGTCGCGGAGTTGGCCGAGGCCCTCACCGCCCGCGCGCCGGAGGGGCTCGACCCGCAGTTCCGCGTGCTGTTCGACACCGCGCCGGACGACCGGGCCCGCAAACGGGTGATCGTCGATCAGATCGCCTCCCTCACCGACGCGTCGGCCCGCTCGCTGCACGCGAGACTCACGGGCGCGACCGGCAGCATGTGACATCGGCTGTGACCGGCGGGGCGCATGGGACATCCATGTGACCCTCCGTGGCCTGATCGGGTCACTACCTCTTCCCGCATCACGCTGTGTGCGGGAGGCTCGCATGTGGACGCACCCTCAGGAGGAGGCATCAGTGGTCGACGCGGATCAGACATTCGTCATCGTCGGAGGTGGTCTCGCCGGCGCGAAGGCGGCCGAGACACTCCGAGCGGAGGGTTTCACCGGCCGCGTGATACTGATCTGCGACGAACGCGACCACCCCTACGAGCGCCCGCCGCTCTCCAAGGGCTATCTGCTGGGCAAGGACGAGCGCGACAGCGTCTTCGTCCACGAGCCGTCCTGGTACGCGCGCAACGACATCGAGCTGCACCTCGGCCAGACCGTCGACAGGATCGACCGCGCGGCGAAGACCGTGCACTTCGGTGACGACGGCACCTTCGTCCACTACGACAAGCTGCTGCTGGCGACCGGCGCCGAGCCCCGCCGCCTGGACATCCCCGGCACGGATCTCGCGGGCGTCCACCATCTGCGCCGCCTCGCCCACGCCGAGCGCCTCAAGGGCGTCCTCGCCGCCCTCGGCCGCGACAACGGCCACCTGGTCGTCGCGGGCGCCGGCTGGATCGGCCTTGAGGTCGCGGCGGCGGCCCGCGAGTACGGCGCCGAGGTCACCGTCGTCGAGCCGGAGCCCACGCCCCTGCACGGCGTTCTCGGCCCCGAGCTGGGCAACCTCTTCGCCGAGCTGCACCGCGAGCACGGGGTGCGCTTCGCCTTCGGCGCGAGGCTCACGGAGATCGTCGGCCAGGACGGCGTGGTCCTCGCCGCCCGTACGGACACGGGGGAGGAGCACCCCGCGCACGACGTCCTCGCCGCGATCGGCGCGGCACCCCGCATCGGCCTGGCCGAGGCCGCCGGGCTGGAGATCGCCGACCGTACGCACGGCGGGGGAGTGGTGGTCGACGAGCGGCTGCGCACCTCCGACCCCTCGATCTACGCGGCCGGCGACGTGGTGTCCTTCCCGCACGCCCTGTTCGACACCCGGCTGCGGGTCGAGCACTGGGCCAACGCGCTGAACGGCGGCCCGGCGGCCGCCCGGTCCATGCTCGGCAAGGACGTCACGTACGACCGGGTGCCCTACTTCTTCTCCGACCAGTACGACATGGGCATGGAGTACTCGGGGTGGGCGCCGCCCGGCTCGTACGACCAGGTGGTGATCCGCGGGGACGCCGGGAAGCGGGAGTTCATCGCGTTCTGGGTCCGGGAGGGCCGGGTGCTCGCCGGGATGAACGTGAATGTGTGGGACGTCACGGAGCAGATCCAGAAGCTCATCAGGTCACGGGCCCGGGTCGACGTCGACGCGCTCTCCGACCCCCAGGTGCCCCTGGACGGGCTGATCGCGGCCCCCTGAGGGTGGTCCCGTGATCCCCGGTGGGACTACGGGCCGACCCTTGGCTGTCGGTCCGCCCCCGTAGAATCACCGCGTGGCAGGACGGATCAACGACGAGGACGTGAAGGCGGTACGGGACGCGGTCCCGATCGACGCCGTGGTGTCCGAGTACCTCCAGCTGCGCAACGCGGGCGGCGGGAACCTGAAGGGGCTCTGTCCCTTCCACGACGAGAAGTCGCCGTCCTTCCAGGTCAGCCCGAGCAAGGGACTCTTCCACTGCTTCGGCTGCCAGGAGGGCGGCGACACCATCACGTTCGTGATGAAGGTCGACCACCTCTCCTTCTCCGAGGCGGTCGAGCGGCTCGCCGCCCAGGCGGGCATCACCCTGCGCTACGAGGAGGGCGGGTACAACCCCTCCCACCAGCGCGGGGAGCGGATCCGCCTCGTCGAGGCCCACAAGATCGCCGCCGAGTGGTACGCGGAGCAGCTCGCGACCGGCCCCGAGGCCGACACCGGGCGGATCTTCCTCGCCGAGCGCGGCTTCGACCAGGCCGCCGCCGTCCACTTCGGCGTCGGCTACAGCCCCCAGGGCTGGGACCACCTCACCCGCTACCTCCGCGGCAAGGGCTTCACGGACAAGGAGCTGCTCCTGTCCGGGCTCGCCCAGGAGGGCCGCCGCGGCCCGATCGACCGGTTCCGGGGCCGGCTGATGTGGCCGATCCGCGACATCGGCGGCGATGTCGTCGGCTTCGGCGCCCGCAAGCTGTACGAGGCGGACAACGGCCCGAAGTACCTGAACACCCCGGACACCCCGATCTACCGCAAGTCCCAGGTGCTGTACGGCATCGACCTCGCCAAGAAGGACATCGCCAAGGCCAGCCGGGCCGTGGTCGTCGAGGGCTACACCGACGTCATGGCCTGCCATCTCGCCGGCGTCACCACCGCCATCGCCACCTGCGGCACGGCCTTCGGCGGCGAGCACATCAAGATCCTCCGCCGGCTGCTGATGGACAACGGCTCCGCCCGGGTGATCTTCACCTTCGACGGCGACGCGGCCGGCCAGAAGGCCGCCCTGCGGGCCTTCGAGGACGACCAGAAGTTCGCCGCCGAGACCTACATCGCCATCGCCCCCGACGGCATGGACCCCTGCGAGCTGCGGCTGGCCAAGGGCGACGACGCGGTGGCCGAGCTGGTCGAACCCCGCACCCCGCTCTTCGAGTTCGCCCTCCGGCACATCGTGGCGCGCTACGACCTGGAGACCGCCGCCGGGCGCGCCGCCGCCCTCGACGAGGCGGCACCCGTGGTGGCCCGCATCAAGAACAGCGGCGCCCAGCACGAGGTCGCCGTGCAGCTCGCCGGCATGCTCGGCATCCTCGACACCCAGTTCGTCGTCAAGCGGGTCGCCCAGCTGGCCCGCTGGGCCCGCGACCGCGGCGGCAAGGGCCCCGCGCCCGCCCCCCAGCACGGGCAGCAGCCGTACGAGACCGCCGCCCGCCGCCCTTCCGGCCCCGCCCTCAACCTCCGCAACCCCGTCTACGCCACCGAGCGCGAGCTGCTCAAACTCGCCCTCCAGCGGCCCGAGTTGGTCGCCCCCGCATTCGACGCGTACGGAGTCGACGAGTTCACCGCCGCCCCCTACGCGGCCGTGCGCGAGGCGATCATCGAAGCGGGCGGCGTGGAGTTCGGCGTCGAGGACCCGCAGGAGTACCTGGTCCGGGTCCGGGAGGCCGCACCGGACGACGCGGTCCGGGCCATGGTGACCGAACTCGCGGTAGAGGCGATCATGCGCAAGACGGTGGACGAGATCTACGCCGGCGCCCAGCTGGTCACCGTCCGCCGCCGCGCCGTCGAGCGCCGGGTACGCGACGTCCAGAGCAGCCTCGCCCGCCTCGGCGCCCACGGCGACCCGGCCCAGCTGGCCGCCGTGCAGAACGAGTTGTGGGTCCTCCAGCAGTACGACCAGGCACTGCGCGAGAGGGGCGCGGAGGCGCTCTAGAAGCGGTGAACATCCCCGGCGCACTTGCCAATCGCGCGCCGGTCCCCGCAGGTCGCCCAGGTTCCGTACACGCTTCAAGCTGTTTCACGGCCTGTCAGCGGCCCACTCGTCCGTCAGAGTAACCGTGGGGTCACGGACCGGACGCAAAAAGTCACCGCACGCCCCTCGTGGCGGCTGTGTGTCGTACTCCACACTGGGTTCCGGTGCCTGAGTCCTCGGAGCGCGGCCGGCCCGTCCCCCATGGGTCCGAGATCCCCGCGGTTCCGCTCGATGAGTACGGGATGGAGGGCGGAGAGGCCGCCCGCGCCATCCCCGACATACCGCTGCCGCACGCCCCAGCAGCGACATCCCTGGAGGTCGCCCCCCGTGCAGACCCAGACCCTCATACAGAACGACACCGGTACGGCCCTGAGCACCGACGGCGCGGAGCCGGGCGCGGAGACCGATGTCATCACCGCGGTGCCCGCCCAGAGCCGCGCCGTGCACCACCCCGAGGTGGCGCCGCAGCCCCCGCCCGACGCCGAGGAGCCGCCCGCGGCAGTCGTGGAGGCCGTCGAGACGGCCGAACCCCCCGAGCCCGTGGAACTGCCGCGCCGCGCGGACACCAGCACTCCGTCCTCCGACCTGTTCCGCCAGTACCTGCGGGAGATCGGCCGTATCCCGCTGCTCACGGCGGCGGAGGAGGTGGAGCTGGCCCGCCGGGTGGAGGCCGGCCTGTTCGCCGAGGAGAAGCTCGGCACCACCCCCGACCTCGACAGCCGGCTCGCCCTCGACCTCGACCGGCTGGTCGTCATGGGCCGTATGGCCAAGCGCCGCCTCATCGAGGCGAACCTGCGGCTCGTGGTGTCCGTGGCCAAGCGCTACGTGGGCCGCGGCCTGACCATGCTGGACCTGGTCCAGGAGGGCAATCTGGGCCTCATCCGGGCCGTCGAGAAGTTCGACTACGCCCGCGGCTACAAGTTCTCCACGTACGCGACCTGGTGGATCCGCCAGGCCATGTCCCGCGCGCTGGCGGACCAGGCCCGCACGATCCGTGTCCCGGTCCACGTGGTGGAGCTCATCAACCGGGTCGTCCGCGTCCAGCGCCGGCTGCTCCAGGAGCGGGGCCACGAGCCCACACCCGAGGAAGTGGCGGCCCACCTCGAACTGCCGCCCGAGCGGGTCAGCGAGGTACTCCGCCTCGCCCAGGAGCCGGTGTCCCTGCACGCCCCCGTGGGCGAGGAGGACGACGTGGCCCTCGGCGACCTCATCGAGGACGGCGACGCGGCGAGCCCCGTCGAGTCCGCCGCGTTCCTGCTTCTGCGGGAACACCTGGAAGCGGTGCTGTCCACGCTCGGCGAGCGCGAACGCAAGGTGGTGCAGCTGCGCTACGGGCTCGCCGACGGGCGGCCCCGGACGCTGGAGGAGATCGGCCGCATCTTCGGCGTGACCCGTGAGCGGATACGGCAGATCGAGTCCAAGACCCTGAACAAGCTGAGGGACCACGCGTTCGCGGACCAGCTGAGGGGTTACCTGGACTGAGGATCGCCCGGTGGCTCGGGGCCGCGGGGTGCGTTGGCGGGTGCGGGTGGAGTGTGACCAGGCGTTTCGTATGGAGGGCGGGCCGTAGGCCCGTTCCTTCAGGGGCGCCGGGCGGTGACACATGCGGCTCCGCCGCGTGGGCGCGACCAGCCCCACGCACCCGCACCCGAGAACGCGCCCCCCGGCGGGCCGGGCTCAGTCCACCTCGGCCACCGCCTCCGCGAACTGCGCCCGGTACAGCCGCGCGTACGCCCCGCCCGAGGCCAGCAGCTCCTCGTGCGCGCCCTGTTCGACGATCGCCCCGTTCTCCATGACCAGGATCGTGTCGGCGTCCCGGATCGTCGACAGCCGGTGCGCGATGACGAACGACGTCCGCCCGTGCGCCAGCTTGGCCATCGCCTTCTGGATCAGCACCTCGGTCCGGGTGTCCACGGAGCTCGTCGCCTCGTCCAGGACGAGGATCACCGGATCGGACAGGAACGCCCGGGCGATCGTGATGAGCTGCTTCTCACCCGCGCTCACCCCGGTCCCCTCGTCGTCGATCACGGTGTCGTACCCGTCCGGCAGCGTCCGGATGAACCGGTCCGCGTGCGCGGCCCGGGCCGCCTCCTCGATCTCCCCGCGGGTGACCTTGCGCGCGGTGGACGCCCCGTACGCGATGTTGTCCGCGATGGTCCCGCCGAACAGCCAGGTGTCCTGGAGGACCATCCCGATCCCGTCCCGCAGCTCGTCGCGGGACATGGACGCGATGTCCACCCCGTCCAGCGTGATCCGCCCACCGGTGACCTCGTAGAACCGCATCAGCAGATTCACCAGGGTGGTCTTCCCGGCCCCCGTCGGCCCCACGATCGCCACCGTGTGCCCGGGTTCGACCACCAGCGACAGATCCTCGATCAGCGGCTTGTCCGGCTCGTAGCGGAAGGAGACGTTCTCCAGCGCAACCCGCCCGCGCAGCTCCTCCGGACGCACCCCGGGCACGGCGTCCGCGGCCTGCTCCTCCGCGTCCAGCAGTTCGAAGATCCGCTCGGCGGAGGCGACACCCGACTGCACCAGGTTCGCCATGGACGCGACCTGCGTCAGCGGCATCGAGAACTGCCGCGAGTACTGGATGAACGCCTGCACATCACCGATGGACAGGGCACCGGTCGCCACCCGCAGCCCGCCGACCACGGCGACCAGCACATAGTTGATGTTCGACACGAAGAACATCAGCGGCTGCATGATCCCGCTGTTGAACTGGGCCTTGAACCCGGCCTCGTACAGCCGCTCGTTCTCCTCGGCGAACTGCTTCGCCGACTCCGCCTGCCGCCCGAACACCTTCACGAGGGTGTGCCCGGTGTACATCTCCTCGATGTGCGCGTTGAGCTTCCCGGTGGTCCGCCACTGCGCCACGAAGTGCGGCTGCGACCGCTTGCCGACCCGCGTGGCCACCACGAACGACAGTGGCACGGTCACCAGCGCGACCAGCGCCAGCAGCGGCGACACCCAGAACATCATCCCCAGCACACCGATGATCGTCAGCAGCGAGTTGACGAGCTGCCCCATGGACTGCTGCAACGTCTGGGCGATGTTGTCGATGTCGTTGGTGGCCCGGCTGAGCACCTCACCGCGCTGCCGCTTGTCGAAGTACGACAGCGGCAGCCGCGACAGCTTCGCCTGGAGATCCTCCCGCATGCGGTACATCGTCCGGTTGATCGCCCGGTTGGAGAGCCGCGTGGCCCCCGCCATCAGCAGCCCCGCGACGAGGAAGATGCCGAGGGCAACCAGCAGAACGCCGCCGACGGCCTCGAAGTCGATGCCCTCGCCGGGCGTGAAGTCCGTGCCGGACAGCATGTCGGCGACACCGCCGTCACCGCGTTCGCGCAGCCCTTCGAGGACCTCGGCCTTGGTCCGGCCGGCCGGCATCTCCCGTCCGACGACACCCGCGAAGATCAGGTCGGTCGCCCTGCCGAGGATCCACGGGCCCAGCACCGACAGACCGACGCTGATCACCGCGCACACGACCATCGCGTACATGGTGAACCGCTCGGGCCCGAACTGCGCGAGCAGTCGCTTCCCGGACCCCTTGAAGTCCATGGACTGCTGGTCGGGACCTCCCCGGACCCCCGCCATCCGTCCCAACGGCCCGGCCATCAGGCTGCCTCCGCTTCCGTCAGCTGGGAGAGCACGATCTCCCGGTACGTCTCGTTCTCGGCCATCAGCTCGTGGTGCCGTCCGGTACCGACGACGCGGCCCTCGTCCAGGACCACGATCCGGTCGGCCTCCCGGATGGTCGCCACCCGCTGGGCCACGATGACGACGGTCGCCTCGGAGGTCTCCCGCGAGAGCGCCGCCCGCAGCGCCGCGTCCGTCGCGTAGTCGAGCGCGGAGAACGAGTCGTCGAACAGATAGATCTCCGGGCGCTGCACCAGGGTCCGCGCGATCGCCAGCCGCTGCCGCTGACCGCCCGACACATTGGTGCCGCCCTGGGCGATCGGGGCGTTCAGCCCGCCCTCCAGCCGCTCCACGAACTCCTTGGCCTGCGCCACCTCCAGCGCGTGCCACAGCTCCTCGTCGGTGGCGTCCGGATTGCCGTACCGCAGATTCGTCGCCACGGTCCCCGAGAAGAGATACGGCTTCTGCGGCACCAGACCCACGGTCCTGGCCAGCAGCTGCGGATCGAGCGTGCGCACATCCACGCCGTCCACGAGCACCTCGCCCTCGGTGACGTCGAAGAGCCGGGGGACCAGACCGAGCAGCGTCGACTTCCCGCTGCCGGTCGACCCGATGACGGCGGTCGTCTCACCCGGCCGTGCCACGACCTCGATCGACCTGAGCACCGGCTCCTCGGCCCCCGGATAACGGAACCCGGCTCCCCGGATCTCCAGGAACCCGCGCCGCCGCAGCTCCCGTACGGGCGCGGTGGGCGGCACGACACTGGTCCCGGTGTCGAGCACCTCCTGGATGCGCTCGGCGCACACCTCGGCGCGCGGCATCATCATGAACATGAAGGTGGCCATCATCACCGCCATGACGATCTGCATCAGATAGGCGAGGAAGGCGGTGAGCGCGCCGATCTCCATCCCGCCGCCGTCGATCCGGTGGGCGCCGAACCACACCACCGCGATCGACGAGAGGTTGACGACCGTCATCACGATCGGGAACATCAGCGCCAGCATCCGGCCGGTGCCCAGGGACACGTCCGTGAGCTCGGAGTTCGCGGTGCGGAAGCGATCCTTCTCGTAGTCGTCCCGCACGAAGGCCCGGATGACCCGGTTGCCGGTGATCTGCTCGCGCAGCACCCGGTTCACGATGTCCAGCCGCTCCTGCATGGTGCGGAACAGAGGGCGCAACCGGCGCACGATGAGGCTGACGGAGATACCGAGCACCGGCACGACGGCCAGCAGCACGCCCGAGAGCGGCACGTCCAGGCCGAGCGCCAGCACGATGCCGCCCACACACATGATCGGCGCGGACACCACCAGGGTGAACGTCATCAGCACCAGCATCTGCACCTGCTGGACGTCGTTCGTCGTCCGCGTGATCAGCGACGGCGCCCCGAAGTGACCGACCTCACGCGCAGAGAACGACTGCACCCGGTCGAACACGGCCGCCCGGATGTCCCGGCCGACCGCCGCCGCCGTCCGGGCGCCGTAGTACACGGCCCCGATGTTGCAGACGACCTGGACCAGTGAGATCCCGATCATCAGCGCGCCGAAGGCCAGGATGTAGCCCGTGTCGCCCTGCACGACACCGTTGTCGATGATGTCCGCGTTCAGCGTGGGCAGGTAGAGCGTGGCGCAGGACTGCACGAACTGCAGCAGCACCAGCAGGGCGATGGGTTTCCTGTACGGACGCAGATGACTTCTGAGCAGTCGTATGAGCACGCGAGATCTTTCGGGGTCGGCGGTGGGACGGGATGCACCACCCCCCATCGTCGAACACCCCACCCGCGTTACCTCAACCGAATTAACCCAACGGTGAAGGATCGATGCCGAAGCTTTGCAGCACAGGGGCGCATTCGGCCCGGGGTGGTCACCCCCGGAACGCCCCCGGATGCGTCTGCTCGCGGACCGCCACGTACTGCTGCCGTACCGCCTGCCCCACGGCCAGCTCCTCGCCCGGCTCCAGGACCTGCGCGGCCGCCCCGGGCCACATCGGCGGTGTACGCGGGTCGAGCGTCCCCTGGGACACCCCGAGCGCCCAGGCCGCCTGCCGCGCGGCGCCGACCGCCGCGTAGTCCGCCGGCTGGGGCACGACCACCTGCACCCCGAACAGCGCCGGCGCCGCCGCCTGCACCGCGGGCAGCTCGGCCGCCGCACCCAGCATGAAGATCCGCCGGACGTCGACGCCCCGCCCCCGCAGCACGTCCAGCGCGTCCGCGAGCCCGCACAGCATGCCCTCGAACGCGGCGCGCGCGAAGTGCTCCGGCTTCATCGACTCCCGCCGCAGCCCGGCCAGCGTCCCCGCCGTGTGCGGCAGGTTCGGCGTCCGCTCGCCCTCCAGATAGGGCAGCAGCACCAGCCCGTGCGACCCCGGCGTCGACTTCAGCGCCAGGTCGGAGAGCCCTTCCAGATCCGGCACCCCCAGCATCTCCGCGGCGCCGCGCAGCGTCCGTACGGCGTTCAGTGTGGTGACGACCGGCAGATGCATCCCCGTGGCGTCCGCCAGGGAGGTGATCATCCCCGAGGAGTCGACGAGCGCCTCGGTGTGCACGGCCATCACCGACCCGCTGGCCCCCAGCGACACCACGGCGTCTCCGAGCCCGATACCGAGACCGAACGCGGCGGCCATGGTCTCGCCGGTGCCGGCGGAGATGAGGAGCCCCTCCGGCGTCGTCCCGGCGGCGTCCGAGGGGCCGAGCACCTCGGGGAGCATGACCTGGTGGCCGAGCGCCATCTCGACCAGGTCGGTCCGGTACTGGCCGGTCGCCGCGTTCCAGTACCCGGTGCCCGACGCGCCGCCCCGGTCGGTGGTCCGTCTGACGGGCCGGCCCAGCAGCTGCCAGACCAGCCAGTCGTGCGCCTGCAGCAGCACGGCCGTGCGCATGGCCGCGTCCGGCTCCGTACGGCTCATCCAGCGCAGCTTGGTCACCGGCTGTGCGGCGCTCGGCACGCTCCCCACGGCTTCCGCCCACGCCCCGCGCCCCCCGAGCGCGTCGATGAGGTCGGCCGCCGCGACCTGCGCGCGCTTGTCCCCGCCGACCATCGCCGGACGTACGGCGTTGCCCTGCGCGTCCAGCGCGATCAGCCCGTTCTGCTGCGCCGACACCCCGATCGCCTGGACGCCCTCCAGCAGCCCCCCGCCGGCCGCCTCCCCCAGGGACAGCAGCCATGCCTGCGGATCGACGTCCGAGGGGCGCCCCCCGTGCGGCGCCGGCTCCAACGGGTGCGGGGCATAACCCTGCCTGAGCACGGCCCCTGTGTCCGAGTCGCAGACCACAATGCGCGTAAATTCGGGCGAACTATCCAGCCCGGCGACTATCCCCATGGCAGAAATTCTGCCGCACGGGGAGGGGTGGGGCGTGCCGCGGAACCAGGGTTCGGGCCCGCCGGGGGCCGCGAGTGACCGCGCGACCGGCCGCGACGGGCCGGCACCCGATGTGTGAGCGAGGGGTCCATGGATCCGTGCCGGGGGCTATGTGTTGCCGGTGCCCCAGTCGTCCGGTCCCGCGCCGTTCGCGTTGCGCTCCCGCAGGGAGCGGACCCGGTCGGCGACGGACTCCGGCACGCGGTCGCCGACCTTCTCGCTGACCACGTGGTACGCCTTGCCGGCGAAGACGCGTCCCTGCTGGGCCGCAGACTCCGCGGTGTTGCGCACGGCCGGGTTCTGCGCGACCTGCCGGGCGGACTTCTTCAACTGTTCGTAGCGCTCGCGTCCGGCGCGTGTGCCCAGCACGTATCCCAGGGCCAGTCCGGCAAAGAACGTGAGCCGATAGCGCATGGCGGCCACCCTTCCCTTACGTCTGCGTCGGTCCCTTGCGTTGCCCTGCGCGTAGCCCTGCGCGGGCGTCGGGCGCGGGGGGATACCGATTGGCGGAGCACCCCCCAGCTTGCGCTAATGTATGTGTCGCAGCGAGCGCACGCCCCCTGGCGAATACCCAGGTAGGTACGTTCGATGCAACGAGGCATTCCTCCGTAGCTCAATTGGCAGAGCAGCCGGCTGTTAACCGGCAGGTTACTGGTTCGAGTCCAGTCGGGGGAGCTCGGTCCTCCGTAGCTCAATTGGCAGAGCAGCCGGCTGTTAACCGGCAGGTTACTGGTTCGAGTCCAGTCGGGGGAGCAGCCTGAACGAGGACCCCGTCGGGGTCCTTTTTCATGCCCGGTGGAACCGCGCGCGCCGCGTCGCGGTCCCCAAGGTCAAGAGGCGCATGCGTGAAGCCGACCATCCGAAGCAGGAGATCGTATGAGCGGCTATGCTGCGGCAGACGGCGCGCACAAATGTGCGCGACACGCCGTACGGGGCGGTAGCTCAGCCGGTTAGAGCAGCGGACTCATAATCCGTCGGCCGTGGGTTCGAGTCCCACCCGCCCCACCACTCGCTACGCGAGGAGAGACCTTCTGACCAGGCACTTTCCTGGTCGGGGCGAGAGCCTGTGGGTCCTGGCGACCCCGTGATGATCATGATTTCTTTGATCGTCTGGACAAGGTCTGGACGCCGATTCCGGTTAAGTCGGGCATGGCGCTTATGGGGTGTTTCATGTCGGCGTCGGACAACTTCTCCGCTGGTCCGTCCCGCAGTGAGAAGTGGGTCCATGTGGACGCCTTGACGTCGGCGTGCCTCCCCTGCGTGGTCTGTTTGCGATTGATGGTCGCACTTCGATGTTGGTGATGTATCCTGGGTGCATACATCGTGGATGTCGGAGGTGTGCGATGTCCGTCACACAGATTGATCTCGACGACGAGGCGCTGGCCGAGGCCATGCGGCTCATGGGTGCCACGACGAAGAAGGAGACCGTCAACGCGGCCCTTCGGGACTACGTAGCGCGGATCAGGAGGCTTGAGGCCGCGGAGAAGCTTGCCGCGCGAGGTGAGCGCGGCGAGTTCGAGCAGGCCGCAGCGGCGCATGAAGCCGAGAAGCTTGCGCGGCGCGAGGCCTTCGAGTGATCACGTATCTGGTCGACACCTCGGCTCTGTGGCATCTGTTCCGTACCCCAGGTGCGCTGCGCCCCTGGGAGGGACACATCGCCGCCGGGGTGTTCCACATCTGCGAGCCGACACGAGCCGAATTCCTCTACTCGGCGACAAGCCCGTCGCACCGAGATGAGCTGGCCGAGGAACTGGACGCGCTCTGTCTGCTCTCTCCGGTTCCAAAGAACGCCTGGCGGTGGGTCGACACCGCCCAGTACAAACTGACCCAGAGGGGCCAGCATCGGGCGGCGGGAACGATCGACCTGTTGGTGTGTGCGACAGCTGTCCACCATGGGCACACCGTCCTCCACGTGGACAATGACTTCGCGACGGTGGCCGGAGTCCTCAAGGAAGTTCAGCAGCGAGACGCACGAGCCTGATCCCCGGAGGCAGGAACACGTCTGTCGGCTTCTGACCTCGGTGGTCGATGTCTCCGGGTACATCACTACGACCTATCCCCGCATGCGCGGGGGCCGACCGTGAAGAGACGCTGAACCTGTACGGGTGCGCGGAGCTATCCCCGCGGGCGCGGGGCCGACCCGAACTCCGCGAAACACCAGGGCGTGGCCACAGAGCTATCCCTGCGTGCGCGGGGCCGACCGGTCACAGTTGCTCGGCCCGAAGTCGTGGTCGGAAGTACCCCCGGCAGTGCCATTCCCCCCGTGCCCGGGGCTGACGTCTACGTGATGCCGATCCCGGCCGCTACCTCTGGATCTATGCTCGTATGGGCGGGCCGACATGAGCACCACTCGGCCGACCTGCCAGGACTGGGAGCTATCCCCGCATGCGCGAGGCCGACTTGGTCAGGCCGTAGCCGCGGGCGCGGGCGTAGGAGCTATCCCCGCGGGGTACCTCACTCAGGGCGTCGTCTACGACGTGGGGCCATCCCCACCTGCGCGGGGCCGACACCTGGGCCTCGTTCCAGCCGAACCAGACCATGCAGCGCGCGGCCGTCCCGTTCATCGCCGGACCGGAGCTCGGCTGTCATCCGGGTGTCGGATGGACGAGGCGACCGTGGAAGATGAGTGAGGCGGCTTGTTTCAGGCGGCGGACGCGGATGCTGACCTCGTAGGCGTCGATGCCGTCGATGGCGGCGACGCGGGTGGTGAGGTAGCGGTAGAAGTCCTCGGCGTCGCGGCAGATGACGCTGACCATCAGGTTGTGCTGGCCGCTGATTGCGCCGGCGAAGGCGACTTCGGGGTGCCGGGCGAGTTCTTCCCCGGCTTGTTTGAGCCGGGCGGGGGCGACGCGCAGCCAGAGCGTGGCATTGAGGGTGTGGCCGAGGCGCTCGGGCAGCAGTTCCACGTCGTAGAAGAGCGTGCCTGAGGTCTCAAGGGCCTCCAGGCGGCGGGCCACTCGGGCGTTGGACCAGCCGGTGAGCTCGGCGAGGCGGGTGTGGGTGGTGCGGCCGTCCTCGGCGAGGGCGTCCAGCAGGGGGGTGTCCTCGTCTGTGGGGGGCCGCAGTGGTCCGGCGGGGGCGGGTGGCCGCTCGGCGGTGAGCTGCCGCACCTGGTCGGGGGTGAGACCGGCGCCGTACCCGGTCCATTCACTGGTGCCGGCCTCGCCGAAGGAGTGCAGGAGGAGGTCGATGCTGACGTCGAGGACGGAGGCGGAGCGGGGCAGCTGGCGCAGGAGGATGTCGTCGCGCTGGGCTTCGACGGGGGAGCGGATCGTGCAGATGATCTCCGAGCCGCCGGAGGCGAGGTTGGCGTAGGCGATGTCCGGCCGCTTGGCCAGGGAGTCCGCCAGGGGGCCGACCCGGTCGGGACGGGAGCGGATGCGGGCCACCCAATGTGCCTGGCCGTGCACCGCCGGGTTGACCAGGCCGACCACGCGCATCACCCCGCTGCGGCGCAGGGCGTGGTAGCGGCGGGCGGCCGTCTGTTCCGACACCCCGGTCACCTCGCCGATGCGCCTGAACGGGGCACGGGGCGCGCACTGCAGCGCGTGGAGGATTTTTGTGTCCACAGCGTCAGTCATGAGTGAAGTCTTACATATATGCCTCGTAGCGTAGAGATTTCTGTTCACTTCGGGCTGCTGGGTTCATGGTCGAAGACTCCGAGGCGGATGCTGGTCACGTCCTGAAGAAAGGGCGTGACTCCCATGAGTACGCGGCCGGCGCCGACAGCGGCCTGCATCGGCACGTTCGTCATGCTGATGCACCTCACCACGGCGGGCGCGGTCCCAGCCCACCGGGCGGCGCTCCCGCACGCCGGTCTCTCCCGTACCCAGCGGGTGGTCGGCGTGGTGCCCCCGGTCCCCGCGGCGGTGATCCGGGCAGTCTGCGGGCCGACTTCCCGGTGGGGTGTCGCTGCCGCTCCCTGACCGGCCCGGAGCGTCTTCCTCGCACCCCCCGCGGGCGCTCCGCGCCTCGGCCCTGCGCGGACGAGTCGGCCCACACCATCGCTCACGAGCCGAAACCAACATCCCCAGAGAGGCATCCGTCCCCGTGGACTTCACCGTCGACGCCTTCCGCTCGACACCCCCGTTCGACATCCTCGCCAAGCTCTTCGGGCAGCCGGAACACACCGACTGGCTCGACGAGAGCCTGTCGTGGAAGCAGACCTGCTACATCTGAACACCGCCGACGCCGAGATCGGCGCACAGGTCGAGGTCGTCTGGGGCAACCCGGGCGACCCGGTCAAGCGGATCCGGGCCACCGTCGCGCAGGCCCCGTACAAGCCTGTGCACTCCCGTGTCGACCTGCGCCGCCATCTGGCCGCCTTCCGGGCCGAGTTCGGACCGGACGAGTAAGCGCGGAGAACCCCACCCACCGACGCCTGAGGGACGCAACCGGAATCATCCCGCAGGTCAGGGCTGCCCGCCTCCTTCACGGCAGCCCCTGTTTACCCACCCCCGCCCCACCCAACCGACCGCGGCACCACCACGCCGCACGGGAGAAAGCGGAGAATTTCCGTGAACGCCACCACAACGGCGATCAGGCCGACCGGCCGACGGGCGGCCACCATCGTCATGGCCTGCCTCGGCGTGTTCGTCGCCTACCTGCCGATCACCACGGTCGCCGTCAGCCTGCCCGCCATCCAGCGGGCACTGCACACCTCGACCGCCCAACTGGCCTGGGTCCAGGACGCATTCGTCCTGCCCATGGCCGCCTTCATCCTGACCGCCGGCGTCTTCGGCGACGTCCACGGTCGCAAGAAGGTCTTCCAGGCGGGCCTGCTCTGCTGCGCGGCGGGCGCGGCGGTCGCCCTGTGCGCACACAACATCCAGACCCTGTGGGCCGGGCAGGCCCTCGCCGGCCTGGGCTCGGCCGCACTGCTGCCCACCACGCTGGCCCTGATCAGCCACGCGGTGCCCGACCACCGGGAACGCGGCAAGTACATCGGCATGTGGGCCGTGGCCCTGCTCGCTGCCCTGGCCGTCGGCCCGGTCATCGCCGGCGTCGTCCTCGACCACTTCGCCTGGCGCTGGATCTACCTGCTGTCCGTCCCCCTCCCGCTGGTGGCTATGGCCGTCGCCGCCCCGCTGCTGACCGACTCGCGTGCCCCGTGGGGGTCCCCCCGCTCGAGCGGAGCCGAGAGTGGGGGAGGGCGCAAGCTCGACTGGCCCGGCCAGATCACAGCGGCCATCGCCGTCACCGCCCTGGTCTACGGCGTGATCGAGGGTGGTGCCGACTCCTTCACCGACACCAAGGCGGTCGCCGCCCTCGCGCTGGGCGTCATCGCGCTGATCGCGTTCGTCGTCGCAGAGAAGTGCAGCGCCAGCCCCATGCTGGACCTGGCGGTGTTCCGCAGCGCGGCCTTCACCGCCTCCGCCCTGGTCGCCCTGATCACCTTCCTCGGGCTGATCGGCTTCTTCTTCGTCCTCAGCCTGTACTTCGGCATGGTGCAGCAACTCGGCACCCTGGAGGCCGGCGCCCGCCTGCTGCTCGTCCCCGTCGCCGCGATCGTGTCGGGAGCCCCGGCCGGACGGCTCATGCACCGCGTCCAGGCCCGCTGGATGATCACCGTCGGTCTGCTCCTGATCGCCGGGCCACTGCTGGCCATGACGAACCTCGACGCCGACACCTCCTACGGCTCGATCGCCTGGCGGCTGATCGTGCTGGGCGTGGGCCTCGGGCTCGTCACCACGCCGATGACGGCCACGGCCGTCGCCGCCGTGCCGCACCAGCTGGCGGGCATGGCCTCGGCCGCCAACAACGCCTTCCGTCAGGTCGGCGGCGCGCTCGGCCCGGCTGTCCTCGGAGCCCTGCTGTCCACCCGAGCCGTGCACACCCTGCCCGGCCACCTCGCCGACGCCGGTGTGACCGGCACCCAGGCCCACACCATCGTGTCCACCGCCAAGGAGGGCGGCCTGGGCGCGGTCGCCGGGATGAACCTCGGCTCCACAGCCGGTCAGGTCTACGGCGCCCTGGGTGAGTCCCTCCTCGACGGCCTGCGGCTGTGTCTTCTGGTGGCCGCCACGCTGGCGGTGCTCGCCGCAGTATGCGCCGTCGTCCTGCTGCGCCATCCGAAGCAGCAGGTCACAGACGGCGCGAAGACCGGGAGCGCGGCACGGCATGGTCGCCCGGACGCCGCCGCCGAGAACGCTCAGGCCGGCACGGCCCAACCCCTGGGACACCAGCGCGCCTGACCGGTCGATGAGGGGGGAGGGGCATCGTCCGCGCCGGTCAGGTACCGAGCCGCGGACGCTGCCCCTCCCCGGCAGGTGGTCGGGCAATCCGCCACGGAAGGGTTCGAAACCCACCTCCGAGCCGGCGTAATCGCCCGACAGTCCGGTGTCTCTGACCGTTCGGGCCGGTGTCGGGACGCAGTTGGGACGCAGTTGGGACGCAAGGATAGGAACAGACCGACGAGGACTGAGGGGTGGGGGCATGGCGCGCACCTCGCCTGACCAGCAAATACGTCGGCCAGATCACGCATCTCGTCGGGGAGTCGCAGCGCCTCGGCCTGATCAGCGAGGCCGACTCCGAGCTGATCACCCGCTCGCTGACGGAGCCCCGAGACCCCGATGAGCTACCTCGCGATTCCGGCCGCCGAGATCACCGCGGTCGACGCCGACGCCGACGCCGACGCCATCCTCCCGCGCCGCCGACGACCACGACCGCACCCGGCTCCTGGTCCGCGCCGACGGCGTCATCCTCGGTTCGGTCCACGCCCGCGACGCCCTGGTCGCCCGCACCCGAGGCCGTGCCGTCACGGCTCGCGCCCTCGCCCGGCCAGTACCGGAGCTGGCCGACAACGCCACGGTGGCCGACGCGATCGACGTACTCCGCCGGCAGCGCGCCTCACTCGCCGTCGTCTGCGACGACACCGGCCGACTCACCGGCCTGGTCAGCCTGGACGACCTGCTGGCCCGTCACCTGCAACCGCGAGCGGTCTGACCACGAGGGGCACAAGCTTCTACGAGGGGACGGGCAACACCCGTCCCCTCGGCGGTCCCCATCCGATCGCCACAGACGTGCCATGGCGTCGCGGCCATGGCCGACGGCCGGCCTCGTACAGGTCTCCGACAGAGCGGCGACGTGGTGCCGGTCGAGGCCGAGCGCCCGCTGCGGGGGCGAAGGCGGTGGCGGATGTGGCCTTCGTACCTGCGACGGGTGCCCTTGCCGGCCTTCTTGCCGGCAGCCACCGGGATTCACCTTTGCCGACCCCGACGGCTGCCAAGTCACTCTCCACGACCACGCCTGACAAGCCGCCACCTCTTCTACGTCCTGCGCAGCCGACCTCACTGGCCCGGCCTGGACGAACAGATCTTGCAGGCGGTCGTCGACGACTGCACCCGCCCGGTCGGCCGCCGCATGATGACCGCTGACCTGCGCATCCTGCACCCGTGCGATACCGAGCACGCCCAAGCGGTGCGGCCGCAGACCCGCGCGATGCGCGAGCTCGACCCGAAGGCGTTCCCGGAGTCGGAGGCAGGCGAGGACGAACCTCGGCCTGCTCAGCGGCACTGCCATCGTTCTACGCCGCGGTCAGCGTCGCAAAGACCACGACATTTCCCTGGTAGCCGGTCTCTTCAGCGTATGGACCCCCACAGGTGATGACGCGCAGTTCGGGCCGGTGGGAACTGCCGTAGACCTTCTCGTCCGGAAACGCCTTCTTGTCGTAGAGCTCCACAGCGTCGACCGTGAAGACGGCTGTCCGCCGGTCTGACCTGATGATCTCGATGGTGTCGCCCTTGGCTAGTTCTCCGAGGCGGTGGAAGACTCCGGGGCCTTGCGGCGTGTCCACGTGTCCCGCAGTGACTGCTGTGCCGACTGAGCCAGGAGGTGTACCGGCGCCGTACCACCCGGCAAAGCCGGGCATATTGGCCGATGGTGGGCGCAGTGCTCCTGTGTCGTCGAGGCTCAGTTCCGTCATTGGGGCATTCACGCCGATGGCGGGAATCCGCAGCCGGACTGGAGCCGACGGGGGCAGGGGCGGCACAGAGGGGTACCGGGTCGAGGCGGTGCTGATGTTCCCGGGTGGCGTGGAGGAGGAGAAGGACTGCGCGGCCGAAGGTTGCGGAGGCTGTTCGCCCCGGAGCGCCGTGATCACCAGCACCATGCCCGCCAGTAGAGCGCAGGCGAGAAATTTGGCGGACGGGGTGGACGAGGGGGAAGGGCCGCAGGGCCCGTACCTCGATTCCATCGCTGTGGAGCCTCCGCTTCGCGATGATCCCCCCAGCCCCCGGACACGGGCATGGGAGCTGGGCCCGGCAGGTCAGAGCGTCAAACGCGGGCACCGGTCGGGGAGCGGCGCATCTTGATCACGCCGCCGGCGGCGGCTCCGGCGAGCAGCACCGTGCCGAGGGCAAGTTGCGTGCCCTTGTCGTTCGCCGCCCCGAAACCGGCGTCGATCGCGCCGCTGGGGTTGGCGGCGCCGACCCGGTACGTGCCCGTGATCTTGACGCGTGGCGGGCACTTCAGGGTGACGGTGTAACTGCCGGCCTCGGTGCCGCCCGGGACCTTGAATTCGCCGGTCAGTACACCTTCCCGGTCGCCTGGCAGGAGGTGAAACTTGCCTCCTGCCTCAGACTCGCCCTTGCCATAGGTCTCCGAGCCGCAGGCTCCGGTGCTGACTGTGACGGTGGAGCCTGGGGCGGCTTGGCGCGGGCTGATGTGGATACTCGGATCACCGGTGGGGCCGTTCGCAGCTGCCGCGGCCGGGCTCGAGAGGCCGACAATACCGAGAACGAAACCGATGCCGATGCCGGCGCCTGCCCACTTGATACGCATGAAGTTCCTCCGAGAAGCAGTGGCCGGCCGGAGTGCGCGGCGTCTATTTGTGCTCCGCTCATGAGGAAACCGACGGACCGTCAGGGCTGCAACCCGCATACGGACAGATGGGCCATCCGGCCAGGCCCAGCGGCCGCACTCCTTTGATCATTTATGCAGGTGAGCGCTCCTGAGGGCGATTTCGGAAGAACGCACCGCACGGGCGACGAAGGGGCTGGTGTCCCTTCGGAGAACGCGTCGTCGCCGAGGATGTCGTCGGCTGGGTCCCGGGGCGACCGATGCCTGAGCGCATGATGATGGCCCCCATGGAGAGACCGTCGGCCAGGATTCCTCGGCGACTGCCGCGCCGCCCTTACAGACGGCTCCCCGGTGGGCAGTCCCCGCAGTGTTCCTCACCGTGGACGGAGCGGTGACGGCGAGCGTCCGCAGCTCGTTGGTGGTGGGTGCCGGCCTTGATGGTGCTCTTGCGGACCACCGAACGGCCGGGGCCGAAAAGCGGCAGTCGTGACCCCCGCAGGCGTCGAAGGGGGGCGGCCTTGCGGTCCGGCAGTCCCTCACTGCGCTCCAGCTGCTCCAATCGACCACCAGGGTGAGAAGCGTGCGGTCTACGCGCCGAGGAGCCGGTCCCCTTGCCTCGACGGCGGGATGCCCTCGAGTTGCTCGGTGGTCGGGTGCGGACAGTGACGGGACGGAGGAGAGCCAAGGCCACGGGCTATGCCGTGGCCAAGCCTCACCGTCAGGCGTCCCCGCCTCGTTGATCGGGATGAGCGAGCCATTCGTAGGAATCGGCATGCCGGCCTTTGCGGGGCAAGGGCCGGCCGCCCGTGAAGGTCGCCGGTCGCCCTTGGCGGTCGTTGCCGTGGTGGGTGAGGCGTCCACGGCGGAGCCACTGGTGGATGGTTCCGGGCTTCTGTTGGGCGCTGAGGGCCGCTGCGTAGATGTCGACGATCACGGGCTCGCTCATGCGTTCAGCGTGCCATCGCCGGATCGCAGTGTGGGCAGGTCCGCAGGCGGCGGCGTGCTGAGCAAGGACTTCCCGGATGCGGTCCTGGACTTCACGGCCCGCGAAGAACCACTCGCGCTGGCCGGGCACTCGGAAGGTGTGGAAGGTCCGATGCCTTTCGACTTCCAACTTCTGGTCGCCAGGCTTGACGGCCAGCACCTCCTCGGACAGCAAGGCAGCCATAAGGCCGCGTAGGTCAACGGTCGTGCCGATCTTCACCATGGAGCCGCGGCGGATGTAGTACACGACGGCGCGGGGGTCGGTCTCTCGGCCGGGCATGATGCCAGTGTGAGGGGGGAGGGCTTCGCCTCGCTGATGGCGTTTGTGCCGGGCTCGGCCGATACGGATCGCGGCCTTCACCATGTCGTCGTCGACAGCCTCGGGTCACCGAGTTCGAAGGCGAGGTCGATGAGGGCTTGGGTGATCTCGGGGAACGCGGGGTCGTCTCGGTTGAGAAGGTGGGCGAAGATCCACTCAGGGGTTTCTTCGTGGGCGTGTTGGGCGAGGAGGTTCTGCGCCCGTACCTTGTGCAAGTCGATCTCCTTGGTAGATCGGCCGTGCCCTCCCCGGGGCGGTGCCAGTCGTCGCCGGGGTCCTGTTGTGCCCATCGGTGGGGCTTGTCAGGCTTCGACGATCTCTTGGATGCGCTTCAGCTTCTCTTCGGCAGTAAGTGCGGACAGGTCGCCCCCTGCGAGGCCGTCAAGGACACTGCGGACGTTGGTGCGCTCTGGAGTGAGTACGGCGTCGAGAACGCGGGCTCGCGTGCTGCCGTCCCGCACATAGATCCAAACCTTGTCCCACTGGCGAGGTTCGGTGTTGCACCTGGCGTCCAATACGTCGCGAGGGAAGTAGCCGAGTCCTTCGCTCTCAAGCTTGGAGGCGACTTCTTCGAGGACCCACTTGCCCAGCCGGTTGTAACCCAACTCCTTGCGCAAGTAGCCGAGGTTGACCTTCATCAGGCCGCCTTCCTCGACGCACTCTTCAAACGTTCCGAGCAGGTCTCCGGACATGCGTTTCCCCCACCATGCGGTTTGTTCAGGCGATGAGGGCACTTTATTTTGTTTCTGAGAACAAAACAAGATGCAGCGGTGCTGGACGAGCTTGCGGACGCCGCCGAGGGTGGTGCCGAGCAGTTGGGCGGTCTGGTGGGCGGTGAGGTGACCGGGCCGGATGATCTGCGACTCCATGCCTTCAGCGTGCTATGGCCCTTCAGCAGGCCGGAGCGGCCCGTCAGTGGTCCACTGGAGGGTAGGTGCATGCTCGGAGGTGGCCATGTCCGATGTGAATCGGTGGGGGGTCGCTGGCGGCTCGGGCTCTGAGCCTGGTTCAGGGCGGCAAAGCTCTCGGGGCAGGGGGCCTTGGTGGTTATGGGGGATCGTCGGCCTCTTGCTTCTGGTGATCATTGTGATTGCCGCACAGCAGCCTGAGACTGAATCGAGCCCGGCGCCGACAGTCACGGTCACGGAGACGGAGACCTTCACGCCGCCAGCGTCCGTGGTGACCGAGACGGTCACGGAGGAGCCTGTCGAGGAAGACCTGGGGACTGCGGAAGACCTGGGAACCGAGGAGTCGGAGACGCCTGTGGAGGACGTCTACTACGACAACTGCGATGAGGCGCGAGCGGCCGGAGATGCGCCGCTCTATGCGGGCGATCCGGGGTACGGGCCTCATCTCGACAGGGACGGCGACGGGGTGGCCTGTGAACCTTATGCCAGGCCATGACGGCCGCGGGGGATGCGGTGAAGGGGACGATGAGCCCTTGTTTCCGGGCCTCCGGGCCCTGCTGTACGCAGCATCCCTTGCCTCCCTGACTGGCCTTTTCCGCAGGTCGTGTTCAGGGAGGCAGATCAGGGAGGCTGACAGGGAGAACTCCCCGGGTTCCGGGCGCCTTCCTGCTCGTCGGAGTCGTCCTCAGGGGTGTTGGGTGCGCGGTCGGCGATGGCTTCGGCGACGCGCTGTCGGCTGACGTGCATGACGCCGCTGGTCTTGTACTCGTGCCCGCAGTCGTCCAGGACGCACTTGAGGTCGCGGAACGACCAGCCGTCCTACTCGCAGGGGTTGTGCTCGCGGAGCCGGTGGAGGTCGTCATGGGTGCGGAGCTTCGGCTCGTGGCCGAGGATGGTCAGGATGTCGGCGAGGTGGTCGGCCGGCGCGTAGGCGGGCGTCTCCGGGGCTGCGGCGCCCTCGTACAGGGCCATGGCGCGCTCGACGACCGGTGTGACCTCGTCGATGCCCCTGTCGGGGTCACGGGCCACGTAGTGGGCGCGGACCACCTCGAACGGCTTGCCCGCTGAACCCGACGGTCACGGCGGTGCCGACGTCCTCGCTGGGGATGAGCGTGGTCGCGGTGATGCCGGCCTTGGGTCGGCCGGAGCCGAGGAGCCCGTCGTTGGCGACGTGTTCCCCAACCGCGAGCGCGACCCGGTGGGAGGTGTTGCGGGTGACGTCGCGCGGCAGGCTGTCGGCGGTCGGGGACACGGTGACCCACACCAGTGTGATGGCGGTCTTGCGGGCCTTCTTGATCACCTTGATGGCCGGCTCGGCAACCTCTTTGCCGTACTCCTTGTGCATGAACAGCTCGTGGCACTCGTCGAAGACGACCGCCTTCGGCCGCATCCGGGGGTCCTTCAGGTGTGGCGCGGCCGACGCGCCCGGCGACGGCGCTGGTGCCGGTGTGACGCCCGAAATCGACCCGAGCAGGTACGACCCTGTTGGCCGCACTGCACGCCGGTGGCCCTGACCTGCGCGTGAACCGGGCGGGCTGCGGGGCCGTCGCTCAGCTGTGCACAAGGGTGGTTCGCCTCGGCGTGCGGGTTCGCGGGCCGAACTCGCATCGACGGTGGGCAGCTCGAATTGCGGCGTGCGCCACGGGTGCGCGTCGTGTGTGCTTCCGTACCGGATCTTCGGGCTGTGTCAGTAGTGATAGCGGGCCTGAACGATAGTCAACTCGTCGTCGGTCGGCTTGTACACGAGTCGGTGCGTGTCGTCGATTCTCCGGGACCAGTAGCCCGACAGGTCACCCTTCAGGGGCTCCGGCTTGCCGATTCCCTTGAAGGGGTCGCGCATGGTGTCGTCGATCAGCTTGTTGATGCGCTTGACCGTCTTGCGGTCGTTCTCGGCCCAGTAGGTGTAGTCCTCCCAGGCGTGGGTCGTGAACGAGATCTTCACGCACGCTCCGCATCGGGGTCCATCAGCTTGCGACGCTGGGCCTTGCCGGCCTCCGCCTCGGCGATGGAGTCGAGTAGGCGACGGGCATTCTTGGGAGAGCGCAGGAGGTGCACTGTCTCGGTCCACGAACTGAAGTCCTCTTCGGACATGAGGACGGCGTTCCCCTTGCGGGAAGTGATGTGAACCGGAGCGTGGTCCTCGTTGACCTGCTCGATCAGCGGGAACAGGTTCTGGCGCGCCTCGCTGGCGGTGATGGACATGCTTGGTGCCTCCCTTCTCGACTTGTACAAGATATAGTACGAGTCTTGATCGTGTCCACAAGGCCAGCCCCTGTCGAGCCCGACGTGCGTCAGCTCGGGAAAGGGCACCGAGAGCATCGTTTCGGCTCCCGATAGGGGGATGGCTGAGATCTTCGGGACTCCCCGACCCGCCTTCCGCGGTTGGATACCGGTGTGGCACCGAAAGTGGTGGGGTTCGGCGAGGACACTGCGAGGGCGCTGGCCGGGACTCGGTCCTTCGAGCGAGGGCTGGGGTACCGGGTGCCTGGATGCGGTGAGCGGTGTGGAGGTGGAGGAGGGCTCGGTCACCACCGTCACCAGGCGCGTGGCCGACGAGCGGCTCGGTCCCCGTCCGTGCGAGCGGACGGGCTCTACTGCCTGAGGTCGATCGTGCGGACCGGCTGCCCTGTCGTACGGGCGATGGTCTCGAAGTCGCGGTCGCAGTGGAGCAGGGTGAGTCCCGCTTCTTCCGCGGCGGCGGCCACCAGAAGATCGACGGGGCCTGCGCTGCGGTGCTCCCCCTTGGCGGTCAGTTGCTCCTGGACGGTGCGGGAGCGGCGGTAGACGCCGTCCGGCATGGGGCACCATGTGTAGTGGGCGTCGAGTGCTGCCTTCAAGCGGGCGCGGTCTGTGGTCGAACGGGCCGAGTAGAGGACTTCCAGTTCGGTGAGGTCGCAGATCGCGACAAGGCCGGCGCCGATCCTGTCGTCCCATTCGGCCGTGTTCTGGCGGAGCAGGACGCGGGCGAGGGCGGAGGTGTCGATGAGGTAGTCGGCGACGGTCACTCGTCCGCTCCGGTGCGGCGGTCGTCGGTTGCCGAGCCCGTGCTCATGTGGCGGTACGCGCGCTTGTCCAGCAGCAGATTCATGTCGAGAGCGCCGTCGGCCGCCAGTTCACGGGCTTCTTCGAGCGCGCGCAGACGCCGGTAGCGGGCCGTGACCTCTCGCAGCGCGGTGTTGATGGTGTCGCGCTTGGTGGTGGTGCCGAGTTCCTTGGCCGCTTCCTCCAGTGCTTCGTCGTCGAGATCGATGACCGTCCGGCTCATGATGACCTCCTCCGCCGAGATGTATCAAGGAGAGTATATCGATATACAAGATCCTTTGTATATTGCTGCTGTCGTGGATGTGTCGTGGATGTGCCGGGGAGAGGGCGCGTGAGAGGCCAAGGCCCCGCGACCAGCCTGGGAAGGAGCACCGTCCGCCGACGTCTGGCCCGCGACTGTGAGCCCCCTGCCCGCCGGCTCAGCCGGACACTGTCTCCAGCGCCGGGATCAGCGGGCGAGGACGCGGTTCAGCCAGGCCAGCAGGTCGCTGACGATCTCCTGTTTGTTGGTCTCGTGGAACAGCTCGTGGCGGGCTTCGGGATAACTGAGACAGGTCACGTCGATGAGGCCGGCCTCGCCGTAGCGTTCGACAAGCAGGTCGCTGAGTGAGAGATCGGCGTTCAGCGGGTCGTGATCCCCGACCAGGACGCAGACGGGCAGATCCGCCGGGATGCCCTTGGGCCGCGCAAGTGAGGCCGAGGCGACGGTGATGTCGGCCATGCCCTGGGCGTCGAGGCTGAAGCCGCACATGGGGTCGGCGAGGTAGGCGTCGACGGCCGCCTCGTCCCGGCTGAGCCAGTCGAACGGCGTGCGGCTGGGCTGGAACGCCTCGTTGAGCGCGAGCAACGGGTCTCCTCCCTCCGCGGCCTGCTGCGCCTGTGCCGCGAGCATGACGTCGACCGCAGTGGTACCGGCGAGGGCGAGTGCGTCGATCAGATGGGCGTGGTCCAGGACGTACTGCTGCGAGGCGAAGGAACCGAGGCTGTGTCCGAGCAGCACCAGGGGCAGGCCGGGGTGCTGCTCGCGGATGGTCTCGGACAGGGTGACCATGTCACTGACGAGTCGGTTCCAGCCGTCGTCCCCGAGATGACCGGGCTCGGCGTGCCTGCTCAGCCCGTGTCCGCGGTGATCGTTGGCATAAACCGCGTAGCCCTCAGCGGTCAGTGCTGCCGCGAGTGGGGCATAACGGCCGGCGTGCTCTCCCATGCCGTGGGCGATCTGGACGACGGCTCGCGGGGGCGTCTCCGGCCTCCATTCGTGCACGTGGATCTGGACGCCGTCTTCGCTTTCGAAGGTGAACATCGGGTTCCTTGTCTTGGGTACGCGGGCAGCCCTGAGCGTCCGGCCGGGATGGACGGGCCGAGTTGGACGGGGTGGGCCGGCCGAGGGGGTCAGACTCACGGTGGTTGGCGTGTACGACGGTTGCGGCCGCCCGGCCGGGTCAGACGTGCTGCTCGCCGAGGTAGCCGGCGATGATCCGGGACTGGTCGGCCCGGAGTTCCCGGGCCGCGGCGTGCGCGGTGATCTCGCCGTGGGAGAGGACGTAGCCGCGGTCGGCTATGTCGAGGGCGAGGCCGACGTGCTGTTCGACGAGCAGCACCCCGCAGCCGGTGTCGTCGGCATAGCGCCTGACTATGGGCAGCAACTCCTCGACGATGATGGGTGCCAGGCCGAGGCTGAGCTCGTCGAGCAGGAGGAGCTTGGGGCTGCGGGCCAGGGCCCGTCCCATGGCGAGCATCTGTTGCTCACCGCCGGAGAGCAGTCCTGCCTTGCGGTCCTGGAGGCGGGACAGGGCGGGGAAGTAGCGTTGGGCGGCCGCCTGGTCGAGGCGCTCGCCCCGGTGACCGAGGCGCAGGTGTTCCGCCACCGTGAGGCCGGAGAAGATGCCTCGTCCTTCCGGAACGTGGGCGATGCCGAGGCGGGCGCGGGTCGCTGCCGGGATCCTGCCGAGGTCCGTCCCGTTGAAGGTGATCGTGCCGGCAAGGGGGCGCAGCAGCGCGGAGACGGCCTTGAGCGTGGTGGTCTTCCCCGCTCCGTTGGCCCCGAGGAGGGCGACGACCTCTCCCGCGCCCACTTCGAGGTCGATCCCGCGGATGACAGGGGCTCCGTCGTATCCGGCAGTGAGGCCGGCCACCTCCAGGACGGGGGTACTCATGATGTCTCCGGTGCGGTGAGGGCCTTGGTGGAGCCGGCGGTCGAAGTGCCGGACGCGGCGGCGGGCTGGACGGTGGATGCCCCGAGGTAGGCGGTGACGACGGCGGGGTCGGTTCGGACCTGTGCCGGTGTCCCGGAGGCGATCACCTTGCCGAACTCCAGGACGACGACGTGGTCGCAGATGCCCATCACGAGGCTCATGTCGTGGTCGATGAGGAGCAGCGCGGTGCCGGCCTCGGCGACCGCGCGCAGTCTGCGTCCGAGTTCGGCGCTCTCCGTCGTGTCCAGGCCTGCCGCGGGTTCGTCGAGACAGATGATGCGGGGGCGGGCTGCCAAGGCCCGTGCCACACCGACGAGTTTGCGTCTGCCCTGGGACAGTTCGTGTGCCGAGGCGTCGGCCAGGTCCTCCAGTCCCAGGGCCGCGAGGGCCTCCGGGACAGCGGGGTTCGGGGACGGGCGGCGGCCGAAGGTCTCGCCGAGCGTGGTCCACCACGTCGAAGGGTCCCCCGTGACCTGGAGGTTCTCCGCGACCGTGAGGTCTTCGAAGAGTTCGCTGCTCTGGAAGGTGCGGGCGAGTCCTCGGCGGGCCCGTACATGGGGCGGCCGTCCGGTCAGGTCCTTGCCGTCCAGTTCCACCGTTCCCCGGGCGGTGACGAGGCCGGTGACCGCGTCCACGAAGGTGGTCTTGCCGGCCCCGTTGGGGCCGATGAGCCCCACGAGTTGGCCCTCGCCGACCTCCAGGGAGACATCGCTGAGCGCGTGGACGCCGCCGTAGCTGACGCCCAACTGCCGGACGGAGAGAACGTTCACGGTGCGACCTCCTGGGCGTCGGCACTGGTGCGGCCGAGGTGGATCTCCGGGGAGCCGACGGCGGATGCGTTGTCGGCCGGTGGTCCGGTCGTGGCCGCCGCGCGTCTCGCCCTCTTCGCCGTCCTCCGGCGGTGGGCGGCGCCCGCGATGCCGTCGGGGTTGGCGATCAGCGTCACGATCAGGGAGACGCCGCCGAAGAGCAGGGCCCACGTCCCCTTGATCCCGAACCACTTGTCCAGCGCGTGGGGCAGCAGCGCCTCGGTGGACATCAGCCCCGCGACCACGGCTCCGGACACCATGGTGATGCCGCCGATGTAGGCGAAGCCGATCAGGCCGAGGGCGGCCAGCGCGGTGAACCGGGCGGCGCTGACCGAGCCGAAGTTGTAGCCGTAGAGGGTGCCGGCGGCGCTGGCGATGAAGGAACTGATCGTGAACGCGGCGATCTTCACGGCCCGTACGTCGACACCGGCTGCCGCGGCGGCGCGCTCGTTGGAGCGGACGGCGAGCATCCGCCGGCCGAGTCCGGTGCGCCTGAGATGGGCGACGTACAGTCCGAGGGCGACGGTGACGGCCAGGACGAGGAAGCCGAACATGGGGCTGGGCTCGTTGCCGTCCAGGCCGCGGAAGTCCGCTTTCGGGCCGAGGTCGATCCCGAACAGGCGCGGCGGGGGTACGGACACTCCGGCCGTTCCGCCGAAAGAGGTGTTGTTGAACAGTGCCTGTTCCATGGCCAGGGCCGCGGCCAGGGTGACGACGGCCAGGCTCACGCCCCGCACCCGCAGGGCGGAGACGCCCGCGGCCACTCCGAGCAGGGTGGCCACCACCATCGCGCCGAGGGCGGAGAACGGGAACGGGATCCCCCATCGGACCGAGAGGTGGGAGAGGACGAAGCCCGCCGTTCCGGAGAGCGCGAGCTGCATCACGGAGATCTGTCCGACGTAGCCGGTGATGACGACGTAGGACAGGACGATGACCATGCCGATCAACGAGTTCGTGAGTGCCTGGCGGAAGTCGAACGGGAGCACTATCAGTGCCGCGGCGGCGACCGCGGTGGCCATCAGGGCGGGACGTAGCAGCCGCTCGGGCAGCGGCACCGCGGGCAGTCGCTGTTCGACGAGTTCACCGCGGCGCGGCAGACCGGCACCCCGCACGTACAGGGCGACGACCATCAGGGCGAAGACGAGGAGCTGCTGGAGGCCGGGCATGGCGTTGCCGTTGTCGGTCGGGAACCAGCTCTGCGTGGACAGGTAGTACACGATCGACTGGAGCACTCCGATGAGGATGCCCGCGGTGCAGGCGATCCACAGCGAGGTGAACCCGGCGAAGAGGGCGGCGGCCAGGGCCGGGACCACCTGCAGGGGGAGCGTCATGGAGTCGACCTGGACGATGGGCGCGGCCAGGACACCGAGGAGCCCGGCGACCAGGGCGGCCAGGAGTGTGTTGGCCATCGAGACGCTGTTGGGTGACAGGCCTGCCAGCAGAGCGGCCTGTTCGTTCTCCGAGGCAGCGCGGGTGGCCAGGCCGAAGCGGCTCCACCGGTAGAGGGCCCCGAGGGCCAGGGCGATCACGACGACCAGTCCGGCCAGGACGAAGCGGTCGGAGGGTGTGGTGATGCCCAGCGTGGTGACGGTGCCGGCCGGAAGGATGCTCGGTGCCTGCTGCGGCTGCACCCCGAAGACCAGGAGCACGGTGGCCTGCAGGGTGAGCAGGATGCCGAGGGAGGCCGCGAGTTTGGCCAGGGGCGAGACGGTGCGCAGCGGCTTGAAGACCGCCACCTCGGTCAGGACGCCGACGGCCAGCGCGACGGCGAGCGCCCCGGCGAGAGCGGGTCCCACCGGCAGGGTGAACCCGAAGAAGCCGGTGGTCAGGGCCCAGAAGGCATAGGCCGAAGCCATGGCGACCGCGCCGGTGGACAGGTTGATGATGCCCGAGCCCCGGTAGGTGACCACCACGCCGAGCGCGATGCCGGCGATCAGTGCCCCCTGGCCGAGGCCGAGGACGGCGAAGAGCAGGATCTGTTCCAATTCATGACTCCTGTCATGAGTCCGCGGGTCCGCGGGTCCGCGCTGCCGAGGCTGCGTCCTGCGAGGGCCGCAACCTCAGCGGCGGCGGGGCGGGCGGGGCTCACTGGGGCGGGCGGATCCAGTCGGTCAGGGGCTTGAACCGGCCCTTGCCCTCGTACTGGTAGAACCTCGCCTGGTCGTTGCAGACGGCGGGGGCGTCCGGGTACTTGCCGCACTTGACCTCTGCGGCGCCCATGATGACCGGCCCGGGGAACTTCTTGAGCTGCTCGGTCACGGACGCGGGGGTGATCTTGTCCGGGCCGATGGCGTTGAGCACCTTCGCGTATGTCAGGATCGTGCTCCAGCCCAGCGGCGCGAAGACCTTGGACTGGTCGTCCTTGCCCAGCCCGGCCTGCGCCGAGGCCTTCAGGAACGCCTTGGAGTCGGCGGCCGAGGTGTCCATCGGCAGCGTCTGGGCGACGCCGTACGTCCAGGCGGGCAGGTCCCCTCCGAGTCCCTGGGCGACATCGGGGGACATGCACAGCGGCGTGGAGACCACCGGCTTGGTGACGTTGAGCTGCTTCAGTGCCTTGGCGATTCCGACGCATCCGCCACCGACGGAGATGGGGACCACGACGTCCGCGGTGTTCGCCCCGGCCGCGGTGACCGGGCCGATCAGATCGGTCGACTGCGCGTCGAATCCGACGGACTTCACCTTCAGACCGGCGGCTTTCAGGCCCTTCACCGCCGCCCCGGAGGCGATCTTGTCGCCGGGCGTGCTCGTGTGGATCACCGCCGCGGTCTTCGCCTTCAGCACGTCACGGGCGTACGTGCCCCAGGTGCCGAAGATGTGCGGCAGGTCGCCGAACGTGCTGAAGGTGTTCTTCGCCGTGGGCAGGGTCGGGCCCGTCGCCACTGCGACCAGCACGGGCTTCTTGCCCGCGATCACGGAGTTGAAGGAGGCGTCACCGAGGTAGAGATTGCCGACGCCGATGGCGGAGACCTCCTTGTCGCCCAGCAGTTGCTGGCCGCACTTCTGCCCCTCCTCCTCGGCGGACACCACCGTGCAGACGTTCAGCTTCAGCGGGTGCCCGCCGATGCCGCCCAGCCTGTCGTTGACGTACTTCACCGCGGCACGGGCACCGAGGGTGGCTTCGGGGTTGCCGCCGGGGCCGCCTTCGACGTTCACCCAGCCCAGGGTGACCGGGGCGAGGCCGGCGTCGGCCTTGCCCGCCTTTCCGCCGACGTAGCCGAGGTAGTCGGTCACGACGTCACTCGCCGAGCGGGAGTCCGAAGTCGCCGAGGAGCCACCCCCGGTGGCGCCGGACGACGAGGGTGCGTCGGTGCCCGATCCGCCGCATGCGGCGACGCCCAGCAGGGGCGCCAGGGCGGCGGAGACGAGGCCGAGTCTGAGGGGGCGTGAGGTTGCGGGCATGCGGGATCCTCCAGGATCGGAAAACGGCGGGGCGGTGCCCGGCACGGCATGCGGGGAGAGCGCGGAAGGCAGCGCAGGGGCAGGAGGGCGCACCGGGGTGACCGGTGCCTCGGTCCAGCCCGAGGAACTTCGAAAGACCAGGTGATCGGCGCTTTCGAGTTTCGTAACTTTCTTACGGATCGGGAATCTAGGTGTACGCTGGCGCCCTGTCAACGCCCCGGTTCACACCGAATTAACGATCATGCAATGGGAGGGAAGGACATGACGGAGCACGCCGTGAGACGCAGGCTCCCTCGGCGCTCACCCGAAGAGACCCGGGCCCTCATGCTGGAAGCGGCAACCCAGCTCGTCTGCGCCGGCGCCTCCGACACGAGCGAGGCGGCCGTCTCCGCAGCCCTTGCCCATATCCGCGTCAAGCGGGTCACCGAGGAAGCCACCCGCATCATGCGGGAGAGGCTGGGCGACGACACCGCACCGGCGATCACGACCGGATCCATCTACCAGATCTGGCCCGCCCAGGCCGACTTCCAGGCGGATCTTCTCTTCCACCTCACCAGCCGGCAGGCCGAACTGGTCCCGGGGCTGCCGGAGAGCATCCGCCGTTTCAAGGAGGCGGTCGACACCGGCAAGACCTGGCAGGAGGCTCTCAACGACGTCCTGACGGACAATCACGAGAACCACCGTGTGGACCCGATCTACCGCGTGCTGCTCGGCTTCTACGCCAGCGCCGCCAACCCGCGCGTCCGCGACGCCCTGGGGCACTACGGCGAGTCGTTCACCGAGGTCGCCTGCGAGGCGTACCAGGCGCTCCTGGACGCCTACGGGCTGCGCATGCGCGCGCCCTACAGGATCGAACACCTCGCCACCACCATCGCCGCCCTGCTCGACGGCTTCCACATGCGCTGGATCGCCGGACATCCCAACCTGGAGGACCCGGAAGGGAGGGACCGCTGGTCCCTCGCCACCCGGGCCGCGGTGATGGTGTTCGACCAGTTCACCGAACCGGCGTAGGTGGGTGTGTACGTCCAGCGTCGATGAGCTTCTGATCGCCGTCACCGAGGCGGACGGTCATCGCGCGCTGACCGGGAACCAGGGCGGCGGATCGGGAGCCCGTCCGCCGCCCTGCTCATCGGGGAGACTCGCCCTGTCAGCGGCCCTTGAAGACGGGCGCCCGCTTCTCCGTGAACGCGCTCATGCCCTCCCGCTGGTCCTCTGTCGCGAAGAGTGCGTGGAACACGCGCCGTTCGAAGAGGAGTCCGTCGCGCAGGCCGGTCTCCAGGGCCCGGTCGACCGACTCGCGGGCGGCCGTGACGGCCGGGCGGCCGTAGGAGGCGACGGTCGCGGCGGCTTCCGTGGCCTCGGTGAGGACACGGTCGTCCGGGACCACCCGCGAGACGAGGCCCGAGGCCTCCGCCTCGCGGGCGTTCATCGTGCGGCCGGTGAGGATCAGGTCCATGGCCTTGGCACGGCCGACCAGGCGGGTGAGCCGCTGGGTGCCGCCGATGCCGGGGATCACACCGAGCTTGATCTCCGGCTGGCCGAAGACCGCCGACTCGCCCGCGATGATCAGGTCGCACATCATCGCGAGTTCGCAACCGCCGCCCAGCGCATAGCCGTTGACGGCCGCGATCTTCGGCGTGCGGAATCCGGCGAACTCCTCCCAGCCCGCGAAGTAGTCCTCCGCGGCCATGTCCACGGCCGACCTCCCGGCCATCTCCTTGATGTCCGCGCCGGCCGCGAAGACCTTCTCCGAACCGGTGACCACGAAGCAGCCGACGTCCGGATCGCGGTCCAACGGGCGGAGCGCGTCCAGGAGTTCGGCCAGCAGCTCGCTGCTGAGGGCGTTCAGTACGTGCGGCCTGTGGAGTCGTACCGTGACGACGCGGTCATGACGTTCGATCTTGAGGGTGTTCATCGACTCTGCCTCTGTCCCTCTCTCCTGACGGTCCGCTACGAGTCCCAGATCGCGCCGTACGCGGGGATCCCGCGCCGTTCGAGACCGTGAACGACCTGCCAGGTCAGCTTCTTGTTGGAGATGCAGATGACGGCTTCGGCCCCGAAGTCGCGGTACGCGGTGTAGGCGAGCCGCACCATGTCCGGTTTGCCGTGCTGAGAGGTGTCCCAGACCAGCGCGTTCGGCTGGACGGCGAGGATCTCGTCGACCAGGTCGTCCCCGTAGGTCCTGCGGGGGGCACGCGTCGCCCACACCAGCCGTGAGGGCACCTCGGCGGCCAGCAGATGCGGCAGACAGGGGCCGATCCCGCTCCCGGTGGCCACATAGATCACCTTGCTGAACAGCGTCTCGATATTGGCGACCCCGGCCGTGGTGATGCCCTTGACCCAGACCTTCGAGGGCAGGTCGTCGATGAACGAGCCCGTCCAGTCGCCCGCACGGGAGATGGTCAGCCGGAAGCCGGGTTCGCCGGGTGAGGGCACGTTGGCGAAGGAGTGCCACTCGGTGAGCGGGCTGCGGCTGATGGCGGTGGAGGACCCCGCGAAAGGGGTCACGCCGTGGTCGAAACGGGCCAGCACGACGTGCGCGGACGGCTTCTCGATCCGTACGTCCACCCTGCGCAGCCGCAGCCAGGGCAGGGCGACACTGAAGGTGACCACGGCCAGCACCCCGAGGGCGGCCGGCCCCTGCCCGCCCAGCAGCGTATGCGTCCAGAACAGTGCGAGGGCGCTCCAGCCGCCGAAGCGGTGGATCTTCTCGAAGTGGTCGTGGAAGCGGGAGCGGAAGGGTGGCAGGGCGGTGGCGACGATGACGACGAGCAGGGCGACGAGGACCCAACTCACGGTGATGAGCGGCAGGTTGGCGCCCTCGGTGGTCGCCATGACCGTCCCGGCGAGGAACCACACCGCCCCGGCCAGTGCCCCGCCCACGTGCAGTCCACCGAAGTGGTACACCTTTCCGAGCGTCCACCGCGCCTTCAGCGGCCAGCTCGTCGGAGCCCGGGTCGCCAGCCGGAAGAAGAGGTTGATGACGTACTGCTGCCGTACGACCACGGCGAGCGCGAGGTTCCCGAGGGCCGCGTAGCCGATGGTTTCGGCGTCCGGTATCCCACCCACCGCCAATCCGATGTTGGCCAGTATCACCAGGGCCGCCAGGCGGTTGTAGTGCATCAGGCGCGGGTGCTTGAGGAGGCGACGGGGCGCGGACGTGAGCGGGGGGAGTTCGGCGAGAGCGGCGGGAGGCGCGGGGGGTGCGGTGTCCGCCGACGTGGTCTCGATGGACGACGTCATCGGGCCGCCCCCTCTCGCACCGCCGCCACCGGCAGCAGGGGTGCTCCCTCATCGGGGACGGTCGCCGCCCGCGCGGCCTCCTCCCGCTCCGCCGCCAGCCGCAGCAGTGCGCCCCGGTCGACCTTGCCCCGGTCCGTCTCCGGCAGCGCGGCCACCGGGAGGACCGTGGCCGGCACGCAGTAGTACGGCAGTGCGTCGGCCACCGCGCGCCGGGCCGTTTCCGGGTCGACGTCGGCCGGGCAGACGAAGGAGATCAGGCTGCGGGCGTCCCGCTTGAGTGTGACGGCGCGGGAGCAGCCCGCCACCGACTCCAGCACCGAGGAGACGGAGTCGAGTTCCACGCGGAAACCTCGGACCTTGACCTGGTCGTCGGTACGGCCCAGATGCTCCAGTTCGCCGTCCGGTGTCCAGCGGCCGAGGTCGCGGGTGCGGAACATACGGCGTCCGCCGCCGAGGAAGGGGTCGGGGGCGTACCGCTCTGCGTTCAGGGCCTCGTTGTTCAGGTAGCCCGCCGATACGCAGTCGCCGCCGGCCCACATCTCGCCGACCTCCCCGATGGGCAGCGCACGCCGGTGCTCGTCGAGGACGTACACCGTGTTGTTGGGGGTGGGGCGGCCGATCGTGAGCAGTGCGTCGTCCACGCGGTGGCGGCGCATCGTGTTGACGATCGTCGTCTCCGTGGGCCCGCAGGAGTTGTGGAAGGCGGACCGCCGGGCCCAGGCGTCGGCGAGCGGGCGGGGGCACGGTTCGCCCGCGACGGCCACCGTCCGCACGCGGGGGCAGTCCGCCGGGTCGATCCCGGACAGTACCGTCGGTGTCGCGATCAGCACGTCCGCCGTACGGGCCGCAGCCGCGACGTCCTTGCCTCGGACGACGAGTGTGCCGCCGTGGGCGAGGCAGCCGAGGATCTCCCAGGCGGCCATGTCGAAGGCGATGTTGAGGAGCTGGGCGACCCGGTCACCGGAGCGGATGCCCAGGTCACCGGGGGCGGTGAGGAGGATGTTCGCGACGTTGCGGTGGGTGACCTTCACCCCGTTGGGCTTGCCGGTCGTGCCGGAGGTGAACAGGACGTAGCACCCGTCGTCGGGGCGTACGGGCCGTTCGAGGCGGACCGGCCCTTCCGGACGGACCCGCCCTTCCGTACGGACCCGCCCTTCCGTGGAGCGGCCGGTGAGATCGTCGTCGAGCGTGATCAGGCGCTGTCCCGCGCCGGCCGGAGGCACCCGCAGCGTGTGCTCCGACTGAGTGAGGACGACCCGGATCCCGGCGGTGCGGATGACGTGCCGCAGCTGGGCGGCGGGGGTGAGGCCGATGTCCTGCGGGACGTACGCGGCGCCGGCCTTCAGCGTGCCGAGCAGTCCGACGAGCATCGGGATGGAGCGGCGTACGAAGAGGCCGACGTGATCGCCGGGCCGTACGCCCTCCCGTACGAGTCTGGCCGCGAGCCGGTCGGCACGACGGTTCAGCTCGCCGTACGTGATCGTCGTGCCCTGGTGCTCGGCGGCGACCGCGTGCGGTGCGGCGGTGGCCCACCGTTCGACGGCCTGGTGGACGAGGGGGTCGGGGACGAGGACTTCAGGGCCTTGGCCGAACTGCCGGAACAGGACCCTGTCTCGGGGGGACAGATGGCTCAGGGGCATGCTTCACAGACCTCCTGGCTGTGTGGGGAGAAGATGCCTCGGGCTACTGAACGCTGACGTGCCTCGATCATGTGGAAATGTCGAGCATCGTGCGGAGGTGCAGAGCGGCAACACCGGAATGCGGTGGCGGCTCCAGTATCTTCAACGTTCAACGTGGTCTGCGTCACTGACAAAACAAGTCACATGGCTGGACTGGCGGCACATGGACAGCTTCCGTTACAGGCAGGCGACAGCAGCCTCACATACCGCGCGTGCAACGCCACGCACAGACGGGGATGCCGGCGCCTCGAGGAGAGCGCCGGCATCCCTGTCGAGGTCGGGTCAGTTCGTCACGCGGAAGGTGGCGTCTGCGCGTCCTGTCGCGGTGGTGATCGGGTCGAGCTTCAGGTAGTAGGCGTAGTGGCGGATGTAGCGGTCGGGGTGGTTGTAGGACTGGAAGGAGGACCAGGTGGGGTCGGCGAGGCCGGCGACCTGGCGGAAGGTGGCGTCCGCGGCGAACTGGGCGGTGCCGTCGTTGCGGACGAGCTGGAAGTCGTTGTTGGCGTGCCGCAGGAAGTATCCGCGGTAGTTCACCGACTCGAACGAGACGGTGCCGGAACCCGCCAGGCCGGGCCGGATCCGGAACTGGGCGTCAGGGCCGGTGATGTTCTGGTCGATGCGCACGTCGAAGTTGCTGTGCCGGACGTAGCGGTCCTGGAAGTTGAACGACTGGAGCCGCTTGGCCGGGATGTCGGACCAGCGGGCGAGGACGCGGGTTTCCTCGGCGGCGGTGAGGTTCAGGATCGAGCCGTGCCGCTTCTTGTTGACGCCCATGTTGTAGCTGCCTGATGCCGGGAGCCGGTAGGTGCCGGGGGCAGAGGGGTTGGTCGAGGTGACCGGCATGTAACCGCGACCGGAGGAGTACTGGTCGAGGTAGAGCGCCCACTCGTTGCGGTCGCGGAACTTCATCCACATCGGGCCCTCGACCTGGGCGCCGGTCAGGCCGATGCCGGAGAGGTTGCCGAGGTTGGTCCAGGTGCCGAGGATCGAGTTGCTGCCTTCGAGGGTGATCTGGCCGTCACCTGAGGCGCGTACGTAGCGGTAGTCGCCGACGCCGGCCGGCATCTCGACGATCTGGGTGTCGATGAGTTCCTGGGTGCCGGGGCGGTCGATGTAGATCTGCGGGGTGGTGATGGTGCGGAAGTCGCTGGTGCGGGCGTAGTAGATGCGGTGCTTCGCCTTGCCGCTGAGGGGCACGTTCGTCGCCCAGTACAGGACGTAGTCGTTGGTCTGGGGGTCCCAGATCGCCTCGGGCGCCCAGGCGTTGCGTCCGTCGGGGATCGTGGCTGCGACGTTCAGCAGCCACGGCTCCGACCAGTTGATCAGGTCCGTCGACTCCCACACGACGAGGCTGCGGCTGCCGTTGAACACGGCGGCCTCCCAGTTCTGCCCGCAGCTGATGCACAGGTCGGTCGCGATGATCCAGTACTTGCTGCCGTCGGGGGATCTGACCAGTGCGGGGTCACGCACCCCCTTGGTGCCGATCGTGGACCGCAGGATCGGCGCTCCTCCGTTGAGGTCGTTCCAGTGCAGGCCGTCCGCGCTGTGCGAGAGGTACATCTGCTGACCGTTCGACCCCTCCCCGGTGAAGTGCAGCATGAGGTAGCCCGGGTCGGCGGCGGCCGCCCGCTCGGGTGCGGCCAGGGATTGGGAGGTGAAGAGCAGGCAGGCGGCGACCAGTATCGCCGCCAGCCGCGAGAGAAGCATGCGCATGTATGTTTCCTGTCCCTCTGCGGGTGCATGGATTTGCTGTGGTGCTGTGGTGCTGTGGTGCTGTGGTGCTGTGGTGCTGTGGTGCTGTGGTGCTGTGGTGCTGTGGTGCTGTGGTGCTGTGGTGCTGTGGTGCTGTGGCCGGGCTGGGCCCGGATCGTCGGCCCAGACCGGCCCAGACCTGCCCAGACCGGCAGAGCCCCGCCTGGTGGTCTGCGGCGGCCGTGGGCGAGGGCTCACCCTGGCCGTCGCTACCGACTCGGACTGCGCCGGGGCGATGCCGTGCCGCGGGACGCGGGCATCCCTGCCGGTGGCGTGTCAGTTCGTCACGCGGAAGGTGGCGTCGGCGCGTCCTGTCGCGGTGGTGATGGGGTCGAGGCGGAGTTGGTAGGCGTAGTGGCGGATGTAGCGGTCGGGGTGGTTGTAGGACTGGAAGGAGGACCAGGTGGGGTCGGCGAGGCCGGCGACCTGGCGGAAGGTGGCGTCCGCGGCGAACTGGGCGGTGCCGTCGTTGCGCACCAGTTGGAAGTCGTAGTTGGCGTGGCGCAGGAAGTAGCCGGGGTTGTTCACCGACTCGATGGAGACGGTGCCGGTGCCGGCCAGGCCGGGCCGGATCCGGAACTGGGCGTCAGGGCCGGTGATGTTCTGGTCGATGCGCACGTCGAAGTTGCTGTGCCGGACGTAGCGGTCCTGGAAGTTGAACGACTGGAGCCGCTTGGCGGGGGTGTTGGGCCAGCGGGCGAGGACGCGGGTTTCCTCGGCGGCGGTGAGGTTCAGGATCGAGCCGTGCCGCTTCTTGTTGACGCCCATGTTGTAGCTGCCTGATGCCGGGAGCCGGTAGGTGCCGGGGGCGGAGGGGTTGGTCGAGGTGACCGGCATGTAACCGCGACCGGAGGAGTACTGGTCGAGGTACAGGGTCCACTCGTTGCGGTCGCGGAACTTCATCCACATCGGGCCCTCGACCTGGGCGCCGGTCAGGCCGATGCCGGAGAGGTTGCCGAGGTTGGTCCAGGTGCCGAGGATCGAGTTGCTGCCTTCGAGGGTGATCTGGCCGTCACCTGAGGCGCGTACGTAGCGGTAGTCGCCGACGCCGGCCGGGACCTCGACGATCTGGGTGTCGATGAGTTCCTGGGTGCCGGGGCGGTCGATGTAGATCTGCGGGGCGGTGATGGTGCGGAAGTCGCTGGTGCGGGCGTAGAAGATGCGGTGCTTGGTCTTGCCGTCGAGAGGCACGTTCGTCGCCCAGTACAGGACGTAGTCGTTGGTCTGGGGGTCCCAGATCGCCTCGGGCGCCCAGGCGTTGCGTCCGTCGGGGATCGCGCCGGCGACGTTCAACAGCCACGGCTCCGACCAGGTCACCAGGTCCGTCGACTCCCACACCACGATGCTGCGGCTGCCGTTGTTGATGGAGCCGTCCACCGTCGACCCGCAGCCCCAGCACAGGTCGGTCGCGATGATCCAGTACTTGCCGCCGTCGGGGGATCTCACCAGTGCGGGGTCACGCACCCCCTTGGTGCCGATCGTGGGCCGCAGGATCGGCGCTCCTCCGTTGAGGTCGTTCCAGTGCAGGCCGTCCGCGCTGTGCGAGAGGTACATCTGCTGACCGTTCGACCCCTCCCCGGTGAAGTGCAGCATGAGGTAGCCCGGGTCGGCGGCGGCCGCCCGCTGAGGTACGGCCAGGGATTGGGAGGTGAAGAAGAGACCGACGGCGAGGAATATCGCCGCGAGCCGGGTGAGCAGCCTTGCCATGTGTGTGTCCTGTCTTCGTTACAGGTGCCGGGACGGGGTGGGAGCGGGGTGTCGGACGAGAGACCACGGGAAGCCCGTGGCTGTGCCGCAGTGGCGTTGTCCGAGCAGGGCCGGGCACGCGGTCGAGGCGCCGGTGACGTGGACGCACTTGCCGCTGCGGCGGACTCCGAACCGGTGACTGCCGACGGTTGCGACCCTCGTGAACTGCCGGTCGTGCCGAAGGGGCAGCGGTGCCGACGTGATGCCGGTGTCATCGGCGCATCGCATGGTGCCGTCGCGCCGTGGGCGAGAACGGCGAGCGCCGTCGCTTGTGGAGAAACGCCGGGGGACGATCTGTTCCATGCCGGCAGAGGCGGAAGCAGCGCTCATGACAGAGACATCCTTGTTTCACGTCGCGGAGCGGAAGCGAGGGCGAGCTGGGCGGGTCTGGCGAACGCCGCTTGTTCGGAATATCGGACATCGTTCGTGAATTCGGCCAAAAGTTAGAGCCGGGTAAAAGCGGGTGTCAAGAGGAGTGAAGACAGCGAAACAGCGTTGCTCCCGCCGCCCCTCCGTCCCTCCGTCCCTCCGTCCCTCCGTCCCTCCGTCCCTCCGTCCCTCCGTCCCGCCGTCCCGCCGTCTCTTCGTCCCTCCGTCCTCCGTCCTCGGATGGGGTCGTACTACAGGAGACGCACCGGCGCGTCGCCCATAACGGAAACCTGCGACGGGCGAAGGCGTGCGGCGGAACCGGAGGAGCGGCACGAAGCCCCGGGAATCGCTCCTGGCACACTGTCGCCCTCGACACATCGGCAAGGCGACGGGACGGTGGGGCGGGGTGCGCTCCCAGAACAGGCAGGAACGGCCGGACATCGCCGTCGTCATGGCGGCGCGGGCCGGGGACCGGCATGCCTCGGAACAGTTGGTACGGGACTTTCTGCCGTTGGTCTACAACATCGTCGGGCGGGCCCTGGACGGGCACGGCGACGTCGACGACGTGGTCCAGGAGACGATGGTGCGGGTCCTGGACGGGTTGCCCGGACTGGAGCAACCGGATCGTTTCCGGTCGTGGCTCGTCGCCATCACCGTGCGACAGATCCGTGACCGGTGGCGCAGAGAGCGCACCTGGCTCACCGCGGAACCCCTGGAGGACAACGCCCACGAAGCAGACCCGCAGGCCGACTTCTCCGACCTGACGATTCTTCGGCTCGCACTGTCGGGCCAGCGGCGTGAGGCGGTGGAGGCGACCCGCTGGCTGGAGGACGAGGAACGTGAGGTGCTCTCGCTGTGGTGGATGGAGAGCGCCGGTCAACTGACCCGCGGCGAGCTCTCGGCAGCCTGCGGCCTCACACCGCAGCATGCCGCGGTCCGGATCCAGCGGGTCAAGGAACGGCTGGAGACCGCGCGTACCGTCGTACGAGCCATGGGGGCCTCACCACGCTGCCCGGACCTGGCGGCCGTACTCGCCCCGTGGGACGGGCGGCCGTCCGGGCTGTGGCGCAAGCGACTGGCACGGCACGTCCGCGACTGTCCGACGTGCCTGGTGAGCGCGTCCGACCTGATACCGGCGGAGGGGCTGCTGGCCGGCCTGGCGCTGGTGCCGGTGCCCGTCGGCCTGACCGGCCTGGTGCTCGCCAGGACGCTGGGGGCGGAGTCGGCCGGGGGGACCGTCAGCGCGGGCGCGGCCACACGTACGGCGAGCGGTACGAGCCGTACGGCGCGGACGATCGGGAGGCTGGCCGCCAAACCCGCGGCTACGGCAGCCGCAGGCGCCGTCACCCTCGCGGTCGCCGCAGCGGCCTGGTACACCGCCGCCAGATCGCACGAGCCGGCCCCGCGGCCCGCCGTCGCGGCCCCGTTGCCGTCCGCCGCCTCGTCACCGCCGTCCTCCTCGGAAACGTCCGCCTCCCGGACACCGACACCGACCACGACACCCTCGCCGACGCCGAGCCGGGCCCCGACGGCCGAAGCGCGGATCTCGGGGCCGCATGCCCTGCGGTCGGTCGACAACCCCGGCGACTACGTGAGTCAGTCCGGCCTCCTGGGCGTCCTGGGCCCGGTCGGCGCCAACAGCTCCGCGACCACCCGGCAGGCGGCCACCTTCACCTTCGTCACCGGCCTGGCCGACCCCCGCTGCTACTCACTCAGGGATGCATCGGGCAGGTATCTGCGGCACTACGCCTTCCGTGTGCGGCTGGACACCGACGACGGATCCGCCCTTTTCCAAAAGGACGCCACCTTCTGCGCCCGTTCCGGTTCCACGGCCGGTTCGGTCTCCCTGGAGTCGTACAACTACCCCGGCCGTTACCTCCGCCACCGGGACAACCTCCAGCTGTGGCTCGACCCTTCGGAGAACACGGCCTCGTACCGGGCCAGTCGTTCCTTCGTCCTCGAGGCGCCCTGGACCTGACCCTGAACGGCCTTGCCCTGAAGAAAGTTGTTCGACGTATCGGACATTGTTCGTAAAGTGTTGACGCTGACTCGCCGTTCACTTCACACTCACGCAGCGCGATGTCATACGGGCGGCACGTCAGCACCTCTGCCGAGGTCTCGAGGTCCCCCTCCTCAGGCATGTCTTCATCACGGGATGTGAACCCATGCACAGCGTGAGACCTCACGGACGCCGGAGATTCCGGCCCGCCGCTCTGGCGGCCGTGGCCGCCGCCGTATCGTTTCTGGTCGGCGTCACCGGCCCGGCGGCCCCGGCCCAGGCGGCGGAGATCACCGACGGTCTGGCCCTCTGGTACAAACTCGACGCCACCTCGGGCACCGTGGCGGAGGACGCCTCGGGCAACGGCCGCGACGGAACCGTCAACGGCGCCGCGGGCTGGTCGGGTGCCGGGGAGGGGCTGACGTTCAACGGCTCCGACACCTTCATCGAGGTGCCGGACAACATCATGAGCGGCATGAACTCGATCACCGTCTCGATGGACGTGCGGATCGACTCCGCCCAGGCCACGCCGTACTTCCTCTACGGCTTCGGCAACACCGCCAACGGAACCGGCAACGGGTACCTGTTCACCACCGGCGACTCGTTCCGGACCGCCATCGCGTCCGGGAGCTTCTCCACCGAGCAGAACACCAGGACCTCCGGTGCGTTGCCGCGCTCCGTCTGGAAGCACGTCACCTACACCCAGACCGGCACCACGGGCGTCCTCTACCAGGACGGCGTGGAGGTGGCCCGCAACACGTCGGTCACCGTCACCCCCGGTTCCATCGGGTCCGGCATCACCACGGCCAACTACATCGGCAGGTCGCTCTACAGCGGTGACAAGCTCTTCAAGGGCAGGATGCGTGACTTCCGGGTCTACGACCGCGCGCTGGCGCCCGACGAAGTCCTCGAACTGAGCGGGAACACCACGGGCATCTCCACGGCCACCCACCCCGCGCTGAAGATCGGCGCCCTCGTCGACGACGCCGACAGCAGGATCACGCTGCCGATGAAGGAGGGCACGGACCTCACCGCGCTCGCCCCGCAGTTCACCCTCGTCCAGGGCGCGTCCATCAGCCCGGCCTCCGGTACCCCGCGCGACTTCACCCGACCGGTGACGTACGAGGTGACCGGCTCCGACGGCGCCAAGCGCACCTGGACGGTCGAGGCGCTGGAGATGAGGAGCCCGGTCCTTCCGGGGTTCACCGCCGACCCGAACATCGTCCGCTTCGGCGACACTTACTACATCTACCCGACCACCGACGGCTTCGCGAACTGGAGCGGTACGCAGTTCAAGGCCTACTCGTCCAAGGACCTGGTCCACTGGACGGACCACGGCGTCATCCTCGACCTCGGTCCCGACATCGGCTGGACCAACAGCCGGGCCTGGGCCCCGACGATGACCGCGAAGAACGGGAAGTACTACTTCTACTTCTCCGCCGACGGGAACATCGGTGTCGCGGTCTCCGACTCGCCCACCGGCCCGTTCAAGGACCCGCTGGGCAAGCCGCTGATCGCCCGCGGCGCCTACGCGGGCCAGATGATCGACCCGGCGGTCTTCACCGACGACGACGGTCGGTCGTACCTCTACTGGGCCAACGGCCAGGCGTACGTCGTCCCCCTGAACGACGACATGGTCTCCTTCGACGCCTCCAAGGTCACCGACATCACCCCCGGTGGCTACCGCGAGGGCTCCTTCGTCATCAAGCGCAAGGGCACCTACTACTTCATGTGGTCGGAGAACGACACCCGGGACGAGAACTACCGGGTCGCCTACGCCACCGGCTCCTCGCCCACCGGCCCCTGGACCAAGCGGGGTGTGATCCTGGAGAAGGACCTCTCGCTCGGCATCAAGGGCCCCGGCCACCACTCCGTGGTGCAGGTGCCGGGCACCGACGACTGGTACATCGCCTACCACCGCTTCGCCATCCCCGGCGGCGACGGCACCCACCGCGAAACCACCATCGACAGGATGGAGTTCGACGCCGACGGCCTGATCAAGAAGGTCGTCCCCACCCTGAGCGGCATCGACCCGGTCTCCGGCGGGACCGCCCTGCCGGTGAACACCACCCGCTCGCTCAGGTCCGTCAACTTCCCCGGCCGCTACGCCGCCGTGCGGCCGGACGGCCTCGGCCACCTCGACCCGGTGTCGTCCTCCAGCACCACGGCGGTCAAGCAGAGCGCCACCTTCACCGTCGTCCCCGGCCTGGCCGACGGCAGTTGCTACTCGTTCCGTGACACGTCCGGCCGCTACCTGCGCCACAAGGACCTCCGGATCCGCTTCGACGCGAGCAACGGCACGACGCTGTTCAACAAGGACGCCACCTACTGCGCCCGGCAGGGCTCGGTCACCGGCTCGGTCGGCCTGGAGTCGTACAACTACCCCGGCCGCCACCTCCGCCACTACAACTACGAGCTGCGCATCGACCCCTTCCAGGACAACGCCACCTTCCGCGCCGACAGTTCCTTCACGGCGGTCGGCCCCTGGGCCTGACGGCGTTCGCCGCACGGCCGGGCCACAACGAGCGCCGGCCGCGACCTGCTGCGAGGTTGCGGCCGACCGCGCCTTCCCCGGGGGGCATGGCCCCCCGGTGCCGGGCCCAGGGAGATCCGCCCGGCAGCGGTCGCTTAGGCTGGTTTCCCAGTCGCCGACAAGGAGGCGAAGGCTGCGGCAGCGTGTGCTCGCCGTCCGTCCGAGGGAGGCGTTCGCGTGGCAGCTGCCGGTGGCCGGTCGACGAAGCGGCTCCAGCGGGGGACTCTCTCCCAGGGGCTCATCGTGGCGACCGCGCTGCGGATCCTCGACGAGGACGGCCCGGACGCGCTGACCTTCCAGCGGCTCGGCAAGGAGCTGTCCTCCTCCGCGACCGCGGTCTACCGGTACTTCGCGAGTCGCGACCACATCATGATCGCCGTCGCGGACGAGCTCGACAGGATCTCCCTGGAGGGGTACGAGCCGCACGAGTCATGGACCGAGTCGCTGCGGGACCTGGCGGTCCGTGCCTGGGTCACCGCGCTGGACCACCCGGCCGCCGCCGCGCTCTGCATGGGGAGAGTCACCCGGGGCGTGAACGAGCTGCGTGCCGTCGACGCCTGCCTGGAGGCGTTCCACCGCGGCGGCTGGCGCGGCCGGGCGGCCGTCCTGCACTACCAGGCGTTCTCGACCTTCCTCCTCGCCGTCGCGAGCAACAACGCCTGGCGACTCGTCAACCAGCGGTTCGGCGCCGAGGTGAACTGGGTGCAGGAGTACCAGCCGGCGGACCCTGACGCGTACCCCTACGCCGAGGCGGCGAAGGACCACCTGCGCAGCATCGACATGACCGACGTCTTCCACCGGCAGGTCGACACTCTCCTCGCGGCCCTCGAGGCCGAGGCGGCGACACTCCCGCGCGACTGACACGCGTCAGTCTCAGGGGCACCCACCCCGCAGCGTTTCCGCGGCCGGAACAGGCGCCGGAAAAGGCACGCGCAAAGATAGTTAACGCTATTGACTACGCCGTTCACTCGGCTGCATCCTCTCCACACCGAGTGCTCCGCGGTCCGCTCCCGAGCGGCGCCCACCGAGCGCCGCGCGCACCGCCTCCACCCCGAACTGCTCGCGCTCGTCCCGCCCGATCCCGTGCGACCTGCGCAGAGCGCGACATCCCTCTCCAGGAGCACCCATGCGCCAGACCCGTACCCGCGTGGTCCCCGTGACCGCGGCCGTCGCCGTGACGGCCGTCCTCGCCGGCTGCACGACCACCGGATCGACGTCCGCGGACCCGGCCGGCGGCGACGCCGCCAAGACGACGAGGATCCGGACGACGATCGACGTGCCGGCCGGCTTCGACCCGGCCAAGGCGCTGTCCCTGCCCGACTACCAGCTCGCCCGGAACAGCTACGACACCCTCGTGCGCAAGGACGACGGCGGGCTCGTGGGCGGGCTCGCCACCCAGTGGAAGAACACGCCGACCTCGGCCACCTTCACCCTGCGTTCCGGCGCGACCTGCGCCGACGGGACGCCGATCACGCCGACGATCGTCAAGGCGTCCCTCGACCGGTACGCCGACCCCAAGACGGCGGCGCCCGATCTCCCCACGGTCTTCGGCCCCGGCAACAAGGTGAAAGTGACCGCCGACGACGCGGCGCGAACCGTGAAGATCACGCTCGCCAGGCCGTGGGGCGACATGGTCACCGGCCTGTCGGTCGCGAGCACGGGCATCGTCTGCCCGGCGGGACTCAAGGACCTCAAGGCACTTGCCGCCGGCACGGCCAAGGGCTCCCAGTCCGGCCCGTACCTTCTGGAGAAGTCCCAGGCCGGCGTCTCGTACTCCTACACGCTCCGCCCGGATTACAAGGCATGGCCGGCCTGGCGTACGAAGATCCCCGGCAAGGTCGCCGCGAAGCTGGAGTACCTGGTCTCACCCGACCCGACCGCGACGGGCAACCTCGTGACGAGCGGCCAGCTCGACATCGGCAAGATCGATGCCTCGGGCATCCCGCGCTTCGACGGCGTAGGCGGCCACAGCGTGAGCATCAGCCGGTTCTCCGACTTCTACCTGCTCTTCAACGAACGGCCCGGCACGGTCTTCGCGGACGTCGCCACCCGCCGGGCCGTCGCCCAGGCCGTCGACCGCGCCGCCTTCACCAAGGTCGTCTCGAAGGACACGGGTGAGCCGTCGACGATGTTCGTGCAGAAGGGCATCCCCTGCAACGACCCCGGCTCCTCCTTCCTCGTCCGCAAGGACAAGGCCGCGGCGGCCGACGTGCTCAAGGGCAAGAAGATCCGTCTCGTCGGCCCCCAGGTCGTCGGCCCGGCCGGCGCCGGCAACCAGTACATCCAGGAAGCGCTGCGGGCCGCGGGCGCGGACGTCACCCTCGCCAACGTCGACGTCGGGGCCTGGGTCGGGACCGTGTTCGGCAAGCCCGACGCCTGGGACCTCACGGTCTTCGCCGACCTCAACTTCCTCGGCAGCCTCGCCAACCCGCTCGCCCACTTCGTGGGCCCGACCGTCCCCGAAGGCGGCGGCAACCTCGGCGCGGTGAAGAACCCCGTGGTCGACAAGGCCTTCGCCCAGGGCGCCGAGGCGACGACCGACAAGGCCCGCTGCGCCGCCTACCAGAAGGCCGCCAAGGCCCTGATCTCGCAGGTCGACGCCGTGCCGCTGGTCAACGACCCGTTCATCTACGCACTGCGCGAGGGATTCAGCGCACAGATGCTCGGCGGCTCCCTCGACGACCCCATCCTGCGCATCACCGGCTGACGGACAGGCCGCCGCACGCGGCGCTGACCCCGCGTGCCGGGCCGGCCGTCCGGCACACGGAAGCCCCCCGCCGTCCCGGCGCCCCCACCGATACCCCCCGCGTCTTCCGACAGGAGCCTCCTGGTGATCGACCCTTTCAGCACCGCCCAGCAGATCGCCGACCTCATCCGCACGAAAGAGGTCAGCCCGGTGGAGGTGGCCGAGACCTACCTCGACCGCATCGAGCGGATCAACCCCGCCGTCAACGCCGTCGTCTGGCTCGACGCCGACGCCGTGCGCGCGGCGGCCGTCCGGGCCGAACGGGCGGTGCTGAGCGGCGAGCCGCTCGGCCCGCTGCACGGCGTCCCCGTCCCCATCAAGGACCTCAGCTCCGTCGCGGGACAGCCCAACACGATGTCCTCGCTGGCGATCCGCGACACCCCGCAGACGCTCACGGACCCCGACGTCCAGCTCCTCCTCGACGCCGGGGCGATCCCCCTCGGCCGTACGAACTCGCCGGAGTTCGGCGCCCTGACCGTCTCCGAGAACGCCCGGCACGGCAAGACGCGCAACCCGTGGAACCCGGCGCACACCTCCGGCGGGTCGAGCGGCGGCGCGTCGGCGGCCGTCGCGGCCGGGCTCGCCCCGGTGGCGCACGCCGGCGACGGCGGCGGATCGATCCGGGTACCGGCGTCCGTCACCGGCCTCGTCGGCCTCAAGCCGAGCCGGGGACGCGTGCCCTCGTTCGTCCGGGCCTGGGAACACTCGACCACCGAAGGCGCGATCACCCGCACGGTGCGCGACACGGCCCTCATGCTCGACGTCATGGGCCGTGCCGACCGGCTCTCCTGGTACAGCGCGCCCGAACCGGAGCGCCCGTACATCGAGGAGGTCGGCGCCGACCCCGGACGGCTGCGGATCGGCCTCCTCCTCGACGCGCCGACCGGGCTGCCGGTCGACGAGGAGTGCCGCAAGGCAGCGCTGACGGCCGCACAGGCACTGCGCGACCTGGGACACGACGTCGTCGAGGCCCGCCCGAAGATGTTCTCGTACGAGGCGATCATGGGCTTCACCTGGACGATCATCAGTGCCTCCACCTACGCCATCGAGCTCGACGATCCCGAAGCGGTGGACCCCTACATCCGGCGCCGCCGGGAAACCGCCCTCGAGGTCACCGCGGGCGACTACGCCCGGACGGCGGCGCTCCTGCAGGCCGAGTCGCGTGATGTGGTCGCGCAGTGGGGCCGGGAGTTCGACGTTCTCCTCACCCCGACCACGGCGGTCGTGGCGCCACCGGTCGGCCCCGTGTACGACGAGGCGAACTCCGACCCGGACGGACCGCGGGCCACCGAGACCCGGATGGTCTCGTTCACCGCGTTCGTCAACATCGCCGGGCTGCCCGCCATCTCGCTGCCCGTCCACACGACCCCGGACGGACTGCCCGTCGGTGCGCAACTCGTCGGTGCGCCCTACGACGAGGCGACGCTGCTGCGTCTGTCGGCCCAGCTCGAACCGCTGTTCCGCTGGCACGAGCGGCACCCGGACGACGCGGCACTCGCGGGGGCGCTGTGAGTGCCGGGTCAGCGGTCCCGACCGGACCGCTGCCTGCCGCACCCGTCCGGCGCGTACCCCGGCTGCGGCTGGGCGGCGGCTGGGCCGGGTTCGCCGTCCGCCGGGCGGGCGGCCTGCTGATGTCCATGCTGCTGCTCGTCCTCGTGACGTTCCTCATCGTGCCCCTGCTGCCGGGGGATCCGGCCCGCGCGATCGCCGGCACCAACTCGTCCCCGGCCACGCTCGCGGCGATACGCGAACGGCTGGGCCTCGACGAGCCGCCGGCGACCCGCTTCGTCCACTACCTCGGCGACATCGCGTCCGGACGGCTCGGCACCTCGTTCCGGTTCGACACTCCCGTCTCGGACATCGTCGCGACCCGGCTGCCGTACACCGTCCAGCTCGTCATCCCGGCCGTCCTGCTCTCCCTGCTCATCGCCGTCCCGCTGGGCATGGCCGTCGGTGTCCTCACCCGTGACGGACGCCGCCGCCGGCTCGGCGTCGGATTCGGCACGGTCGCCGGGCTCCTCGCGTCGGCGCCGGTCTACGTCGTCGCGACCCTGCTCATCGTGCTGTTCTCGATCAGCCTCGGGCTGCTGCCGTCCGGCGGCGCCACCACACCGAGCGCGCTCGTCCTGCCGATCGCCGCGCTCTGCATCGGACCTGCCTTCGCCATCGCCCGGGTCGTCCGGCAGGAGACGGCCTCGGTGCTCGCCCAGGACTACATGAGGACCGCCCGCGGCCACCGCCTGGGATCCGTGCGGCTCCACCTGCGCCACGCGCTGCCCAACCTCGTGACCAGTGTGCTCACCCTGAGCGGTCTCGTCCTCACCTCCCTGCTCGGCGGGACGATCATCCTGGAGAACGTCTTCACCTACCCCGGGCTCGGCACCGAGGTCGTCCAGGCGATCATCTACAAGGACTATCCGGTGATCCAGGGCATCATCCTCGTCGTCGGCATGCTCGCCCTGCTCGTCAACCTCCTCGTCGACGTCGTCCTCGGCATCGTCGACCCCCGCACTCTCGAGGGAGGTCGTCGTGGCCACTGAACCGACCGCACGCCGATGGCGCCGGAACCCGTCGCTGACGGCCGGTGCCCTGATCCTCGGGCTGCTCCTCGTCGTCGCCCTCGTGGCCCCGCCGCTGCTGAGCGGCTCCGCCGAGACCCTCACCGACGACGCCCGGCTGGGGCCCGGTGCCGAACATCTCCTCGGCACCGACGCCTTCGGCCGTGACGTCCTCGCCCGGGCGCTCGTCGCGACCCGGCTCACCCTGCTCATGGCCGCCGCCGCCACCGCCGTCTCGTTCGTCGTCGGCGTCGCGATCGGCGCGCTCGTCCACCTGGCACCCGGGTGGCTGCGCGAGACCTGTCTGCGGCTCATCGACTCGGCGGTGGCCTTCCCCTCGCTCGTGCTCGCCCTCGTCATCGCGGCGGTGCTCGGGCCGGGCACGGTGTCCGCGATCGTCGCGATCGCCGTCGCCGGTGTCCCCGGGTTCGCGCGGCTGACGGCGAATCTCGCCGCGACCGTCGCGGACAAGGACTACGTGCTCACCGCGCGCCTGCTCGGCGTTCCCGGCCCGCGCATCCTGGGCCGGCACGTCCTGCCGAACATCAGCGGGCCGCTGCTGGTGCTCCTCAGTTCGAGCTTCACGCTGTCCCTGCTCGACATCAGCAGTCTGTCGTTCGTCGGCCTCGGTGTGCAGAGCCCGCAGTACGACTGGGGCCGGCTGCTCAACGAGGCGCTGCCGTCGATCTTCGCCCAGCCGTCGGTCGTCCTCGCACCGTCGATCATGCTCATCGTCACGGGTGTGGGCGCCATGCTCCTCGGCGACGGCGTGGCCTCGCTCGTCGACCCGCGGACCCGCGGCACGGCGCCCGCGCCGACCGGGACGGCGGACGCGGCGGCCGGCACGGAGCCGGGCGATGCGGGGGCGGCGGCCGCCGCGGAGCCGGACGGTCTGCTGACCGTCGCCGGGCTGACCGTGCGGGCCGGTGACCGGACACTCGTCGACGACGTGTCGTTCACCATCGGGGCCGGCCGGATCGTCGGCCTCGTCGGGGAGTCGGGCTCGGGCAAGTCCACCATCGCCATGGCGGTCGCGGGCCTGCTCCCCGAGGGGGTGCGGGCGAACGCGTCGCGCCTCGCCCTCGGCGACCTCGACCTGCTCGGCACACCGCCGGAGCGGCGCCTCGCGACCGAGATCGGCATCGTCTACCAGGACCCGATCGGCACGTTCAACCCCGCCCTGAGGCTCGGCACCCAGCTCACCGAGGTGGCCAGGGTGCACCAGGGCACGCCCCGGCGGCAGGCCGCGCGGGACATGGTCCGCGCCCTGTCCGACATCCATGTCACCGAGCCGGAGCGGCGGCTGCGCCAGCACCCGCACGAGCTCAGCGGCGGCATGCTCCAGCGCGCGTCGATCGCCTCCGCGATGACGACGAACCCGCGGCTGCTCATCGCCGACGAGCCGACGACGGCACTCGACGTCACCGTCCAGGCGGAGGTGCTGCGGCAGTTCCGGCGCATCAACCGCGAGCACGGTACGGCGATGCTGTTCATCTCGCACGACATCGGTGTGGTCGGCGTGCTCTGCGACACCGTCCTGGTGCTCCACGGCGGCCGGGTCGTCGACCGGACCACGGGCGCGGACCTGCGCCGGGGCACGGTCACCCACCCCTACACCCGCGCGCTGCTCGCGGCGACGCCCGCCGCGGTCGAGGCCGGTGGAACCCTCAGCGCGGTCCGGTGGACCGCCGACGCGCCGTCGGCGCAGCCGGTAGGGGGGCCGTCGGGCGACCTTTCCGACCAAGCCGCGGACCGGCCTCCGGCCGCCGAAGGGAGCCGCTGATGTCCGCCACAGCCACCGCACCGGACCCGCGGACGCCCGACCCGCTGCTGCGTGTCGAGGATCTTTCGGTCGAGCTCGGCCACGGCGTCGCGGCCCGCAAGGTGCTCAAGGGGGTCTCGTTCGACATCCCCCGGGGCAGCACCCTCGCACTCGTCGGGGAGTCCGGGTCGGGCAAGACGACGCTCGCGCGGACCCTCGTCGGCGTCCACCGCCCGTCGAGCGGTCGCATCCTCGTGGACGGCGCCCCGCTGCGCGCCTCGCGCGGTCGGGCGGGAGCCGCGACGGTCCAGATGATCCCGCAGGACCCGTACTCCTCGTTCGACCCGCGGCGCACCGTCGCGCAGTCGCTCGCCGAGGCTCTCGACCCGATCCGGGCCAAGGTCAAACCGGCTCGGGCCAGGATCGCGGAACTCCTCGGCCAGGTGAGCCTCGACCCGGACGGCATGGACCGCTACCCGCACGAGTTCTCCGGTGGTCAGCGGCAGCGGCTGGCGATCGCACGGGCCCTCGCACCGCGTCCCCGGTTCGTCATCGCCGACGAGATCACCTCGGCCCTCGACCTGACGACCCAGGCCGAGATCCTCAACCTGCTCGCCGATCTGCGCCACCGGCTCTCGCTGACGATGCTGTTCATCTCCCACGACCTGGCCGTCGTCCGGCATGTGAGCGACTCGGTCGCGGTCCTGCTGCACGGGGACCTCGTCGAACTCGGCCCGACCGCGGAGACCTTCGCCGCGCCGGAGCATCCGTACACCGCCCGCCTCCTCGCGTCCGTCCCGGGCGACCCGAGGTTCAGCCTCGACGACGAGCCCGCCCTGATGTGAGCCGACCGGACGCGCGCGGCTTCCGGCCCGCCGACCGGCACGCGCCGTGCGGCGGGCCGTGCCGTGCGGCGGGCCGTGCCGTGCGGCGGGCCGTGCGGCGCCGCGGGGGCTGCCTGCTCCGCCCCCACCCCGGCCGGCGCCGGACGGATCACCGGCTGCACGTCCCGCACCACTACGGAGGAGTGAACCCTGCGGACCACCCGCGAGGCGGTGACCGTGCCGACGCCGGCCAGGACCGGGCCGGCGGGCGGTGACGGGCCGGCGGACGCGTGGCCGGGTGCGCGAGCGGGCAGGATCCGCCCGCCACCTGCGGCTTCAGCGGCGCGCCGGCGACCCGCCGCATACTGCGTTGTCCGATCGCTCGTGACGTACGGCCGGGCCGGTCCCCACGGCCGATCCGGCCGTACGCCTCGACACCGAGGAGAAAGACATGGTGATGACCGAGTCCACCGGCGCCACGAGGAGTTCCACCCCCTTACCGCTGCGTGTCGCCTGGGGCGCGCTGGCGGCCTTCCTGCTGCTCTGGGACGTCTTCGAGGTGCTCAAGCACATGGGCTGGGTGATCCCGGGGGCCGCCCTCGGCGCCGCCCTGCCCTTCCTTCCCCGGCTCGCCGGGCTGGGCCGGGCCCACGAGCCGGGTCAGCCGGCTCCCCGGGCCGTACCGCTGCACAACCTGCTGAACCGTGCCCCGATCCCGTTCGCGATCATGGTCGTCTTCTCGTTCCTCGGGGACGCACCCGAGGACATCGCGGCCCCCTTCACCTTCGGAATGAGCTGGCTCACCTCCATCGCGTTCGCCCGTGCCCTGGGCTTCGGCCTGCGGGCACCGGACGGCCGGCAGCGCTGAACCGGCGAACGCCGCCCCAGGCCGCAGGCCCGCAGCCCGTCTCCCGGGGCCGCGGGCCTCGCCACGTTGATCGCGTTCCCGCAGCCCAACCTGCGGTCCATGGGACCGGCCGGCGTCATCACCGTGGTGTCCGCGGCCCTGTCCGCCCTCCTCGGACTGCCCCCGCCGCTCGCCCTGCCGGGCCGGCGGGTCAACTCCCTCGCCCCGCGCCGCCGGCAGCGCGACTCCGGTGCCGCGCGGGCCACCGAGGGGCGCTGGTACCGCGTGGCGCGGACCGTGATGCGCCGCCCCGCCGTGTTCGCCCTCGCCGCCACGGCCGTGCTGCTGGTGATCGCCTCGCCGCCGCCGGGTGTGCGCTTCACCGGCGTCGACCCCGCCATCCTGCCCGAGGAGACCGGCGGTGGGCGTGAGCCGGCCGCCCGGCCTCGTTCCCCCGGCCTCGTTCCCCCGGCCTCGTTCCCCCGGCCTCGTTCCCCCGGCCCGCCCGCGGCCGGGCGGCGGGGCGGGGCCCGGCTGCCGTGGGCGCGGCTCGGCCCCGTTGGGTCAGCCGGCCCGGGCGGGCGTCAGCCCCAGGTCCACCGCCGCCTTCCGCAGGGCGTCCCTCACCGCTGAGACCAGGGGTTCCGGGCCCGAGCGGGACGCCCGGTGGACCGCGGAGATACGGCGGTGGCCCGCGACGGGGGCCGACGGAAGCGCGATCGTCTCGGCGGGAGCCCCGGCCAGGGCCAGCGTCGGGACGACGGCGGCGCCGAGGCCCGCCCGCACCAGCGAGAGGACGGTCGGGAACTCCCGGCCGACATGGGCGCGGCGCGGGGTGAAGCCGTACTGGGCGGAGATGCGCTCCAGGGCACGGCCGCACGCGGTGTCGGGCGGGGCCGCCACCCAGGGGCGCTCGGCGAGGTCGCGCACCGAGCGGGGCGGCGGCGACCAGTCCGCCGGGGTGATCACCCGGTACTCGTCGTCCGCGACGGGCGTGGACGCCAGGTCGCGCCACTGCTCGTCGGGATCGGGATCCGCGCCGTCGTACTCGACGACCAGCACGTCCAGGCCACCGGTCCGCAGCTCCCGCAGGGCCTCGGGGCCCTCCGCCTCGATGACCCGGGGTTCCAGACCCGGGTGGGTGCGGGCGAGGGCGGCGAGGGCCGGTACCACGAGGTGGCACACCGCCGAGGAGAACGCGGCGACCGCCACCGGGCCGGTCGCGCGGCCGGTCAGTTCGGCGAGTTCGCGGCGCGCCTCGGCGAGCTCCTGCTCGATGCGTTCGGCGCGCGCCGCCAACAGCCGTCCCGCCGGGGTCAGCCCGGCCCGGCGGCGCGAGCGGTCCACCAGCGGACGGCCCACCTCCCGCTCCAGCTGAGCGAGATGCTGCGAGACGGCCGACGGCGTCAGATGCAGCACCTTCGCGGCGTCCACCACTCCGCCGCGCAGGGCCACGGCGCGCAGGACGCGCAGTCGGCGCGGGTCGAGTTCCATAAGCGGCACTGTAGCTCTGCTTCAGTAATCCTTGCTTGTGGTGAAGTGTGACTGCATGGATGATCGGGCCATGAACGAGATGGGCGAGCAGTGGCGGGTCCGGTTCGACGCCGAGGTGACCTTCGGCAACGGCGGCGGACTGCAGACGCAGGGCTTCATGCTGGACGTGCCGGGGCCGGAGACCGGTGACGGGGAGCTGGCCGAGCTGTTCGTCCGGCACCTCGGACTGCTCATGGTGGACAAGGTGCACATCAGCGGCCGGGAGACGGTGCGGGAGCCGCACAAGGGGTCGCGCGGCACGAGCGGCGAGGGCCGGCGAACCGCGTCCGGGGTGGATGGCGCACGCGAGGCGGGCGGCCGCCGGATCGTCGACCTCAGCCACACCATCCGGCACGGGATGACCACCTACCCCGGACTGCCCGGCCCCGAGATCGGCGAGCACCTCACGCGGGACGCGTCCCGCGAGCACTACGCGCCCGGAACCGAGTTCGCCATCGGCCGTATCGCGATGGTCTCCAACACCGGAACCTACCTGGACAGCCCCTTCCACCGGTTCAGCGGCGGACACGACCTCGCCGGGCTCCCGATCGGCACCTTCGCCGACCTCGACGGCGTCGTCGTCCGCGTCCACGACGCCGGACGCCGGGCCGTGGACCGGGCGGCGCTGCTGCCGTACGACGTCACGGGGCGGGCCGTGCTGATCCACACCGGGTGGGACCGGCACTTCGGCACCGAGCGGTACGGCCACGGCCACCCCTACCTGACGGCGGACGCCGTGGCATGGCTGGTCGAACAGCGGGTGGCCCTGGTCGGCATCGACTCCCTCAACATCGACGACACCGACGACGGCACCCGCCCCGCCCACACCGGTCTCCTCGCCGCGGGCATCCCCGTCGTGGAGCACCTCCGCGGCCTGGAGCAACTGCCCCCACAGGGCTTCCGCTTCCACGCGGCGCCCCCGTCCGTCGAGGGGATGGGCACGTTCCCCGTACGGGCGTACGCGCTCCTGGACGAGGCGGGCGAGGCGCACTGACCGGAGTCCCGGCGGTGCCCGTGGACGGTGGGGCGTGCGGGCCGGCGCGGTCAGGCGGTGCGTCGCGGCGGTGGAAGGCGAGGGGGGCGCGGGGTGTGAGGGTGGGTCAAAGCCTTGTGGCCGTGCGGATCAGCCCGGCGAGGGCGAGGGAGCGGCTGTGTGCCGGCCAGGCGATGTGGGTGACGACGGGGGGCGCGTCGGTCAGCGGGACGGCGGTGTGCTCGGCCCACAGCCAGGCGCGGGCCGAGTCGGGGAAGACGGCCACGGTACGTCCGAGGGCGATCAGCTGGGCCAGCTGTGTCAGGTCGTGGATCTCCGGGCCCGGGCCGGGTGGGTACGTGCCGTGGCGGGGCCAGCGGGCGAGCGGAAGGTCGGGGATGTCGCCGACGTCGGCCAGGGTCAGGGTCCTGTGCGCGGCGAGGGGGTGCCCGGCGGGCAGGACGGCGATCTGTCCCTCCGTCATCAGTTCCTCGCTGTCGAACCCGGCAAGGGAGTTGAACGGGGCGTGCATGAGCGCCACGTCAGCGCGGCCGTCGCGCAGCATCCCCTCCTGCTCGCACGTGCCGCTGGGCAGCACCTCGATCTCGGCGGCGTCGGGCTCGGCCGCGTAGGCGTCGAGGAGCTTGTGCAGCAGCTCGTGAGACGCGCCGGCCTTCACCGCGAGCACCAGGCGATTGCGGGGGCCGCCCGGACTGTCGGCGCCACCGGCGCGACGGGTGCGGCGAGCGGCAGCGGCGGTCGCGTCGAGGGCTGCGCGGCCCTCGTGCAGCAGCATCTCTCCGGCCTCGGTCAGACAGACGCCGCGGCGGTTGCGTACCAGCAGGCAGACGCCGAGGCGCCGCTCGAGCTGCTGGATCGCCCGGGACAGCGGTGGCTGGGCCATGCCCAGGCGCTCGGCGGCGCGACCGAAGTGCAGTTCCTCGGCGACGGCCATGAAGTACCTCAGCTCACGGGTCTCCAAGATCTCCATGCTCACAGCGTACTTCGGTGATACCTACCGGGTATGACAGCGCACTGCATCGGTATTGGATGCACCGCTCGTCCGCGAGCGAGCATCGACCGCATGAGCGAAACCATCAACGCACCTTCCACGTCGCTGCCCGGCGGCACCTGGACCATGGGCGATCTGACCGTCACCCGCTTCGGCTACGGCGCCATGCAGCTCGCCGGCCCGGGGGTCATGGGCCCGCCCGCCGACCGCGACGGCGCGCTCGCCGTCCTGCGCGAGGCCGTCGGCCTCGGCATCACCCATGTCGACACCGCCGGCGCATACGGCCCGCGTGTCACCAACCGGCTGATCCGTGAAGCGCTGCACCCCTATTCCGAATCGCTGCACATCGTGACCAAGGTCGGTGCGGTCCGCGATCGGCAGGGCGGCTGGCCCCCGGCCCGGCAGCCCGAGGACCTGCGCCGCGCCGTCCACGAGAACCTCGAGGACCTCGGCCTCGCTTCGCTCGACGTGGTCAATCTCCGGCTCGGCAACGCTCAGGGTCCCCGGCCGGGCTCGCTCGCCGAGCCCTTCGAGACCCTCGTCGAACTCCAGCAGCAGGGCCTGATCAGGCACCTCGGAGTGAGTAACGCGACGCCGGAACAGGTCGCCGAGGCGCAGACGATCGCGCCGATCGTCTGCGTGCAGAACATGTACAACCTCGCTCACCGTCAGGATGACGAGCTGATCGACGACCTCGCCGACAAGGGCATCGCCTACGTGCCCTTCTTCCCGCTCGGCGGCTTCTCCCCGCTGCAGTCCACGGCGCTTTCGGCCGTGGCCACCCGGCTGGACGCGACGCCGATGTCGGTCGCCCTGGCCTGGCTGCTGCGGCGGTCGCCGAACATCCTGCTCATCGCCGGCACCTCGTCGGTGGCGCACCTGCGCGAGAACGTCGTCGGCGCAGGGCTCTCGCTCTCCGACGAGGACCTCGCAGAGTTGGACGAGATCGGCCACCAGTAGGACGCAGCCCGGCCCCAAGCAGGACGAAGGGGCGGCGACCCCGGGAAACCGCCGTGTGGTGCGGGCCTCGTCGGTGGTGACCAAAGGGCCTGTTCACCCTTTCCGCTGCGCGGTGGTGCCGTCGTCCGCCGCATGCCGACCACCTGGTCGAGTGCTCAGCGACGCGCTGCCGCCGGGCGCCCGCCCGGCGGCGAGGGCCGTGCGGGGTGGCGGACGCGCGAGACGCCACCCCTCGGCGGGCGGCCGGTCATGTGGAGGAGCCGTCTGATGCGGGGTTGCCGCTGTCGGCGCGCCGGTTGTCGCGCTGGTGGCCGCGGCGGGCGTCGCGGTCGAAGATGCCCAGGATCTCGCAGGGGCCGCCCTCCGCGCCGATGGCGTGCGGCAGCATCGTGGGGAACTCGGCGGCCTGGTTCGTCTCGACGCGGAAGCGCCGGTTGCCGAGCAGGAGGACCGCGGTGCCGGACAGGACCACCAGCCACTCACGGCCCGGGTGGGCGCGCATGCGTGAGGGACTGTCGGGGGGCGGTTCGGTCATCCGCTGGCGCACGACGCTCATACCGGGGTCGCCCTTGACGGGCCAGCGCATCAGCCCGTGCGTACCGTCGATCATGGGGCTGATGACGATGTCGTCGGAGGCGGTCTCCACCAACTGGTCCAGAGAGGTGTCCAGAGCGCGGGCCAGGGCGACCAACTGGTCCAGTGCGAGACGTCGTTGGCCGTTCTCGATGCGGGAGAGCGTCGACTGACTGAACCTGGCGCGGTCGGCCAGTTCCTCCAGGGACCAGCCCTGCGCCACCCGCAGAGCACGGATGCGTTTGCGTACGAGGCTGTCCAGCTCGCCATCACCTTGCGTCATAGGCAACATCGTATGCCTTCTCCGCAAGGCGGGGTTAGCGTCCTGTGCAGGGGACCACGCCGCCACCGCCTGACACCGGCCGGCGTGCGACCACCGACCTCCAGCCCGATCCCGGCGCCCGGACATGGGTCCGCTGTTGCCCCCGCGTGTCTCCGTGAGAGGAATCCATGAGTACGATCCAGCCCGCACCAGCGGCAGCCGACGGCGCCGCCCACGCCGGCGGTACGCCGGATGCGCGCCAGCTGCGCACCATCCTGATCGCCGTCTGTGTCGCATTGATGGCGGTCATCGCCTCGGTGTCCGGACTGAACGTCGCACAGCCCGACCTGGCCGTCGAGTTCGGCGCCTCGCAGACCACCATCCTGTGGATCATCAACATCTACACGCTCACCCTGGCCGCCCTGCTGCTGCCGCTCGGCGCCGTGGGTGACCGGCTGGGTCGCAAGCCCATGCTGATCGCCGGCCTGATCGTCTTCGGCGTCGCCGGAGCGGTGGCCGGGCTCGCCCCGTCGGCTGAGGTGATGCTCGGCGCGCGCCTGCTCAGCGGCATCGGCGCGGCGATGATCATGCCCATCACCCTCGCCGTGATCACGTCCACCTTCCCGGAGGAAGAGCGCGGCAGGGCCATCGGCGTGTGGACCGGCGTCGCCGGAGGCGGCGGCATCCTGGGCATGTTCCTCTCCGCCGCACTCGTGGACGTCGCCAACTGGCGCTACCTGTTCGTCCTGCCCGTCGCCCTGGTCGTCGTCGCACTCGCCATGGCTGTGCGCTCGGTGCCCGACTCCCGCGAGCACTCGGGCCACTCCTTCGACACCGTCGGCGCTCTGACCTCCGCCGTGACCGTCGTCGGCCTCATCTTCGTCCTCCAGGAAGGCCCCGAGCACGGCTGGAGTGCCCCCGCCACCCTGATCGGCCTCGCCGTCGGTCTCCTCGCCGCTGTCTTCTTCGTGGTCTGGGAGCTGCGCCGCCGGGACGCCTCTCTGCTGGACGTTCGCCTGTTCCGCGAGCGCGGCCTGGCCGGCGGATCGATCACGCTGCTGACCCTCTTCGGTGTCCAGGCGGGCATCTTCGTCGTCCTCTTCCCGTTCTTCCAGGCCGTCCTGGGCTGGTCGGGCCTGCTGTCCACGCTCGCGCTGATGCCCATGGCCGCGGCGATGATGGCGACCTCGGGGCTGGCCCCCCGACTGTCCGCGCGGATCGGCTCCCGCTCCACCATGGCCATGGGGATCGCGCTGGCCGGTGCCGGCCTGGCACTGATGGCCCTCATCGTCTCCGTCGACGGCGGATACCGGTCGATCCTGCCCGGCATGCTCGCCATGGGCATCGGCATGGGCCTGTCCATGACCCCGTCCACCGAGGCCATCACCAGTTCCCTGCCGCGCGAGAGGCAGGGCGTCGCCTCCGCCCTCAACGACGTCACCCGTGAGTTCGGCACCGCCCTGGGTGTCGCCCTGCTCGGCGCACTGCTGTCCGCCGGATACCGCAGCGCCATCGACGGCAAGCTCGACGGTGTTCCCCGGGACGCCGCGGACACCGCACGCGAAGGTGTCGCGAACGCCGTCGAGGCGGCGGGCGGTGCGGGCCCCCACGCGCAGGAACTCGTGCAGGCCGCGCGGCAGTCCTTCGTCGACGGCTGGCAGCAGGCCATGTGGGCAGGCGTGGTGGTCATGGGCGGCCTGTTCCTCTACATCCTCGTCCGCGGCCCGAGGAACGCCGTCCCCGCAGCCGGAACCGAAGGGGAAGTCGTCGAGGCCCTGTCCTCCCGGTGACCCTGCTGAACTGCCGTCGAGAGGTGAGAGCGTGCCGACGGCCGACCGGCACCCTGACCATCAGAGGGGGCGCGGCCCGAAGCCCACGGCGGATGGGGCCGCGCCTGCCTACCCGGTGGATGCGGGCCGGAGGGAGTGTCTAGGCTGAGCCGGTGACCGCCCTCGACATCCAGCGCGTGGACGGTGCCGCAGGCGACGAGCAGCTCGAAGCCTGGCGGTACGTCCACAACACGATCATCCCGGCGCACCTCCTCACCCTGGACGACGTCCGCGAGCGCGCCGCCCGCAACCACCTCGAACTGGCCTATGAGGGCGGCGTGTTGGTGGGCAACTCCACGGTCCGCCCGCCCGCCGGGGACGACGCCGCGGCCATGGTCATCGCCCGGGTGCTCGCCGGGCACCGGGGACGCGGGCTCGGCGGGCGGCTGTACGAGCGGGCGCTGCGGCGGGCGCGGGAGCTGGGGGCGCGGGTGATCGAGACCTGCGTACTGGAGTCGAACGAGGACGGCCTCCGGTTCGCCGGGAAGCACGGGTTCGTGGAGATCGAGCGCTATCGGCTGGACGGCGACACGGCCGTCTGGATCGATCTGCGGCTGGCCGGGTAGCGAGGGCCGCGACCCGGCCGCCGCCGGGTCACAGGGCGCCCGCGAGGTCCAGCGCCGCCACGTAGCCGAAGGTCATCGCGGGACCGATCGTCGAGCCCGCCCCCGCGTAACTGCGGCCCATCACCGCGGCGCTGGCGTTGCCCGCCGCGTACAGGCCGCGGATCACCGAGCCGTCGGGGCGCAGTACCCGGGCGCGGGCGTCGGTGAGGAGACCGCCCTTGGTGCCGAGGTCGCCCGGGACGATGCGCAGGGCGTAGAACGGCGGCAGCCACAGCGGCGCCAGACAGGAGTTGGGCCGCACCGACGGGTCCGTGTAGTAGTGGTCGTAGGCGCTGTCGCCGCGCCCGAAGTCGGTGTCGTCGCCCTGCCGGGCCAGGGTGTTGAACCGGTCGACGGTGGCGCGCAGGGCGGCCGCGGGGACGCCGGTCGCGGAGGCGAGCGCGTCCAGCGACCACGCCTTGTGGACGGCCCCCGCGTCGTACCACTCCTCGGGGAACGGGAACGTCGGCACGATGTCCTTGAACAGGTACCGGTTGCGGTAGTTCTGGTCGACGATCAGCCAGCACGGGATGTGCCGGGCGGACGGGGTGTCGCGCTCGTACATCGTGTGGACGACATCGCTGTACGGACCGGCCTCGTTGACGAACCTGGCGCCCGCCGCGTTGACCAACAGGCCGCCGGGAAGGGTGCGTTCGGCGAGGCAGAACCACGGCTGCCCCGGCGTGGCGATGGCCGGCCCCCACCATGCGTCGTCCATCAGCGCCACGTCGGCGCCCGCGCGCTGCCCGGCGCGGATGCCGTCGCCGGTGTTCTCCCTGGCGCCCACGGACCAGTGGGCGACGGGCTGCTCCTGGTACTGCTCACGCATGGCCGCGTTGTGCTCGAAGCCGCCGGAGCCGACGATGACCCCGCGCCGGGCGCGCAGCAGCCCGGGGGCGCCGTCGCGGGTGACGACGGCCCCGGTGACCGCCCCGTTCTCCATGTGCAGGTCGGTCAGAGGCGTGTCGAGCCACACCGGTACGCCGGCGGAGAGGAGCCCGGCGCGCAGTCCGCCCGCCAGGGCCTGGCCCATGGTGAGCGGCTTCTGCCCGAGCAGCGCGGCCTTGGTGCCCCGTGCGAGGCACTCGGTGGCGACGGCGGCCCCCTTGGCGCTCACGGCGGCCAGGGCGAGCCACTTGTAGTCGGCGCTGAAGACGACCATGCCGGCCGGAGTGGCCAGGTAGGGCGGGTTCAGACGGGCGAGTTCGGCGCCCAGCACGTTCCCGTCGAGCTGGTCGGGCTCGATGGAGCGGCCGTTCGGCAGACCGCCGGGCAGCTCCGGGTAGTAGTCGCTGTACCCCTCCATCCAGCGGAACCTGAGCGGGCTGTTCGCCATGACGAAGGAGAGCATGGCGGGGCCGTGGTCCAGGAACGCCTTCTGCCGGTCGGCCGGGACGTCGTCGCCGACCACGGCCGCGAGGTACCGGGCGGCCTTCGCCGGGGTGTCCGGTACCCCGGCGGCCTTGATGACGCTGTTGTTGGGCAGCCAGATCCCCGCGCCGGAGCGGGCCGCCGAACCCCCGAAGGTCGGCGCCTTCTCCACGACGACACAGCTCAGCCCCTTCCTGGCCGCCGTCAGCGCGGCGGTCATCCCGGCGGCGCCGGAACCGATCACGACGACGTCGTAGGTGCCGAGCAGGGGAGGGGCGGCAGCCGGTTCCGCCGCGACGGCCGTGGCGCCGAGCCCCCCGGCCGCCACCACGGCACCCGCCCCGGCGGCGGCACCGAGCACCCGCCGCCGCGAGGGGGCGGTGGGTACGGTCGTACGTCTGTCGGGGTCCGCGCTCCTGGGCATGCAGGTCGCTCCAGCCTGGTCAGGGTGTGGGAGGGCCTTGCTGTTCCCCGGGACGGCGGGAAGCCGTGCCCCGGGTGTGGTGCGGAGCCTCGAATCTGGCGTGCCGGAGTGGTGAAGTCAAGGCCGTTGCTGACGTTCACTCAACTCGCGTCTGTGCGCGGCCTGGTACCGGCTTTCGCCGCATGTCGATCAGGAGCGGTGTCCCGACATCAGTCGCAGTCCCGTGTCGACGGCGTCGCGCATCCCGAGCAGGTACGTCGGTTTGCCCGCGAACTCCCGCTCGGTGAACAGGTCATGCGGCAGGAGCGCCCCGATGTCCCCGAAGTCGCCGTCGTCGAGGGAGAGATCCTCGTACTCGATCCAGTTTCCCCTGTCCTTCACCACGCACCGGTAGGTCCGGGTCGGGGGCGGCGGTGTCATCCGGTACTCGGCGAGGTGGAACGCGGTGCACACCTCGAAGCCGACGCGCAGGAGCAGGACGTGGGCGTCGGCCGCGTACAGCGAGGCCATGGGTGACCGCTCTCCGAGGTGGCAGTGCGGATCGTGGCCGGCGAGCAGTTCCTCGGCCCGTGCGCCCAGGGCGGCGAAGGAGGTCTGCGGATGGGCGCTGCGGACCGCGCCCGGTGTGGTGCGTACGCACTCGGCCAGGGCCCCCATCGCCGGGCAGGGGGTGGTGCTCGGCTCGAACGGCGGCATCGTCGCCCGGAACCCGGCCCTCTCCCCGTCGGTCATCCCTGCGGTGAGGCGGCGGTAGGCGGGCGAGGTGTCGGAGTTCTCGGGGGTGAAGGCGGGCACGACCAGGGTGCCGCCGGGACCGAGCACCGCTCGCAGGGCGTCCCGTACCTCGGCCGGGCTCCAGCCGGTGCCGCTCAGCGACGAGTGCACCATCAGCACACCGCCGGGCCTGACCCCCAACTCGCGCAGCGCGTAAGGAAGTTCCGTGACGTCCCTCATGCGGCACCGCCGGGTCGTACCAGTCGCTGGATCGCGGGGTCGCTCACTCCGCGCAGTGTACGCCGAGTGCCGCCGTGCCACGCCGGGCACGGTGTCAGGGAGGCGGGGTGGCGCATTCCCATGATTGACGAGAGCATGACCGTCCCGTTGGCTCCCTGCTTCCGTGTGAGGTCTCCATGGCTGCCGCGCCCGGCCCGAGCACCACGGTGAGTGATCGTGATCTGCCCCCTTTGTTCCATGTGTGCGACAAGCTGGCGCAGGTCCATCAGGGGGAGTCGTTACGGATCGTGCGGACCCAGCTGTTCGCGCTGCTGCTCGCCACGGCGACCGCCTCGCTCGCCGAGCGGATGGGCAGCCGGATACCGTCGGCGGTCGCGGCCGTGCTGTACGCCGCGACCATCGTGCTCGGTATCCACGCCTCCCGGCGCCGGGCCCGCGCGCACTGGCAGGCGCACCGGGCCGCCGCCGAGGTGATCAAGTCGCTGGCCTGGCAGTACATGGTGCACGGAGGTCCCTTCCACTCACGGCTCGTCAGCCCCGAGGCGCTGTTCGCCGAGCGGCTGGAGGAGCGGCTGAGCGAGCTGCGGAAGGTCGGGTGGGAGGACCCCCGGGAGAGTTCCGCCGAACTCGGCCTCGGGCAGATCACCCCGAGGATGCGGATGGTGCGCGCCAAGCGGTTCGCCGCGCGGCGGGACATCTACCTCCGGGACCGTGTGCTGGAACAGCTGGCCTGGTACGGCGGCAAGGCCGGGCAGACCCACCAGGCCTCCGTGCGCTGGTCGGGCGTCACCACCACGCTGACCGCGCTGGCCCTGCTCACCGCCGTGCTGCGCGCCGTCGGGGCGATCGGCAGCCGCTGGGACCCGACCGGTGTGCTCAGCGCCGCCGCCGCGGCCGGTGTGGCCTGGCAGGAGGTCCGCCGGCACCGCCCGCTCACCTACGCCCACAAGCTGGTCGAACAGGACCTGGACACCCACCGCGTCGCCATGGGCACCACGGTCACGGAGGACGGCTGGGCCGACGCCGTCGCCGAGGCGGAGCGGCTGGTCTCGCCCCAGCACACGGACTGGCTGGTGCGGTTCGGGTCCTGAGGAGGGCCGAGCCGCCGGGCGTCAGGCGCGGCGCACCCCCGGGCTCCAGAGCACCGTCACCGGGACACCCGTCCGTCGCGCGTAGGCGACGATGTCGGCCGTGCCGCCGAGGCCACGGGCAGGCGCGCCGTCCCACACCGCCACCATGCGGTCCGCGTGGTCGACGATGTAGCGGCCGGCCGCGTAGTACGCCTCCTCGTGCGTACGCTCGTACGGCAACTCCACCTGCTCGGCACATGACTTGAGCAGCCGCCGGTACGCCGCCCGCACCTCGTCGCCGCCGAGGTGGGTCTCGTAGTCCATGCCGGGGATCACGGCCGTCAGCGGGACACCGCAGTCCAGGGCGATCTCCGCGAACAACTGGTCGGCCCCGGCGGCGAGGCTGCTGAGGGCCCGGACCGCCGGACGGCTCCGCAGCTCCGTCCGGATGCCGCACCGTACGGCGGACAGGGCGATGTCCGGGATCTGCCGGTGTCCGGTGATACCGATCCGGGTCACGGGCCCTGGCATCCGTGCGCTCACCTCCGTGGCCGCGGTCGTCCGGACAACCCTGGGGCGTGTGTCGAAAGCCTCGCCGGCGCCGCGGGACTTTCGACACACACCCTAGCGGCGCGGGACCTCGCGGAGAACGACGCATCCAGGTGTCCGGTGGGGCGGCGCGGGCGCACGACGGCGACGGCCGGGTGACCGGTCCGGTGCCACCACCCCCGCGTGCTCCGGAGACCGCCGCCGCGCCCCGGGAACGCCGTAGGGCGGGTGACCAAGAGCTCCGAACAAGAGTGGAGTCCGATCGGCTCGCGGCGTCTGGTGCGTGCGATCGCAAGGAGCCGGAAGCTCCTTGCAGCGGGGCTACCAGGGGCCTTCGGCAAAGGCGGCGAGCGTGCGTGCCAGGCGTCGCGAGCCGGGCTCCACTTCTGTTCGGAGCTCTGAGCCCCTCCTGCCCCGCGGTGTCCGGCACACACGCTCGCGGCCCTGCCGAAACACGCCCCGCGCCGCGCGGAGGCTCAGTCGCTCACCGGGTCCAGGGACAGGGGTTGGAGACGCCCCTCCAGCATCGCGCCGACGCCGAGTGCCGCGCAGACGTCGGGGCGTTCGGCGATGGTGACCGGCATGTTCGTCGCCTGCCGGAGCATCTGGTCGAAACCGGGGAGCAGGGCGCTGCCGCCGACCATCATGATGCCGCGGTCGGCGAGGTCGGCCACCAGATCGGGCGGGCAGTCGCGCAGCACCTTGCCGATGCCGTCGACGACGGCCGTCAGGGGGGTCTGGATGGCGTCCCGCACCGCCGCCGTGTCCACCTGGACGGAACGGGCCAGACCGGTCGCCACGTCCAGACCGTGGATCTCGGTGGAGGCGGGACCGTGCGGGGTGAGGCCGTTGCCGGAGAGGGCCAGCTGGAGCGGCCGTACCGACTGGCTGGGCAGGGTCAGCTCGTGCCGCAGCCGCAGGTGCTGCACGATCGCCTGGTCGATGGCCTCGCCGCCGACCGGGATACGAACGGCGTTCACCACCGATCCCAGGGACAGCACCGCGAGCTGGGTGGCCGCCGCGCCACAGACCATGATCATCGTCGCCTCGGGCTGCTCCACGGGCAGACCGCAGCCGACCGCCGCCGCGATCAGCGTGTCCACCAGCTCCACCCGGCGGGCACCCAGGCCCACCAGCGTCTCGATCGTGGCGCGCTGCGCGAGGGGGTCCGCGTCGTGCGGTGCGCAGGCCGCCGCCCGGAGGACGGGCTTGCGGCGCAGCGTGCGGCGGACCTTGTCACCGAGCAGCTGGCGCAGCATCCGCTGGGCCATGTCGATGTCCACCACCGTGCCGCCGGAGACGGGCCGTGCGACCCGGATGTAGTGGGGCGTACGGCCCGTCATCCGCTCCGCGAACTCGCCGACCGCGATCAGCGCGCCCGTTCTCGTGTTCACGGCGGCCACGCTCGGCTGGTCCACCACCAGGCCCGCGCCCTTCACGTACACGCGGGTGCGCGCCGCCCCCAGATCGACGGCGAAGTGGCAGCGGCGCAGCTGCTCCAGACTGGCGGTCATGGTCGTCATGGCGGCGGGTCCTCCCGAGAGCACGGGCTGTGCGGGCCGCCGGGCGGCGGTTCCCTGGTTCCCTTGCATCGTGCGGGGACTGCGGGCCGGACGCCTGTTGGGGTGGGCCGGCCGGGGTGCGGCCGGACGGGTGGTCCTGTGACGCCGGGGCACCTCGGTCACCCGCCGGGCGCCGGGTCTGTGATAGCCCGTACCACCCCCAGGTCCACCAGATCCTGCGGACGGATGCGCAGTTCGTCGGCCGTGGTCCTGATCCGGCTCTCCGGGCGTTTGAGGATTGCCGCGGCCGACTCGGGGGCGATCACCGAGAAGTAGCTGTCGGGAGTGGCCCAGGTGTTGCCGGGAGCGGCGAGCGCCAGGGCGCCGCCCGATCCGCCCTCGCCGATGACGACGCTGGTGACGGGGGTGCGGGCGGTGGCGACGGCCGTGAACAGGTCGGCGATGGCGGCGCCGGCGCCCTGACGTTCCGCCTCGGCGTCGTTCGCGGCGCCGGGAGTGTCGATCAGGGTCAGCACGGGGATGCCGAGCCGGCCGGCCAGGCGGATCAGGCGGGCTGCGGTGCGGTAGCCGGCCGGGCGGGTGGCGGTGCCGCGCTGGGCCGCGTAGGCGATCGTCCGGCCCTCGTGCTCCCCGAAGCCGCACAGCATGCCGGGGTCGGTGCCGCCGGCGCGGTCACCGCTGATGCTCGCGCGGTGCGTGAAGTAGGCGTCCAGGTAGGCGTCGGCACGGGGGCGGTGGGGGGAGCGGGCGCGTTCCACGGCTTCCCAGCCGGTGCTCGGGAGGGGCCGCGGAGGGCTCGCGGCCGGGAGCGGGGGCGGCATCGGCAGATGGGGTGGGGGCGGGGCCGGGGCCGTCGACGGGGCGGTCAGGAGGCTGAGCCAGCGGGCGAGGGTTTCGCGGAGGTCCGCGGGGCACACGACCGCGTCCACCGAGCCCGCCGCCAGCTGGGACTCGGCCGTGTAGGCGGCGGGGTCCGCGTCGGGCGGGCGGACCCGGGAGCCGGCGAAGCCGATCTGGGCGGCGGGGAGGGCCAGGATCACATCGGCACCGGCGCCCAGGGTGGCCCAGCCGCCGCCCGTCGTGGGGTCGCGGAGCACCGCGATCTGCGGGAGGCCCGCCTCCCGGGTGAGCGCCGACTGGCGCGCCACTCTCTGGAGTTGGGTGAGCGCGAGCATGCCCTCCTGCATACGGCTGCCGCCGGTCGCCACCAGGGAGACGACCGGCAGACGGTGCTCGCGGGCGTAGGTGTACGCCGACTCCAGCCGGTCGCCGGTGCGTTCGCCGAGGGAGCCGCCGAGGAAGCCGAACTCGAAGGCGATCAGGACGGCCCGGAGCGGGCGGGCGGTGCCGGCCGGGTCGGGGGCGGGGTGTTCCGGGAGTGCCGGCGGGCGGATCGTCGCCACACCGCACACCACCGACTCCTCCTCGCCGGTGCGCTCGGCGGCGCGGGCGCGGGCCGCGTCGTAGCCCTGCCAGGCGAGGGGGCCGTCGGGGGCGTACTCCTTCGGCGGGGTGGGCAGGCGGGTGAGGTCGTCGGTGAGGAAGGCGATGGCCTCACGGGCCGAGAAGCGGTGGTCAGTCATCCGTCTTCAGCGCCCGCTTCATGATCTTCCCCATGTCGTTGCGGGGGAGGGAACCCAGGTAGTGGACGGTTCGGGGCCGCTTGTGGGGAGCCAGCCGGGCGGCCACGTGCGCGGCCAGCTCCTCCGGTGCCGGGCGGGCGCCGGGGTCCGCGGGGACGATCCAGGCGACCACGCGTTCGCCCAGGTCGGGGTCGGGTTCACCGGTGACCGCGGCCTCCTTCACCGCCGGGTGTTCGAGGAGCGCGTTCTCGATCTCGCCCGCGCCGATCTTGTAGCCGCCGCTCTTGATGAGGTCGGTGGCCTTGCGGCCGACGATGCGGACGTAGCCGTCGGGGTCGCGGACCGCCATGTCACCGGTACGGAACCAGCCGTCCGCGGTGAACGCGGCGGTGGTCGCCTCGGGGCGGTTGAGGTACTCGGTGAAGAGGTTCGGACCGCGGACCTGGATCTCGCCGACCGACTCCCCGTCGTACCCGGTGAGGGGTGTGCCGTCCTCCTCCACCAGCCGCAACTCCACGCCGGGCAGCGGGACTCCGACCGTCCCGGCGCGCGGTTCGCCGTCGGCGCGGACGCTGGTGTTCATCAGGGTCTCCGTCATGCCGTACCGCTCGATCACCCGGCGACCGGTCGCCGCCGCGATCCGCTCGTGGTCGTGCACGGGCAGCGCGGCCGAGCCGGACACGAGGAGACGGGCCCCGGCGAGGGCCTTCGCCAGTTCCGGGTCGTCGGGCAGGGCCTCGGCGATGCGGTGGTACATCGTCGGCACGCCGAACAGCATGGTCGCGCCCGAGTTCAGCTCCCGGGCCACGCCCTCGGTGCCGAACCGGCCCAGATGGCGGACCGAGCCGCCGCGGCGCAGCGGGCCCAGGATGCCGAGGATCAGGCCGTGCACATGGAACAGGGGCAGGGCGTGGACCAGTACGTCGTCGCCGGTCCACCGCCAGGCGTCGGCCAGGGCGTCCAGGGTGGCCGCCACGGCACGGCGGGGGATGACGGCGCCCTTGGGCGGGCCGGTGGTGCCGGAGGTGTAGACGACGAGGGCGGGGGCGGTGTCCGGGACGTCCTCGAAGGCGTACGGGGCTCCGGGGCCCGGGGCGACGTCGATCTCCACGCGTGCCAAGCCGCGCAGGGCGGCGGGGAGTTCGGTGCCCGGTGCGGTCAGGATCAGGGCGGGGGCGCTGTCCTTGACGATGTGCCCCAGCTCGCCGTCGCCCGACTTCGGGTTGAGCGGTACGGCGGCGGTCCCGGCGAGGAGCGCGGCGACGACACCGACCGCCGTCTCCAGCGTCGGGGTCGCCCACACGGCCACGCGGCCGGCGTCACGCAGACGGGGGGCGAGGGCGCCGGCCGCGGCGGCGAGCCCGGCGTACGTCAGGGAACGGTCGCCGAAGCGAAGGGCGGGGCGCTCGGACGGGGTCGTGCCGGTGAGGTCCGGGAAGAGGGGGGACACGCGTCGTACTCCTTGGTCGGTGCCGAGGGGGCGGGGGCCGGTCGGCCGGGGGGCGGCCGGGCTGGTCGGTGGTGGTGGCCGGGCTGGTCGGTGGTGCCCTACCCGCATCCCGGTACGCCCAGTACCCGCCGGGGCCTCCCGGACCTCGTACACCACCACGGATCACCACCGCGGGGCCAGGGCCGGGGCCGGCACCGGCCCTGGCCCTGGCCCCGCTCTCGGTCGCTACCGGTCCACCACATCCGCCACCACACAGCTGACATTGTCCGGTCCGCCCGCCCCGTTCGCCTCGGCGACCAGGGTCTCCACGGCGGTCCCGGGGCTCTCGGCCGAGGCAAGGATCCGCCGGATGTCCGGGTCGGCGACGACCGCGGGGAGGCCGTCGGAGCAGAGGAGGTAGCGGTCGCCGGGGTGGGCGTCCCGGAGGGCCAGGTCGGGGGTGGGGGTCTCCTCGCGGATCGTCAACGCCTTGAGCAGCAGCGCCGGTTGAGGATGGGTCGCCGCCTCCTCGGGGGTCAGCCGGCCCTCGTCGATCAGCGACTGCACCACGGTGTGGTCGTGGGTGATCAGGAACAGCTCGCCGTCGCGCAGGAGGTACGCGCGGGAGTCCCCGATGTGGACGAGGGCGAGCCGGGAGCCGGTCCAGAGCATGGCGGTCAGGGTGGTGCCGTCGTCCTCGGTCGCCGAGCCGGCGCGCACGGCGCTCATGGCGTCCCGTACCGCGTCCTCCAGCAGGTTCAGCACGTCGCTCGCGGGGAGGGGCTCGCGGTCCAGGGTCTTCAGCGCCTCCACGGCGGCCGTGCTCACGTGGGCCCCGCCGGGTCCGAAGCCGTCGGCCACGGCGAGGAGACGGGCACCGGCGTACGCGGTGTCCTGGTTGGCGGCGCGCACGAGTCCGGTGTCGGAGAGAGCGGCGTAACGGAGTTCCAGCACGGTGGTGTCCTTCCCCGGGGTGTCGGTGAGGTGGTCCACGAGGAACGCCGCCAGCTCGCGCCGGGCGGCCGTGTCGGCCTCGACCCCGGCCCAGTACGCCCGGATCTCCCGGGCCGGGCGGCAGCGCGCACACCGTACGGATACGGGCGAGCGGCATGCCGAGGCGGCGCAGCCATGCCACCAGCCGGGCCTGTTCCAACTGCCCGGTGGCGTAGTAGCGGTAGCCGGTGCCGGGGTCGACCCGGGCGGGGCGCAGGAGGTCCAACTCGTCGTAGAGCCGCAGGGCCTTGGGCGACAGCCGGCATGCCTTCGCGAAGGCCCCGATCGTCAGCATGGCTCCGGTTTCGGCCACAACTCCCCCTTTGCGCGCGCCGGTTCACCTGGTCCCGGCTGTTCCTCGTTCCGCTCCCGATGCTGGGGCTTCACCGAAGGTGAAGGTCAACCGCCGATTCGAAACAGCGCCGATCATCCGTTATCGTTTCGTGATCGATCGGGTCTCATCCGATCACAACCTGATCACACTCTGAAGGAATATGACCGAGCGCAGAGCAACGTCTTCCCGTGACCGTCGCCGCCGGAGCGGCTCCGCGGAGCCCTCCGGGCGCCGGGCCAAGGGCGGCGGGCGTCGCCGCAGGACTCCCGCCCGCGCGGGCCGGGGCCGCCCTGCCGAGGACGGCGCGGACACGGGCCGTGAGGGCGCGGGTCGTGAGGGCAGGGCTCGCACGGGCCGGGGCCGCCGGGGGAAGGCGCGTCCCGGCAAGGGGCTTACGGGGTCGGGTCGTCTGTGGGGCGGGCTGGGGGCGATCGCCGTCCTCGGCGCCGCCGGGTTCGCGGCGGTGGGCTGGGCGCCCGCCGACCGGGACGAGTCCGTCCGGGTCCGGCCCACCGGCTCCGCCGAGTCCGAACCGGAGCGGTCCCGGCGCACGTCGGGCCCCGGTGCAAGCCGCGCCCCGTCCGCCTCGCCCGGTACGTCGCCGAGCGGCTCGGCCGACGACTCGGCCGGGGGTTCGTCCCGCGGTCCGGCCGGCGACTCGGACCGCGACTCGGCCGGCGGTTCGTCCCGCGGTTCGTCCCGCGGTCCGTCCCGGGGTTCGGCGGGCGGCTCGCCCTCGCCGTCCGGGCGCACCATCCCCGAGTCCGGGCCGGGCACCTTCACCAAGGCTCCCGGCACCGGGCCCAAGGTGGGCGAGGGCAAGGCCCTGCGCTACCGGGTCGAGGTCGAGAAGGGGCTGTCCCTGTCCGCCGCCGATGTCGCGGAGGAGGTGGAGCGCATCCTGGCCGATCCCCGCGGCTGGACGGCGGACGGCGACTCGGCGTTCCAGCGGGTCTCCGGCGGCGCCACCGACTTCGTGGTGAAGGTCGCCACCCCGGGCACCGTCGACGACATCTGCGGCGCGTTCGGCCTCGACACCGGCGGCGAGGTCAACTGCAACGTCGACGACAACGTCATGGTCAACCTCAAGCGCTGGGAACTGGCGACCCCCGTCTACGCCGACGACGTCACGGCCTACCGCGCCCTCATCATCAACCACGAGGTCGGCCACTTCCTCGGCCACGGCCATGTCGGCTGCCCCGGCGAGGGCGAGCCGGCCCCCGCCATGATGCAGCAGATCAAGGGCATGAAGGGCTGCGTCCCCAATGTCTGGCCGTACGACGCGAAGGGCCGGCTCATCACAGGGCCCGCCGTGCCGTGACGGGCGGCCGGCCCGGCGGGGCGTGCGTGTCCCCGGTCGAGGGCTCGACCGGCCCCCGGCCCGGCGTCCGCGGTTGTCAGCCTGCGCCGGAGAGCGGACGCACGGGCAGCCGTCCAGGCGTGCACGCACGGACGAGCCGCCGTGAGAACCCCGTACGAGCCGTTCACGAGCCGCCGTGAGAACCCCGTACGAGCCGTTCACGAGCCGCCGTGAGAACCCCGTACGAGCCGTTCACGAGCCGCCCTGAGAACCCCGTACGAGCCGCCGTAGGGACCCCCCGTACGGCCCGCGCACGAGACCACGTGAGAATCCACGTACGAGCCCATGTACACGCCCACGTCCGAGAACGGAGTCCCCGTGCCCCGCACCGCCTCCCCCCGTATCGCCCTCGCGACCTACGACCCCGGCGCGGAGGCCGGCGCCGACCGGGATCTGCCGGTGCTGGTGGGCGCGCTGCGGGAGGCCGGGGCCGAGGCGGAGGCCGTGCACTGGGACGACGCGGACGCGGACTGGTCCGCCCACGATCTCGTCGTGATCCGCTCCACCTGGGACTACAGCTGGCGCGCGGCCGAGTTCACGGCGTGGGTGGAGAGGTGCGGCAGAGTGACGCGGCTCGCCAACCCGGCCGACGTCGTCCACTGGAACACCGACAAGCGGTACATCGGCGACCTCGCGCGGGCCGGGGTGCCCGTCGTGCCGACCGCCTATCTCGCGCCGGGCGACCCGGTGGAACTGCCGGACGCGCACGAGTACGTGGTCAAGCCGACCTCCGGGGCCGGGGCCCGGTTCGCCGCCCGGTACGGGGCCGGCGCGGAGCAGCGGGAGATCGCCGCACGGCATGTCGAGCGGATGCACGCCGAGGGGCTCACCGCGATGGTGCAGCCGTTCGTGACCAGCATCGACACCGAGGGGGAGCGGGCGCTGCAGTTCTTCGGCGGCCGGCTGCTGCACGCCAGCCGCAAGGGCGCGGTGCTGTCGCCGGGCACGGCGTACGACGCGGACAAGGTGGCCCACCCCGATCTGGGGCGCTGGACGCCGACCGAGGAGGAACTCTCCGTGGCCGGGCGGGCGTTGGCGGCGGTACCGGGCAAGCCGGAGCTGCTGTACGCGCGGGTGGACCTCGTCACCGGGCAGGACGGGCGGCCGTGCGTCATGGAGGTGGAACTCGTCGAGCCGAACCTGTTCCTGTGGCTGCACCCGGAGTCGGTGGGTCGGGTCGTCGAGGCGGTGCTGGCGGCCGCCGCGGGGTGACCTCGCGGCCCGGGGCCCGCCCGCGTCCCCGTCGGGGCCGGACCCTGCCCGGACGGTCCGGGACGCTCACCCGAACCGGCGGCAAATCCGGGTCCGCGGCGGATCGGCCGTGCCCGGTGGCTGGTCTTCTCGGTTACAACAACCTGTACGGGAACCACAAGTGAGGGCGTGACCGGGGTCGTGGGCGGATCGGAGTCGCGGCGCACCTCCGGCTTCCCGGCGGAGCTGACGAGCTTCGTGGGGCGGCGGGACGAGGCGGCGGAAGTCAGACGGTTGCTGTCGGCGGGGAGACTGCTGACGCTGACGGGGCCCGGCGGGGTGGGCAAGACCCGGCTCGCCGGACATGTCGCGGAACAGGTCGCGCGGTCCTTCCCGGACGGTGTGTGGCTCGTGCCGCTGGCCGCGCTGCGCGACGAGGCGTTCGTCCCGCACGCCGTGAACGACGCGCTCGGGGTGCGCAACGAGACCGTACGGCCGCCGCTGGACGTCCTCGTCGAGTACCTGCGAAACCGGCGGTCGCTGATCGTGCTCGACAACTGCGAGCATGTGCCGCGCAGTTGCGCCACGCTCGCCGGGACCGTGCTGGCGGCCACCGAGGACGTACGGATCCTCGCCACCAGCAGGCACCGGCTCGGGCTGGTCGGGGAGCGGCTCTTCGAGGTGCCGCCGCTGCCCGCGCCCGAGGCGGAGGAGCTGGGCCCGGCGGCGGTCGAGACGTTCCCGGCGCTGCGGCTGTTCGCGGACCGGGCGGCGGCGGTGGTCCCCGGCTTCACGGTCGGCACGGCCAACCAGCGGGCCGTGGCCCGCCTCTGCCGGCGCCTCGACGGGCTGCCGCTCGCCATCGAACTCGCGGCCGTCCGGGTCCGTGCCCTCGGGGTGGAGCAGCTCGTCGAACGCCTCGACGACCGCTACCGGCTGCTCACCTGCGGCAGCCCCACCTCCGCTCCCCGCCACCGCACCCTGCGCTCCGCCGTCGACTGGAGCCACGAACTGTGCACCCCCGAGGAACAGACGGTGTGGGCGCGGCTGTCGGTGTTCGTCGGCGGCTTCGACCTGGCCGCGGCCGAGGCCGTCTGCGGCGAGGTCGGAACAGGCGGGCACGGAACAGGCGGGCACGGAACCGGCGGAACCGGGGCCGGCGGGGGCGGAACCGGTGCGGGTGCGACCGGCGGGGCCGACGTGCTCGACGCGGTCGCCGGGCTCGTCGACAAGTCGGTGCTCGTCCGGGAGGAGCACGACGGCCGGGTGCGCTACCGGCTGCTGGTCTCCCTGCGCGACTACGGCCTGGAGAAGCTGAACGACCTGGGGGAGACGGTCGCCACCCGGCGACGGCACCGCGACCACTTCGCCCGGCTGGGCGCCGAGTACGAGCGGGCCTGGTTCGGCCCCGACCAGGTCGACATCACCGAACGGCTGCGCATCGACCAGGACGACTTCCGGGCCGCGCTGGACTTCTGCCTCACCACCCCCGGTGAGGCGCAGCACGGGCTGCGGCTCGCCTCCACCCTGTGGTTCCACTGGGTGGCGTACGGCGCCTGGGGCGAGGGCCGGCACTGGATGGACGGCGCGCTGCTGGCGGGGGCCCGGCCGGACGAGTCACTGACCCGCGCCCTGTGGACGGGCGCCCTCACCTCACTGGTCCACAGCCGCTCGGCCGCCGTCCTGGCCGGACTCGACCCCGAACGGCACGCACCCGCCGACGACCGGGAGCTCCCGGTGCCCGCGCCGCCGCCCCTCACCCTCGGCCCCGACCGTGCCCGGACCTCCAGCGCCTCCTTCGTGGTCCTCACCCGGGTCGAGCTGGCCTGCACCCTCGTCAGCCGGGGCCGCGCCGCCGACGCGATCCCGCTGTGCGCCGAGGCCGTCGCCCTGTGCGAGGCGCACGGCGAACAGTGGGCCCGCTCCTGGGCGCTGCGCACGCTCGCCCTCGCCCACTGGTCGGCCGGGGAGTACGAGCGGGCCGCCGAGCACGCGCGGGCCTGCCTGCGGCTGCCGTACACCGCGCGCCAGCACCAGAGCCTCGCCCGGACCCTCGATCTGCTCGCCGCCGCCGAGGCCCTGGCGGGGCGGGCCGAGCGGGCCGCGGTCCTGCACGGTGCCGTCGACCGCATCCGGCACGCCATCGGCGGCGACTGCACGACCGCCCGGCGAGCGGGCCGGCCGGGCGTCGCCGAACACCGTGCCCGTCAGGTCCTCGGCGACCCCGCCTACGAACGGGCCCGCCGGCGCGGCGCCGGCCTGTCGCCCGAGGAGAGCGTCGCGTACGCCCTCGCCGAGGGCGGGGAGCGGGCGGGGACGGCGGCCTTGCGCGAGGATGCCGTCGTGCACGGGAGCCCCGTCCCGAGCGCGCCGAGGGGCGCCGCCCCCGCCGCACACGCAGGCCCCGCCCCCGTCGGCCGTACGGGCCCCGCCCCCGCCGTCCCGATGGAGCCCGCCCCCGACTTACGCGTGGGCCGGTACCCGGCCGGGAATCCCGCCCCCGGCAGCGCCGCGACCGCCGGACCGCCCGCCGACCCCGTGCCGCTCACCCGGCGGGAACTCCAGGTCGCGGCCCTCGTCGCCCAGGGCCGCACCAACAAGCAGATCGCCGACCATCTCGTCATCGCCCGCCGCACCGCCGAGGGCCATGTCGAACGGATCCTGGCCAAGCTGGGCTTCCGCAACCGCAGCCAGGTGGCGGCCTGGTTCAGCGCGCGGTCGTGGTCCTAGGCGCGAAGGGGCACCCGCCGGGTCACCCGGCCGCCGCCTCCTCGCCCTCCACCCTGACCACCAGCTGCGGCACCTCCGCGGCGCCCAGCTGCTCCAGCACCAGCGCGAGCAGTTCCCCGCAGCGCACGGTCACATCGCTGCCGGGAGGAAGGGACGCGGCGAGACTGATCAGCTGCCAGGCGCAGTGCGCCTCCATGAAGCACAGGTCCCGCAGATCGAGGACGAAGTGACCGGGCCCGGAGTCGTCCCCGCGGTCCAGGGCCTCCCGCAGGGCCTCCACGAAGTCCGTGCGCGTGCCCGCCGCCGCGGTTCCGGCGGTCCGGCCGGCCACCGGGGTCCCGGTGGGGGCCGGCGAGTCGAGCCGTTCCACGACCCGCAGCGGGTGCGCCTGGGCGACACGGGCCGTCAGGTCGTCGTCGAACCGCCGCCGGTCGTACCAGCAGATCGCGGTGAACAACGGGTCCGCGAACAGCGGCGCCACCGACGCCTCGTAGTCCAGCAGCCGCTCGTGGTCGAGACGCACCCGGGGCGCCCAGCTCATGTCGGCGGCGATCCGCAGCCCCGACCAGCCCTCCGCGTGGGAGCGGCCGGTTTCGGTGCCGTAGGCGTCGATCGTGCGCTGCTCCTCGAAGCGGCCGTCGGGGACGTAGATCTCCGTGTTCCGCCTCACCGCCAGCTGCCCGCGGTCCCGCGCCGCCACCGCCTGGCCACTGCCCCCGTCCAGCAGCGTGACCACCTCGTCGTCCGTCAGGTCGTCCGGGTCCAGCACCAGCAGCACCTTCTCCCGGCGCGCCAGACTGGTCCGGGTGTACGCGGTGAACACCTTCCACGGAGACTCACCGGCCACGTCCGCCGTCGTCATGCACGCGTGATCCCCCAGCCGCAGCCCGTCGACGGACACGGTGCGACGCTCCGGGGAACGTTCGGACGACATCGGGTGCCTCCCTGGCGACATGTGACTCTGCGCGGAGGGTAAGCCCTTGCGGGCCGGCATCGACGTGATGATCGCGACTGGCCGACTTGGGCTCGGGGGAGAGCGAATGGTGGACGGGGATGAACGGTCACGTCCGCAACCAGGGCCCGCTGCCGCATACCGGGGGCGCCGCCGCCGACGTGCCCGGCCGCGAACCGCCCGGCCGCCGCCACGGCGCGCGGACCACGCGGGTCAGGGGGCGCTCACCCGCTGCAACAATCCCCACGTGAACTCGGCCACGGCCTCCCGCCGCACCCCCCGCGCGTCCGGCGCGACGAACGCCAGCCCCCACCGCGTCGGTGCCGACCCCTCCAGCGGACGGGCGGGGGCGAACGCGCGGGCCACCTCGTCGACCGTGCACGACCACGGGGTGAGGTCCTCCAGCGTGACCGGTGCGGGGCCGGAGGCCCCCGGCGCCCGGACGAGCCACTCGTTCCACACCGCACCGTCCGGCCCGACCAGCACCTCGAACCGCAGGTCCGCCCAGAGCGGCACCGGCCACCGCCGGGCCTCGCAGTCCAGGTCGCCGATGCGCCGCGGGACCACGGCCTCCGGCGCTCCGAGGACGGACCGGTACCGCGCGGCGGCGCCCCGCGCCCGGGGTGAGCGGACCATCGCCTGCCACCGCCTGTTCGCCTCGCGCATCTCGGCGATCGACACCCCCAGCGCCCGCCGGGCCTCCTCGACGAGCCCCGGATTGTGGTCGGCCATGCGCCGCAGCAGGACCAGCTGGAAGTCGAGCGGGGTGAACGGCCCCGAGGGGCTACCGGGGCGCTTCGCGGAGGGCATGGGAGCCATGCTCCCGCACGGGCCGCGCGCCCGGGCGGCGCCCGTCCGGGAGGAACAGCACCGAGTTGACGTAGCGCGGCCCCCCGAACGGCAGCACGCGGCGCAGCAGACCGTGCGACGCCACGTACGAGGTTCGCGCCTGGTGGGCCTCCAGTACGGCCGGGTTCAGCCGGTGCCAGGTCCCGGCGGGCAGCACCCAGCCGGTGTAGCCGAGGCCGGCGAGGAGGTCGACGACCGGGGTGATCGGCTGGATACGGGACTCCAGCTCGACGAAGAGCGCCGGCCGATCACGGGCGAGGATTTCGGAGGCACCGCGCAGCACCGCCGGCTCGTTGCCGTCCACGTCGATCTTCATGAAGCCGACCTCGGTCAGTCCGAGACCGTCGAGGGTGACGCACGGTACGTCGAGGGCGCGGGCGTGGATGTCCCTGCGGACCAGGGAGGACACGCCCCGGCCGCCGTCGTCGCCCGGCGGCAGCCACAGCCGGGCGGTGCCCGGCCGGTCGGAGGCGGCGGCCTGGACGACGCGCACGTTGCCGGGGGCGCCCGCGACGAGCAGCCGGGCCAGCCGGGGCACCGGCTCGACGGTCACCACCCGTGCGGCACGTCTGGCGAGACGGTGCGTCCACGGGCCGTACCAGCCGCCGACGTCCACGGCCGTGCCGCAGTCCGGTGGGCACAACTCGTCGAGCCGGGCAAGCTCGGGCTCGAAGCGGGGGTAGACGAACCGGGCGGTCGCGGCGACCGCCCGGTCGGGCAGGAGCGGCGCGAACCGGGCGGCGAGCGTGGTCATGAACACATCCTCCTCAGCAGTTCCTCGTGTTCGTCCTCCGTGACCTGCTCGCCCGAGGACGGCAGCAGCTGCGGGATGCCGTCGACGATCGGGTAACGGCGGTGCAGCCGCGGGTTGTAGAGCGACTCCGGCGCCCGCGGGGCCTCCTCCGGCCCCTCTTCGGGGACCACCAGATGCAGCGGGCCCTTGTCGAGCGGGCACGCGAGGATCTGCAGCAACGGGTCGTCGGGGTTCATGGCGGAGTCAACTCCTTGGCGGGGGAGGGGGGTCGGGGCACCGGCGGAGGCGCGTCGTGCCTGGGCATGCTCAGCAGCACGCCGACCGCCAGCACCGTGCCGGACAGCCGCAGCGCCAGCCGCGGCGGATCGTCGGGCAGCGACTCGCCGAACGACAGCGTGCCGAGCACGGCCGTGAACAGGGAGGTCACCGTCGTGCACACCGGCACGATCAGCGAGGCGCGGCAGCGCTGCAGCGCCGCCTGCGACATGACCAGGCCGAACGCGCCGGTGAACAGCAGGAGATACGGGTACGGGGAGCGCAGCACACCGACCACCGCGTCCCCGATCCCACCGGCGGTGAGGTAGCCGGACACGCCCTTGATCGCGAGGGAGCTGACGCCGTACAGCAGGCCCACGGCCACGCCGTACTCGACCCCCGTCGTGGGCAGCCGGTGCCGGTGCCGGGCCCGCCGCTCCGCGGACCGGTACAGCCACACGCCCAGCGCCAGCGACGGCAGACAGACCGTCAGGACCAGCGCGTACGGGGCCTCGCGGCTGACCGTGTCGGAACCCTCGTCCAGCGACAGCACCACCATCAGCAGCGCGGCCAGGATGGCGGCCAGCGCGTACCGTTCCCGGCCCGTCGTCTCCTCGCCGAGCAGCCGCGCCGACAGCAGGACCAGCAGCACGAGCCCGGAGACGAAGATGCCCTGGGCGGCGGCGATCGGCAGCGTCCGGTACACCGCGAGCTGCGCCGCGAACCCGGCGGCCAGCGCCAGCGAACCCCCGATCCACAGCGGGCTGCCGAGGACCAGCCGCAGCAGCCTCACCGGCTGCCGCACCGACACCTGGGGCAGTGCGCCGAGCGCCCGTTTCTCCAGCACGAACCCGGTGCTGTACAGCGCGTTCGCCAGCAGCGCCGCGGCCACTCCCCACCACATCGTCAGGCCCCCCGGGCCGACGGCCTGCGCGCGTGCAGCAGCAGGATCGACGCGGCCGACGGGGCCGCGCACGCCAGCCGGTCCAGCGGGCGCATCGGCCGCGGTACGCCGTGGAAGGGCGCGCCCCGCAGCCGTACGACCTCGAAGCCCGACGCGGCCACGAACTCCCTCAGCGCGCGGGCCGTGTAGAGCCGCAGATGGCCCACCACCTCGGTGCCCGGGCGGCCGTGGATGCCGCGCAGGCTGACCTCCGAGAACACCGGCTGGACACCCGCGAGCAGCAGGGCCCGGTTGTACCAGGCGGCGAGGTTCGGGGTGGAGAGCATCAGATGGCCCCCGGGGCGCAGCACACGGCGGATCTCGTCGAGGGCCGCGTCCGGGTCGACGAGGTGCTCGATCACCTCGCTGAACAGCACGGCGTCGGCGGACTCGGACCTGAACGGCAGTCCCCCGTCGGTGAGTTCGCCGCGGACGGCGTGGGGCAGACGGGCTCGGGCCCGGCGGAGGGCGTCCTGGGACCAGTCGACGCCGACGAGGCGGTGGCCGGGCAGCAGGGGCGCGGCGGTCGCGGCGGCGGTGCCGTCGCCGCAGCCGATGTCGAGGATGGTGCGGGCGCCGTGGGCGGCGGCCGGGCCGAGCGCCTCCGCCAGCATGCGGGCCTGGCGGAGGCTGCGGGGGGTGCCGGAGGCGACGGGGACGGCCGGGTCCTCGTAGAAGCCGCGCAGCCCGGGGGCGGCGTCCGTGGCGCCGGTCGTGTTCGCGGTGTGGGCCGGGTTCGCGGTGTCGGTCGTGTCGGTCGTGCCGGTCGTGATGTTCGTCCTGGGTGTCTGCGTGGACATCACCGGGTGTCCTCTGCCGTCGCGTGCAGATAGTGCTCGAAGAGGTCGCGGAGGTGGGCGCCGTCGCCGTGGCCGAGCAGGGCACGGGACCAGCGCAGGGCCAGGTGGAGACGGCCGGCCGTGGAGGCGGTCGTGACCGTGAGGCCGCGCGGCATACGGGCGGGCGCCGAGAACCACACGGCGTGGGCGCGGCCGGCCTCCTCGCCGAAGTCCAGGGGGTACGGGATGCGGCCGATGTTGCTGAGCAGGGTGGTCGACGTCCAGGGGGCGGCCATCCGGCGCAGACCCCGGGTGAGGGCCGCGCGCCAGGAGACGGGGACGACCGGGGCGGTCAGCAGTGAGGCGCCGTGGCCCAGTTGGGGTCTGCTGAGCGACTTCAGGGCGCGGGTGCGGTCGGCCGTGCGCCGCAGGAGCACGGCCATGGGAGTGCGGCTCTGGTCCAACTCCTGGGGGAGGAAGGCGACTTCCACCAGACGGGTGCCGTTGCCGATGGGCATGCCCGCGTCCCGGGGCCGGTCGTCCACGGGCATGGTGATGCGCACGGGGCGGGGGTGGGCGCCGTGTTCCCGGTTCCAGTGCGCGAGCATCAGGGCCGTGGCGACCATGAGCTGGTCGTTCACGGTGTACGGGGCGGACCTGGGGCGGCGGGGCACGGGGAGTTCGGTGACGAGCAGCCCGTTGCCCGGGGAGGGCTCGGGGGTGCCGGGGGCCACCCGGGCGGGCGGGGCCCAGGTGGACGGGGTCTCGGGACCGGCCAGGGACAGGTCGGGGGTCGTGGCGCGGACGGGGGGCGCGGCGGGGGCGTTGTCCGCGCCGCCGTACAGCTCCGCCGCGGTGGCGAGGATGCGGAGGCAGGCGGGGCCGTCCAGGGCGGTGTGGTTGATGGTGAGGAAGAGGACGGTGCCGGCGCGTTCCGGGCCTGCGGGGGCGGGGGCGGGGGCGGGGGCGGGGGCGGGGGTGCTCCCGGACGCACGTGGGCCCTCTGTCACGCCGACCGCGTCGGACGCCTCGCTGCCCACCGCCGGCCCCGCGGCCGCCACCACCTCCAGGCGGATCGGCGGGGACAGGGTCAGCGGCGGGGCCTGTGTCAGGGACCTGGTGCGGGCGTCCCGGAGGGCGTGCGGGCCCGGGGGAGGGAACGTCACGACCTCCACCTCCGGCTCCTCGGTCAGCTCCCACTCGTAGCGGCGGCTGTACCAGCGCGCGGCTGCCTCGCGCATGAGGATGCGGGGGTGGCGGTGGAGGGCCTCGGCGAACGCCGCGCGCAGACGGCCGGGGTCGAGTCGGCCCGGGAGGTGGACCTCGATGTGGACGGTCTCGGGTTCCTCCTCCTGGAGGCAGTGGCGGGAGACCTCGTCGACGACCGGGAACGGGATGCGGACGGGGCTTCGGGCCGCGTCGTCGCGGGCCGGACGGTCCAGTGCGGTCATGTCGGCTCCCTCCCGGTGACGCCGTCGTTGTCGTCCACGCCGCCCGCGCCGGGCTCCTGCCCGGCGGCCCCCGGCTTCGGCTTGGTGAGCGGGATCCGGCGGGTCGGGGTGTCCGGCTCCCGGTACGGCACGCCGGGGCCGCGCGCGGAGATCGTCTGGCTCGCGGCGGGCCCGCCGGTCCGAGTCCGCCGCGGCAACGGCTCGGTCGGCTCCTCCGCGCCCGGCGGGACCTGGAACTCCCGCGTGGAGCCGGGCCGGTCCGGGGACGACCCCGCCCCGGACCCCACGCTCACCAGTGCCGCGAACAGGCCGAGCAGGGCCAGGAGTTGGGCCACCGGCCCGAACGCTCCCCGGTCCGCGGCCACCGGCTCGCCCGCCCCGACCGCCGCCGCGATCCCCGCCCCGGCGAGCGCGAGGAACGCGATCGGCACCAGCAGGGCGTGCCGCTTCCGGGCGAGCAGCGCCAGGAGCGGGACGAGGAGGGCGAGGAATCCCGCGATCACGATGCCGACGAGGGTGAGGGCGACGGTGCCGAGCCACAACCCGGGACCCGGCGGTGCCGGCTGCGGCGCGTCCGGGTTGGGTTCCCGGCGCCGCCACAGCGCCAGCCCGACGAGGGCCGCGAGGCCCGTACCGGCGCCGATCAGCCCGGCCTCGTACGTCACGGACGGCTCGTACGACAGCTTGACCGCGCCGCCCGCCCCGCCGGGAACGCGCCAGCCCTGCTGCCAGCCGTCCAGCCGCACGGGGGTGAGCTCACGGCCGTTCAGCGTGGCCTTCCAGCCGTCGTTGTGGTTCTCGTACGTGGTGAGGTACGAGGCCGCGCCGTCGCCGACGGTCACCTCGCGGCGGTCGCCCAGCCAGTCCCGTACGCGCAGGTCGCGGCCGGTGGCGGCGGGTGCGGTGACCGTGCCGCGGGTGAGCGTGACCTCGGTGACGGCGAGGGCCCCCGAGTCGTCGGAGTCGACGGTGTGCCGCTCGTCGGCGGCCAGCTCCAACGCGGCCTCGGGACGGTCGTTCTGGCAGAGTGTCAGCTCCAACGGGCGGCGCTCGGTGAGGTCCCGCACGGTCCCCTTCGCGCTCGTCTCGTACCGCTTGCCGTCCACCTCGACGACCGGTCCCTCGCCGCACGGGAGGTCGAAGTCGCGGGTCGGTGCGGGCTGCGGGGTGCGGTACGGGGCGAGCGCCGGGACGTACGCCTCGACCAGGCCGGCCGGCAGGCGCAGGTCGTCGCCGGCGACGGGGTTGTGGACGGTCAGCCGGGCCGTCTCGGTGATGGTGATGTCGAGGCGGTCGGTGGTGATGGGATCGAAGCGGACCCAGCCGTTCTCGTCGACGGCGGCGATCGCCGCGCCGTCCGGCGAGCTGATCGCGACCTCGGCCGCCCGGGCCGACAGGCCGCCCGCGGGGGCCAGCACGAGCGAGCCGACGGGCTGCTTGCCCTCCCAGCGCAGATGGATCGTCGGGTCGTCGCCCGCGATCCAGGCGGTGGTGAGGTCCCCGTCGGTCAGGTTGCGCGGCGACAGCCCGGCCCCGAGGGAGGCCGTGGAGTCGGCGGTCACCGTGATCCGGTTCTCCTGCTCCGGCGCGACCTCGTACAGCAGCTTGTCCAGCTCCCGGCCCGGCACGGGCACGGCGCTCGCCCTCACCTGGAACGTCCCCGCCGTGGTGGTGCCGAAGACGCGGTGCAGGCCCGGTTCGGTGCCCGTGGGGGAGAGCCCGGTGGGGTCGGCGGCGCGCCGCAGGGAGACAACCTCGGCGGCGGCGCCCGGGCTGTCGGGGCCCTGGGAGTCCGTCGGCAGCCGCAGGGTCCGGGTCACCCGGACGCCGGGGATGTCGATCTCGGAGAAGCCCGCGCCGACCAGTCCGGCGTGCCGTTCCGCCGAGTCCAGGACGGTGATCCTCAGCCAGTCCGACTCGCCCGGCGGGGCGTTGACCGTCTGCGTGGAGCCGTCGGCCCGGAGGTTCGTGGACCGTGAGCCCCGCTCGGTCTCGACCTTGATCCTGGTGGGCGCCGACCGGACCCCGTCCTGCGGGAGCGGGGTGACCTCGAACGTCGAGGGAAGGTCCTGGGAGCCCTCGAAGCCGATCCGCAGCCACTGCCCGTTCGCCGAGCCCGGCGCGCCCTCCGCCCAGGCCGTCTCCGGGTCGCCGTCGAAGGCGTTCACCGGATCGAACTGCGGGAGGTGGAACAGCCAGTTGCCGGACGTCGAGGCGGTGACGGACTTCGCGCCGCGCAGCTCCGCCACCGTCTGATGGGCGAGGCCCTTCATGGGCAGGATCTGCCGCGGTTTCGCGCCCGCGTCCTGCACGCTGCCGCTCGGGTTCCGCTCGTCCGCCGTGTAGGTGTACGACGTGTTGGCGTTGACCAGGCCGAAACGGGTGTCCGCGAGCCGCAGCCCGTCGCCGACCACCTGCACGGCCGGGGTGCCGAGACCGGGGTGGTTGTCGCCGGCCAGCACGGTGGCGCGGTCCCGCATCGACGGGTCGGCGGCCAGCGGCAGCAGCGACTCCGGCCCGCCGGACACGACGGCGGTGTGCGCGATGGCCTTCAGCCCGGCCTGCCCGGGACGCGGCACGTCCTCGGCCGGCCGGTAGATCTCCACCGCCCGCTGCCGCGCGTACAACCCCTCCACCTGCAACGGGGTGTTCTCGGCGATCACCCCGCCGGTCATCACCGGCCCGAGCCCCTTCACCCGCTCGTACCCGGACTGCTCCAGGGTCCGCTTCACGGTCGTCGTGGGCACGGAGCCGATCTGGTCGGGGTCCAGGTCGTTGCGGACGACGACGTAGTACAGGCCCGCCCGGCTCAGGAAGTCCGCGAGCCCCGGCACCTCGGCGCCGGTCAGCAGCGCCTGCTCCACGGCGTCCATCGCGCGCCGGTTGCCGGGCGTGCCGAACGGGACGTAGTCGCGCTGCGCCCAGCGGGACTCGGCGAGCACGTCCAGCGGCTGGTCGATGGTGGAGCCCCAGGTGTGGATGCCGTGCGCGGTGGCGGGGACCACCAGGGCCCGGGAGTCGGGCGAGTACTTCTCCAGCCAGTCGGCCGTGGCCTGCCAGTACCTCGGCAGCTCCCGGAACGAACCGGGCTGCAGCACCGACCCGTTGAGGTACGGCCACAGCAGCCCGGGAAGGACGACCACCGCCGCGGCGAGCGGCGCGAACCGCCGCCCCCGCACCCGCCGGGCGCCCCGCTCCCGCGCGGCCACGCCCACGGCGTGCGCCAGACCGAGGACCAGGGCGAGCGCCAGCCCCGTCTGGAACTTGTAGATGTTCCGGAAGGGCACGAGGGCCCCGTTCAGCAGGTCCTGGACCACCCCGTGGAAGGGCGCGCCGAACGACCCCGCGTACCCGGCGAGGGTGACGAGCGCGACCGTCAGCACGGTCAGCACCAGCCACCGCCGCTCCGGCATGTCCCGCCGGGCCAGCCCGGCCAGCCCGAGTCCCGCGGCGAGCGCCGACGACAGGATCACCAGCGCCGACGCGGCCACGGACCAGCCGGCCGGCAGCCATGCCTCGCCGAAGTGCAGATATCCGACCCAGTTCCCGGCGCCCCTGAGCGCCTCGGTGGCGGACATGGTGGCCGTGGTGGTCTGCGAGGTCTCCACATAGGGGAGGAAGTTCTCCCCGTAGAGGCCGAGCAGCAGCAGCGGCACCACCCACCACAGGGTCGCCAGGACCACCCCCGGCACCCACCACGCGATCAGTCTCCGCCGCCGTGGCCCCGGCGGCCGGCTGAGCAGGTACAGGCCCACGGGCAGCAGGGAGGCCAGGGTGGAGGCGGCGTTGACCCCTCCCATGAACGGGATGAACAGCGCCGACCGCAGCGCGGCCACCCGCGCGCCGTACCGCTCGTCCGTCAGCGGCAGCAGCACCCACGGCAGGAAGGCCCCCGGCAGCGCGGCCGCGGACGTCGACCCGACGACGGTGGTGAACACCGGCCACAGCCCGTAGGCGGCCGCGGCCACCAGCCGCGACGCGGGGCTCCCGATCCTCAGCCGCTCGGCCAGCCGCAGCGCGCCCCAGAAGGCCACCGACACGATCAGCGACATCCACAGCCGCTCCGCGAGCCACACCGGCAGCCCGACCAGATCGGTCACCCCGTAATACGGCAGCATCGGCCACAGATAGCCGACGTACTGGTCCTGGATCCCGCCGAAGCCGCCCCGGTCGTGCCACAGCTGCCCGAGGTCGGAGACGAACTGCCAGGGGTCGGTCGTCACCCCGAGCTTGGTGTCGAACGTCTGCCGCCCCGGTTGCGCGGCGACCAGCAGCACGAACACCACGGCCCAGAACCCCAGGAGCCAGCGGCGCGACCGATGCCCCTCGGGGGGCCGCCCGGCCGTGCCCGGCGGCCGTACCGGCGCGGGAGGTGGAGCCTGGACCGTGCTCGTCATGGTGGACACCGCCGGAGGATGAGAAGGAGGTTCCAGGTGGCGAACTCGCGCAGCACCGGCGCCTTCACGACGGTCTCCGCGAGAAACGGCCAGTAGCGGGAGCGCGCCGACACGACCGTCACGTCGTCCCGTTCGCGCACCTGCCGCAGAGTGCGTCCGATGTGCACGGCGAAGAGGTTCTCGCCGAGGGTGTGCTTGGCGTCCTTCCCGGTGCGGCGCCGATAGCGGGCCCGCGCCCGCTCCGCCCCCAGGTAGTGCCACGGCGCCCACTCGTGCCCGCCCCACGGGGACAGCCAGTTGGTGAACGACACATAGATCAGCCCGTCGGGCCGGGTGACCCGCACCAGTTCGCTGATGAACGTCGGCGGATCGGCGACGTGCTCCAGCACGTTGGAGGAGAACGTGACGTCCGCGACCCCGTCGGCCAGCGGCAGCAGATACCCGTCGGCGACCACGGCCCCGTCGGGCGGCTTGGCCCCCAGCTCGGCGAGATCCGGCTCGAAGAGATACGCGTGCGCCCCTCGCCGTCGGAACTCCTCGGTGAAGTACCCGCTGCCCCCGCCGACATCGACGACGGTGCGGCCTTCCACGCCCCCGCCGTACGCCTCGACCTGGTCGACGGCGTCCCGGGCCAGCAGCGAGTAGCAGTACCCGGGATCGTCCTGTTCCCGCATGAAGGCCCGGAAGAGGGCCACGGACCGCCGCAGCGAAGGGTCCTTGAACCCGCCGCTCGCCACGGCTCGCGGGGCCGTGAAGCGAGCCGCTCCGCCGTGTGGGCGCGACCGGCCACGACGCATCCGCAGCCGCCAACGCGCGGTCGAGGCACCGCGTTTCGCGCTCAAGAGCCCCAGCCCCGCACCGCTTCCGCGGCCACCGCCCGGAACTGCCGGACGGTGTGCTCCCACCGGTAGCGGGCCGCCCGCTCCTGCGCCGCCTTCCCCATCAGCCCCCGCCGGTCGGAGGACAGCGCGAGCGTGCACCAGGCCGCGGCGAACGACGACTCCCCCCGGGCCAGCACCCCGGTCTCCCCGTCCACGACGGAGTCCCGCAGCCCCGGCACGTCGAAGGCGACCGACGGTGTCCGACGTACCGCCGCCTCGGTGACGACGAGCCCCCACCCCTCCACGGCCGACGGATGCAGCAGCAGCCAGGCCGCGCACAGCAGCCGGTGCTTCTCGGCCTCGGAGACATGCCCGGTGAACTCGACCCCGGGCCCGGCCGCCGCTTCCAGCCGCCGCCGCTCGGGACCGTCGCCCACGATGACCAACCGCCCGCCCGTGACCGGCCTGACCCGTTCCCACAGCCGCAGCAGCAGATCGATCCGCTTGTACTCGACCAGCCGTCCGACGGCCACGAACAGCGGCTCGGGCGACCGCTCGGCACGCGGCCCCGGCTCCTCGACCCCGTTGTGGACGACCCGGATCCGGTCACGCTCCACACCGATCGCGCGGAGCGCCGTCGCCGTGGAGGAGGAGACGGCGACCACGAGGTTGCCGCGCTGCGCGCCGGTCAGCGCCCAGTGTTCGAGTCTTCTGCCGAGCCGGGCCGCGGGCGCCAGCGGCCCGCCGAACCGCATCTGCCACAGATCGGTGTGCACATGGTTGACGAGGCACAGCGTCGGCCCGCGGTGCCACAGCGGCGTCAGATAGGGCATGCCGTTGCACACCTCGACGAGCAGATCGCAGTCGCCGACCTGACGGGCGAGCGTGGATCTGGCCCTGAGGTGATGGCTCAGGTCGCCGCCCGCCGACACGACCCGGTAGTCGCGCAGGGCGGCCGGGCCCCCGCAGAGCAGGGTGACCTGGTGGCCGAGTCTCGTGAGGCCCTCGGCGAGCCGGTGGACGAGGAGCTCGGAGCCCCCCGCCGCCGGATTACCGAGGTCACGGCGGGCGAGGAAAACGATCCGGCGGGGCGGTGGGGCGCCCGCCGGGGAGTGCCGGACGCCGCGCGCAAACGCGTCGACCAGCGAGAACGGCACGTGCTGGGGCATGGGTGCTCCAACTCGTCTCGGGGTGCGGAACTCAGCGGGGGAGAAGGAGGTTCGCTGCGAGGGTTGTTCCGGTGGGGCGGGTGTGGGGGGACGGTCCGGTCGCGGTGCGCCCGGTCGTGGTGCGTCGGGCCGTGGTGCGTCGGGTCGTGGATGGGTTCCGGTCGTGGTGCGTCCGGTGGAGGCGGCTCGGTCGGTTCTCGTCGGTGTGCGTGGGCGAGGTGTGCGTGAGCGAGGTGTGGGTGGGCTGTGCCCGGGTGGGGTGGATAGTTTTCGCCGAGAGTTTCGAAGCTGCTACTCACCGACGTGACAATTTCCGGGGTTTGTTGAACTGACGTTCTGTCACATCGTGATCGGGTCCTGGGGCGACTCGGACCTTTCGGGGCGCTGCCTGCCGCGCACCACCAAAACGGCACCGGTCGCGGCGAGCACGAACCCCGCCACAGCGGCACCGAACGGCAACGTCCGCCCCACCAGCCGCAGCAGCCCGCTGTCCCGCTCGGCCTGCTCCACCGCGGACTTCTGGGTCGCCGTGGTGAACGCCAGCTTCTCGCTGTCGAGCAGCACGGCCGCGTCCTCGGTGCCGCCCGGCGCCCGCAGGGTCCGGCGCGGCCCGGTCTGCGCGTAGAGCACACGCCCCGTGGCCTGGTCGATGACGAGTTCGATGCCGTGGTTGGCGTACCACTCCTCGGCCAGCACCTGCGGCCGGTCCGGCTCGTCGACGAGGGCGCCGGGGACGAGCCGGGTGCCGGTCTTCGCGGCCGGCACCTTCGCCGTGAAGCGCAACCCCTCGTAGCCCTGGATCTTCGTGCGGCCCTCGTAGTGGAGCGTGACCGTCGCGCCGAGCGTGTTGTCCCACCAGCGGTAGGAGCGTTCCCGCACGTCGAAGGGGAACTTCAGGTACGCCTCGCCCTCGATGTACGGCTTCTCCTCGCAGCAGTGCACCGGCCGGTTGGTCCTCCGGTCGCTGACCCAGCGGTGCGGGGTGAAGTCCAGCGCGTCGTGCGGGTCGGCGGCCGGCAGCGACGTGTCCGTGTCGACGCTGGTGATCACGTCCCACACGGCCGCGCCGCTGCGCTCGCTTTCGGCCACATCGCCGCGTACCCGCTGGGTCACGGTGATCTTCTGGTCCGGCACGGTCCTGACCTGCCCGACGTCGAAGACGCTGCCCGTGCCGGTGTAGACGGCGGTGGTGTCGATGTCGATCGGGTTCACCGCGGCCCGTGGCTCCACGTACCAGGTCAGCAGGGGTGCGAGAACCAGCAGGAAGGTGCCGAGGCCCAGCAGGACCAGGGAGAGGGGTGAGGCTGTACGGCGCATCCGGGCACTCCAGGGGCGTTGGAAGGTGCGACTCGGGCAGGCGTGCGGAAGGGCCGACGCCAGGGGGGAATGTGCGCGTGACGTATGGGCCGGGAACCGTAGGCGGAGTCTTGACGCAGTGTCAATGCATTGCTGACACTGGGCCGGAGCCGACGTCCGCGACGGACGGCGGGCTGAGGGGCCGTCGGAAGGCCCCGGCGAGGTGGACGAGGTGCCGGGACCGTCGAGCGGTCCCGAGGTGCGGGGTGCCCTGGGTGGGGCCGACCTTTCGACCGAGAGGCTGACCCTGCGATGTCCAGACTGCTCGCCGCCGCACTCACCATGGTGGCCGCCGCCGCGCTCGCCGCGGGAGCCGCGTTCGGTGTCGTCGCGCTGCTGGAGGCGACCCCGGACCAGCCGAACACCCCGCTCATCACGTACGAGAACACCGGCCGGGAGCGCTGAGGGGTGACCGGGCGCCCGGGAACCGTCTCAGTCCGCTCCGCCTGGCACGACGTACCGCGCGACCAGGTGCGCGAGTTCGCCGCGATCGCCATGGCCGAGGCGCCCGCCCTCGCCGAGGAGATCCTGGGCGAGATCCGCCGCGAGTACCCCCATCTGCCGGTCGTCCTCGACGACTCCGGCGAGCCGATGGCCCTCATCGGCATCCGCCGCGCCATCGAGGTCTTCGTCCAGCACCTTCAGACCGCGGAGGGCCGCCCGCGGGTGCCTCCCGGCGTCTTCCAGGAGTTCGGCCGCGGCGAGGGCCTGCACGGCCGCAGCCTGGACTCCCTCCAGGCGATCTACCGTCTCGGCGTGCGCCTCGCCTGGCGCCGCTTCGCCGAGATCGGCCAGCGCGTGGAGATCCCGCCGCCCGCGATGTACGAGCTGGTCGACGCCGGATACGAGTACCTGGACGGCCTCGTGGACCAGTCGGTGCGCGGCTACGCCGAGGCGGCGGCCCGGCAGGCCGGCGAACGGCTCCGGCTCCAGCGGCGCCTCATGGAACTCCTCCTCGTCGAGCACCACCGGGGCGACCCCGCGGACGCGCTCACCGAACGTGCCGCCCGGATCGGCTGGCCCCTGCCCGAGAAGGTCGCCGTCGGCGTCCTGCTGCGGCCCGCCCGCGAGGCCATGGCCCCGGCCGTCGGCCAGGGCGTCCTGCTCGACATGGAGTACGAGCAGCCCCGCATGGTGGTGCCCGAACCGGACGCCGCCGGTCGCCCCGAACTCCTCCACCGGGCCCTCGCCGGATGGTCCGGCGCGATCGGGCCGCCGGTGCCGCTCGCGGAGGCGGCGAAGTCGCTGCGCTGGGCGGAGGCCGCGGTGCGCCTGATGGAGCGCCGGCTGCTGCCCGCCGGGGAGGTGCTGCACTGCACCGAGCACACGGAGGCCCTGGTCCTCCTCCAGCCCGAGGAACTCATCGACGACCTGGCGTTACGCTGCCTGGCGCCCCTCGCCCACTGCGGCCCCACCCACGGGCGCCGCCTCGCCGAGACGCTCCTCGCCTGGCTGGAGACACGGGGCGGCGCCCCCGAGGTCGCCACCCGGCTCGGCGTCCACCCGCAGACCGTCCGCTACCGCCTGCGCCAGATCAGGGAACTCTGGGGCGACGAGATAGACGACCCCGACCGCCGCTTCGAGCTGGAGCTGGTCCTCAGAGCGCAGCGGCTCCGAGGGGAACTGGGCGACCCGCGCGGCAGACGGTGACGACCCGTGCGCAGGGCCGCCTCGTGCTGATGGACGATCCCGGCCCGGCGTCGTCGGCACCGAGGGCCCCGCGCCCCGTCGCCCGGCCCCCCGCCGCACGGGGGGCCACCGCGCCCACGTGATCCGTGATCGGGCCCCCCGCGCCCGCGTGATCCGTGATCGGGCCGCCCGCGCCCGCGTGATCCGTGATCGGGCCGCCCCGCCGACGAGCCCCGTCCCGGGCGCCCCGCCGAGCGGGCCGCCGCAGAGGAATTCCGCCGCCAGGCCGGCGCCGGCACCGCCCTCACCCGCCCCCTCGGTGGGGAAAGACGCCGTGCGGCCGCACACCCCGGGGAAACACGGAGTGTTCTCGGCCATTGCCCGCCCGCACCCCGTTGACTAGCCTGTGTTCGTCATGCCGATCGACTGTTGAAATTTCGAACACAGCGGTTATTGAGAACGAAGAAACAAGGGAGGGGGCCGACCGTGGGACGCCTAGTACCTGCCGTGACCCGGGCGCTCGACATATTGGAGCTCTTCCTGGACGGGGACGGAACACTCTCCGCACCCGACATCGTGCGCAAGCTCCAGCTGCCACGCACCACCGTGCACGAACTGGTCACCACGCTCGCCGCCCGTGGCTACATCGTGCCCGTGCAGGGCCAGCCGGGACGCTACCGCCTCGGTGTCCGTCCGTACCAGCTCGGCAGCCGTTACGCCGAGCAGCTGGACCTGGCGGCCGAGGGCCAGCAGGTCGCCCGCACCGTCGCCGAGACCTGCGACGAGACCGTGCACGTGGCGATCCTGGAGGGCACCGACGTCATCTACATCGCCAAGGTCGACTCCACGCACGCCGTCCGGATGGTCTCCGCCGCGGGCCGCCGGCTCCCGGCGCACTGCACCTCCGTCGGCAAGATGCTCCTCGCCTCCCTTCCCGAGGTCGAGCTGAACGCCCGGATCCCGGACGACGCCGACCTGGTCGCCATGACGCCCAACAGCATCACCGACCCGGCCGCGCTGCGCGAGACCCTGGCCCGGATTCGTGAGCGGGGTCTCGCCGTGGAGAACCGCGAGTCCAACCCCGACGTCTCCTGTGTGGCCGCCCCGGTCCGCGACCGCGCCGGCAAGGTCGTGGCGGCGCTCTCCATCTCGGTCCCGATGATCCGCTGGAGCGAGGACCGGCGCGCCGAGCTGGAGCAGCTCGCCGCCAAGGGCGCGGCCGAACTCTCCGAGCGCCTCGGACACCGGAGCGTGGTATGAGCGCCTACGACGTCGCCGTACGCGAGTACGCGACCCTCGGCGAGGGGCCGACCTGGGACGCCGACGCCCAGCGGCTGATCTGGATCGACATCCTCCGCTCCCGGGTCTACACCTTCGACCCGGCGTCCGGCCGCCGCACCATCCTCGTCACCGAGCAGCACGTCGGCGCGGCCAAGCCCCGCGCCGGCGGCGGCCTCGTGCTGAACCTGCGGGACGGCGTCGGGCTGCGGGACGCCGACGGCGGCTTCCGCTGGCTGCACCACGAACCGGTGCCCGGCCGCCGCGCCAACGACGCCGCCGTCGCCCCCGACGGCTCCCTCTTCGCCGGCACCATGCGCTACGACGAGGCCCCGGGCGGCGGCACCCTCGCCCGGTTCACCGCCGACGGGCTCACCCGGACCGTCCTCGACGACGTCGCCGTCAGCAACGGCACCGGCTGGAGCCCGGACGGCCGGCTGATGTACTACATCGACTCGCCGACCCGCCGCATCGACGTCTTCGACTACGCGGAGACCGACGGCGTCCGGCTCCCCGTCGACCGGCGGCCGTTCGTCACCGTCGAGGAGGGCGACGGCTTCCCGGACGGTCTCACCGTCGACGCCGAGGGCTGTGTCTGGGTCGCCCTGTGGGAGGGCGGCGCCGTCCGCCGCTACACCCCGTCCGGCGAACTGGACCGGGTCGTCGAGCTGCCCACGCCCCGCCCCACGGCCTGCGCCTTCGGCGGCGCCGACCTGACCGACCTGTACATCACCACGGCCCGGGTCGGCACCGAGAACCCGCATCCGCTGTCGGGTTCGCTGCTGGTGGTGCCGGGCGCGGGCAAGGGCCTGGCTCAGCCCGCCTTCGCGGGCTGAGCCCCCGCCCGCCGCACCTGCGTCGACGGCCCGTCGGCCACCCTCACCCGGCGGGCCGGTGGGCCGGTGGGCCGGTGGGCCGGCGGGCCGGCGGGCCGTCACTCGTGTGCGGACACGCTGTTCTCCGCGGCGGCGGCGGAGGCTGCCGGGTCCGCCGGGTCCGCCGGGCCGGTCGCCAGGGCGCGGACCGCCTCGATCTCCGCGGGGCGGCGGAGCGCCCGGGAGACCGCGTCGATGTCCTGGAGCAGGCCGGTGAGGTCGGAGGACACGGTGCGCTCGGGGCAGGCCGTGTGCCCCTGAGCGGCCGTGAGGCCGGGGAAGACCAACGGGCCGGAGGTCAGGGAGACGGCCGGTGGTCCGGTGTCGGGCGAGGTCCTCCGCGCGGCCAGCGCGTCCTGGATCGTCACCGCGGCGGCCAGTGCCCGTGCCCGGGCGGGGTCATGGCCGAGGGCGAGGGCCCCGGCGTGGGCGCGGCGGTGCAGATCGTCGTCGAAGTGGCGGGCGAGCTGGAGCAGGGCGTCCCGGATGAAGGTCTCGCGGCGGGTGAGGCGCAGCTCCGCCGTGGCACGCAGGGCGAAGGGCACCCCGGAGCCGTTGACGGTCCGCGTGAACAGGTACAGGGGCCGCAGCCGCCAGTGGCTCACCCGCACCCGCCAGCGCTCGTGCAGATACTGGCCGCCGTGCGGCAGGATGAAGCCGACCGCGATGAAGATCGCCGCCACGGCCACCACCGGCGGCGCCACATGGGTGCTCAGCCAGTCCAGGTCGTGCCCCGTCCAGCGGGCGACCAGCGCCGTGAGCTTCGAGGCGTCGTACACCAGGTTGAGCGCATAGCCGATCCCGAGGGCCTTCAGACCGCCGCGCAGCCACAGGTCCAGGCCGTCGGCGCGGACCCAGCTGCGGATCAGATGACAGGTGATCAGGCAGGCGGCGGTGTGCGCGGCGAGATAGAGGAGGATCTCCTCGCGCATGAAGGGCGTGGTGGCGTAGTAGGTGTCCAGGTCGCGCAGCCGTTCCCGGGGGACGTCCGCCAGCGCGAACAGCACCCACAGGACGACGATCACCGTCGCGTACACGGCCACGACCCAGCGCATGGCGCGGCGGGTCGTCCGGGAGCGGTCGGCCGGGCCGTTGCGCCAGGCGACGATCAGCAGCAGACAGGCCGCGCAGTACGCGGTGATCAGGGAGTACACCCAGGGCGCGGCGATGTTCGGCACCCCTGCGACCCGGTTGGTCCAGGCGATGACCGACGGCACCGCGAACAGGAACACACTGCACGCGAGCAGCAGCAGACCGCCGACCGCCCGCAGCAGCGGGTCCCTCCACAGCTTCACGATGCTGGGCAGTTTGATCACCAACGCGGCCGTCAGGACGGCCGTGGGGATCCAGAACGAGATGTAGAGCCCGCCGAAGAAGTCGGCGGGACTCACGGCACCGGTCGTCGTCGCGGACACGGTGACCCCCCTCATCCGCGCGGCCCGCGGTAGCCGAGGGAGGCCTGGAGGGCCTGCCGTACCGAGTCCGCCCGGTCGGCCGGACCGGCGGGGCCGCCCCGGCCGGTGTCCACCCAGGGGCGGAGCGCGGTGGCGAGCCGGTGTCCGAAGTCCTCTGCCTCCTGTTCGGCCGAGGCATGGGAGCCGTTGCGGGCGGCGACCGTGAGGGCGGACCCGGGCCAGCCCGGCTCACCGGACAGCGCGAACGCGGCGGCGTCCCCGCCCGGCACCCGGTGATGGCTGTGCCCCGCGTGCAGATGCCACAACTCATGTCCCAGGATCACCAGTTGCTGCACCGGAGCGGCCCGCTCCTCGACGATCACCAGGTCGAAGCCGGGGAACTCCATCCACAGCCCCGTCACCTCGATCTCGTCCGGGAACCGCTCGAACCGCAGCTCGATCGGCCGCCCGCCGCGTCGCGCGCTCATCTCCGCGCACAGCGCCGCCCCCAACTCCCTCACGTCCACGGGGGCGTCCAGCCGTGCCCGGACCGCCCTGGCGAGCCCGGCGCTCAGCCTGCGCCTCCCGGCGGCGGGCCGGGCGGGCAGCAACGCGGCCCGCATCCGGCCGAGGGCGCCGGCCGCCGCGACGGCGGTCCCGTGCGACCTGCGCGGCCGCGCGCCGCCCGGTTCACGACGGCTCATATCCCGGGCTCCTCCTCGTCGACGCCGAGCAGCCCCTCCAGCATCACCGCGAGGGCCTCCTGCTTGCGGCGGGTCAGGTTCATCCGCCCACCGCGCAGCGCGAGGGTGACGACCCCGTGCCGGGTGGCGAACTCGACGAGCGGGCCGTCGCCGCCGTCCCCCTCCGGGCCCGCCAGTACGCGGCGCAGTTCCCGGTCCAGGACGGCGGCGGCCGGGTCGGTGAAGAACCGGACGCCCTCCTCGACCCCGAAGAACGCCGCGAGTTCGGTGAGGTCGGGCACGTTCGGCATCTTCTTGCCGAGCAGCAGCTGCCGGGCCCACTCCGGGCTGATCGACAGCCGCTCGGCGACCTCCTTGCACACGTCGGCGGTGCGTTTCCCGCTCCGCGCCAGATGCGCGGTGTGCAGCGCCCGCACGCGCCCGCGCACCCGGTCGTCGATCCGGTCGCCCGGCGGTTCACCCCCCTCGAGCAGCGTCCGCACCACCTCCTCGCCGAGCGCGGTGCGCTCCGACAGGGCGGTCACGTCGAGGAGTTGCCCCAGATCGACCCCGGTCCGGGCGGCCAGGGCGTCGAGGCGGGCGAGGGTCCGGGGGAGCGGTTCGGGGAGGTCGGGCACGGCCAGACCCTACGTGCCCGACGGCGCGAACACCACGGAAATCCAACGATCGTTGAGAACAGACCAACGATCGTTCGACCAACGATCGTTCGACGGGCGACGGGCGACGGGCGACGGGCGACGGGCGAGGGGCGAGGGGCGACGGGCGTCAGGCGTCAGGCGACGGGCGTCAGGCGATTGGCGGCGTGAGACGTGCGACGGGCGTCAGGCGTCAGGCGACGGACGTCGGGCGATTGGCGGCGTGAGACGTGCGACGGGCGTCAGGCGTCAGGCGACGGACGTCGGGCGATCGGCGGCGTGAGACGTGCGACGGGCGTCAGGCGTCAGGCGACGGACGTCGGGCGATCGGCGGCGTGAGACGTGCGACGGGCGATCGAGAGCCCTGGCGACTGGGAGCCCGGCCGCCGCCGTCGGTCGTTCCCGGCCGCCCGCACCCACCCCATTGACTCTCCCCACGGCCGAACATAGCGTCCCGTTCGACTGAACGAGCAGCATCCGTAATGTCGAACGCGAAGGACGTCCATGGCCCGCACAGCCCGCTTCTCCCTCGACCCCGCCTTCCAGGTCGGCGAGGTCAGTCCCCGGCTCTTCGGCTCCTTCGTCGAGCATCTCGGCCGCTGCGTCTACACCGGGATCTTCGAGCCGGACCACCCGGCGGCCGACGAGGCGGGCCTGCGCACCGATGTCCTGGAGCTGGTCCGCGAGTTGGGCGTCACCACGATCCGCTACCCGGGCGGCAACTTCGTCTCCGGCTACAAGTGGGAGGACTCCGTCGGGCCCGTCGAGGACCGCCCCCGCCGCCTCGACCTCGCCTGGCGCTCCACCGAGACCAACCGCTTCGGCCTCTCCGAGTACATCGCCTTCCTGAAGAGGATCGGCCCCCGGGCCGAGCCCATGATGGCCCTCAACCTCGGCACCCGCGGCGTCGCCGAGGCCCTCGAACTCCAGGAGTACGCCAACCACCCCGCCGGCACCGCCCTGTCGGACCTCCGCGTCGCCCACGGCGACGAGGCCCCCTTCGGCATCAGGCTCTGGTGCCTCGGCAACGAGATGGACGGCCCCTGGCAGACCGGCCACAAGACGGCGACGGAGTACGGCCGGATCGCCGCCGAGACCGCCCGCGCGATGCGCCAGATCGACCCGGGCGTCGAACTCGTCGCCTGCGGCTCCTCCAGCCGGTCCATGCCGACGTTCGCCGCCTGGGAGGCGACGGTCCTGGAGGAGACGTACGACCTCGTCGACTACATCTCCCTGCACGCCTACTACCAGCCCGAGGACGGTGACGTCGACTCCTTCCTGGCCTCCGCCGTCGACATGGAGTCCTTCATCGAGAACGTGATCGCCACCGCCGACCACGTGGGCGCGAAGCTCAAGTCCAAGAAGAAGATCAATCTCTCCTTCGACGAGTGGAACGTCTGGTACATCTCGAAGTGGCACGAGATCGAGAACTCCGGCGCCCGGGACTGGGCGGAGGCCCCCCGGCTCCTGGAGGACAACTACTCCGTCACCGACGCGGTCGTCTTCGGCTCCCTGCTCATCGCGCTGCTCCGGCACGCCGACCGCGTCACCGTCGCCTGCCTCGCCCAGCTCGTCAACGTCATCGCCCCGATCATGACCGAGCCCGGCGGCCCCGCCTGGCGGCAGACGACCTTCTTCCCCTTCGCCCAGGCCGCGCGCTACGGCCGCGGCCGGGTCCTCGACGTACGGGTGGACTCGCCGGCGTACGAGACGAAGAAGTACGGAGCGGTGGACCTGCTGCACGCGACGGCCGTGCGGGCCGAGGACGGATCGGTGACCGTGTTCGCGGTCAACCGGAGCCGTACGGAGGCGCTGCCGCTCGAGGCCGCCCTCAACGGGCTGGAGTTGAGCCGGGTGGTGGAGCACAGCGTGCTGGCCGACGCCGACCCCGACGCCCGGAACACGCTCGCCGAACCCGAGCGGGTCGTTCCGCGCGCGGGCGGCGGCACCTCGGTCGAGGACGGCGTCCTGAAGGCCGTCCTCGAACCGCTGTCCTGGAACGTGATCCGCCTCGGCTGAGGGCTCGGCGGCGGTCACCCGCTCCCCCCCGAGTGGCCGAGAATGTGGGCCATGAGGATCTCTGCACGGGCGGACTACGCCGTACGCGCGGTACTGGAACTCGCCGTACGGCAGGACGGCGGCCCGGTGAAGGCCGAGGTCATCGCGACCGTGCAGGAGATCCCGCACAAGTTCCTGGAGGGCATCCTCGGGGACCTGCGGCGCGGGGGCGTCGTCACGAGCCGCCGCGGCGGCAGCGGCGGGTACCGGCTCGCCCGGGACCCCGCCGCGATCACCGTCGCCGACGTCATCCGGGCCGTGGACGGGCCGATCGTGTCCGTACGGGGCGAACGCCCCACCAACCTGACCTACACCGGCTCCGCCGAGCCCTTGCTGCCCCTGTGGATCGCGCTGCGTGCCAACGTCCGCCGCATCCTGGAGGGCGTCACCGTCGCCGACATCGCGGCCGGCGCGCTGCCCGGACCGGTGCGGGAACTGGCGGCGGAACCGGCGGCCTGGGAGAACCCGTAGACCGGCCGGGACGCCCGGCCACCCGGACCGTCACCTCGTCCCATGGTCCGCCGACTCGACCGGACCGGGCCACGTACCCCCTTGACCTCACGCCACCAGGGGAGGAGGGTGTACGTATACGCCATAAACATACTGGGTACGCTCTCCGGTGGAGGGCGTGTCGATGCGCGGCCGTACAGGGCGGTGGCCGGGATCCGCGACTGCCCGGTCACCTTCCGTCGAGATCTGCCCCGTGGTCGGTTTTCGCTTGTGTCTGGCCGGCGCAAGAGGGACATTGTCATATGTATGCACCGTAAGTGTACGCCGTAAGGGGCACAGGTCCATGAGCGCTCCATCCACAGTCCTGGTCACCGGTGGAGCCGGCTTCATCGGAAGTCACGCCTGCGTCGACCTGCTCGACCACGGTTACGAGGTGATCGTCGTCGACGACTACTCCAACAGCACGCCGCAGGTCTTCGCCCGGGTGGAAAGGATCGCCGGCCGCTTCGTGGGCGCCGTCTACGAGCTGGACATCCGTGACCGGCAGGCGTTGTCCGCGGTCTTCGACCGGCACACGGTGGACGCGGTGGTGCACTTCGCGGCACTCAAGTCGGTGGACCGCTCCATACGCATGCCCGTCGAGTACTACGACACCAACGTGGGCGGCACGGCGGCGCTGTTGCGGACCATGCACGAACACGGAGTGCACCAGCTGGTGTTCTCCTCCTCCTGCTCCATCTACGGGGAGGCCGGCTCCGGACCGCTCGACGAGTCCACACCGGCCCGGCCCGGCAATCCGTACGCCGCCTCGAAGTGGGCGTGCGAGCAGGGGCTCGCCGACATCTGCCGTCGGCGTCCCGAGTGGACCGTGCTGTGCCTGCGGCACTGCAACCCGGTCGGCGGCCACCCCAGCGGGCTGCTGGGCGAGGACCCGCGGGGCACGCCGGACAATCTGATGCCCTCCGTGGCGCAGGTGGCCGTCGGCCTGCGAGGCCGGCTCCCGGTGTACGGGGACGACTACCCCACCCGTGACGGGACCGTGATCCGCGACTACGTCCATGTCATGGACACCGTCGAGGCGCACCGTGTCGCGCTCGACCGCCTCTCCGGCACGTCGGGTATGCACGTCTACAACCTCGGTCTCGGTCACGGCAGTTCGGTCCTCGAAGTCGTCGACGCGTTCTCCCAGGTCTCCGGCAGGGACATTCCGTACGAGATCGCCCCGCGCCGCCCGGGCGATGTGGCCGAACTCGTCGCCGACGCCGGCGCCGTGACGCGCGCCTGGGGGTGGCGCCCCCTGCGGGACCTCGACGACATGTGCCGGGACGCCTGGCGCTTCCAGCAGCACAACCCCCACGGCTACGCGGGATCTCCCAGGCGGCCCAGGTCGAAGGAGCGCTGACATCTCCGGTGCCCATCATCGAGCGGACAGCCGCGGAGACACACGTCACGGCCCGAACTCCCCGATCCCGGGGAGGCGCTTCACGAGCGCTGCCGGCCCACGGGCTGATGGCCGTTCATGTCTGCCTGGCCGTGTTCGCCGCCTGCATCTTCTGGACCGTTCCCGGCCTGCGCACGCCCATGGTGGTTCTCATGGGTCTGGCAGGCGCCGCAGCGGTTCTCACCGGGGTCTGTCTCAACCGCCCGGCGCACCGTTGGCCGTGGTCGGTCCTCGCCGCCGGGCTGCCGGCCCTGGCTGCGGGCACCCTCCAACACCCGGCGCGAGAGCAGTACACCCACGCTTCCAACCTGCCCTTCTGGCCGGCGGACGCGTTCCCTCTCGCCCTGTACCCGCTCGTCCTGGCCGGGCTGCTCGGCTTCGTCCGGTACCGCCGGGTGGACCGTGATCTGCCCGGCCTGCTGGACGCGTTGATCGTCACTGCCGGTTCGGCGGTGCCGCTCTGGGCCTGGGTGGTACGTCCGGCCTCCGTGCAGCAGGGCCTGACAGGGGAGCAACGCGTGCTCGGCGTCGCCCACCCGTTGGGCGACGTGCTGGTGCTGGCGGTTCTCGTCCTGCTCGCCGTCCGCAGTCCCGTCCTCGGCCGCGAACGCTCGCTGCAGTTGCTCGGCCTCGGCACCGTGACCCTGCTCGGCCTCGACATCGCCCACGGCGTCGCGCTGCTCGACGGAACGGGGCAGACCGGCACGCTGCTGGACTCCGGCCGGATCGTCCTCGCCGCGACCTGGGGCCTGGCCGCGCTGCACCCCTCGATGAGGAGGCTCACCGACCCGGAGACCGCGCCGCGGTCCGTCCGCCCGCCCTGGCACCGGATCGCGCTGCTCGCCGTCGCCGCCCTGGTCGCTCCCTCGGTCCTGCTCCTCGGGCAGCGGCCGGCCGGGGACGGTGACACGACGGCCCTCGCCGCCTTCGCCGGCCTGGTGTTCCTGCTGGTGATCCTCCGTATCGCGCACCTGACCGTGGTGGTTCACCGCACGTCCGTGGCGCGTGAGCGGACACTGCGCGCGGCGACCGCCTCACTCGGCACGGCGACGGGAGCCCGGGAGATCGAGCAGTCCTGCGTCACGGCGGTCACGGCGCTGTTCGGACCGCGGGTCCCGCACGCGACCGTGCTGTTGTCGGCCCAGCGGGCCCGACAGCTGTGCCCGGCGCCGACGCGAACCCCCGCCCCGCTCGATGCGAACCCGACCGGAGACCCGCGGTGTGAGCCGGCCCCTGCCGTGACCGACGGCGCCCTCGTCCTCACCGCCGCAGAACTCGGGCCCGACCTGGCCACCCGGCTCGGCGATCCGCCGGCCGCCCTGCTGTGCCCCCTGGTCCGGGCCGACCGTCCGACCGGCGACGGACTCCCGGGCGCGCTGCTGGTCGCCGGCCCCGATCGGCAGCTCACCGAGATACGCGGCACGCTGGAGATCCTGGCCGCGCACGCGGGGCTCGCGGCAGAGCGTGCGGAACTCCGGCAGGAGATCGCCGGGAAGGAGAGCGAGGCGTACTTCCAGGCGCTGCTGCACAATCCCTCGGACGTCATCATCGTCCTCGACGACGACACGATCATCCGCTACGCCACCCCGTCCGCGGGAGCCGTCTTCGGCAGCGCCTCGCTGACGGGCAGGGCACTGCGGGAACTGGTGGATCCCCGGGACCGCGACCGGGTGCACCGGACGCTGTCGGTCCTGCGCGGCGGCGAACAGGACGAGGCCCAGGACCACTGGTGGGTGCTCAAGGACAGCGGCCGCATCGAGGTGGAGGTGCGGTGCCGCGACCTGCGGGCGGACAGAACGGTACAGGGGCTGGTGATCACCCTCCGGGACGTGACCGAGCAGCGTCAGCTGGAGCACGAACTCACCCAGCGGGCCTTCCACGACTCACTGACCGGCCTGCCCAACCGGACACTGCTGCTGGAGCGGACCGAGCGCGCCCTGCTGCGCGGTCGCCGAGAAGCGGCACTCACCTGCCTGCTCTTCATCGACCTGGACGACTTCAAGACCGTCAACGACACACTGGGCCACTCGGTCGGCGACCAGCTGCTCGCCGCGGTGGGAGAGCGCCTGACCAAGACATTGCGCCGCACCGACACCGCGGCGCGTCTGGGCGGGGACGAGTTCGCGGTCCTGATGGAGGGCGCGAGACAGCCCGTCGACGCCGAACTGCTGGCCGCACAGGTGATCCAGAGCCTCAACCGGCCCTTCCAGCTGGCCGGTGACGCGGTGAACGTCACCGCCAGCGTGGGCGTGGCCACGGCCCGGGACAGCACGGATACCGAGGAGCTGCTTGCCCTCGCCGATCTCGCCCTGTACGCGGCGAAGAGCACGGGCAAACGTCAATGGCGCCGCTTCCAACCCGAGTTGCGCGAGAAGCGGGCGAAGCGCCAGGACCTCCGCGTGCGCCTGGGCCAGGCGATAGAGGAAGAGGAGTTCAGCCTGCTCTACCAGCCGGTGGTGGACCTCACCGCGGGCGAGATCGTGGGCTTCGAGGCACTGGCCCGGTGGCCGGACCACCGACGCGGTCTCGTCCCACCGCTCCAGTTCATCCCGCTCGCCGAGGAGACCGGGCAGATCACGCCGTTGGGCGCCTGGGTGCTGCGCAACGCCGCGGCCGACCTCGCCTGGCTGCACGACCGCACACCACGGCAGGTGCGGCCGTACGTCAGTGTCAACGTCTCCGCCCGCCAGTGGCGGGACACCGGCTTCCTGACCGAGGTGCGCAGGTCCCTGGACACCGCCGGCCTCCGGCCGGAATCGCTGCAACTGGAGCTGACCGAGTCCGTGCTCGTGCGGCGGGACGACCACATCGACGGACTCCTTCGAACGCTGAAGGACATGGGGGTCAGCATCGCCGTCGACGACTTCGGAACGGGGTTCTCCTCCCTGCGATATCTGAGGGACTTCCCCATCGACGTGCTCAAGATCGACAAGACGTTCATCGACGACATCCCCGGGGACCCCCGGCAGGTCGCGCTCGTCGAGGGCATCCTCCACCTGGCCGACACGCTCGGCCTGCAGGTGATCGCCGAGGGGATCGAGGGGCGGGCACAGCGTGAACTGCTCGCCGGCATGGGCTGCCGGTTCGGGCAGGGATTCCTCTTCGCCCCGCCGATGAACCTGGAGGAGAGCGAGGCCGCGCTCCTCCGGCACGACGACCCGATCGACCCGATCGACCCGATGTCCCGCTGACGACCGGACCGGCAGGGCCCCGGGCACCGCCGAGCCCGGCTCGGCAGCCCGTCCCGGGTGGCCCGCCGGGCCCGCGCGCCCGGCCGAGTGCGGTGGTGGCCGGTGTCGTCCCGGCCGGCCGAGTGCCGTGGTGGCCCGCGTCGTCCCGCCCCGCCGGACCGGCGGGCGGTCACTCCTTCCGGGCCGCCCCAGGGCGCGGTTGCGGGCCCGACGACGCCGGGCCGCGCCGTCGGGGGAGGGGAAGGCCGGAGGAAGGGAGAGGGAAGCGGTCGCGCCGCCTCGGCGACGCTCACGATACGAAGGTGCCGACACCCAGGGGCGATGACCGGCTGGTGCCCCACACGGGCAACGTTCGCCCCGTCACGGCCCCCGGCACTCCTCCGAGCTTCGAGCACGGCCCCCACGCCCCACTCGCCGCACCGCGCGAAAGCCCCGTAGCGCCGCTACGAGGACTTCCACACGGCACAGCGAGAGCGCGCACCGGACGCCACGGGCCCGCCCTCCGGGCGGACGACGGGACTCCTGAAACGCACCCTAGCCCCGTGGAGTCGGCCGACCCGACGGGGCCAGGGCGTCGCGGGGTGCCGCCGCCGACAGGGCGAAGGCCGTCTGGGCCAGTGCGATGTGGCTGAACGCCTCGGGGGTGTTGCCGAGTTGACGCACGGCGTTCGGATCCCACTGCTCCGACAGCAGGCCGACGTCGTTGCGGACGGCGAGGACCCGTTCGAACGCCTCGCGGGCCTGTCCGGTGTGGCCGGTCGCGGCGAGGGCGTCGGCGTACCACAGGGTGCACGCCACGAACGTGCTTTCCCTGCCGGACATGCCGTCCACGCCGTGCGCACCGGCCCCGCCCGGTGCGTACCGGTGCAGAAAGCCGCCGTTCTCCAGCCTCCGCATCGCCCGCACGGTGCCCCGCACCCTCGGGTCCCGGGCCGGGAGGAAACCGAGCCGGGGGATGAGCAGGGCCGAGGCGTCCACTTCGTTGGAGCCGTAGGACTGCACGAAGGACTGCTGTCGCGCGTCCCAGCCCTCCCGGCAGACCTGCCGGTGCACCTCCTGCCGCATGGCCCGCCACTCGGCGGAGGAGCCGTTGCGGCCGAGCAACCGCCCCATGCGCAGGGCGCGGTCGGCGGCCACCCAGGTCATGATCTTGGAGTGGACGAAGTGCCGGCGCGGCCCCCGCACCTGCCACAGCCCTCTGTCGGGCTCGCGCCAGTGCCGCTGCAGAAAGCCCATCAGCGCCTCGACGAGGTCCCAGACATGGGCCGGCAGGGGGATGCCCGCGCGCACCGACAGGTACAGCGCGTCCAGCACCTCTCCGTACACGTCCAGCTGGAACTGGCCGACGGCGGAGCTGCCGAACCGCACCGGCTGCGAACCCTCGTAGCCCGGCAGCCAGTCGGCCTCGGTCTCCGGCAGCAGCCGCTGGCCGCCGAGGCCGTACACGGTCTGCAGATCGGTGGGGTCGGCGGCGACGGCCCGCACCAGCCAGCCGAGCCAGGCCGTGGCCTCCTCCAGATAGCCGCCGCGCAGCAGGCAGGACAGGGCGAGAGAGGAGTCCCGCAGCCAGCAGTACCGGTGGTCCCAGTTGCGCTCGCCGCCGATGCAGCCCGGCAGTGACGTGGTCGGAGCGGCGATGATGCCGCCGGTGGGAGCGTAGGTGAGCGCCTTCAGGGTGATCAGGGAACGCACCACGGCGTCCCGCCAGGGTCCCCGGTAGCGGCAGCGGCCTGCCCATCGCCGCCAGAAGTCGGTGGTCTCCTTCAGGAGCGTCTCCGCGGGGACGCCGAGCGGATCGGGCGGCCCGGAATGATGCGAGGGAGTCCAGGCCAGTGTCAGGGTCAGCCGCCGGCCGGCGGAAACGGTGAAGTCGGCGACGGAGGAACCGTCCTGACCGAGCGCGTGCAGGGGGCCGTCGGCACCCAGCCATACGGCGTCCGGGCCGGCGACGGCGACGGTGCAGTCGTCGCTCACCCGGATCCAGGGCACCACACGGCCGTGATGGAAGCGCAGCCGCAGTTCGCTGCGCATGGGCACGGTTCCGGTCACTCCCTCCACCACCCGTACCACGCAAGGGAGTTGCGCGCGAGGCGGCATGAAGTCCGTGACCCGCACCGTGCCCGTCGAGGTCTCCCACCAGGTGTCCAGAACCAGCGTGTCCGACCGGTAGGCGCGGCGCGTGCAGGTGCCGGGCGCGGAGACGGGGGCCACCCGCCAGAAGCCGTTGTCCTCGGCACCGAGCAGCGCGGCCATGCAGGCCGGCGAGTCGAAACGGGGCAGGCACAGCCAGTCGACCGATCCGTTCCGGCCGACCATGGCTGCGGTCTCGAGGTCGCTGAGGAGGGCGTAGTCCTCGATGGGTGCGCTCATGAGAACTCTCCATTCTCACGGCTGCTGTGCCCGGCCGTGAGGGGGGTCCGCCCCCCTGGTGCGCGGATACCAGTCGCTGTTCGAGGTCGGCGTCACTGGTGCCGGCGAACCGGCGTATCCGTATATTTACGGTGTATATGTACATATTCTCCCCTCGGTGGGGTGGCGTCAACACGCCGCGTGGTGTGTACGCGGTGGCGGGCCTCCGGACCCCCGGTGGGGGCGCGCGCTCCGGCGGGGGCGGCGCTTGACAGGCGACCGAAATGGGGCAATATGTACGTATACGACGTAAATATATGGCGTTGGGAATGCCACCCAGCCCCCGGGCCCCGCAGGTGCCCACAGGACGGACGAGGCCGCTGCGGAACGACCGGCCCGCCCGCTCCCGACCAGCGCACGGTCCCCGGCCGTATCACGGCTCATCGGGGCGCCCGCCGGATCGACCACCGGAGACACCAGCATCATGGACAACGTTTCTGAACTGACCGAACAGCGTGTCGTCACCCGTCAGCCCGCAGGCGGCGGAACCGCGGTACACCCGGCCCGCCGAGCCACGGACCGGCCGGACCACCCTCAGCGCAGGGCGGACGACCGCCCGCGGCGCCGCAGGGAGGACCGTCCCGCGCCCCGCGCCACCGTGAGTCTCGTCGTGCCGGCCCGCAACGAGGCCCGCAACATCCCCTGGGTCTTCGAACAGATCCCGGACTGCGTCGACGAGATCATCCTGGTCGACGGTGATTCCAGCGATGCCACGGTGCACATGGCCCGGCATTGTCTGCCCACGGTCCGCAGCGTCCCGCAGGACGGCCCCGGCAAGGGGAACGCCCTGCGCACGGGCTTCCTCGCCGCGACCGGCGACTACATCGTGATGATGGACGCGGACGGCAGCATGGCCCCCGGAGAGATCCCGCACTTCCTGCATTTCCTGGACAACGGCTACGACTTCGTGAAGGGATCCCGCTTCATCGCGGGCGGCGGCTCACTCGACATCACGCGCTTCCGGCGGCTGGGCAACCAGGTCCTGCTGGCCGCGGTGAACCACCTGTACCACACGTCGCTGACGGATCTGTGCTACGGGTTCTGCGCCTTCCGGCGGAGCTTCCTCGACGATCTCGACCTGCATTCCACCGGCTTCGAGATCGAGACCGAGATGGTCGCGCACGCTCTGTGCACCGGCCTGCGCATCGCCGAGGTGCCGAGTCTGGAGCTTCCCCGTCGCAGCGGCCGCTCGAACCTGCACGCCATATCCGACGGCCGCCGGGTGCTCCGCAAACTGATCTCCGAGCGGCCCAGCGCATGGTCCGCCGCCCGGAGCGCGCGGTGAGCACCGTCGCCCACCGCCTGCTGGGCCGGGGCCGCCGTGCCACGGGCCACGATCCTCATGACGCTTCCCCCAGCACCATGGGTGTCGTCGACATGGATCTGGCCCGGCCGTGGGAGTTCCGTTCCCCCGACGGCGACGGGCAGAGCCACCCGGCCCTGCCGTTCCTCGCTCTCGTGCGGATGCACGGCCACCCCCTGGGCCTGGTCGTGGCCGACGGTGAGAGGTGCGCGAGCGGCGGCCCCGGTCAGCTGTGGCGGTCCGTGGCCGACATGGCCTGCCAGCGGTTCGCCGTCCCGCTCGCCCGGCACCTGGCGGCCGACGGCGCCCCCGAGGACGGGCCTCCGACCGCCCCCGGGGCCCGGCGTGCCAGGCCCCTCTGCCCGTCCGGAGCCGCACGGCAGCGGGCTCTCGGCAGCGCTCCCCCCGTAAGCGTGATCGTGGCCACGCGCGGCCGGTCCGAGCCGGTGCGGCGATGCCTGACGTCGCTGCTGCGCATGGACTACTCCCGGTTCGAGGTGATCGTGGTCGACAGTGCGCCCGCCGACGCGACGGAGAGGCTGGTCAAGAAGGGCTACGGACGACGCGTCCGCTACCTCCGGGAGCCGGGGGCCGGCCCCGGCCGCGCGCACCACGGCGGTCTGGCCGCCGCGCACGGCCGCATCGCCGCGCTCATCGACGACGACACGCTCGTCGATCCCGGGTGGCTGTCCGCGATCGCCGAGTCCTTCGCCCAGGACCCCTCCGTCACCTGTGTCGCCGGTCTCATCATCCCGACCGAGGTGACGATTTCGAACCGGGCGGCCCTGGAACACCGCGGTCCGCTCGGCTCGGGCTTCGCACCCCACACCTGGTCGCTGGAGGACCCGGTCGCCGATCCGGCGAGCCCCTTCACCGCCGGACACCTCGGCTCCGACAGGAACATCGCCTTTCGCGTCGACGACCTGCTCCTTCCCGGCGGACTCCCCCGGTCGGCCCGCCCGCGCGGTCCGTCCGGCCATCGGTGTGACCCGATCGCCTCCCTGCGACGGCTCACCACCGGCCGAAGCCTCACCTACCAGCCCGATGCGGTGGTCTGGCACCGCCGGGGCATCCCGGGCCCGGTGGACGACAGGTGAGATCTCCTTGGTCCGTGCCGGTCGGGAGACAGCGGGAAGAGCCGTCCGACATCCACGGAACGACGCCACAGCGCATCGATCCGACATCTGGAGACACCATGACCGTCCATTCCACACCGACCCTGATCAGCGGCCCGACGCAGGCCCCCCTCGTGCGCCGAGACACCGCTCCGCCGCACGCGGAGCTGTCCGTCGGGCGGTCGGAGCCGGGACGGAGCAGCAGGTGAACACCATCGAACGACTCGTGGACCCGAACGCGGCGCTCTCGCCCCCCGCCGTCCCGGCGGGCACGCCGTTGCAGGTCGTCGACATCGACCTGGCCGAACCCGGCAGGTTCAGTCCGCCGGGAAGCCGTGAGGGGATTCGTCCGCGAAGCCGGGTGCTGGCGCTCGTACGACTCCACGGGCACCCGCTGGGCATGCTCGACGCCCGTGGTGACGAACCCCTGGATCTGTGGTGGAGCCTGGCCGACCGGGCCGAGCGCGAGTTCGGTGTGCGGACGGCCGACGGGCCGACGGCCCGCGCGGCCCGCCGCACAGCCCCGGGCCGCGGTCCTGCCCTTCCGGCGGTGGACGGGGTGGCCGGCCGGCCCGACGTCAGCGTCATCGTCGCCACCCACAACCGCCCGGAACTGCTGCGCCAGTGCCTGGACTCCCTCCTGCGGACGGACTACCCGCCCTCCCGTTTCGAAGTGCTCGTGGTGGACAACGCCCCCTCGGACGGGGCGACCGAGCAGATGATCGCCGAACGATACGGGCGACGCGTCCGCTATGTACGGGAACCCGTCGCCGGTCTGGCCCGCGCGCACAACCGGGGACTCGCCGCCGCGCGGGGCCCGATCGCGGCCTTCACCGACGACGACACCCTCGTCGACGCGCACTGGCTGTCCGCGCTCGTCGAGGCGTTCTCCGAGGACCGCCGGATCGGCTGCGTCACCGGGCTGATCGTCCCGGCCGAGCTGGAGACGGAGGCCCAGGCCGCGCTGGAGCGCCACGGCGGATTCGCCAAGGGCTACGTACCCCGCTCCTGGTCCCTGCACGACCCTCCCGAGGACCCCCTGTTCCCGTTCACCGCCGGGCACTTCGGCTCCGGCGCCAACATGGCCTTCCGCACCGAACTGCTGGAGACCCTCGGCGGATTCGACCCGGCCACCGGTACCGGAACCCCGGCGTTCGGCGGGGACGACCTGCTGGCCTTCTTCCGGGTCATCGTCGGTGGCAGCACCCTCGCCTATCAGCCGGACGCCATCGTGTGGCATCGCCACCGGCGCACCGCGGAAGCGCTCTCGGCCCAGGCGTTCGGGTACGGCGCCGGGTTCGGGGCGTACCTCACCGGAGCGGTCGCCCACGAGCCCGGCATGCTGCCCGCGCTGCTGCGCAGGCTTCCCGGCGGCATCCGGTACGCGGCTGCCAGAGCTCGCGGCCGGAGGAGCAACCGGGACTCCGGATGGTCGCGGCGGCTCGCTCTGCTGGAGATGCGGGGCATGGTGTACGGACCGCTGGGCTATCTGCGCAGCCGCAGCCGCAGCCGCTGCCTCGGACAGGGACACGGCGATGTCCACCACGACGGACACTGAGGAGAGGCCCGTGCAAGCGACAAGCGCCCTCCGGTCCCCGGAGCGTGCCCCAACGGCACCCGCCCGCCCGGCCCGCGTCCCACGGCGCCCGGTCACCGAGGTGATCAGGGCGGGGATCGCGACCGCGCTGCCGCGCGAGCCGCTGCTGCGCAACGGACATCTCCTCGCCATGAGTTCGCTGATCAACGCCGCGCTGGGGGCGGTGTTCTGGGTGTGCGCCACACGGTGGTACGACGACGAGGTGGTCGGCCTGAGCTACTCGGCCCTCTCCGCCGCCACGCTGCTCGCCGCCGTCGGCCAGCTGAACCTCAACGACTTCCTGGTCCGCTTCGTGCCGTCCGCGGGACGGAACACCCGCAGACTGATCATCGCCTGCTACCTCATCAGCGCCCTCTGCACGGTGCTGGCCGCGGTCGGGTTTCTGCTCCTGGTGCCCCGGATCACGCCCGGCCTCGACTTCCTGCTCAGTCCGGCGACCGCCCTCTGCTTCGTGGTGGCCACGGCGGGTTACGCGATCTTCGTCCTGCAGGACGGCGCCCTGACCGCCGTGAGCCGCCCGGTGTGGGTCGTCACGGAGAACATGATCTTCGCCGTGGTGAAGATCGTGCTCCTTGCCGTGGGGGCCGTTCTCGCGCTCTTCACGGGCATCCTGGCGTCCTGGGCCGGGGCCCTCCTGCTCGCCGTCGTCGTGACCAACTTCCTCCTGCTGCGGCGCGCCGTGCCCCGGCACGAACAGGCGGCCACGGCCCGGGCCGAGCGCCCGCCGCGCATGATCGGGTACGCGGCCGCCGACTACGCCGGCTCGATGTTCCGGATGGCCGCCTACACCTTCGTCCCCCTTCTGGTACTCAACAGCCTCGGTGCGGAACAGAGCGCCTACTTCTCGTTGGCGTGGATCGTCGGCTACATGCTGTACCTCGTGGTCACCAACATGGGCAGTTCCATGATGGTGGAGGCCGCGCACGACCCCGAACGACTGACCGAGCACGCGTACCGGGTGCTGCGTCACTCCGCGCTGCTCATGGCCGCGGCAGCGGGCGCGACCTTCCTCCTCGCACCCCAGATCCTCTCCGTGTTCGGCCCCGAGTACGCCGAACACGGCACCACGCTGCTGCGCCTGGTGGCCCTCTCCGCCCTGCCCAACCTCCTGGTGAGCCTGGCCGTGGACGTGGCGCGCATGCGCCGCCGGATGCGCGCGGTCGTGGGGCTGCAACTGGCGCTGTTCGTCCTGGTGCTCGGCCTCTCGGCACTCCTGCTGCCGGTGATGGGCCTGAGCGGAGCGGGCATCGCCTGGCTCACGGCCCAGTCCCTGCTCGCCCTGTACCTACTGATCCGGCGGTCGCACTGGTTGCCGACCCCGGTGTCCGGAGCACCCGCCATGAACACCGAACCCGAACGGACCAGCGGAACCGACCTGAGCCGTACGGACATCTCCGTGGTGATCTGCGTCTACACCGAGGACCGCTGGGAGGACATCCTGGCGGCGGTGGAATCGGTGCGGGCGCAGTCGCGCCCGGCGCTGGAGACACTGCTGGTGGTCGACCACAATCCGGTACTGCGCGCCCGGCTGGCCGCGGCCTACGGGCCGGCCGGCGAAGCGGTGCGGGTTCTGGCCAACACCGGCCCCCGGGGACTGTCCGCGGGCCGCAACACCGGCATTCGCTCCGCACGGGGCTCGGTCGTCGCCTTCCTCGACGACGACGCCGTGGCGGAAGAGGACTGGCTGCGGCACTTCGCCGCCGGATACGCCGACCCCCGGGTGATGGCGGTCGGAGGCCGCACCGTCCCGGCCTGGGCCTCCGGACGGAGGCCGGCCTGGTTCCCCGCCGAGTTCGACTGGGTGGTCGGCTGCACCTACCGAGGGCTGCCCGAGGGCACGGTCCGGGTGCGCAACGTCTTCGGGGGCAACGCCTCCTTCCGCCGCAGCGTCTTCGACACCGCGGGCGGCTTCGCCACCGGGATCGGCAGGGACGGCGACAAACGCCCCCTGGGGTGCGAGGAGACGGAGCTGTGCATCCGGCTGACCCGCGCCGACCCCGACGCGATACTGCTGATCGACGACCGGGCGGTGATCCATCACAAGGTCCCCGCATCCCGGGAACGCCTCGCCTACTTCACCACCCGGACGTTCGCCGAGGGCCTCTCCAAGGCGCTCGTGACCCGTAGCGTCGGCGCGGACGAGGGCCTGGCGTCCGAGCGGCGCTACACCACCCGGGTACTTCCCTCCGGTGTCGTGCGCGGACTGCGCGACACGCTGGCCGGGCGCCCCGGCGGCGCGGGCCGGGCCGGCGCGATCGTGGTCGGCCTCGTCACCACCACCTGTGGATACCTCGTCGGCAGCGTCCGCGCGCGCCGAGGCGGCGATGCCGTCACCCTGGTGGAGACACCCCTTCGCGGGGACCAGCCGCCCGGTGAGAGAGAGGTCGCATGAAGGCAGTGCCTCCGCCCGGTCGTGTGGCAGAGCAGCCCGTGCCCATCCTCATGTACCACGCGGTCGCGCCCGTGCCCCGGCGCTCCACCCATGCCCTGTCCGTCTCACCGGAGGCGTTCGCCGGGCAGATGCGGATGGTGGCCGACTCCGGTTTCACTCCGCTCACCACAGCGCAGCTCGCCAGGGCGTGGCGCCACGCCTGTTCGTTGCCGGCCCGTCCGGTACTGATCACGTTCGACGACGGTTACGAGGGCGTGCACCGTCACGCCCTGCCCGTCCTCGCTCGCCACGACTTCCCTGCCACGGTCTTCGTCACCACCGGCTGGCTGCGAGGACCGCACGAGATCCCCGGCGCCGCTCCCGACATCATGCTGAGCTGGCCGCAGGTGCGTGAACTCGCCGCACAAGGCTGCGAGATCGGCGGCCACAGCCACACCCATCCGCAGCTCGACCAGCTGTCCGACGGGCCGCTGCGCCTCGAACTGGAGCGCTGCCGCGACATCATCGGCGAGCAACTCGGTGTCCCCCCGGTCTCCTTCGCCTACCCGTTCGGCTACTCCAGCCGACGTGTCCGCCGGGCCGTGCGCGAAGCCGGCTACGCCCAGTCCCTCGTGGTCGGCAACGCGCTGGCCACACCTCGCCCGGGACCCTACGCGCTGCAACGGGTGACCGTACGGCGCGGCACCGGGCCCAGGGAGTTCCAGCGGATGCTGGAGGGGCGTCTGATCGCCGTCGACTTCGCCGGCGACCGCGTACTGACCAAGGGCTACGCGGTGGTCCGCAGATCGCGTCGGCTGCTGCGCAAGGCCGCGCCGCGCCGTGCGTGACACTGCCGCGTCCACCGTCGGCCGGGGGCGGGGACGGCTCCTCGGTCTGGCCCTGGCGGCCACGACGGTGTGCGCCGCCACCAGTTGCGCCGGTCAGGACAGTTCGGCCGGGCCGCCGGTGGCGGCGGAGGAGGAGGCGACGCCGCACGGAATCCCCGGGGCCTGGCGTGCGGTGTTCACGGACGACTTCGACGGAACGGCTCTCGACGAGGACAAATGGTCCACCGGGAATCCCGACGAGGACGGGGAGTCCGACATCACGGGCCCCGTCAACACGGACGAGGCGAACTGCTACGACTCCGGTCTGGTCGACGTCTCCGAGGGCTCCCTCCGTATCACGGCGGTCGAAAAGCGGGTGAGCTGCGCGGGCCGGACCTTCCCGTACGCAACCGGCATGATCAACTCCCGGTCGCAGTTCACCTATGTCCACGGCGCCCTTGAAGCACGCATCCATCTGCCGGCCGCGACGCCCGGCGTCATCGCCAACTGGCCGGCGTTCTGGCAGGTGGGCGCCGACTGGCCGGCCGACGGCGAGATCGACGTCATGGAAGGGCTCTCCGGCAAGGCCTGTTTCCACTTCCACTCGGAGGACGGAGAGCAGGGCGGATGCGCGCCCGGTGACTACACCGGTTGGCACACCTTCGGCGCCACATGGGAACCGGGCCGTATCGACTACTACTACGACGGAGCGCTGGTCGGCTCGGTGACGCGGGACGTCACATCGGCGCCGCAGTGGCTGGTGCTCAACTACTCGGTCCAGCCGTCTGTCGGAGGACCCACGAGGGTGCCCTCCGACATGCGGGTGGACTACGTACGGGTCTGGCAGCGGAACTGACGTCAGCGGGCCTCGCCGGGGTGCCCCCGAAGAGGGCTGTCGGCGCCCGGGGCCGCTCTTCCGCGCCGCACCGGGACCAGGACGGACGCACTGGTCAGCAAGGCCAGGGCCACCAGGGCCCGTCCCGAGTCGAAGGCGTCGGCCAGCACGAGCGCCTGGCTGACCAGGATCGTGCAGGCGAGACTCACGGCTCCCGTCAGCACCGCCATCCGCAGCAGCCTCCGCCGGGGCGAGTTCTCCCACGGCCGGTGTGGCCGGTCGGACACCCGCAGTACCAGCGGAAGCCCCGGGAACAGCAGCCAGGAGGCGGTGAGGAGGGTGACGCGCAGGGCGTCCCCGGGTGGCAGGAGCGTCGCCGCGGGCGCGGCCCAGGCTGCGACGAGAATCAGTACACGCGTGGAGGCTCTCATGGCGGTCTCAGTTCTTGGGCGGGGTGAAGACGTACACCACGGCGTCGCTGTTTCGGTAAGCGGCCTTGAAGTCCGGGTCCGAGGCGAGGGTCCGGTCGATGCTGCGCAGGCTTGTCGGTAGCCATCCGGTGGCGTGGATTCTCGCCTCCTGGGCTCTGTTGAGCATCAGATAGACGGGTTTTCCCGTGTCGGCGGAGATCTTCTCGATCACGCCGGCGGGGTCGGCCGCCAGCCGCTTCGGCATCTGCGGGCCCTCCATGGTGATCCACACCCTGTCGTACCGGTCGTAGTCCGTGTATCCGGCGGGGAAGTCCTCGGTGATGCCGGCGACCACCGCTCCCGGGGGCGCGTTGTCGAACATCCATTGGCTGGCCGCTGTCTCCGCGCGGGTGAAGTAGAGGGCGTACTCCTTTCCGTAGTAGCTGATGGTGAAGCCCACGAAGAGCACGAGGAGGAGGAGAGGCGTTCCCAGTGCACGGACCCAGCGGCGTGGGCGGATTCCGGCCGGCAGGGCCGCCGCCGCGAACGCGATGGCGGGCAGGGCGAACATATAGGCCCGGAAGAGCATCTCCCCGTCGTAGCTGTTGAGGAGCAGCAACGGCAGCGGGGCGGCGGCGAGCAGCGGCAGGGGGGTTCGCCGCAGTGTGGGGCGGAGCACCAGGGCCGCGATCGCCAGCAGCCAGACGCCGCCTGACAGCGCGCGGTCCGTCCAGGAGACCAGCACCTGTGCCGAGGACGCGTCGGACAGGTCCAGAAGACCGGAACTGGCATTCGCTCCGGGTTGAGTGAGCCCTTCGACCGTCTCCCGCACGTTCTGCGAGATGAACGAGCGGGCCACGGTGAGGTTCCATGTCACGGTCAGGGCGAGGGACCCCAGCAGAACCGGCAGTACGACCCGTCTGTTGCGTCGCGGCAGGGCCAGCGCGATCAGGGTGCAGATCAGCATCACCGGTGTCAGCGGATGTGAGCACACGATGGCGGACACGATCAGGAGCACCAGCAGGATCCAGCCGAACGACGGCCCTTTGGCGGCTTCCTTCGCCACCGGAAGGTTCTCCGGAAGGTTCTCGGGAGCCACGGGCTTGGAGGGCTGCCGGTCCGGAGGGCGGCCGGTCGCGGCGTCGGCCCCGTCCTTTCGCCTGGCGGCGCGCAGGGACCGGGGCAGACGACGGACGACGAGGGCCAGCACACAGATGTAGAGCAGGAAGGTGAGTGTCTGCGGGGCGAAGTAGTCCTGAGTGACCCAGTAGCAGGTGTAGAAGACCCAGGCAGCAGCCCAGGGCAGCCGCTTGCTTCGGGTGAAGGAGCGGTAGAGCATGATGAGCGGCCCGAGCATCAGCGCGTCGGCCACGGGCGGGGCCCAGGCGGCATAGGACAGCGCGGAGCCGATACCGGTGGCATCGACCACCAAGGCGTTGAACGCGAAGAAGCCCGGCCACTGGGTGTAGACGTCCAGACCGTGGTCGTCGGCGATGGGCAACTCACCCAGCCGAAGGAACACATCGACCATGGACACGTGCTTCCAGGCCCAGGCATTGCTCAGTTGGGAGTAGAGAAGCGGAGCCGTGGCGTGCAGCATGGCGATCAGTGCCAGCACATAGCCCGCGAAGAGCCGGCCCGGGGTGTGCCGGTCGAACAGCGCGGCGGCGAATCCGACGGTCAGGACGACGGCCGCCGCCCAGTACATGACGGGCAGTACCTCCACCAGGCCGAGATCGCCCATTCCTGCCACGTTCACGTTCCGCAGGGACAGCAGCCACATGGCCAGTGCGACGGGGAGTGCGACGCGGGCCAGCAGACGTGCAGCGCGGCGGACACGTGATGACGTCGCCGAAGCCGGTGATGCCGCGGCCGGACTCTCTTGCTCGGGGTCAAGAAGCATCGGGCCGTCCTCGGATTTGATGCGTGGGGTGGATGTCATGGCAATGCCGTCTTCTTCTCGTCGGTGAGATCCCCCCTGGACCCGCGTGGCCACTTCCGGTGACGGCTCATGTCGACTGCCGAAGCGCCCCCGGGATGATCGACCCGCGGGGTCACATGCAGTTCTCCGTGAGCCGACCGCGGGTGGGCTGGGCATCGGGGGACGGTACGCGGTCATGGGGTGACGGCGTCACGACAGGTCCCGCCCAGCGTGTCCGTACCGCGCCCAGGCCGTTCAGCGTCTGCCGGGCCGCCCGCCGCAGCAGCGGCCTTTCCAGTACGGCGTTGTAGGCGAACCGCACCGGGGTCCGGCCCATCCAGTGGGCCACGGCACCGGCGGACGGCAGGGACGCCCAGCCCTCCGCGACCGTCAGATCGCGCGTCTTGAGGTATTCCTTGTGGTCGCTCGCCCCGCGCCCCAGATCCAGGTGGTCCATTCCCGCCTCGGCGGCACCCTCGGCCATCCTCAGGTGGAGCATGACCCCCGGCGAGTACTTGTGGAAGCGGGGGTCGTACGCGGGGAACCAGCAGGCCAGCACCCTGTCCGAACGCGGCCCGAAATGGGCGGCGATGGGCTGCCCTCCGGCGTAGAGCACGGACAGGAGCCCGCTCAGCGGTCCGGTCCGGGTGGCGTGCAGTCGCGTCACCAACTCGGCGATCCACGGCTGGGCGAAGCGGTCCTTCCGGCCTGTTCGCCGGTACTGGGCGGACTTCCAGTCCATCAGGGTGCGCAACCGGTCGGGGTCCCTCTCGTCGAACACGAAGTGGACGTCACCGACATCCCGTTGGAGGCGGCGGGTCTTCTTCGCCAGGGTGCGCACGAGCCGCGGCGCGTGATCCGCTATTCGCTCCTGGTATCGGGCAAAGCCCTCACCCACGTCCATTACCGGCGAGGCATGGAGGGCACGCGTGTGGGTGGAGAAGGGCGGTGTCCCCACCAGCAGGCTGTCGAACTGCCACACCGAGAGGCCACACGCCTGCAGGAGCGGTTCCGCCTCGGTCACCGCTCCCGGCCGCTGCACCACGCCCTGGCAGTCGGAGACCCCCAGACCCACGGCGCGGCCGATGCCCAGGGGCCCGTGCTCGAAGGGAAAGAACGCCACAGGCTCCCGGTCCTCCGTGGCGACCGCCACCCCCACCTTCGGCTTCACGGCGGAGACGGCGCGGGTGAAGCCGGGGCCGAGGAACGGATTGGCGTACTCGGGGTGGTCCTCCTGGATGGCGTACCAGGCGGCCACCTCCTCGGGGCGCAGATCGTTGGCTGCCACTACCTTGATCTTCATGGTGCCGTCCTTTGTCTCTCAGTGGTTCAGCCCCGGTGAGGACGGGGGGCCGCCGACGGGGCTGCCCAGCCGGCCGCGGGTACGGCGGTAGAGGCGCCACGCCGTCGTCTGCGGAAGCTCGTGGAAAGGAGCCCTGCGGGCGCCGCGGCCGTCGAGCCAGTCCTGGAAGACCTCGGGCGGCGTGTCGGCGCGGACCGTCAGGCGGGCGATCCGGAGCGGATCGTCGTGCGCACAACTGAACGCGTTGGCGACCGCGCAGGCCGATGTCCAGCCGGCCTCACGCACACATCGCCGCACCCGCTGGTCGGAGTACCCGTGCGGATAGGCGTACGAGTGGACCGCGTGGCCCAGTTCGTCCTCCAGCGTTCTCCGGCAGCCGTCGATCTCGTCGCTCAGCATCTGGCGCGGGAGCGCGTCGAGTTGCGGGTGGGTGCGCGAATGGCCGCCGATCTCCACACCGGCCTCGTCAAGGGACCTGATCTGGTTCCAGGTCAGCATGTCGGAAGGGGGGAGCAGACTCTCCTGTGCTGCTCCGGGCGTGCGTACCGCGCCGGTGGTGATGTACAGGACGGCCGGAAGGCCGCGCCCGACGAGCTCGGGAAACACCGTGTCGGCGAAGTCGGCGAAGCCGTCGTCGAACGTCAGGACCGCGGGACGCGGCGGCAGTGGGGCGGCCCCGTGGAGGATCGCGTCGACGAGTCGTGACAGGGGGATCACGACGCGACCGCTGTCCACGAGCCGGGTGAGCTGCTCCGCGAACGCGGCCGGAGTGACGGTGAACGGCGCTATCCAGGACGGTGGGTCGTCGGAAACCGCGTGGTACAGAAAGACGGGTACGGGGGCCATTGGGCTCTGTCTCCCGTTCGGCTCGCAGAATTGGTGATCACACCACATCGAATGCGTACATTTACGATGTATACGTACAGGCTGCACGAAGTGGGGGACAAGGTCAAGCGGAGGTAAGAATCAGGCAATGCGGTCGAAGGGGCCCCCGGTTCGCGGTCGCCGTCGGGCGGCGGTCCGTCATCCGGGCGTACCGGGTCGGCGCAGTCGCCCCCGGTCTGCCCCCAGAGGTGTACATTTACGTTGTATAGAAGTGTTGCCGCTGCGGCTCTGCAGGGCAGCGAGGCCGACGAGGAGGCGCGGTATGGCCGAGAGTCCCGACGCTGATCCCGCGCGTCGCGCCAGCGATCGAGGGCGCTACGGCCGGCTCAGCAGGGAGCGCGTACTGACCGCCGCCCTGGAACTGGTGGACGGCGAGGGTCTCTCCGCGCTGAGCATGCGCCGCCTCGGAGCCCAGCTGGGCGTGGAGGCGATGGCGCTCTACCGGTACGCGGCGAGCAAGGACGCCCTTCTCGACGGCCTGGTCGAAGCCCTCTACATGGAGCTGGAGGAACGCCTGGCCGTGGAGCCCGAAGCCGCCCCCGCGCCCCAGGGCTCATGGCGTGCCCAGCTCCACCGCATCGCCCGGGCGACCTACGACGTCTGCCTCGCCCATCCGCAGGCCGTGCCGCTGCTCGCGACGCGCATGCTGGCGGTCCCGCTGGCCCGGCGCCCGCTCGCCGTACTCCGCGACCACGAGCGGGTGCTCGCACTGCTGCGGAAGGCGGGGCTCGACGAGGCCCGGTCCTCCGCGGTCTTCCGGGCGTACACCGCCTGGCTCCTCGGGTACCTCTCCGTGGAACTGCGCCCCATGGTGGACAACCCGGACGAGACGGATCCCGCCTTCCGCCTGGGGCTGCACCGACTGTCGCCCCAGGAGCTGCCCACGCTGCGGGAGACCGCCGAGGCGCTCGCCGAGCGGGGCGGGCCGGAGGGCCTGGCCGCCGGGCTGGACGCACTGCTCGACCGGCTGGTGCGGGACGGAGGGTAGCGGACCCCCGTCCGTCGCCCCGGGGCCCACGGCGCCCGAGGGTCCGTCGTCCGAACGGCAGACCCGAGCGGGCGCGGCCCGGTGTGCCCGGCCGCGCCCGCTCGGGCTGACGAACGCCCTGCTCGACGGCGGTGCCCCTCGCGGGGCGGCTCCCCGAGGCGCCGACCCCGCACCGGCCCCCCACCCGCCCCGCGTCGGCCCCGAGATGCGCACCGGACCCTCTGCGCCTAGTCTCGAAACGGAGACGCGCGACAACTCCCTGTAGCGCACGGGTAGTTCTCGGCGAGCGCGGACCTCGTCCGCCGTACACGGTCCCGACCACCCCGAATCGGGGTGCACGACGTCCGCATGCCGGTCCCGCCGGGGTGAGGAGGCGGTTCACTTGACGCGGCTCCACCGGTTGACGGCCTGCTACCTCGCCGTCGTGCTTCCCCTCACGGTCCTGTACCTGACCTACCCGAGCCGTCGCACGATCTGGTGGGCCCTCATCGGGCTCACCGGCGTCGCCGCCATCCTGGTGGGCCTGCACCTCAACCGGCCGGCCCACCGCTGGCCCTGGCTGGCGCTGGCCGCCGCGAACCTCGCCTTCACCGCCGGCGACACCGCGTACAACATCCTCAACAGCTTCTTCGACCAGAACAACCCGTTCCCGTCGGTGGCGGACGCCTTCTACCTGTCCACCTACCCGCTGTTCGCGGCGGGGCTCTTCGGTCTCATCCACTACCGCTGGCCGGGAAGGGACCTGCCGAGCCTGCTGGACGCGCTGATCCTCACCGCCGGTCTGGCCGTCCTCCTGTGGGTCAACCTGATCGGGCCGCTGAGCCAGGCGGAGGGGATGACCTGGCTGCAGCGCGCGATCTCGATCGCCTATCCGCTCGGTGACGTGCTGATGCTGGCCATGCTCGCCCGGCTGCTCTCCACGGGCATCGCCATCACGCCCAGTGTCGTCCTGCTCACCCTCGGCACCCTGGGCATCCTCGTCTCCGACGTGCTGTACGGGCTGCTGCAGCTGAAGGGCACGTGGCAGGTCGGCACCCCCATGGACCTCGGCTGGGTGGTCTTCTTCACCGCGTGGGGGCTGGCCGCGCTCCATCCGTCCATGCACGCGCTGACCGAGCAGTTGCCCCAGCGCGGTTCGCAGGAGTCCCCGCCCTGGCACCGGCTCGCGCTGCTCGCGGCCGCCTCGCTCATCGCGCCCGGCGTCCTGCTCTACCAGGCCGTCCGCGGCGATGTCACGGACGCGGGCGTCATCGCCGTGTTCTCCACCGCCCTGTTCCTCCTCGTCATCCTGCGGCTCGCGGGCGCGGTGAGCGTCCACCGGCAGGCCGTGGCCAGGGAGCGCGGACTGCGGGTGGCCGGCGCCTCGCTGCTGACGGCGCTCAGACCGCGGGAGGTGGCCAACTCCGTCGAGAGGGCGGTGGGCACGCTGTTCGGGCCCGGCGTACCGCACCGGACCGTACTGCTGGCCGCGGAGGGGGACGGCGGTCTGTACGCCGTGCGCACCCAGTCCCACGACTGGAACTGGAGGATCAGCCCCAACGACGACACGGGCGCCGAACTGGTCGCCGCCCTCAGTGGCCACAAGGCCCGGCTGGTGCCCCTCACCGAACTCGACCGGCGCGTGGTGGAGGGCCTGCAGGATGTGCCCAGCGCCCTGCTGTGCCCGCTCGCCCTCCCGGACCGGCTGACCGGGGAACCGCTCGTCGGCGCCCTGGCCGTGGCGGGCCCCGAGCCCGCGCTGATGGAGCTGTGGAGTTCGCTCGAGATCCTGGCCTCCCAGGCGGCGCTGGCGCTGGAGCGGGTCCAGCTGAGCCAGGAGGTCAACCGCCGCAACGGCGAGGCGTACTTCCGCACGCTGGTCCACAACGCCTCGGACGTGATCCTCATCCTGGACGACGACAACGCCGTCCGGTACGCGAGCCCGTCGGCGGACAGCATGTTCGGCCACGACAGCCTCATCGGCAAGAGGGTCACCACGCTGATCGACCCGCAGGACCGGGAGCGGGCGTGCCGGGCGCTGGCGGAGATGCGGGCCCACGGCAACCTCGACATGCACGAGGACTGGCGGGTCGTCAGTCCCTCAGGACGACGCATGGACGTCGAGGCCCGGTGCAGCAATCTCCGTGAGGAGCAGACGGTCCACGGACTCGTCCTCACCCTGCGGGACGTCACCGAGCAGCGTCAGCTGGAGCGGGAACTGACCCGCCACGCCTTCCACGACTCACTGACCGGTCTGCCCAATCGCATGCTCCTCATGGAGCGCATCGAACGGGCACTGGCGCGTGACCGCCGGGAGTCGACCATCGCCGGCGTGCTCTTCATCGACCTGGACGACTTCAAGGTCGTCAACGACACCATGGGCCACTCGGTGGGGGACGAACTCCTGGCCGCGGCGGGAGCACGGCTGTCCGCGACGCTGCGGCGCAGCGACACCGCGGCCCGGCTCGGCGGCGACGAGTTCGCGGTGCTGATGGAGGGGGCGAAGACACCGCTCGACGCCGAGGTACTGGCCGGCCAGGTCGTACAGGCGCTCAACCAGCCGTTCCGGCTCTCCGGCGGCGTCGTCAGCGTGTCCGCCAGCGTGGGCATCGCCACCGCCGCCGACAGCGCGGACGCGGAGGAACTGCTCGGGCACGCCGACCTCGCCCTGTACGCGGCCAAGTCCGCCGGGAAGCGGCAGTGGCGCAGGTACCAGCCCGCCCTCCACACCGCCATGCTGCAACGCTCCGAACTCCAGGCCGGCCTGGACACCGCCGTCGCGCAGCAGAACTTCTCCCTGCGCTACCAGCCCATCGTGGAACTCTCCGACGGCGAGATCATCGGCTTCGAGGCGCTGGCCCGTTGGCCGCACCCGCGGCGGGGCCTGGTGCCACCGGAGGAGTTCATCACGCTCGCCGAGGAGACCGGGCACATCATGCCGCTCGGCGCCTGGGTGCTGGAGCGAGCCGCGGAGGACGTCACCCGCTGGCAGCGGACGGCCCCGCGACAGGTCCCGCTCTGCGTCAACGTCAACGTCTCGGCACGCCAGTTCCGGGACCCGGGGTTCCTCGACGAGGTGCGCCGGGTCCTGGACGGCGCCGGACTGGCGCCGGGGTCGCTGGTGCTGGAACTGACCGAGAGCGTCCTGATGCGCCGGGACGAACAGATCCAGGACGTCATGAGGATCCTGAAAGAACTCGGCGTCGGCATTGCGATCGACGACTTCGGCACGGGATTCTCGTCATTGAGCTACCTCAGGGAATTCCCGATCGACGTACTCAAGATCGACAAATCCTTCATCGACGACATCTGTGTGGACAGCCAGCAGGTGGCACTCGTCGACGGGATCGTCCGCATCGCCGACACGCTCGGCCTCCAGGTCATCGCCGAAGGCATCGAGGACGCGGAGCAGCGTGAGGTGCTGGCCGGTATGGGCTGCCGCCTCGGACAGGGCTTTCTGTTCGCCCGTCCGCTGACGGCGGACCAGACGGACACACTGCTGCGCGGCGAGCGGCAGCACCAGATCGCCGGACTGACCGGGAAGACCAGCGGATCGGCACCGCAGCGGCCGAGCGGCCCCCAGCTCCCGATCCGGGCCGCGGGCCCGGCATCCGGGCAGACAGGCCCCAGCGGAACCGGGAATGAGGAAGAGATGCGCAAAGCGCCCCCCGAAGGACGAGGCGTACGGCACGACCCCCGATGGGGCGACCTCGAACGCCTGCGCCAGGCAAGCCCCATGAGCGACGCGGTCCTCGACGAGGTCGACGGACGGCGGATCCGCTGCGGCGACCACTGGCTGACCGATTTCGCCTCCTGCAACTACCTCGGCTTCGACTTCGACCCGGAGATCGTGGCGTCCATCGAACCGCACGTGAGGAAGTGGGGCACCCACCCCAGCTGGTCACGGATGATCGGCAACCCGCAGCTCTACCCCCGGATCGAGGAGCGGCTCACCGAACTCCTCGGCGCCCAGGACACCTTGCTCCTCCCCACGATCACCCTGATCCACGCGTCGGTGATCCCCGCTCTGAGCGGGGAGGGCGGGCACGTCTTCGTCGAGGCGGAGGCACACCGGACGGTGTACGACGGCTGCCTGGTCGCCCGGGCACAGGGCGCGACCGTGCGGCGGTTCAGTGCCGGCCGGCTCGACGAGCTCAAGGACCTGCTGCGGGCCGTGCCGCCGGCGGCCGCCCGGCTGGTCTGCCTGGACGGCGTCAACAGCATGACGGGGAACATGCCCGACCTGGGCGAGCTCGCCGCCATGTGCAGGGACTTCGGCGCCATGCTGTACGTCGACGACGCGCACGGATTCGGGATCGTCGGTGAGCGCGGCGAGGAGGAGTCGTCCCCCTACGGATCCCGCGGAAACGGCATCGTGCGCCATCTCGGTGAGACCTACGACGGCATCCTGCTCGTCGGCGGCTTCTCCAAGGCGTACTCCTCGCTCCTCGCCTTCATCGCGCTGCCGACCTGGCTGAAGGAGCACCTCAAGGTCGCCGCCGCGCCCTATCTCTATTCCGGGCCCTCACCGACCGCCTCGCTCGCCACGGTGCTGGCCGGGTTCGACGTCAACGAGACCCGCGGGGACGCCATTCGCGCCGATCTGCACCGCAAGACGGCCCGGGTCCTGGACCATGTGCGCCGGCTGGGCATCGCCACCCCCAACGTCTCCGGCCTGCCCATCATCGAACTCCCGCTCGCCGACGCCTCCGACATCGACGCGGCGGCGCTCTTCCTGTGGGAGAGGGGCATCTACGTCACGCTGGCGGCCTATCCTCTCGTTCCCCGCAACCGCGTCGGCTTCCGCGTCCAGGTGACCGCGCTGAACACCGACGAGGAGATCGACCAGCTCAACGACGCGCTGACCGCCCTGACCGAGCGGTTCGCCTTCCAGGCCGGGCAGTGAGGCACACATGAGCGACACGCTCTTCGGGCGCCGGCAGCCGACGCGCAGCCGGGACGTCGACTGGGACACCTGGCCGGTCGAGGAGTACCTGGCCGAGAACTACCGGGAACTCCATCCCTGCGACGCCGCGGTGATCAGACACCACTCGGCCTTCTACCGGCAGTTCGCCCCCGGGGCCGTGGAGCGCTCCCTCGAATTCGGGGCCGGGCCGAACCTGTACCCGCTGATGCTGGCCGCCGCCGCGAGCCGCCGTATCGAAGCGGTCGAAGTGGGTGCCGGGAACGTCGCCTACCTGACCCGTCAGCTCGGCGCCGGACCCGACGAGAGCTGGCAGGCGTTCTACGCGCTGTGCCGCCGACTGGACCCCGCGCTGCCCCCCACCCTGACCGAGGCGCTGTCCCGGGTGCGCGTCGTGCACGGCGACGCCCGGTCGGTCACGCCCGGCACCTACGGCCTCGCGTCCATGAACTTCGTGGCCGAGAGCGTCACCGAGGACCCCGACGAGTTCGCCGGGTTCTGCCGCGCCTTCGCCATGTCCGTGCGCCCGGGCGGCCATCTCGTCGCGTCCTTCATGGAGAACATGCCGACCTACCGCATCGGGGTCGCGTCACGCTGGCCGGGCTGCCCGGTGGACCGTGCGATCGTGCACCGGGCCTTCGCCCCGTACACCGAGCGGCTCACGGTCACCCGTATCGACGCCGACCCCACCCTGCCCGACTACGGGGACACCGGCATGGTCCTGATGAGAGCCGTCAGAACTCGGCAGTGACCCCCCACGGATCGCGGTACCGAGCCCTGACCGCCGCGCCCCCGGGGGAATTGGGCGACTTCCAGCCCGAAGGCGGTGTCCACGAGGGCGATATGAGGGAACGCCTGGGGGCGTTGCCGAGGGGACCCTCGCTCACGCCGTGTCCGGCGCCCGCCCGCCGGTCCGGTCGCGCTCCACGGCACGGACTCCGGGCAGATACAGGAAGGCCAGGGTGACCACCGCGCCGATCAGGCCGGCGCCGAAGAAGGTCGCGCGTACCCCGACCGCGGCGGCGACGGGAGCGGCGAGGGCGTAGGAGAGCGGCAGGAGCGCGAGGGAGACGAACCAGTCGACGCTGGAGACCCGGCCCAGCAGCGCGGCGGGCACCAGTCGCTGCTTCGCCGTCGCCCAGGCGATGATCCCGGCCGTCTCCAGCCCGTTGACCACGGCGCAGGTGAGCGCGAGTTGCCAGCTGCTGGTGGCGAGGCCGTACCCGGCGACCCCCAGCGTGGCGAAGGCCCAGGTCCAGTACATGAAGGTGATGAACCGGCGGGGCAGTCCGACCTGCCCCACGATCAGCGCCGCGAGGACCGCGCTCAGGCCGCCGCTGGTCAGCACCAGCCCCAGGTCCGTCGCCGACCCGTGCAAGACGTGTTTGACCATGTAGGGCAGCAGGACCTCGGTCGGACCGAGGAAGAGCAGGTAGGCGAAGGTGGCCGACAGGAAGGTGCCCCAGAGCCAGACGTTGGCCCGCACATAGCCCAGACCCGCGCGCAGGTCCTTCCACATCGTGTCCCGGTCCTGGGCGGCGTCGGGCGGCAGGGGACGGAGGAGGGCCAGGCAGGCGGCGGAGAAGACGAAGGTGAGGGCGTCGAACGCGAAGGCCCAGCCGGGCCCGACCCCCGCGACGAGCCCGCCGCCGAGGGCGGTTCCGCCGATCTGCACGGCCGTCGGCCGGACGAACTGGTCGAGGGCGTTGGCCCCGACCAGCTCCGACGGGGGGACGAGCGTGGGCACGGTGGCGTCGAACGCCGGCGGGAAGAACCCGGATGCCGCGCCGTACACCGCGACCACGCAGATCACGTGCCACAGCCGCAGGGTTCCGGTCAGCGCGAGGACCGCCAGTGCCGCCAGGCACACCCCGCGGACCAGGTCGCTGCAGAGCATCACCCTGCGCCGGTCGAAGCGGTCACTGACGACACCGCCGACCAGGACGAGCGCGATCTGCGGGGCCGCCAGGGCCACCCCGACGACGGACATCGCGCCGGGGTTGCCGGAGAGCGTGTAGACCTGCCAGGCGAGCGCGACGAGCAGCACTCCGTCGCCCAGCAGCGAGATACTCATCCCGGTCCAGAGGATGCGGAAGTCGCGATGTGCCAGGGGCTCCAGCAGGCGGACCCGACGGGCACGCCCCCCGGTGTCGAGGATCTTCATCGGGGCCCTCGGGCCGGAGGGAGATCGCGACTGTCGGTGCGGGCCACGGACTCCTCCTTCCTCGCGCCGGGCTCACCGGACGTCGCGCTGGTCGCAGACCGCGCCGATCACAGGCCGAGCCGATCGGAGGCGAGCCGCCGGCCGCGCACCACTTCCGCGGTAATGCGATTTATAGGTCATCGCCGTGCATGTCGCCATCCGCGCACGCGAGCGGCGGGCCCGCCCGGGGGTGGCCGCCGGCCTCATCCCAGCCGCATGGCCAGCGTCACCTCGGTCCCCGTGCCGGTGGCGTCCGTCGTGACCGCCAGCCGGTCGGTGACCAGATGGGCGAGCCAGAGGCCGCGGCCGCGGCAGCCCTCGGTGAGGCCGGGGAGCAGCTCGGGGATGGCGGGGACGAAACCGGGGCCCTCGTCGGTGATACGGCACTCCAGCTCGTCCGGGAGGCGGCGCAGCTCCAGATGGCCGCGGCCGCCCGCGTGCTCGACCGCGTTGCCGGCGATCTCGCTGACGGCGAGCGTGAACTCGCCGAGGCGTACACCGCCGAGGCCCGCCGCGGCCGCCGTGTCCTCGACCTGGGCCCGTAACCGGGGCAGGTTCTCCCCGGTGAAGTGCCGTTTCAGCAGGAGCGTCCCGGGACCGCCCGCGGCGGTGCCGGCGGTGGCGCCGCGTGGACCGCCCGTTCCGCCGCTTCCCTGGTCCCTCTCCCCGCCCGGCATCGCTGCCGCCTCCTCTCGATGGGTGTCGATGGGCCCGGGCACGGGGCGCTGGGCGTCAAAGGCGAACTGCCGCACACCGCCCACGCCAGCCGTGCTCGCCCGATGAGTACCCAGGAGATCGAGAGGACATCGCGCCTGGTCGGAACCGTACGTAACCGATCGAACTGTGATCGTTTCCGCTCGACATCGGCTGATCGGTCGACGTCCGTCGATCACAGCACCGCCGGCCCGTGCGGAACGGGCCGGCGGTGCCGGGAGAGCCGCGCAACCGACGGCAACGCCGCAGCTGTGCGTGCCACGCCCCGCGGCCCAGGCATGATCCAAACGACAGGCCCCACGGGACAACCCTCGGAGCTCTTATGACGACGATCCGGTCACCCGGCTGATTTCGTGACGTCGGCTATCGACTCCAGCACGGTCCGAGGACTGCCGTCGGGGCCCACCGCGGCGCCCACGCGCTTGCGGATCGCGGCGGCCACCTCGGACCAGTCGGTCTCGGCGACGGGGTAGAGCCGCAGGTTCTGCAGGGTGTCGAGGCCGTTCCACAGGGCCCGGTGATCCTTGTCGGCGCGCATCGCGTCGGCGGCGGACGTGGTGACGGGGAGCAGCTCGTACTCGGCGGCCTGCTCGGTCACGTACTTGTCGTCGTAGAGGAAGTCGAGGAATTGCCCCATGGCGTCGCGGTGGTCCTCGTTCTTGAAGGCGACGACCCAGTCGGCGGTGCCCATGGTGGGTGTGGCCCGGCCGTCGTGGCTGGGCAGCGGGACGGAGCCGTAGGACACGGAGTCGGAGGAGTCCTCGATCTGCCGCATCAGCGACAGCGGGCCGTTGACCATGGCCGCGTCACCGCGCAGGAAGGCCCGCACGGCGTCCTCGCGGTTCAGCTCGCCGGGCGCGACGGGGCCGGTGAGGCCCTCCCCGACCAGCTTCTCCTTCAGCCAGGTCAGCGTCCGCACATTGGCCGGGGAGGCGATGTCGTAGCTGTTGGCGTTGTCCGTGTAGCCGCCGCCGCCGGCCAGCAGCCACATCAGGGTCTCCGCCTCCGCCTCCTCGGGGCCGAGCGGCACGGCGATCGGGTATTCGACGCCCAGCGCCTTCAACGCCCTCGCGGCGACGAGGAGCTCGTCCCACGACCGAGGGGGCTCCAGGTCGGCCCGCCTGAACAGGTCCTTGTTGTAGTACAGCAGCCGGGTGCTCGCGGTGAACGGCAGCCCGTACTGCACCCGGTCCAGTTCCCCGGCGTTCGCGAGGCTCGGTATGAAGGACGCCTGCACCGGCACCGAGAGCAGTTCGTCGGCGCTGTAGAGGAGTCCCTCGGCGGCGTACTGCGAGTAGCCGCCGGTCTGCACGATGTCGGGCGCCTCGCCCCGCTCGATCAGCTCCGCGACCTTCTCGTCGACCTCGTCCGGCTCGTAGACCTCGACGTTCACGTCGATGTCCGGGTGCTCCGCGTTGAAGGCCAGCACCACCCGGTCCCAGTAACCCTCGGAGTTCTTGTGGACGTCGTCGCCGTAGTTGGTCGCGACCACGGTCAGGGAGGCCTGCCCCGCCTCCGCGTCCCCGCCACAGCCGGACGACCCGGCCGCGAGTCCCAGCGCGGCCGCGGCCGCCACGATCATCCGGGCCCTGTGGCGCACGGTTCCCCCACTTCCAGCACTTCCGGCACTTCCGGCACTTCCGGTACTTCCTGCACCTCGGCCTTCTCGGCCGAGCCTGAGTCGCGTCCGCACGTGTGTACGAGTCTCGCCCGTGTGTGCTCGCGACGGGCTTGATCGTAAGGCGCGCGCCGGAGCGGTACGGGGCCGTGGGCGTTGCGTTTTGATTCCAGGGATGTGACGGAAGTGACCCGACACGCCCCACAGACGACAGGAAGTACGGAATGGGCGTCCCGGTCGTTCAGCTGCCCGTGCGGGCCGGGGTCGTCTCCTCGTGTCGCCGTCCGCGCGGTGGCCGTGGGGTGGACTCCGGGAGGCTCGTGGGCGGACCCCCGGGAAAGGGCGTCGCCCCCGGCGGGGCCGTGGAAGGCCTGCCGGGGGCGACGCCCCATGGGGTTCTGTGCCGGCGGGGGTCAGCCCACCTGGTTGTAGACGGCCCCCGCCGCCGGCCAGCCCAAGGGCTCCGGCTGCTCCTCGGGGGCGGTGCGGCCGCGCACCTGGGCGGCGGTGAGGCCCTGGGCCGCGCCCATCGCCCGGCGGTTGGCCGCCGCGGCGGCCATGCCGGGCATCCCGGTCTGGGCGACCGGCTCCAGCCCGGTGGCGGGAGCGGGTGCCATGCCGGGCATCGAGGCCACGCTGGGCATGGAGGGGATCGACGGTCCCTGGGGCATGGGGGCCGCGGCGGCCGGAACGGGCGCCGGCATGGGGGCCGGTATGGGTGCCGGTATGGGTGCCGGCATCGGGGCCGGCATGGGCGCCGGGGCCGGAGCGGGCGCCGGGGCGGGGACCGGGGTCGGCATGGGGGCGGGCGCCGGGGCCGGGGCCATGCCCGGCATGCCGGCCGAGCCGGTGGCCTGCGCGGCGAGCCCCGCCATACCGGCGCCGTTGGTCTCGCTCATCAGCCGGTCCACGGCCGCCGTACCCGAGCTGTAGCTGGTCCCGGTGCCCAGCTCGGGTACGGCGGCTCCCCTCCTGGACCCGTAGAGAACCGACTCCAGGCCTGACACCAGGCGACGCACGTCGACCTGGGGCCGGACCACGAGTCGCAGGAAGCGACTGGACGAGCCGACCTTGTTGCCGCACTCGCGGACGAGGATCCGGTGCTCGGTGAGCAGCCGGTCGCGGACCACGGTGCCCTCGGCGCCCACGGGCAGGCGCACGAAGAGGAAGTTCCCCTGCGACGGGTAGACCGTCAGACCGGGGAGGGCGGAGAGCTGACGGGCCATGTCCAGGCGGTCCCGCCGCACCTGGTGCAGGCTCTCCATGTACTCGGGGCCGTGGTTCTTCAGCATGAACACCACGTGCTCCGCGAAGGAGTTGAGGTTCCACTTCGGCAGCATCGAGCGGATCTTCCCGGCGAGCGCCGGGTTGGCGACCAGATAGCCGAAGCGGATGCCGTGCAGCCCGAAGTTCTTGCCGAGCGAGCGCAGCACGACGACGTTGGGCCGCATCACCGCGTCCTGGACGGTGCTCGGCTCGGACTCGGCGTCGGCGAACTCCAGGAACGACTCGTCGATGACGATCAGGTCCAGGTCGGCCATCGCGTCCATGAACTGCACCAGCGCGTGCCGGTGCAGGAAGCCCCCGTCGGGGTTGTTCGGGTTGCAGATGACGGCGACCCGTGTGCCGCGCGCCCGGATGAACTCGGCGTACTGCGCGAGGTCCAGGGCGAAGCCGCTGGACTCCTGGAGCGGGAACATGTCGACGCGCTTGCCGGTCTCCATCGGCTGGTCGGTCCAGCGGCCGAAGGTGGGGACGGGGACGGCGAGGGACTCCCGGACCAGCAGATGGTCGATCCATGTGATGAGTTCGGTCGAGCCGTTGCCCATCGCCACGCACTGCGGCGGCAGTTGGAGCAGATTGCACAGCTCCGCCGTGATGGTGTCGGCGCTGCTCGGGTAGTACGTGATGATGTCCCGCAGCTTGCTCGCCATCTCGTCGAACATGGCCGGGGTGGGGAAGTAGGGGTTGCACGGTATGCAGAAGTCCACCGGGCCGACCCCCTCGCCGCCCTCACGAGTCAGCGCCGCCATCGAGGGGCTGTGCGCCGTCGTGCTGCGGAACAACGAGGTGACGTTGTCGGCCATGGAACCTCCGTAGGGGGCGGACCCGTTGGGGACGACCGGGCCCGACGACTAAGGGCGGCCCGTGCGGGGGAGCACGGGCCGCCCCTACATACGGAGACGAAGGTGACGCCGTTCAACCACGGGGAGGTTGGCCGGAAATCGTGAAGAACCTGTGCGCCACCGCGTTCACACCCCGAACGAGTGGACCGTCGTCGAACGGTACGTCTGCCCCGGCCGGAGCACCGTCGACGGGTACGACGGCTTGTTCGGCGAGTCCGGGAAGTGCTGGGTCTCCAGGCACACGGCGTCGCCCTGCCGGTAGATCCGCCCCGACGGTCCGGCGAGCGTGCCGTCCAGGAAGTTCCCGGAGTAGAACTGGAGGCCCGGCTCGGTGGTGGAGACGGTCAGCGTGCGGCCGGAGGACGGGTCGCGCAGCGTCGCGGCCCACTCGGGCTCGGCCGTCTTCCCCTTGTCCAGCACCCAGTTGTGGTCGAACCCCTTGGCGTACAGAAGCTGCTGGTCACGCGTGCGCACATCGGCGCCGATCGGCTTGGCCCGGCGGAAGTCGAAGGGCGTGCCCGCCACCTCGGCCGGCTCGCCGGTGGGGATGAGGCCGGCGTCGACGGGCGTGTACCGGGAGGCCGGGATCTCCAGCTCGTGGTCGTGGGCGGAGCCGCTGCCCTCGCCCGCGAGGTTCCAGTAGACGTGACTGGTGAGGTTGACGACGGTCGGCTTGTCGGTGGTGGCCTCGTAGTCGATCCGCCAGTCGCCCGTCTCGGTGAGGGTGTAGGTGACCCCGGTCCGCAGCGTGCCGGGGAAGCCCATCTCGCCGTCGGGGCTGGTGCGGGTCAGGCGCAGGCCCACGTTCGAGTCCTGAACGAACGGCTCGACGTCCCACACCGACTTGTCGAAGCCGCCGGCGCCGCCGTGCAGGCTGTTGCCGCCGTCGTTGACGGACAGCTCGTACGCCGTGTCGTCGAGGGTGAACCGGCCCCGGCCGACGCGGTTTCCGTACCGGCCGATCAGGGCGCCGAAGTAGGGGGAGTCGGCGACGTACTCCTCGACGGTGCCGAAGCCCAGGGAGACGTTCGCGTACCGGCCCGCGCGGTCCGGGACCTCCAGGGACTGCACGATCCCGCCGTACGACAGGACCCGCAGCCGGGTGCCGCCGTTCTCCAGGGACCAGCGGTGGATCTCGGTGCCGTCGGCGAGCTTGCCGAAGACTTCCTTCACCAGGTGCTCCTCTCACAGGAAGAAGGGGGCCCCGCCCGCAGGCGAGGCCCCCTTCCGGGTTTCCGTCAGGAACCGCCCTTGCGCTTGTTCCACACGTCGAAGCCGACGGCGGCCAGCAGGGCCAGGCCCTTGATGACCTGCTGCCAGTCGGTGCCGACGCTGAGGAGGTTCATGCCGTTGTTCAGCACACCGAGGACGAGACCGCCGATGATCGCGCCGAGGACGGTGCCGACGCCGCCGCTCATCGAGGCGCCGCCGATGAACGCCGAGGCGATCGCCTCGAGTTCATAGCTCAGACCGGCCTTCGGCGAGGCCGCGTTGAGACGGGCGGCGATCGCCAGCCCCGCGAGGGCCGCGAGCACACCCATGTTGACGAAGACCAGGAAGGTGACCTTCTTGTCCTTCACACCGGAGAGCTTCGCGGCCGGCAGGTTGCCGCCGATCGCGTAGATGTGCCGGCCGAAGACCGAGTTGCGCATCAGGTAGCCGTAGCCGACGACCAGCGCGCCCAGGACCAGCAGGATGATCGGCGCGCCCTTGTAGCTGGCCAGCAGCATGGTGACCGAGAGCAGCGCGGCGGAGATGGCGACCAGCTTGAGCAGGAAGATGTTGCGCGGCACCACGTCCAGGGCGAACTCCTTCTGCCGCCCCCGGTCACGCATCTCCTGGATGACCACGAAGGCGATCATGGTGAAGCCCAGCAGCAGCGTGATGTTGTGGTAGTTCGTGGTGGGGCCGACCTCGGGCAGGAAGCCGTTGCCCATCTTCTGCAGACCGTCGGGGAACGGGCCGAGGGTCTGGCCCTCCAGGAGGATCTCCGTCACACCGCGGAAGACCAGCATGCCGGCCAGGGTGACGATGAACGACGGTATGCCGAGATACGCGATGAAGAACCCCTGTGCCGCGCCCGCCACGGCGCCCGCCAGCAGACAGAGCACCACGGCGACCGGCCACGACACGTCGTGCTGGACCGTCAGCACGGCCGCGAACGCGCCCACGAAGGCCGTGAGCGAACCGACCGACAGGTCGATGTGGCCCGCGACGATCACCAGCATCATGCCGATCGCGAGGATCAGGATGTAGCTGTTCTGCAGGACCAGGTTGGAGACGTTGCGCGGCAGCAGCAGGTCGCCGTCGGTCAGGATCGCGAAGAAGGCGACGATCAGGCCGAGGGCGATCAGCATGCCGTACTGCCGCATGTTGCGGCGCATGCCGTCCAGCATCAGCTGCAGCAGTCCGCCGCCGGTGGCCGATCCGGTCCCGCCCGGCGGCGCCGGGGCCGGGCTCTTGGCGGTCACTTCCGTGCTCATCGGGTTACCTCTTTGTCCTTCGTCATCTGGCGCATCAGCGATTCCTGCGTGGCCTCGGCACGCGAGAACTCGCCGGTCAGCCGCCCCGCGGCCATGGTGTAGACGCGGTCGCACATCCCCAGCAGCTCCGGCAGCTCGGAGGAGATGAAGACGACCGCCTTGCCCTCGGCGGCCAGCTTGTCGATCACGGTGTAGATCTCGTACTTGGCGCCGACGTCGATACCGCGCGTCGGCTCGTCCAGGATCAGCACATCCGGCCCCGCGAAGATCCACTTGCTGAGGACGACCTTCTGCTGGTTGCCGCCGGACAGCTTGCCCACCGGCTCGAACACCGTCGGAGCCTTGATGTTCATGGTCTTGCGGTAGCGCTCGGCGACCTGGCGTTCCTCGTGCTCGTCGACGACGCCCCGCTTGGCGACCTTCTTCAGGGCGGTCAGCGAGATGTTCCGGTTGATCGTGTCGATCAGGTTCAGACCGTAGTGCTTGCGGTCCTCCGTCACGTACGCGATGCCGTGCTTGACCGCCTCGGCCACCGACTTGGTACGGATCTCGGTGCCGTCCTTGAGGACCGTGCCGCTCGAGTAGCGGCCGTAGGACCGGCCGAAGACGCTCATCGCGAGCTCGGTGCGGCCGGCGCCCATGAGGCCCGCGATACCGACGATCTCCCCGCGCCGTGCGTGGATCGACACGTTGTCGACCACCTTGCGCTGCGGGTCGATCGGGTGGAACACGGTCCAGTCGCGGATCTCCAGGGCCGGAGCCGCGCCCACCTCCGCCTCGTGCGGCGTGCGCTCGGGGAAGCGGTGGTCGAGGTCGCGGCCCACCATCCCGCTGATGATCCGGTCCTCCGTGGTCTCCGGCGCCTTCACATCGAGGGTCTCGATGGACCTGCCGTCACGGATGATCGTCACCGAGTCGGCGACCTTGCGGATCTCGTTCAGCTTGTGGGAGATGATGATCGAGGTGATGCCCTGCTTCTTCAACTCCAGGATGAGGTCCAGGAGTTTGCCGCTGTCCTCGTCGTTCAGGGCGGCGGTCGGCTCATCCAGGATGAGCAGCTTCACCTTCTTCGACAGGGCCTTGGCGATCTCCACCAGCTGCTGCTTGCCGACACCGATGTCGGCGACCCGGGTCTCCGGGTGGTCGTCGAGACCCACCCGGCGCAGCAGTTCGGACGCGTGCCGAAGAGTCTCCCGCCAGTCGATGAACCCGCCCTTGGCGTGTTCGTTGCCGAGGAAGATGTTCTCCGCGAGGGAGAGGTACGGGGAGAGCGCCAGCTCCTGGTGGATGATGACGATGCCGCGCTGCTCGCTGGCCCTGATGTCCTTGAAGCGGCACTCCTCTCCCTCGAAGAGGATCTCGCCCTCGTAACTGCCGTGCGGATGGACGCCGGAGAGCACCTTCATCAGGGTGGACTTGCCGGCGCCGTTCTCACCGCAGATGGCGTGGACCTCGCCCTGGCGGACGGTCAGGGTGACGTCCGACAGCGCTTTCACACCGGGAAAGGTCTTGACGATCGAGCGCATTTCCAGGACGGGTCCCGCCATGGTCGTGCCTTCCAATCAGTGGTGGTCGGGAATCCGGCTTACTTGAGGTCTCCCGCCTTGATGTAGCCGGAGTCGACGACGACCTTCTGGTAGTTCTCCTTGTCGACGGCGACCGGCTCCAGCAGGTAGGCCGGCACGACCTTCGCCTGGTTGTCGTAGGTCTCGGTGTCGTTGGTCTCCGGCTTCTTGCCGTTCAGCAGCGCGTCGACCATGTTCGAGGCCACCTTGGCGAGTTCGCGGGTGTCCTTGTAGACGGTCATCGCCTGCTCGTCCGCGATGATCGACTTCACCGAGGCGACCTCGGCGTCCTGCCCGGTGACGACCGGCAGCGGCTTGTCCTTGGAGCCGTAGCCGTCCGACTTCAGCGCGGAGAGGATGCCGATGGAGATGCCGTCGTACGGCGAGAGCACGGCGTCGACCTTGCCGCTCTTGTACGACTTGGTGAGGATGTCGTCCATGCGCCGCTGGGCGGTGGCGCCGTCCCAGCGCAGCGTGGTGACCTTGGTCAGCTCGGTCTGGCCGGACTTGACGACGAGCTGCTTCTTGTCGATGTAGGGCTGCAGCACGTTCATGGCGCCCTGGAAGAAGTAGCGGGTGTTGTTGTCGTCGTTGGAGCCGGCGAAGAGCTCGATGTTGAACGGGCCCTTCTTGCCGTTCTTCAGGCCGAGCTTGTCGACGATGTAGTTGCCCTGGAGCTCGCCGACCTTCTCGTTGTCGAAGGAGGCGTAGTAGTCGACGTTCTCCGTGCCGAGGATCAGACGGTCGTAGGAGATGACCGGGATCTTGGCGTCCTTGGCCTGCTGGAGCACGTTGTTCATCGACTTGTTGTCGATCGCCGCGACGATCAGGGCCTTCACGCCCTGCGTGATCATGTTCTCGATCTGGGAGACCTGCTTGGCGGGGTCGTCCTCACCGTAGACCAGCTGGGTCTTGTAGCCCTTGGACTCCAGGTCCTTGACGACGTTGTTGCCGTCGGCGATCCACCGCTCGGAGGACTTGGTCGGCATCGAGATGCCGATGGTGGCGCCCTTGGTGCTGCCGCCCTCGTCCTTGCTGCCGCCCTCGCTGCTCTGGCCGCAGGCGGACAGCGTCAGGGCGAGGGAGGCGGCGGAGGCTATGGCGGCGAGAGCGGCTCGGCGAGTGCGCATGATCATCATCCTTGATGTTTCGGTGCCTGGAACGTTCTGGCGGTGAGGACGGCGCTTCGCGAGCGAGGGAGGAGCCGAAGGACGCCAGAAGAAGATGTGGGGGATTCTGTGGGACCGCGTCTTCTTCTGTGAAGACAGTTGGCCGGTTCGTTATGCGGGATTACAAAAACGCTTCAGGTCTCCCGGCAGGCGCGAACCGAGCGGCGCCATGTCGCCGTCCGCCCCGTGCCGCGCGAGCAGGTCCAGGGCGAGCCGGCCGCGCCGCACCCGCTCCTTGGCGGTGGACAGGGTCAGGTCGCGCATGTGGTGCCCGTAGGGGTAGATCCCGGGTGCCTTCGACAGGCCGAACTTCAGGTAGATCGGCGCGCCGCGCCGGATCAGCTCGGCGACCTCGTACATCCGCACATAGCCGCCGAGGTCGTCGGGTGCCTCGATGTACATGTCCATCGGAGCGCCGGACACCCGCCGGATCTCGGTGAGGTGATCGAGCGTCAGGTCGCTCGGCACGTTGATCGAGTCGCCGCCGAGGTTCTCGTACACGGCGTACGCTGCCGGGTTCACCGGGCCGATCAGCGCCGAGACCTTGAAGGTGGTGTCGGCCGGCAGGATGCCCGCGACCCGGGCGCGGTGCAGCGCCCAGAGCACGCCCTCGTCGGCGACGAGCAGGCACTTCACGCCCAGCTCGGTCGCGCGCACGGCGTCCTCGACACAGCCGGCGACCGCGTCGTGTCCCCGGGCGCGCAACCCGGCGCCCCTGGAGTCGGTACGGGTGGAGCCGCCGATGTCCCAGGTGCCGCGCGGGCCGGTGAACAGGCAGAGCTCGATGTCCCGCTCGGCCGTCGCCTCCACCATCTCGGTGATCTCGGCGTCGGTGAGCATCCAGACACCGCTGCCCTGGCTGATCCGGTGGATCGGCACATCGAGCCGCGAGGCCTCCTTGAGGACCACGGCGAGCGCCTCGGGCCCTTCCACGGAAGGGACCTCGGTGCGCCAGCGGCCGCCGCCCGGGAAGGTGTGCGGAGAGGCGTCGGCGGGATCGAGAGCGGGCGCGCTCAGGCCGAGCGCGGCAAGCGCGGGCTCGCCGGGTCGGCGCGGCGCCGGAGCAGTGGTGTCGGTCACAAGCTGTCCTTCAGGTTCGATATTTCAGACAAGGTTCGCGGCTCTTTGCGCAGAAAACTATGGGTGTACGCCGGTACGCAGTCGTCAGGTACCCCGTACCGGCGTACGGCTCAGGGGTGTGTCACGGCCGCAGGAGGACCTTTCCGACCTTGGGGTCGCCGGACCCCACCAGCTCGATGGCCTCCGGGAACTCGTGCAGCGGCAGCTCGTGCGTGACGAGCGGCAGCGGATCGAGGAGCCCGGCCCCGAAGACCCGTACCGTGTGCGCCCAGGCGTCCGGGGGCGCACCGAACACGGTGTGCACCTCCAGCTGCCGTACGACGAGATCCGTCGGGTCGAGTCCGTCCGCGCCCGGTGCCGGGATGCCCGTCAGGACCAGCCGTCCGCCGCGCCGCAGCAGGGCGGCGGCGGTGACCGCCGCGTCCGCGGAACCGGCGGTCTCGATGACGACGTCGAAGTCGCCGGGCAGTTCCTCGTCCTTCGTGCGGAAGTCCGAGGCGCCGAACCGCCTGGACAGCTCCGCCCGGTCCGGGCGGGTGCCCACGACGAGCAGCTCGGCCGGGGAGGCCGCCTTCAGGAACTGAACGGCGAACATTCCGAGGGTGCCGGTGCCCACGACGGCCACCCGCTCCCCGGGGACCGCGTTCGCCTTGAGCGCGGCCGCCGCGATACAGGCGGCCGGCTCCAGCAGCGCCGCCGCCGTCAGATCGCAGTCGTCCGGCAGAACGTGCAGCAGGCGGGCGGGAAGCGTCAGCGTGGTGGCCATGGCGCCCGGCTGGGTGAAGCCGGTCTCCTCGTACCCCGCCGAGCAGAGTGTGGTCTCGCCCGCGTGGCAGCGGTCGCACACCTGGCAGTTCCGGAAGCCCTCGCCCACGACCTTGCGGCCTACAAGACCTGAAGGCACGCCGTCGCCGACGGAGACCACCGTCCCGGACCACTCATGACCCGGGACGAGGGGGTAACGGACGTACCCCTCGGGCCTGTTGCCCTGGTAGACCTCGCGGTCGCTGCCGCAGATCCCGGAGGCGTGGACACGGACCAGTGCCTCGCCCGCCGCGGGCTGCCGGGGCTCGTGCGGGACGAGCCGGTGCTCGCCCGGAGCCTCGATGACGACGGCGGTGGCCGCGTCGGGCGAGGCCGTCACTTGTTCCCCTTGGGCTTGCGCTGCTCCCAGCCCTCGGCCCACAGGTCGAAGCGGGCCTGCTGCTGCGGGAACTCCGCCGCCGCGTCCACGTCCAGTTCGACGCCGAGGCCCGGCTCGTGGGACAGATGGAAGCAGCCGTCCTCGGGGTTGACCTGGGGGGCGCCCTTGACGACCTTCTTGATGTCCGCGTCCGCGAAGTCGTTGAAGTGCTCCAGGATCTTGAAGTTCGGCGCGGTGAAGCCGACCTGGAGCGAGGCGGCGGTCAGCACCGGGCCGCCCACGTTGTGCGGCGCGACCAGCATGTAGTGGGTCTCGGCGGTCGCGGCCAGCTTGCGGGTCTCCCAGATGCCGCCGATGTGACCGACGTCGGGCTGGATGATGTCGACCGCCTGGCTCTCGAAGAGCTCGCGGAACTCGATCCGGTCGTGGATGCGCTCACCCGTGGCGATCGGCATGTCCACCTTGGCGGCGACCTTCTCCAGGGCCTTCAGGTTCTCCGGCGGCACGGGCTCCTCCAGCCACGCCGGCTTGAAGGGGGCCAGCTCCATGGCCAGCCGGACGGCGGTGGACGGGGAGAACCGGCCGTGCATCTCCAGCATCAGCTCGGCGTCGGGCCCGATGGCGTCCCGCACGGCCTCGATCAGCGAGACGGCGTACAGGCTCTGCTCGTGGTCCAGCTCGAAGTGGCCGGTGCCGAAGGGGTCGATCTTGAGCGCCCGGTAACCGCGCTCCATCACGCCCCGCGCCGCCTTGTGGTACGCCTCGGGCGTGCGCTCCGTGGTGTACCAACCGTTGGCGTACGCCTTGACCTTGTCGGTGACCTTGCCGCCGAGCAACTGCCAGACCGGAACGCCGAGGGCCTTGCCCTTGATGTCCCAGCAGGCCATCTCGATCACGGCGATGCCGGACATCACGATCTCGCCGGCCCGGCCGTAGTCGCCGTACTTCATCCGCTTGACGAGATCCTCGACAGCGAACGGGTCGGACCCGAGAATGTGGTTGGCCTCTGCCTCGCGCAAGTAGCCGAGCAGGGCGTCGGTGTGGCCCAGCATGCGGGTCTCGCCGACGCCGGTGAGTCCCTCGTCGGTGTGCACCTGGACGTAGGTCAGGTTCCGCCACGGCGTTCCGACCACGTGTGTGCTGATTCCCGTGATGCGCACGGTGCTCCCTGTCCTTCATCGGTGTCTGTTCGAAATTTCGAAGCTCGTTCGAAATGCTGGCGCGACAGTAAGGACGACCCGGTCCGAGTGTCAATGGGTCAGGCGTACAACGGTCTCGGGGCGACGGCCCGGCGGGCGGGCGGTGATCAGCGCGGTCGCCGTCCTGACACGCCAGTACACGAGGTTCCCACACAACTTTCACGGGGCCGTCTGGGAACGTCACCGGCGCGCCAAATAATCTTCCGGCGTCATGGACTACTGCCACCCGTGCCAACGGCACCTCAATGGCGCCCTGGCCTGTCCCGGGTGCGGCGCACCGGCCGAAGAGGGCCGGGCTTACGCGGACATGTCGCCCGAACCGGACGACGTCGCCGCGAACGAAAGCGACGAAACGTACCAGGGCGGTGACGAGGCGAGCGCCGAGGGCGGGCGCCGGGCCGCCCGGTCACGGGGCGGCGGGCGCGGTGAGCGGGCGGCCCGGCGGGACCGGCGGGCGGCGGCGCACCGCCGCCGGCGCAAGCGGGTGCTGCTGGCCGGGGCGGGGCTGATCCTCGCCGCGGGCGGGCTGAGCCTCGCCGAACTCGGCATGGAGGCACCGCCGTCGCACCCGAACGCGGCGTCCGTGGACGACGCCGCCACGCCGTCGCCGGCCGACTCGGGGGACGACGGCTCGGGCGGCGGTGAAGCGGCGGGGACGGACGGCGGGGACGGGAAGTCGCCGGACGACTCCCCGTCGCCCTCCGCCGCCGAGTCCGAGAAGCCCGAGGACGACGAGGACACCGAGGACACCGAGGGCGAGGACAAGGCGAAGGATCGTTCCGCCTCGGACGCCTCGGCCCGCCCCAGCGCCGCGCCCCCCGCCGAGGCCGAGGCCCCCGAGACCCCCGACGCCCCGGACCCCACCCCGGACAAGCCCACCCCGGCCCCCTCCCCGTCGGAGACCTGCACCCGCATCCTGTGGTGGTGCTCGTAGGCGCAGGGTGCGTGTCCGGCGGCTCCCCGCAGGGCGCGGATCTCCTGCCGATCGGCGCCCGGGGCACCGGGATTGCGCGCCGCTGGGGCGTCTGTTCCGGGAGGTGGGCGCAGCCCTTGTCGAGCGCCGGGTGGTGGTGCCGGTCGGACCGGCGCGCGCCGAGGAGGCACGTCGCTGCGGGCTGCGGGCTGCGGGCGGTGGGCGGTGAAGCCGGTGCTGCCGCGTGTCCGCGTCCGAGGCGGTGCGGTCCGAGCGGTCCGGTCGCCGCCCCGGCGGCCGTTCCGCCGGTCCCGTACGTCACCCGTCGCGGCCCCTTGCGCGCCGCTCGTCGCGCCTCCGTGAACGCCGTCCGCCCGGTGCCCGATCCGATGTCCGCAGGGACCGTCGGAGCTCTCTCGAGGCCCCCGCGATGGTGCCGATGGTGCCGCGAACACCTTCGTGATGTTCGTCCAAGGCGTGGGCCCGAGCCGGGGGCGCAGGGGCCACCCGGAGTGGGGGCCGGTGATGTCAACACCGCAGGACCTGGGCCTTTTTCACGCCCGTAACGCGTGTCCCGGAGGGGCCTCGCGGCGCCCCCGGCGGGAGGGCGCGTTATTCAACCGTGACGACTTCCCTGACGCAGCCCTCTTGACCGCCATGAATTGTTAGCGCTCACAATGACCTCCGCATTCACCAGTCGGTTCCCGACGGCACCCGAGGAGGTACGAGCGTCGTGCCGGCAGTGCTCCAACCCGCTTTCCCCGTCGGTGCCATGGGAACGTCCGGAACCCCGGCGTGAAGCCGACGACGCGGAGCTCCCCGCCCGCAGCAGAGGTCTTATCCGCAGACGACCGCCAAGGAGGTGCGGCCGTGACCCACTCACCGCCCCGGCCGCCCACCATGGCCGACGTCGCCCGCCTGGCCGGCGTGTCCCACCAGACCGTCTCCCGGGTCCTGGGGGACCACCCCAACGTGCGGGACGAGACCCGCGCCAGGGTGCAGCGCGCGATCGAGGAGATGGGCTACCGTCGCAACTCCTCCGCGAGAGCCCTGGCGACCCGCCGCACCCGGACCCTGGGCGTGGTGGCCTCCAACACCACGCTCTACGGACCGGCCAGCACCCTGTTCGCGCTGGAGGAGGCGGCCCGGGCCGAGGGGTACCTGGTCTCGACGGTCAGTGTGCGCGAGCTGACCGTGGAGACGCTCTCCGAGGCCCTGGACCACCTCAGCGACGGCGGGGTGGAGGGCGTGATCGCCATCGCCCCCCAGCGGTCGGCGGTCGAGGCCCTCGCCGAACTCCGCCGTCCCTTCCCGGTGGTGGCCGTGGGCACGGGGTCCGCCTCCACGGTCCCCGGTGCCAACGTCGACCAGTACCTCGGCGCCCGGCTCGCCACCGGCCATCTGCTGGCCGCCGGCCACCGCACGGTCTGGCACCTCGCCGGACCCGAGGACTGGCAGGAGGCCGCCGACCGGGTCGCCGGCTGGCGGGCGACCCTCGAAGAGGCGGGCGTGGAACCGCCGATGCCCCTGAGGGGTGACTGGAGCCCGCTCTCGGGCTACCGTGCGGGCCAGGAACTGGCCGGCTGGGTGGGCCGCGGTCTGACCGCCGTCTTCGTCGCCAACGACCAGATGGCACTGGGGGTGTTGCGGGCCCTGCGCGAGGCCGGCGTACGCACTCCCCAGGACGTCGCGGTGGTCGGCTACGACGACATCCCGGAGTCGGAGTTCTTCGCCCCGCCGCTCACCACGGTCCGCCAGGACTTCTCCGCGGTGGGCCAACGGAGCATCGCCCTGCTCCTGGACCTGATCGAGGGCCGGACCCCCTCCGGGCCGACCCGGATCGCCATCGAACCCCAACTCGTCGTCCGGGCCAGCACCTACCCGTACGCATCCACCCCGGGCACCGCTCCCGGCTGACCCGGCACCTCCCGATCGACCCCATCCCTCAAAAAGCCATCAGCGTGGCCGACATTTCGAACAATGATCGACAGGCTGGACATAGTGCGGCCGGTCCATCGAGTACCAGCAGGTCCGTCCCCGGACCGGCTCTTCAAAGGAGAAGACACATGCTCAACAGACGGAACTTCCTCACCGCGGCGGTCGGCGTGGCAGCGGCGGCGGGCCTGTCCGCCTGCGCCAAGGAGGACGAGGGCGGCTCCGGCGGTTCCTCCGGCGGCGGCAGCAAGAAGATCACCCTCGGCTTCTCCCAGGTCGGCTCCGAGAGCGGCTGGCGCAGCGCCAACACCGACTCCATCAAGGCGGCGGCCAAGGAGGCGGGCTACAACCTGAAGTTCTCCGACGCGCAGCAGAAGCAGGAGAACCAGATCTCCGCGATCCGCAGCTTCATCGCGCAGAAGGTGGACGTCATCGCCTTCTCGCCGGTGAAGGTCACCGGCTGGGACGCGGTGCTCCAGGAGGCCAAGGCTGCGAAGATCCCGGTGGTCCTCACCGACCGCTCCGTGGAGACCAAGGACGAGTCCCTGTTCGTGACCCTGGTGGGCTCCGACTTCACCGACGAGGGCCGGCGCGCGGCCAAGATCCTGGAGAAGGTCCTGGAGAAGGCCGGACACAAGGGGAAGGTGAAGATCGCGCAGCTGGAGGGCACCACCGGTTCCGCCCCCGCGATCGAGCGCGCCAAGGGCTTCAAGGAGGTCATGGACGCCGAGCACAAGGACGACTGGAAGATCGTCGTCACCCAGACCGGTGACTTCACCCGCGCCGGCGGCAAGCAGGTCATGGCGGCCTTCCTGCAGTCCAACCCGGACGTCAACGTCCTCTTCGCGCACAACGACGACATGGCCATCGGCGCCATCCAGTCCATCGAGGCGGCCGGCAAGAAGCCCGGCAAGGACATCCTGATCGTCTCGATCGACGGCGTGAAGGACGGCTTCGTGGCCATGTCCGAGGGCAAGATCAACGCCATCGTCGAGTGCAACCCGCTGCTCGGCCCCCAGCTCATGGAGGTCGTCCAGACGGTCAAGGACGGCGGCTCGGTCGAGCGCTGGATCAAGACCAAGGAGAGCGACTTCATGCAGGACCAGGCCAAGGACGCCCTCCCCACCCGCAAGTACTGACCCGCACGTTCCGGCAGGGAGTCTCCGGCCGACCGACCCCGTCGGTCCCGGGGCTCCCTGCGGGCCTGAACGAAATCCAAGAGGAGCGCTGCCATGGCAGAGCCACGGCCCGTCCTGGAGATGACGGGCATAGTCAAGGAGTTTCCGGGGGTACGGGCTCTGTCGGGCGTCGACTTCCGGCTCTTCCCCGGCGAGATCCACGCCCTCATGGGCGAGAACGGCGCCGGCAAGTCAACCCTGATCAAGGTGCTGACCGGGGTCTACTCCCTGGACGGCGGCACGATCACCCTCGACGGGACGCCGGTACGGTTCGCCAGCCCCCTCCAGGCGCAGCAGGCCGGGATCAACACGGTCTACCAGGAGGTCAACCTCTGCCCCAACCTGTCGGTGGCGGAGAACATCTTCATCGGCCGTGAGCCCACCCGCTTCGGCCGCATCCAGTGGAAGCGGATGCGCAGGGAGGCCGCGGAACTCGTCGACCGGCTCGGCCTCGACATCGACGTCACCGCCCCGCTGTCCGCGTACCCGCTGGCCGTGCAGCAACTGGTCGCGATCGTACGGTCGGTGAGCACCGGCGACGACGAGGGCCGGGGCACCAAGGTGCTCGTCCTCGACGAGCCGACGTCCAGCCTCGACCGGGACGAGGTCCTCGAACTCTTCCGCCTCATGCGGCAGTTGAAGGACGAGGGCGTGGCGATCCTGTTCGTCTCCCACTTCCTCGACCAGATCTACGAGATCTGCGACCGCATGACCGTCCTGCGCAACGGCACCCTCGTCGGCGAGCACATGGTGAGCGACCTCGACCAGGTCGGACTCATCCAGCTCATGATCGGCAAGGAGCTGGACAAGCTGGAGGAGCTGCACGAGCACCAGCTGCACGCGGACGTCGGCGAGACCCTGCTGCACGCCGAGGGCCTCGGCCGCACCGGCGGCATCGCCCCCTTCGACCTGGAGATCAAGAAGGGCGAGGTCGTGGGCCTCGCCGGACTGCTCGGCTCCGGCCGCACCGAACTCGCCCGGCTGCTCTTCGGCGCCGACCAGCCCGACAGCGGCAAGGTCACCGTGGGCGGCAAGCAGGTCCCGATGCACGCCCCCAACGACGCCATCGGCGCCGGGGTCGCCTTCTGCTCGGAGAACCGCAAGGCCGAGGGCCTGGTACCGGACCTGACGGTGCGGGAGAACATCATCCTCGCCCTCCAGGCGGCCCGCGGCTGGACCCGGCCCATCCCGGCCGCCCAGCGCGACGAACTCGTCGCCAAGTACATCAAGGCCCTCGACATCCGCCCCGCCAACCCCGAGGCCCGCGTCGGCCAGCTCAGCGGCGGCAACCAGCAGAAGGTACTGCTGGCCCGCTGGCTGATCACCCAACCCAGGCTGCTGATCCTCGACGAGCCCACGCGCGGCATCGACATCGGCGCCAAGGCGGAGATCCAGAAGCTCGTGGTGTCCCTCTCCGAGGACGGCATGTCGGTGCTCTACATCGCGGCCGAGCTGGAGGAGGTCCTCCGCCTCAGCCACACCATCGGCGTGCTGCGCGACCGCAAGCTGGTGGCGCGCCTGACCAACGGGCCGGAGATCACCACCAGCAGGATCCTGGAGACCATCGCGAGCGGAGAACACCAGTGAGCACCCCATCCGCAGCCACGACGTCCCGCTGGCGGGCGCTGACGCACCACCACCTGTTCTGGCCGGTCGCGGTCCTGGTGGCCCTGCTGCTCGTCAACGTGCCCTTCACGCCCGACTTCTTCTCGATCAAGATGACGGACGGCCACCTCTACGGCAGCCTCGTCTCGATCGTGCTGTTCGGCTCGCCCCTGATCCTGGTGGCGGTCGGTATGACCCTGGTGATCGCCACCGGCGGCATCGACCTCTCCGTGGGTGCGGTCGTCGCCATCACCGGCGCCCTGACCTGCTCGTACATCAGCGACCAGGCCGACCAGAACGCGCTGTCGGCGGTGTTCCTGGCCATGGGCGTCGGCCTGCTGGCGGCGGTGGTCTGCGGCCTGTGGAACGGCTTCCTGGTCGCCCGCATGGGCATCCAGCCCATCATCGCCACGCTGATCATCATGGTCGCCGGCCGCGGTGTCGCCCAGCTGATCACCGACGGCCAGATCATCACCATCAACAGCGAGCCGTACAAGCTGATCGGCGGCGGCTACTGGCTGACGCTGCCGTTCTCCATCTTCGTGGTGGCCGTCGTCGTCGCCGTCACCGTCCTGCTGACCCGCCGCACGGCGCTCGGTCTGCTCGTCGAGTCGGTCGGCGGCAACGCCGAGGCCAGCCGCCTGGTCGGCATCCGCTCCCGCCGCATCAAGATCATGGTGTACGTGTTCTGCGCCGTGTGCGCGGGCATCGCCGGCCTGATGATCAGCTCCAACACCTCGGCCGCGGACGGCAACAACGCGGGTCTGTGGATCGAGCTGGACGCCATCCTCGCGGTGGTCATCGGCGGCACGTCGCTGCTGGGCGGCCGGTTCTCCATCGGCGGCACGGTGATCGGCGCCCTGGTCATCCAGACCCTGACGACCACGATCTACACGATCGGCGTCCCGACCCAGACGAACCTGGTCTTCAAGGCCGTGGTCGTCATCATCGTCTGCCTGCTCCAGTCCCCGAAGTTCCGCGCGAAGGTCTTCGGCGCCAGGCTCGGGCCCAAGTCCGGTGCGGCGAGCGGCGGCAGCGCCGCCGCCGGGCCGGCGAAGACCGTCACGACCGCCGAGGCCGCCCCCAAGATGGAGGTGTCGTGATGAGCGCGACCACCCAGACCCCGACGGCTCCGGACAGCCGTACGACGCCGCCGTCCAGGCTCGCCACGCTGCTGGGCGACCGCCGGCTGCCGGTCCTGGTGACCGCCACGCTCTTCCTCGCGATGTACATCGCGGGCCTGAGCCGCTACCAGAACTACGGCTTCGGCGAACCGCAGGTCTTCCTGAACCTGTTCATCGACAACGGCTACCTGCTGGTCGCGGCGGTGGGCGCCACGTTCGTGATCCTGTCCGGCGGCATCGACCTGTCCGTGGGCTCCGTCATCGGCTTCACGACGATGTTCACGGCCTGGATGGTGGAGCGCCAGGGGGTGCCGCTGCCGCTCGCCGTCCTCCTCGCCCTGGGCGTCGGGGCGTTCGGCGGCTTCCTGATGGGCTATGTGATCGAGAACTTCGAGATCCAGCCGTTCATCGTGACGCTCGCCGGGCTCTTCCTCTTCCGCGGGCTGTGCCTGGTCATCACCGAGGAGTCGATCTCGATCAGCGACTCCTCGGTGAGCAGCCTGGCCCAGACGCGGGTGTCGCTCGGCCCGGGGGAGCTGTCGATCGGTGCGATCGCGGCCCTGGTGGTCGTCGGGATCGCGTTCTACGTGCTGCACTACACGCGCTTCGGACGCCGTGTGTACGCCATCGGCGGCAACGAGCAGTCCGCCATGCTGATGGGTCTCCCGCAGGGCCGCACCAAGATCGCCGTGTACACCGTGAGCGGTTTCTGCTCGGCCCTGGCCGGCCTGCTGTTCATGCTGTACATCCAGTCCGGTGACCCGCTGCACGCCGTCGGTATGGAACTCGACGCGATCGCCGCGACCGTCATCGGCGGAACCCTGCTGACCGGCGGCTCCGGCTACGTCATCGGCACGCTGTTCGGCGTCCTCGTACTGGGTCTCATCAAGAGCATCATCCAGTTCGAGGGAACCCTCAGCTCCTGGTGGACGAAGATCGCCACGGGTGTGCTGCTGTGCGCGTTCATCCTGATCCAGCGCGCGATGACGTCACGCAGGAAGACCTGACCGGAAGCGGAACCCGTCCTCGCCACCGGAGCGGCCCGGCGCACGAACCCCGTGCGCCGGGCCGCTCCCGCTGTCGTCGCACGCGGGGCCGCGGGCCGGGACGTGGCTGCCCTTCCGGGCGAAGACCACGAGACGCGGGAGAGTGAAGCGGCCCCCCTCCCGCCGGCGCCGGGACGGACCACGGGCGGAAGAGCCGTCCGAGCACCTCGCCCGGCGTCTCCACCGGGTGCCGCAGGACCGGCATCGCCGCGCCGGTCACCCCCCGCGCCGCCGCCGCGGACCCGGCCGACGGAGCGTGCCCGCGCCAGGTCGCGCCCGGTCCTGAAGGAGGAGCGGGCGCGGGGGTCCGTCGACCGTGGTGTGGAAGCGGCGGTGACCAGGGCGTGGGCCGCGCCCCAGGGCAGCCGGGCCGCGAGGGCAGCCGTCGCGAAGCCGTCACGCGGGCGGCGCGGGCTATGCCTCCAGCATGCGCCGCAGCAGGTCCCGCAGGGACTCCCGTTCCCTCGTCGACAGGCCCGCCAGCGGCTCCCGGGCGAAGTCCAGGGACTCGCGCAGGCTGCGCGCGACGCGTCGGCCCTCCGACGTCGCCGCGGCCAGCTTCACCCGGCGGTCCTTGGGGTCGGGGCGGCGCTCGACCAGACCCCGGGCCTCCAGCCGGTCGACGATGCCCGTCACGTTCGACGGTTCGCAGCGGAGCTTCTGGGCGAGCTGACGCATGGGGAGCGGTTCGAGGGAAAGGAGCCCGAGAAGGCGGGCCTGGGCGCCGGTGAGAGCGTGTCCGGCGGCGGCGTCCTCGTACTCCGCGTGGTAGCGGGCCACGACGGTGCCGATGAGTTCGACGACCTCGAGGGTCAGCGGGTCGATGCGGGGGGTCGTCCTCTGTGTGGCCATGGCCTCCAGACTACCTCTTTACTTGACAGCATGAAATATTCAGGAGCATGGTTGTTTCAGGTACTGAAGTAACCGCACGGTATGTACGACGACGAGCCGTACGCCGAACGCACCCGCAGGAAGGCCCCCCATGTCCGACACCTCCGCCCTCCCCGCCACCGGCCGCGAATGGCACCTGCTCAGCCGCCCCGTCGGCTGGCCGAAGTCCGAGGACTTCGCCCTGGTCGAGGCGGAGATCCGGCAGCCCGCCGCCGGTGAGGTCCTGGTGAGGAACAAGTTCCTCTCCGTGGACCCGTACATGCGCGGCCGCATGAGCGCCGCCAAGTCGTACGTCGCCCCCTTCGAGCTGGGCAAGGCCATGCAGGGCGGTGCCGTGGGCGAGGTCGTCGCCTCCGCCGCGGAGGGCATCGCCGCCGGCGACCACGTGCTGCACTTCGGCGGCTGGCGCGAGTACGCCACCTTCGACGCCAAGCAGGCCGTCAAGGTCGACCCCGACGCCGCGCCCCTGTCCACCTACCTCGGCGTCCTCGGCATGACCGGCCTCACCGCCTACGCCGGTCTGCTGCGCACCGCGTCCTTCAAGGAGGGCGACTCCGTCTTCGTCTCCGGCGCCGCCGGTGCCGTCGGCAGCCAGGTCGGCCAGATCGCCAGGCTCAAGGGTGCCTCCCGTGTCATCGGCTCGGCGGGTTCCGACGAGAAGGTCAAGCTCCTCGTCGAGGAGTACGGCTTCGACGCGGCCTTCAACTACAAGAACGGCCCCGTCGCCGAGCAGCTGCGCGAGGCGGCGCCCGACGGCGTCGACGTGTACTTCGACAACGTGGGCGGCGACCACCTGGAGGCCGCCATCGGGCAGCTCAACCGCGACGGCCGGATCGCCGTGTGCGGGATGATCTCCGTCTACAACAACACCGAGCCCGCCCCCGGTCCCAAGAACCTCGCCCGGCTCATCCAGACCCGCGGCCGCATCGAGGGCTTCCTCGTCGGCGACCACTACGACCTCCAGCCGCAGTTCGTCCAGGAGGTCGGCGCCTGGGTCCGCTCCGGCGAGCTCAAGTACCGCGAGACCGTGGTCGAGGGCATCGAGAACAACCTGGAGGCCTTCCTCGGCGTCCTGCGCGGCGACAACACGGGCAAGATGATCGTCAAGCTCTGAGCCCCACCCCGTGACGCGCCTCCGGTCGCGTTCGTTGCGCACGGCGGAGTCCGCACCCCTGGACGTGGGGTGCGGACTCCGCCGTGTCTGCAGCCGCGGGACGGTGCGCCCGGCGTCGTCGTCGGCCGGCACCGCGGCGGTGACGGTGCCGGCGGCGGTGCTGAACGGCGTGAGTCCCGGTCCGGGTCCCGGCGGAGCCCGGCACCGGTGCCACCGGCGCCTGAACAGCGTGGGGGCGTCGGTGTGTTCGGGGAGCCGGACGGGCAGGACTGCACGATGAGAGCGTGCCGTGGAGAAATGCCGGACGGGATGTGACGCCGGGATGCGACGATGCGGGTGACTGTACGACGCACGAACCTGTTCGAAAGGTCCTTGCATGTCTGATGAGGCGCGGACGCGTCGCGCGGCGGGCGCGGCGAAGAGGATGTCGGGTACGGAAACGCGGGGTTGGTCAGGGTGAGCCAACAACAGAACGTCTGGTTTCGGCGTTTCCCGCCGGCAGGGGACGCGGTTACCGGACCCGGCGTAGGCCCGGAGTGCGAACTGGTCTGCTTCCCGCACGCGGGCGGCTCCGCCACCTACTGGCGTCCCCTCGCCGTCGCCCTCGCCCCGGCCGTGGACGTCGTGGCCGTGCAGTACCCGGGACGCCTCGACCGGCTGCGTGAGGCACCGGTCGAGGACCTGCATCTGATGGCCGACCTGATCGCCGAGGCGCTGGGCCCGTCCGGGGACCGGCCCCGGGCCCTGCTCGGGCACAGCATGGGGGCCTCCCTGGCGTACGAGGTGGCCGTACGGCTCGCCCGGCGGCCCGGCGGCGAGCCGCGGCTGCTCGTCGTGTCGGGCCGCCGCGGACCTGCCGCCGCCCGGGGACGGAAGCGCGCTCTGCCCGGGGACGACGCCGAACTGGTCCGGCGCATACGGGAGTTGGGCGGCACGGACGCCATGGTCCTCGATGATCCGGAGCTGCTTGAGCTGATCCTCCCCTCGCTGCGCGGCGACTACCGGGCCCTCGCCTCCTACGAGGACACCCCCGGACGCCCCTTGTCCTGTCCGGTGGTCGCCCTGGCCGGCGACCGGGATCCGGAGGCGACCGTCGAGGAGGTGCGGACCTGGGGCGAGCAGACCTCGGGCGACTTCCGCACCCGGGTGTTCGAGGGCGGTCACTTCTTCCTCAACGACCATGCGGGGGACGTGATCGACCTGATCCGCGGACTGCTGCCGGTCCGCGCCGGCTGACCGGGACGGGCGACCACCGGCCGGGGCGGGAGGGCCCCGGCCGGCGCCCGGCACCGTCCTCCGTCTGTGCGGAGCCTGTGAGCCGCCTGGATCCGGCCAGAAAACGGGCCGCTTCCTGAGAGAACTTGACCGGAACGCACGGCTCGTGTGTCACTTGAGGACAGGTATTCGTGATCGACTCGGCGGGTCGACTTGCGGAGACGGGGGACACGGGGGTGGCACTGTCGACACCTGGGTATGCCCGTGCAAGGGGACCTCGAAGGCGATCGCTTGCAAGAACTTGAGGAATCTTGTAATGGGGGAAAGCGATGCGGTTTCGAATGCTGGGCCCATTAGAGGTTGTTTGCAGCGACCAGTTGGTCGGACTGGGCGGAACGAGACAGCGCGCTACACTCGGGTTTCTGTTGCTCAACGCCAACCGGGTGGTGGCGAGCAGTCAGTTGATAGAGGCGTTGTGGCCGGTCGGCAAGACGCCTCAGTCGGCCCGGAAAATACTGCAGAACTCCGTGTGGAGACTGCGCCGGGCGCTCACCCCGGACGAGCGCGACGCAGGCTGTGTGGAGCTGTTGAGTCAGGCCCCGGGCTACATGCTGCGGATCGCGCCCGACCGGACGGACCTCCACAACTTCCGGGGGCTGGTCGAAAAGGGGCGCGCGGAACTCGCGGCGGGATCACCGGAGAAGGCTTCCGTACTGCTGCGCGACGCACTGGCCCTCTGGCGGGGACCGGTGCTGGCGGATCTGGTGGAAACGGGAATCGACTGGCCCGAGCTGACGTCCGTCAGGAACGCCCGGCTGGACGCTCTGGAAGACTATTTCGAGGCGGAGCTGGGGTGCGGCCACCATCACCGCATACTGGCCGAGTTGGAGAAAACGGTGGCCACCGAGCCGCTGCGGGAGCGGCTGCTCGGACAACTCATGCTCGCGCTTTACCGGTCGGGGCGGCAGACGGACGCATTGGACGTCTATCACGCCGCCCGCAGTGAAATGGTGGAGAAACTCGGACTCGAACCGGGCCACGCACTCAAGGCATTGCAGCAGGCCATTCTCGTCCATGACCCGGCGCTGGTCCCGGTCGGCGTCCGGCAGCAGATCGAGTTGCTCATGACGGGCGCCTCCCGCGACCGCGCGGAGTCGGGCCTCCAGGGCGTACCGGACGGCCTCGACGCCGTACCCGCCCAGCCGGAGACCCCCGCCGCTCCGGCCGTACCCCGCGACCGCCGGGCCGCCGACGGCACGGTCGCCGAGGAGCCGGCCACCCGGCCGCCGACCGCCGAACCGCCCGCCCCGGCGGCACCCGTGCTGCGGACCATGGTGGCCGAGCGCAAGGACGTCAGCGTCCTCATCGTGCGCGCCCAGCTCAGCCCGGAGGACGGCGACAACGATCCCGAGCGGATCGACGAGGCCGCCGAGAACGCGGCCGCGGTCATCCGCGAGGAGGTCGAGTGCCTCGGCGGTACGGTCACCGCCTCGATCGGCCCGATCTGGCTCGCCCTGTTCGGGGTCCCCCGCACCGGCGAGGACGACGCCGAGCGGGCGGTGCACGCGGCGATGACCATCCGCGACCGCCTCGGTGTCGCGGCGTCCCCCGCCGGGCGGGCCACGGCCGCCGCGCGCGGGGTCTCCGTCCAGGCGGCGGTCGCCACCGGCGAGGCACTCGTCCGCTACCAGCCCGGCAGCGGCGAGGTCCCGCCGTCGGTCAACGGCGCCCTCCTCGACGAGTGCCACACGCTGCTGTCCCTCACCTCGGCGGGGGAGATCAGGGTCTGCGACGACACCCGTCGCGCCACCGAGTTCGCGGTCACCTACCACCACGGCGGCTCCTCGCCCGGCTGGCAGGTCGGGGGCTTCCGCCAGGAGTACGTCGCCCTGCACGCCGTACCCGTGATCGACCGCGAGTACGACCTCGACGTGCTGCGCGGCCTGCTCCAGCGCACCCGGCACCAGGCGACGCCCCATCTGGTGACGGTGCTGGGGGAGCCAGGCATCGGCAAGACCCGGTTCATCATGGAGTTCGAACGGCGGGTCGCGGCCAACCCGGAGGCCGTACGGCTGCTGGTGGTGCGCAGCCGGCCCGTCATCGGGGAGGAGCCGCTGGAAGTCCTGTACGACCTGGTGGCGTCCTGCTGCGGGATCCTGCGGGGCGACTCGGCCGAGACGACGCGGGCCAAGCTCACCGCCACCGTCGAGCGGCTGGTCGAGGCCGAGGAGGAGCGGCAGTGGATGGTGACGTGTCTGCATCCGCTCCTGGACGCCGAGGTCTGCGCGAGCACCCGGGTCGCGGTCGGCGACGCGCTGGCCGCCTCGCGGCAACTGCTCGCGGAGACCGCGGGGCGGGGCCCGCTCGTGGTGGTCTTCGAGGACCTGCACTGGGCCGACGACGTCCTGGTGGACTTCGTGGAGAGCCTCGCGTCGTCGGCGGGCTCACTGCCGCTGCTGGTGATCGCCACCGCGCGGCCGGAGCTGCTCAAACGGCGCCCCGAGTGGGGCAGCGGCATTCGGCACGGACTCACGCTCACCCTGGAGCCGATCTCCGACGCGGCCATCGACCGGCTGCTGGAGTTCCTGATGTCCACCACGGCCGGGGGTATGAACACCTCCGCCGGGGGACTTCTGGAGGCCCTGCTGGAGGGGGCCGGTGACGATCCGGCCGCCCGCCGCACCCAGTTGCGCCGCATCCTGGCGTCCGGCTCGGCCTCCCTCAGGGACGAGCGGTGCGGTCCCGGCGCGGGCGGCCCGCAGACCGCCGCGCCGGACCTGTGCCTGCCGAGGTCAGCCGGACACCCGTACCGGTAGCCGGGTGGGCGAGATCAGCTGCCGGGGGTTCTCGAACTCCAGGGAGCCGGTCTCGTCCACCGCGATGTCCGGGTAGCGGTCCATCAGGATGTTCAGGGCGATCCTCGCCTCGAGACGGGCCAGCGGCGCGCCGAGGCAGAAGTGGATGCCCTGCCCGAACACCAGATGGCTGGTGGTGCGGTGGATGTCGAACCGGTCGGGGTCGGGGAACCGGGAGCCGTCCCGGTTCGCGGCCCCGATCCACGGCGTCACCAGTGACCCGGCGGGGATGGTGTGACCGCCCAGCTCGGTGTCGGCGGTGGTGATCCGGGCCAGCCTCGGGAACGGCGGCCGCAGCCGCAGCACCTCCTCCAGCGCGCCCGGCAGCAGCGAGCGGTCCGCGCGCACCGCGGCCCCCACCTCCGGGTGCCGGTCGAAGAGGAGGACGGCGTTGCCGATGAGGGCCATCGTGGTGGCGTGCCCGGCGAACATGGTCAGACCGGTCACCCCGACGATCTCACCGTCGTCCAGGTACTCGCCGTCGACCTTGGCGCCCGCGAGCCTGCTGAGCACGTCGTCCGTGGGGTTCCTGCGCAGCCGCCGCACGTGCTCCAGCAGATACGCGTTCATCTCCCGCACCGCCGGGACCACCTCGCGCTCCAGCTGCTCCGGCGGGACGGTCGCGGCGTCGACGGTGCCGAGGGCCTCGCCCCACACCCGGAACAGTGGCTCGTCCTCGACCGGCAGACCCAGAAGCTCCAGGATCACGTTGATGGGCAGGGCGTAGGCCAGCGAGTCGATCAGGTCGAAACGGTCGGCGCCGCCCACCCCGTCGAGCAGGGCGTTGGTGACCTTCTCGATCCGGGGAGTCAGCCCGGTCACGGCTCGCGCGGTGAACACGGAGCTGATCACCGAGCGGAGCTGGCGGTGCCGGGGCGGGTCGGTCGTCACCAGATTGCCCATGTCGAAGAAGTCGAGATCGGGCTGCGGCGGATTGAACGCGCGGGCGGTGTCCGAGGAGAAGGTGGTCGTGTCGGCGAGAATCCGGGAGATGTCGGAGTAACCGAAAACCTGCCATCCGTTTTCCGGGTCCCGGTACACGGGCTGGGTGTCGAGCATCGAACGGAACCAGGCGAACAGCGACTCCGCCGGATCCTTTGCGAGAGTATCCGAAGTTATGCTCATGGTCCTGACCTTATCCTCGCGTTTCTCGTCCCACGGCGAATTCCGCGGGCACAAAGGGAATGCGTGAGAGACCTGAAACCGGCAGCGGACCGAAGTCCACTGCCGGTGACGTGGCGCCGGCTTCCGGAGACCGCCCGTATACCGTCGGCAGATCAGGGCGAGACCGGGCCGGGAGCGCGGGTCAGAACGCCGACATCGAGCGGTACAGCCGGCGGTCGACCTGCGGGGCCCGCAGGGCCGCCGTGCTCGTCAGGCGCTTGATCTCGGCGGTGCTCAGGAGCTTGCCCCCGGCCGCGCGGATGCCCGACTCGACGGCTCCGTCCATGTAGCCGCTCCAGCCGTCGGCGATGTCGCCGCCGGCGAACTTCACACGGCCGTGCGGCTTCTGGATGTCGCGGTGCAGCCGGGTCAGCTGGAACGGCTGGCGGAAGGCGCCGACGCCCAGCGCGAACTCGTCGGCGTGCCAGTCGTGGGCCGTGTAGCTGAGCAGCTTGGCGTCCGGAAGGATGTCCTTCACCGCCGCCTCGACCTGCTTGCGGTCCCGTACGTCGAAGGTGTCCTTCACGCTGAACGCCACCACCGGCTGGCCCACGTCGAAGCGGCCCATGATGCAGATCGGGTGTCCCTCCGGGGCCTCCGCGACGAAGCGGTCGGCGGGCCGCTTCAGGTCCAGCCACAGCTTCTTCTCGTGCGGCACGCCGATGCCCGCGGTGGAGGCCGTACGGTGCGCCTCCGGAAGCCCCGGGTTGAACTTGATCGTCTTCCACACGTTGACCGGGACGGCCATGATCACCTCGGGGGCGACGAACTGCTCCCCGGCCCGGGTGACGACGCGCACCCGGCTGCCGTCCTGCTCGACCGAGGCCACCGGAGAGTTCAGGCGCAGCGTGGGCGCCGCCTCGGCCAGGATGGCCGTGAGCAGCGAGATCGTGCCGTTCTTCGGGCGATAGGTGTTGACGCCGTGGAAGCCGTCGAAGTTCCAGCCGGACAGCGCCCACCACTGGGTGAGGTGGGTCAGCGCGCCGCGCTTGCTGGAGCCGCCGTACAGCGAGGTCGTGCTGGTGAGCCGGATCTCCTCCTCCGGCGCGTACCTCAGCTGGTCGAGCCGGTCACGGAGCGAGAAGCCGTCGTGCTCGCGGACCAGGTCCTCGCGGTGGAGCGGCTCGTAGGGGCGCGGGAAGTACTCCCGGTTGCCGTCCTCGAAGAACGGGGTGAACAGCTCCTTCTGGCGGGCGTACGCCTCGGCCGGGTCGTACTCCTGGAACCCGTCGAGGGTGGGCAGGATGCTCCGCTCGACACCCGCGTCGGCGACGATCGGGACCTTGTAGCGGTTCAGCTCCCGCCACACATACGGCTGGAGCGGGTCGACCCAGGCGCCGCCGCGCTCGATCTGCTGCCCCTGGTAGGTGTCGGTCCAGGTCCGTCCCCCGATGCGGTTGCGCGCCTCCAGCAGGAGGACCCGCTTGCCCTGGGCCTTCAACTCGCGGGCGGCGGTGACCCCGGCGAGGCCGGCGCCGACGACGATGACGTCGAAGTCCTTCTTCAGCTCCGCCGCCGCGGCGGCCGGCCGCGCGACGGCCGCACCCGCCGCGGTGACGAGCGTGGTGGCTCCGGCCGCCCTCAGCAGCGAGCGCCGCGTCAGCCGCGACACGGCCCGGCCGGAACCGGACGCCACGTTCTCGTTGGCCGATATCGCGCCGTGCTCGTTGGGTGTACTCACATTTCTCCTCGATGCGTCGCCGGCATGCATGCCGGGCACTCCCCCGGATCGTCGGACCGTGTCCGGAAAACGCTGCCAAACGTAGTGGAGCAGCGGCGATTTTCGGTCTTCCCCGGGTAATTCCGTTTGACGGACGGCAGGGGGATTGCCGGGGATTGAAATGTGAGAATTACGTGCAGGTGGAATGCAAAAGCCTCCGGGGTACGGCTGGTGGGCCGTACCCCGGAGGCCGGGCGGAACGCGTGTGTCAGGCGGAGGGCTTGCGGAACTGCTCGATCAGGGCCGCGTAGCCGTTCTCGGCGTGGCCGTCGGCCACCGCGCGGTCGACGAGCGCCTTGAAGAAGCGGGGCAGCTCGGCGTTGATGCCGAGGGTCTCGCTCTCCTCGGCGAGGTGCTCCAGAGCGTCCTGGTGGACCGTCATGGTGGCGTCGCCGGCCGGGTACTTGCCCTCGTCGATCTGCGGGGCGTACGCGGTCACGTACTCGGTGACCACGTTGATCATCGTGTTGGCCAGCGGGGCGAAGGTGGTGGCCTTCACCTTGGCGGTGCCCAGCAGGGCGGCGCCCTGGAGGAAGCCGTTGAGGATGCCCCACATGATGCCCAGCAGCGACATGTCGTACAGCGCGGACAGCCCGTGGTCGGTGTCCAGGTACGTGGTGCCCGCGGCGCCCAGTGCGCGCAGCGTCGCCTCGTGCTCCTCGTAGGCCGCCTTCGGGCCGCTGTACAGCAGGACGGCGGCGTCGGTGGCGATGTCCGGCGGGATCGCCATGATGGCGCCGTCGAGGTAGGTGGTCTCCACGCCCGCCGCCCACTCCGCGGTCTCGCGGGCCTGTGTCGAGGTGCCCGTGGTCAGGTTCACCACGACCTTGTCCTTGAGCGAGCCGGCCAACGGGTCGAGCAGCTCGCGCACGGCGGTGTAGTCCGTGACGCAGACGACGACCAGCGGGCTCGCCGCGACCGCGTCCGCGACCGAGCCGGCGCGGGCGGCGCCCTCGGCGACGAGCTGGTCGGCCTTGGCGGCCGTACGGTTCCACACGGTGGTGGGGTGCCCCGCCTTGAGGAAAGCAGCGGCTAATGCCTGGCCCATCAGACCCAGGCCGATGACCGACACCGGAGCTTGGGCTGCGTTGGTGTTCGACATTGCGTACTCCTGTTCCAATTCACACTGTGGTTTGCATGGTTTGCATCTCGGCGATGGTCAACCCACTGCCCGCAACCCTCGCATCGCGGTGCGGACGGCGGACAGTGGCAGAAGTGCCGACCTTCGCAAAATTCCTGCCGTAGGCTTGGCGGTATGAATCCTGGGTCTGTCGCCATCGCTCTGGTCAACGACACGGACATGCAGGTGTGCGAGGTCTACGAGACGGCCATCGCCTACGCGGTCTTCGGCGATCCCCAGCCGGACCTCGCCGACCCCTGGTACGACCTGCGGGTGTGCTCGGTGACCCCACCCTCCGCCGCCGAGCCGGCGCGGGGGTTCTCCGTCCGCACCACCCACGGCGTCGAGGACCTCGTCACCGCCGGCACCGTGATCGTGCCCTCGGTGCCGGACGCCGTGGTCAGCCGGGGGGAGCCCCTTCCGGCCGACTTCGTCGACGCGCTGCGCCGGGCCTACGACGCCGGCGCCCGCATGGTGTCCCTGTGCACCGGGGCGTTCGCACTCGCGGAGGCCGGACTCCTGAACGGCCGCCGGGCCGCCGCCCACTGGCTGAACACGGCCGACCTGGCCAAGCGCTACCCCGAGGTGGAGGTCGACGACTCGGTCCTCTACGTGGACGAGGGCCGGGTGCTGACCAGCGCCGGTATGACGGCCGGACTCGACCTGTGCCTGCACATCGTGCGCCATGACCTCGGCGCCCATGTCGCCAACCAGCTCGCCCGCCGCCTGGTGGTCTCCGGTCACCGGCCCGGAGGTCAGGCCCAGTTCGTGGATCTCTCCGTCCCGGTCACCGACGACGACAGCCTCGCCCCCGTCATGGACTGGGCCGCCCGCCACCTCGACCAGCCCCTCACCGTCGACGGGATGGCCAAGCAGGCCGGCATGAGCACCCGCACCTTCTTCCGGCGTCTCCAGGCCGCGACCGGGATGACTCCGCTCAAGTGGCTGCTCAACCGGCGCCTCGCACACGCCCAGACCCTGCTGGAGACCACCGACCTGCCGATCGAACGGGTCAGCGAGTTCAGCGGCCTGGGCACGGCGGCCAATCTGCGCCGCCACTTCACCCTGCACGTCGGGGTGACGCCCACGGACTACCGCCAGTCCTTCGGGGCGGCCCCGGCCCGCCGCAACACCCTCGCCGACGGGCGCCGCTGAACCGCCGGACCGGTCGGACCCAGGGGGCCCGGACGCCCCTCGCGCCCGGGCCCCGCACGGGCTACGCCCCGGCGGCCTCCTCGGCGGTCCGGGGACCGCTGACGCCGTAGGGGTTGTCGATGACGTAACGCCAGTTGCCGTCCTCGCCACGCCGGAGGACGTCCACGGCGACGCCCTCCAGATGCTCCGGCTTGCCGTCCGCGTCCTTGGTCTCCATCGACCACTCGACGATCAGCATCGCCGTGTCACCGGTCACGAGCGTCTGGAGCACCTTCGCGTCCACGGTCGGGCCGTAGGACATGAACTCCTTGACCCGGTCCCGACGGGCCTGGCCCGTCAGCGGCACACCCGGGTCCCAGACGCCGACGGCGTCCTCGGTGTACATCGAGTTGACGGCGTCCGCGTCACCGGAGTTGAACGCCTCGCCGAACATCTCCTGATGCGTCTCGATGTCGCTCGACAAAAACTTGTCGTACTTTCCGCTGGCCATGGATGAGCCGCTCCATTCATTCCCCCGCGGGGGAGTGGGACGAGAGTTGACAGATGGACATCGGGCGGATTGGGCATCGCGCCGCGCATTTCGACCCGTTGAACGCTACTGGCCGCCCGGAACGGCCGGGCCACACCCCGGTAACCATCCCTGACCAGCGGTGGAGAGCCGGTGGTTACCGTGCTGAGACCGCGTCCCAATCCGTCTCGGCCGCGTACAGGCGGAAGTCACGAGGCTCCCGTCCGAGAGCCCTCCGCACACCGTCGGAGAGATATGCCGTCCGGCCGTCACGAATGGTGTCGAACAGTTCGTTCATGAAATCCGCGAAATCCCGTGGGTAGCCCCGCCCGACGAGATGCCGGGCGTATTCCTCGGGGTCCACCACGACCGCGCGGATCTTCCGGCCCGCCGCCTCGGCGATCAGGTCGACGCACTCGGCGAAGGTCATCAGCCGCGGCCCCGACAGGACGTACAGCTCGCCCGCGTGCCCCTCCTCGGTGAGCGCGGCCACGGCGACGGCCGCGATGTCCTCGGCGTCGATGAACGGCTCCACGCCCGCACCGTCCGGCAGGATCACCTCTCCGGCGGCGACGTCCGGCGCCAGCAGCCGGTCCTCGCTGAAGTTCTGGGAGAACCAGGTGGGCCGCAGGATCGTCCACTCGGCGCCCGACTCCCGCACCGCCCGCTCGGCGGCGAACCGGCTCTCGTCGTGCGCCCACTGCTCCAGCGTCCGCGCGGACAGGAACACCAGCCGCCCCACCCCCCGCCGGGTGGCGAACGAGGCGAAGTCGGCGAGGAGTTCCGCGGCGTGGGGACCCTGTTCGTCCACCACGTAGACCGCCTCGACGCCCTCGACGGCCGCGGCCCACGTCTCCTTGTCGCGCCAGTCGAAGGGCTGGGCACCCGAGCGGGACGCCACCCTGGCCGTACGCCCGCGCTCGGCGAGCTGCCGCGCCACACGGCGGCCCGTCTTGCCCGTACCGCCGAGCACCAGAACAGGACTGTCGTTCATGTCACCTGCCATCAGAGAGAAACCGTCACGGAAAAGCCGTCGGGGAAGGCCGGCGAAGGCCGGAACAGGGTCAGGGGGACTCGGTCACGTCCGCGCGGCGTCCGGGGACGCCGCGCGGACCGCCGCCTGGATCCCGGGGGCGACGAGCGCCTCCGGCGGATCGACCAGGAAGACCACGCGGGCGTAAGCGGTCAGCAGCGAGTGGTCGCGGGTGGCCGCCTCCAGGAGCCGACCCACGTACGCCTGCTCCTCCCGCCACTCCTCGGTCCGCTCGCCCTCGACGCCGGGGAAGGCGAGGTCGGCGCTGGTCGTCATCGACCACACCGCGTCCACGGCCCCCTCCGCGAGGTCGGCGAAGTACTCCTCGGCACGCGGCGCGCCCGGCCGGGACACATGGTCGCGCAGCACCATGGCACCGAGGGCGGCGACCGTCATGCCCTGCCCGTACACCGGGTTGAAGCTGCACACCGCGTCGCCGAGCACGAGCAGCCCGGCCGGGAACGAGGTCATCAGCTCGTAGCGGCGGCGCAGATTCGCCGGGAAGCGGTACGCCACCGGGTCACCCAGCGGCTCGTGGTCCTTCACCGTGTCGTAGATGTCCGTTCCGGACAGCGACTTCAGGAACGCGAGGAACCCCTCCGAGTCATGGGGCGGGTAGTCGCCGAGGAAGCCGTACGCCGTCACCACCGTGCGGCCGCCCTCGATGGCGGCGCAGATCGCTCCGCGCCCGGTCTCCGGCGAGGCCACGACGTCGATGGAGATGTCGTCGCCCATCAGCTCGGGCGGCAGCCGGAAGTACTGCGTGGTGTAGCCGACCCCGATCCGCTGCTCGTCCTCCGCCACCTGCGGGAAACCCAGCTCCGCCAGCCACGCCGGGGTGCGGGAGCGCCGCCCGGTGGCGTCCACCACCAGATCCGCGGCCAGATCGCGCGACCGGCCGTCCTCCACCACCGACACGCCCACGACCGTCCGCCGGTCGTCCGACGTCAGCAGCCCGGTGATGTCGTGCCGGTGCAGGAACGACACGTTCGGCAGGGCTCGCACCCGGACCCGCACGCGCTGCTCCAGGTGCGGCCGGCTCATCGACAGCAGCAGCATGTCCGAGTTCGGCTGCGGCATCCGCTGCCCCTCCATGACCCAGCGCACATTCCCGGTGACGTCACCGGTCACCGCGCCGGTGGAGATCAGCTCGTCGGTCGCGCCCGGCAGCAGCTCCTCGATGATGTGCCGGCCACGGGCCAGCAGGGCGTGGACGTGGTTGCCCTGCGGCACGCCCTTGCGCGGCAGGTCGTCGTCCCTCAGCTCGTCCCGGTCCACCACGACGACCTCGTCGTACGCGTCCGCCAGCACACGCGCCGCCAGCAGCCCGGCCATGCTCGCGCCCAGCACGATCGCGCGGTTCCGCTCAGCTGTCCCCACGGTTGTCGCTCCTCCACTGTGTAGAAATCCGAAGCCGCGCGAAGAGGGCGCGGCTCATGCCCCCGCCTTCGGGAAGTAGCCGGCCCGCTCGAAGAACCCCACGTACTTCTCGAACAGGTCCCGCCCGATCTCCGGGCACTCGATGCCGGTGCCGGCCAGCGCCCGCTCCGTCTCCGACACGTCCAGCGGCGGGTACGTCGCACGGCCGTCACCCGCCATGAGGGCCTCGAAGGCGTCGAGCAGCGGCACCAGCGCGTTGTCGCGGTCGGCCCGTACCCGCTCCCGCCAGCTGTCCCAGTCCAGGACCGGCAACTCGTATCCGTACGACCGGAGATGGCCGACGAAGTCGGCGAAGGCCTGGTCCCGCTCGTTGAACAGGTGGAACGTGCCGCCCGCGGCCTCCTCCCGCGCCGCGAGGGTGGTGATCGTGCCGCTCACGTAGTCCACCGGCACCATGTGGAAGGACCCGGCGAGCCGGTCCGGCACCGCCCCGGCCTGGAGCAGGCCCTTCAGGCTCAGCCAGACGAAGTCCTTGGTCTGGCAGGCACCGGCCCGCTGGTCGCCGCAGACCACGTCCACCCGGTACACCGAGACCGGCAGCCCGCGCTCCCGCGCGATCCGGATGACCTGCTCGGCGACCCATTTGCTCTGCAGATACCCGTTCCACAGCTCCTCGGCGGGGCCGGTCGGGTCGGTCACCTTCGCCGGGACGTCCTCGGCGCCGGGCGCCGGCGCCGGGAAGACCCCGCTCGTCGAGACGTGGTGCACCGGCACGGTGCGGTGCCGGGCCGCCAGCCGCAGCACCTCCCGCGTCCCGTCCACATTGGACCGCCGCAGCTCGGTGTACGGCCGCAGCCAGCTCACCGTGGCGCCCGCGTGGTAGACGACGTCGACGAAGCGCGCCAGATCGTCGAACCCGCCCTCCGTCAGCCCCAGCCGGGGCGCGGAGAGATCGCCGACCACCACGGAGATCCGGTCCGGGTCCACCTCGTCGAGGACCTCGTACCACTCCAGGTTGGCGCGCAGCCGCCGCTCGGCGTCTGCCCGGTCGGCCCCGCGCACCAGGCAGTGCACACGGGCCCGGGTGGAGCGCATCAGGTCGCGCAGGAGGAACGCCCCGAGGAACCCGGTGGCGCCGGTCAGCAGGATCTCGCGGGGATCGGCGGACACCCGGCTGATCTCGCCGGCCGGGCGCACGTCGTCGTCGAGCCACACCTCCGCCGCGAAGTCCACGGCGGTGCCGGCGGGGACCGCTTCGGGGGCGCTCGTGAGCAGCTCGGCGCACAGGTGCTTCGTCAGCGCGGCCGGGGTGGGGTGCTCGAAGACCACGGAGGCGGAAAGCCGGAGGCCGGTCGCGGAACCGAGCCGGTTGCGCAGCTCCACGGAGATCAGCGAGTCGAAGCCGAGTTCGGTGAAGAACCGGTCGTCGCCGATGGCGGACGCGTCGCGGTGCCCGAGCACCAGGGCGACCTCGCCGCGCACGAACTCCGCCACGACCTCCCGCTGCCGCTGCTCCGGCAGCCCGTCGAGGCGCTGCGCCAGCGACCGCGTGCCCCCGGCGTCGTCCCGGGCGGACGGGCGGGCCGGTGTCCGCGCCAGACCGGTGAGGAGGAGCGGGACCTGGGCCGGGCGGGCGCGCAGGGCGGCCACGTCGAGAGGGGTGGCCACCAGCGCCGGCCGGCCCAGCCGCAGCGCGGCGTCGAGGAGACCCGGGCCCCGCTCCTCGGTGACCGGCAGCAGACCGGTGCGGGCGATGCGCTTCCGGTCGGCCTCGCCGAGGGCGCCGCCCATGCCGCCCGCCGTGTCCCACAGGCCCCAGGCCAGCGAGGTCGCGGGCAGACCGCTCGCGGCACGGTGTTCGGCGAGCGCGTCCAGGAAGGTGTTCGCGGCGGCGTAGTTGGCCTGGCCGGGACCGCCCACGAGACCCGCCACCGACGAGAACAGCACGAACGCCGACAGGTCGTGACCGAGCGTCAGCTCGTGCAGGTTCCACGCCGCGTCCACCTTGGGGCGCAGCACGGCCGCCAGCCGCTCGGGGGTCAGGGTCGCGATCATCCCGTCGTCGTTCACCCCGGCCGTGTGCACGACCCCGGTGAGCGGATGCCCGGCCGGGACGGTCGCGAGGAGGGCGCCGAGGGCCTCCCGGTCCGCCAGGTCGCACGCCGTGATCATCACCTTGGCGCCCAGCTCGGCCAGCTCGTCGGCGAGTGCGTCCGCACCGGGAGCCGCCGGGCCGCTGCGGCTCACCAGCAGCAGCCGGGACACCCCGTGCTCCCGGACGAGGTGCCGCGCGAACAGGGCACCCAGCGCACCCGTACCACCGGTGATCATGACCGTGCCGTCGCGCCGCCAGGGAGTGGGCGCCGGCTCGCCGCCGGCCGGCGTCAGCCGGGCCGCACGCGGAACCAGCACCGTGCCGCCCCGTACCGCGACCTGGGGTTCGCCGGAGGCGACGATCGACGGCAGGGCCTCCGCCGACGCCGGGTCGTCGTCCAGGTCGACCAGCACGATCCGGCCGGGCATCTCCGACTGGGCCGAGCGCAGCAGACCCCACACCGGGGCGGCGACCAGGTCGGACACACCGGCCGGCCGGTCGGCACCCCGGCCGGTGGCGACCGCGCCCCGGGTCACCACCACCAGCGGGATGTCGGCGGACCCCTCGTCCGACGGCCACGACCGGACGAGGGCCAGCGCCCGCCGTGTCGCCTCCCGCGCCCGCGCCGCCACATCACCGCCCGGCGCGAACACGAACGGGGCGAGCAGCGCGTCGAACGGGACCGGCGAGTCCAGCGCCGCGTCCACATCGGCGAACCTGCGGACGTCCTCGAACCCGAGGTCCCCGCTGCCCGTCTCCAGCACGGCCAGCGCGGCGCCGTCCCTGCCCTCCGGAACGACCGGGTTCCAGGCGACCCGGAACAGCGAGTCCAGCGGGCGCGACCGGGCCACGGCGACCTCGGTCGCGTCCACCGGGCGGGCGACGGCCGAGGCGAGCGACGCGACCGGCCGCCCGGACGGGTCGGCGAGCCGTACCGCCCAGCCGCCCTCGGGGCCAGGGGTCAGCCGCACCCGCAGCGCGCGGGCGCCGACGGCGTGCAGGCGGGCCCGGCCGATCTCCGCGACGACCCCGCCCCGCCCGGCCGCGAGCAGCGTGCCGTGCAAGGCGGCCTCCAGCAGCGCCGGGTGCAGCCCGTACCCGTCGACGTCCGTGTCCTCGTCCAGCGCGACCTCGGCGAACAGCTCCCCGTCGCGGTGCCACACCGCCGAGACCCCCGGGTACGCCGCCCGTGCCCCGTCGGCCACGTCCAGGGCCCGCGCCCCCGCAGGGGGCCACGCCCCCAGCTCGAACGGGGTCTCACGGCCGGCGGGGCTCAGGGTCCCCGAGGCGGCGACGGTCCACGCCGGGTGGTCCTCGTCGGCGCCCGCGTGGACGGTGAAGGCGCGGGTGCCCGCGGCGTCCGGCGCGCCGACGGTCAACTGGACGCGGACCCGGGAGCGTTCGGGCAGCACGACCGGGCGGCGCACGGTCAGCTCGTGCACGGCCGTGCAGCCGACCTCGTCGGCCGCGCGCCACACCACGTCCAGCAGGGCGGAGACGGGGAGCACGACCTCGCCGTCCCGGGTGTGCCCGGCGAGCCACGGGGCCGAGCGGGACGTGAGGCGGGCGGTGAGGACCAGCTCGTCACGGCCGGCGATCTCGACCGCCGCGTCCACCAGCGGATGGCCGGCCGCGCCCCCGGAACGCGCGGACGCCTCGGCGGGACCGGACTCCAGCCAGTACCGCTTCCGCTGGAACGCGTAGCTCGGCAGGTCCACCCGCCGCCGGGGACCGGCCTGGCCGAAGAACCCCGGCCAGTCCACGGGCACACCCGCGCTCCACAGCCGCCCCAGCGCCGCCACCACGGACAGGGGCTCGGAGGGGCCGGACCGTACGGCCGCCACGGCGGCCACGGCACCCGCGCCGGACACGCAGTCGTCGACCAGCGCCGTGAGCACCCCGGCCGGGCCCAGCTCCAGGGTGGTGGTCACCTGCCGCTCGACGAGGGTGCGGACCGCGTCCACGAAGCGGACCGGCTGCCGTACCTGCTGGATCCAGTAGTCCGGCGAACGCAGTTCCGCGTCGGTGGCGATGCGCCCGGTGACCGTGGACACCAGGGGGATCTCCGGCGCGTTCAGGGTGACGCCCCGCACGACCCGGCCGAACTCCTCCAGCATCGGCTCCATCAGAGGGGAGTGGAACGCGTGGCTGACCACCAGCCGCTTGGTCGCGCGGCCCCAGGAGCGGACCGTGGACGTGATCGCGGCGACCGCGTCCTCCTCGCCCGACACCACCGTGGACGACGGTCCGTTGAGCGCCGCGACCCCCACACGACCGCCGGTATCGGCGAGGAGCGGCTCGACCTCGTCGGCCGTGGCCTGCAACGCGACCATGGCCCCGCCCCTCGGCAGGGCCTGCATCAGCCGGCCCCGGGCGGCCACCACGGCCGCCGCGTCCGCGAGGGTCAGCACGCCCGCCACATGCGCGGCGGCCAGCTCGCCGATCGAATGCCCGGCGAGCAGGTCGGGCCGTACGCCCCAGGACGCGAACAGCCGGAAGAGCGCGACCTCGACGGCGAACAGCGCGGGCTGCGCGTAACCCGTCCTGTCGAGCCCGTCGCCCGACGCGATCACCTCGCGCAGCGGCCGGTCCAGCAACGGGTCGAGATGCGCGGACACTTCGTCGAAGGCCGCCGCGAACGCCGGGAACGCGGCGTGCAGTTCGAGGCCCATCGCGGCGCGCTGGGCCCCCTGGCCCGTGAACAGGAAGCCCAGCCTGCCCGTGGCGGTCGCGCCGCGCGGCAGCGCCGGCGCCACCGCTTCCGGAGTGAAAGCGCGCAGGGCGTCGAGGAGTTCGGTGCGACCCGCGCCCACCACCACGGCCCGGTGCTCCAGCCCGGCCCGCGTGGTCGCGAGCGCGTGCGCCACGTCTTCGGCCGACACCTCGGGGTGCCGCTCGACGAACTCGGCCAGCCGTTCCGCCTGAGCCCGCACGGCATCCGCCGTCCGCGCGGACAGGGCCCAGGGGATGGCGGGGAGAGGGACCGGGGGAGCGGGGGTCCCGACGTCCGGCGCCGTGTCCGGGGAGGGCACGGCGGGGGAGGCGGCAGCAGCGGTGGCGGGGGCGGCGGTGGCGGGCGCGGCGGTGGCGGTGGCGGCGGTGGCGGGCGCGGCGGTGGCGGTGGCGGACGTGCCGGAGGCGGCGCTCGCCGGGCGCGAGGTGTCCGCCGGCGTCTCCGCCGCTTCGGGAGCCTGCTCGATGATGACGTGGGCGTTGGTGCCGCTCACCCCGAACGCGGAGACCGCGGCGCGGCGCGGGCGGCCCGTGTGCGGCCAGGGGCGCTCCTCGGTCAGCAGCTCCACCGCGCCGTCGGACCAGTCGACCAGCGGGGTCGGCCGGTCGACGTGCAGGGTCCTGGGCAGCACCCCGTGCCGTATCGCCTGGACCATCTTGATGACGCCGCCCACCCCGGCCGCGGCGACCGCGTGCCCGATGTTGGACTTCAGCGACCCGAGGTACAGCGGGCGCTCCGCCGGGTGGGCCGCGCCGTACGTGCCCAGCAGCGCCTGCGCCTCGATGGGGTCGCCCAGCCGGGTGCCGGTGCCGTGCGCCTCGACCGCGTCCACGTCGGCCGCGTCCAGCCGAGCCTCGGCGAGCGCCTGGCGGATGACCCGCTCCTGGGAGGGGCCGCTGGGTGCGGTGAGCCCGTTGGAGGCGCCGTCCTGATTGACGGCGGTGGCCCGCAGCACGGCCAGGACGCGATGGCCGTTGCGCACGGCATCGGAGAGCCGCTCCACGAGGAGCAGCCCCACACCTTCGGACCAGCTGGTCCCGTCGGCGGCGGCCGCGAACGACTTGCACCGGCCGTCGGCGGCGAGGCCACGCTGCCGGGAGAAGTCGACGAACCCGCCCGGCGTGCCGCTGATGGTCACCCCGCCCGCCAGGGCGAGCGCCGACTCCCCGCTGCGCACGGACTGCGCCGCGAGGTGCAGCGCGACCAGCGACGACGAGCACGCCGTGTCCACCGTGACGGCCGGCCCCTCGAACCCTAACGAGTAGGAGACCCGGCCGGAGACCACACTGCTGAGCTTGCCGGTCATCAGGTAGCCCTCGAACTCCTCGGGCCCTTCCAGACCGAGGTACGTCTGGTCCACCGCGCCGACGAAGACACCCACGTTGGACGTCTTCAGCCCCGTCGGGTCGATGCCCGCCTGCTCGAAGGTCTCCCAGGCGGTCTCCAGCACCACGCGCTGCTGCGGGTCCATCGAGAGCGCCTCACGCGGGGAGATCCCGAAGAACGCGGCGTCGAAGTCGGCCGCGCCGTCCAGGAACCCGCCCTCGCGGGTGTACGACGTGCCGGGCGTGTCCGGGTCGGCGTCGTACAGCCCCTCCAGGTCCCAGCCCCGGTCGGAGGGGAACTCCGAGATGCCGTCCCGGCCCTCGGAGACCAGCCGCCACAGATCGTCGGCCGAGGTCACCCCGCCGGGGTAGCGGCAGGCCATGCCGACGATCGCGACCGGCTCCAGCCGTCCGGACTCCAGCTCGGCGATGCGGCTGCGTGCCTTCCGCAGGTCGGCCGTGACCCATTTCAGGTAGTCGGCCAGCTTCTTCTCATCCGCCATGGGACAACTCACATCTTCTCGGGGACGGCAGTGACAGCGGTGCGGGACACCGGGTGCGTGCGTGAGGACGGTTCGGCGCGGGGCATCAGCTGCCCGCGCGGCCGAGTTCGTTGTCGATGAAGTCGAGGAGCTCGTCGGTCGAGGCCGACTCCAGCGGGTCCTGCGGGCCGGTGTCGCCGGGCGTGCCGCCCCACGCGTCCATCCAGCGCGAAAGGATCGTCTGCAACCGGACGGTGACGGCGGCGCGTTCGTCCGCGTCGGCGGCGGCGTCCTCGCTGTCGCCGGCCGTCGAGAGGATCTCCTCCAGCTTGTCGAGTTCGGCGAGGAGCGGGGACTGCTCGGCGGACTCCTGTCCGGACCCGAGTCCGGCGAGCAGGAACGCGGTGAGGGCCGCCGGGGTCGGATGGTCGAACACCACGGTCGCCGGCAGCCGGACGCCGCTTGCCGCGCCCAGCCGGTTGCGCAGCTGCACGGCGGTGAGCGAGTCGAAACCCAGTTCCTGGAAGGGTCGTTGGGCCTCGACGGCGGCCGGGTCGCGGAAGCCCAGCACGACGGCCACCTCGCCGCGCACCAGGTCCAGCACGAACTCCCGCCGCTCGCCCGCGGTCATCCCGGCGAGCCGCTCGGCGAGGGGCACGTCCCCTTCGCCGCCGGTCCGATCCGGACCGCGGTCGGCCGCCGGCACCAGGGCCCTCAGCAGCGGCGGGACCGGACCGCCGAAGGCCCGTACGGCCGCGAGGTCGAACGGCACGGCTGTCACCGCCGGGTGACGGACCCCCAGCGCCGCGTCGAACAGCGCCAGCCCCTCCGCCGTGCTCGTCGGCACGAAGCCGTCGCGGGCGAAACGGGACCGGTCGGCCGGGGTCAGCCCCGCGTTGATCCCGCCCTCGACCTCCCACAGCCCCCAGGCCGGCGAACTCGCGGGCAGGCCCTCGGCGCGGCGCCGCTCGGCCAGCGCCTCCAGGAAAGCGCCGGCCGCCGCGTAGTTGGCCTGGCCCGGGCCGCCGAACACGCCCACGACCGAGGAGAACAGCACGAACGCCGCCAGCTCGTCGCCCTGGGTCAGCTCGTGCAGATGCCAGGCCGCGTCCGCCTTCGGGCCCAGCACCGCGTCCAGCCGACCGGACGTGAGCGCCGGGAGGAGGCCGTTGTCCAGGACCCCGGCCGTGTGCACGACCCCGGTCAGCGCGTGCTCGGCCGGTATCTCGGAGAGCAGCGCCTTGAGCGCGTCACGGTCGGCGACGTCGCACGCGGCGATCCGCACCTCGGCCCCGAGGCCCGTGAGTTCGGCGCGCAACTGCTCGGCCCCCGGCGCCCGTTCACCTCGGCGAGAGGCCAGCAGCAGCCGCCGGACGCCGTGCTCGACGACGAGGTGCCGGGACACGGCGGCGCCGAGCGCCCCCGTGCCGCCGGTGACGAGGACCGTGCCGTCCGGGCGCCAGCGGGGGGCCGTGCCGTCGCCCGCGTCGGCCCGGGTGACCCGCCGCAGCCGGGGCACCAGGAGCCGGCCGTCGCGTACGGCGGCCTGCGGCTCGTCCGTGGCGAGCAGGGCGGCCAGGAGTGCCGGGGGGACGGGCGCGGTGTCCGTGCCCGCGCCGGGGGCGTCCACGAGGACGATCCGGCCCGGGTTCTCCGACTGCGCCGACCGCACCAGGCCGCGGACCGCCGCCGCGTCCAGGTGCGGCACCTCGCCGGCCGTGGCGGCCACCGCGCCCCCGGTGACCAGCACGAGCCGGGTCGCGGCCAGCCGCTCGTCGGCCAGCCAGGCCTGGAGCAGGGCCAGCGCCCTCCCGGTCGCCGAGCGCACACCGTCCACGACCTCGGTGTCGTTGCCGGCCGCCGGCAGGTGGACGAGGAGGGCGTCGGCCGCCGTACCGGACTCGACCGCACGGCCGAGGGCGGCGAGGTCCTCGTAGGAGGTCACGGCGGACTCGCCGTCGTACGGCCGGGGTGCCGGGTAGGACGCACCGGCCTCCTCGTCCGGCAGCCGCCCGAGGGCCGCCCAGGCGACCGGCCGGTCCGGCCGGCCGGGGGTGAGCGGCACCCAGGTGACGTGGTGCAGGGCGCGCAGCGGGCCCGGACCGCCGATGAGTTCCGACGGTTCGGGGGAGCGCCGGACGACGGAGTCGACGGTGGCGACGGGCGCCCCGTCCGGGCCGGTCAGCACGACGGAGACGGCCCCCTCCGCCGCGGCGGCCCCGCCGTCGCTGTCCCCGGCTCGGGCGAGCCGGGTCCGTACGGCCGTCGCGCCGGGGGCGTGCAGCCGCACCCCCCGCCAGCGGACGGCGAACGGCTCGCCCCCGTCCACCGCGAGCGCGGCCTCCAGCAGCGACGGGTGCAGGACGTGACGGCCGGCGTCGGCGGCGTACTCCTCCGGGAGCCGCACCTCGGCGCCGTCGGCGTTCCCCGCGAGGGCGGCGGTCGTGCCGTCCTCGGCGCGCAGGGTGCCGGCGGCCAGCTCCGCCCACTCCCCGGTGTCGGGGTCCGGCAGGGCGTGCACGGTGACGGGGCGCCGGCCGGAGTCGTCCGGGGCCCCGACCCGCACCTGGAGCGGGACCTCACCGGTGTCGGGGACGGCGAGCGGGGCCCGCACGGTCAGCTCGTCCACCACCGGGCAGGCCACCTCGGTGCCCGCCCGGACGACCGCGTCCACCAGGGCCGCCGACGGCAGCACGACGGTGCCGGACACCGTGTGCCCGGACAGCCACGGCTGGGCGGCCGTCGCGACCCGGCCGCTGAACAGCACCTCGTCGGCGCCGGCCACCCTGACCGCCGTACCGAGCAGCGGGTGGTCCGAGCGGGCGGGGCCGGCCGTGTACACGGGCGCCGACTGCTCCAGCCAGTACCGCTCGCGCTGGAACGGGTACGTCGGCAGCTCGACGGTGCGCACCGGCAGGCCCTCGAACACCGTCGGCCAGTCCACCGGGAGCCCGGCCGTGAACGCCTCGCCCAGCGCGGCCAGCACCCGGTCGGGTCCGCCCTGGTCACGGCGGAGCGAGCCGACGCCGGTGACGGCCGTGCCCGCGGCGTCGGCGGTCTCCTCGATGCTGTGCAGCAGCACCGGGTGCGGGCTGCACTCGACGAAGACGCCGTGCCCGGCGTCCAGCAGGCTCCGCGTGGTCGGCTCGAACAGCACGCTCTGCCGCAGGTTGGTGTACCAGTACGTGGCATCCAGACCGGTGGTGTCGAACAGGCCGCCGGTGACGGTGGAGTAGAACGGCACCTCGGAGGGCCGCGCCTCGATGCCCGCCAGGTCGGCCAGCAGCCGCTCACGGATCGACTCGACGTGCGCGCAGTGCGAGGCGTAGTCCACGGGGAGCCGCTTGGCGCGGCCGCCGTCGGCCACGACCGCCGCGCGCAGTTCGTCCAGGGCGTCGGCGTCACCCGAGAGCACCACGGACACGGCGCCGTTGACGGCGGCGACCGCGACCCGGCCGCCGTAGCCGTCGATCAGTTCGCGCACGCGGGGTTCGGGCAACGCGACCGACATCATGCCGCCCCGGCCGGAGAGGTCCTCGGCGATCGCGCGGGCGCGCAGGGCCACCACCCGGGCGCCGTCGGCCAGGGACAGCGCGCCGGCCACGCACGCGGCGGCGATCTCCCCCTGGGAGTGCCCGATCACGGCCGCCGGCCGCACCCCGTGGGCCCGCCACACCGCCGCGAGCGACACCATGATCGCCCACAGTGCCGGCTGGATCACGTCCACCCGCTCCAGCGGCTCCCCGGCCCGTACCGTCTCGATCAGATCCCAGTCGGTGACCGGGGCCAGCGCCGCCGCGCAGTCGGCCATCGCTGCCGCGAACACCGATGAGGCGTCCAGCAGTTCGGCCGCCATACCGGCCCACTGGGACCCCTGCCCGGGAAACACGAAGGCGACCCGCGACGCCGCCGCGCGACCACCGCGCACCACGTGGGGTGCCCCGCGCCCCTCGGCGAGCGCGGCCAGCCCGGCGGTCAGCTCGTCGAGGTCGGCACCGACGACCACGGCCCGGTCGTCCAGTGCGGCCCGCGTGGTGACCAGGGCGTGGGCGATGTCGGGGACGGTGGCGGGGAGGGCGGTGGCGGGGGCGAGGCCGGCACCGGCGGTGGCGCCGCCGTCGGCGGCCTCGGGGTCCCCGCCCGCGGCCAGGAGGTCCAGCAACTGCCGGGCCCGCGCGGCGAGGGCGCCCTCGCCCTTGCCGGACAGGACCAGCGGCAGAGGGCGGCCGGGCCAGGAGGACGACGCGCCCCCGGCGGCCTGCTGTGGGGCCCGCGCGGGCCCGCCCTCGCCCTTCCCGGCGGTGACCTCGACGCCGGCTCCGACGCCGGCCCCATCGTCGGCCCCTTCCCCGGCCTCCCCCGTGGCCGTGTCCTGCGTCGCCTCCTCCACGATCACGTGGGCGTTGGTGCCGCTGAAGCCGAACGACGAGACGGCGGCGCGGCGGGGGCGTCCGGTGTCCGGCCATGCACGGGGCTCGGTGAGGAGGGCGAGCGCGCCCGTGTCCCAGTCGATGTGGGGGGAGGGCTCCTCGGCGTGCAGGGTCCTCGGCAGGACCCCGTGGCGGATCGCCTCGACCATCTTGATGACGCCGCCGACGCCGGCCGCCGCCTGCGCGTGTCCGATGTTGGACTTCAGCGAGCCCAGCCAGAGCGGCCGGCCGGCGGGCCGGTCCTCGCCGTACGTGGCGAGCAGGGCCCGTGCCTCGATCGGGTCGCCGAGCGTGGTCCCCGTACCGTGCGCCTCGACCGCGTCGACGTCGGCGGGCGACAGCCCCGCGCTGGTGAGCGCCTGACGGATCACCCGTTCCTGGGCGGGACCGCTGGGCGCGGTGAGCCCGTTGCTCGCGCCGTCCTGGTTGATCGCCGACCCCTTGATCACGGCCAGCACGGGGCGGCCCTCGCGCCGCGCGTCGGACAGCCGCGCGAGCAGCAGCAGACCGACGCCCTCTGCCCAGCCGGTGCCGTCGGCGGACGCCGAGAAGGACCTGCACCGGCCGTCGGACGACAGCCCCCGAAGCCGGGAGAACTCCACGAACGAGGTGGGCGTCGACATCACCGTCACCCCGCCGGCCAGCGCCAGATCGGCCTCGCCCCGGCGCAGTGCCGTCGCCGCGAGATGCAGGGCGACCAGCGAGGACGAGCACGCCGTGTCGACCGTGACCGCCGGCCCCTCCAGCCCGAAGGTGTAGGCGAGCCGGCCCGAGGCGACACTGCCCGCGCTGCCGCCGTACAGGTAGCCCTCGAACTCCTCGGCGGGCAGACGGGGCCGCGACCCGTAGTCGTTGTACATCGCCCCGACGAACACCCCGGTACGGCTGCCCCGCACCGAGTCCGGAACGATCCGCGCCCGCTCGAACGCCTCCCACGCGGTCTCCAGGAGCAGCCGCTGCTGCGGGTCGGTGGCCAGCGCCTCACGGGGCGACATCCCGAAGAACTCCGGGTCGAACAGGTCCGCGTCGTGCAGGAACCCGCCGTAACGGGTGTACGACTTGCCGACCGCCTCCGGGTCGGGATCGTAGAGGTCGTCGACGTCCCAGCCGCGGCCCTCGGGGAAGGGCGACACCGCGTCGACACCGTCGGCGACGATCCGCCACAACTGCTCCGGTGAGCGCACGCCGCCGGGGTAGCGGCACGCCATCCCGATGATCGCGATGGGTTCCCGCTCCCGCTCCTCCACCTCGCGCAGCCGCTTGCGGCTCGCGCGGGCGTCGGCGACCGCACGCTTGAGGTACTGGCGGAGTTGGTTCTCGTCGGTCGTCACGTCGTCTCAGCTCCATGGGGAAATCGGCACGGAAGTCATGGGTCGCCCGGGCCCGTCCGGGGGAGGGGACGGGCCCGGGCCGTGCGGCCCTGCCCGCCAGGGGGCGTTTCTGAAGTCCCGCTAGTCGAGTTCGTCGACCAGGGCGAACAGGTCCTCGTCGGTCGCGGAGTCGAGGTCGGGCAGGTCGTCGTCGCGGAGCGGGTCGGCACCGTCGGCGAGGTCGAGCAGTTCCCGCAGCCGGTCGACGATGCTCCGGTGCGCCGCCGTGTCCGAGAGGGCGTCCGGCAGCGCGGCCCTGAGCCGGTCGAGGTCGGCCAGCACCGGATCGGCGGGGGACGGCTCGGCGACCTCCACGACGAGTTCGGCACGCAGATACGCCGCCAGCGCGTCCGGGTTCGGATGGTCGAAGACGACCGTGGTGGGCAGCCGCAGCCCGGTGGCGCTGTTCAGCTGGTTGCGCAGCTCGACCGCGGTGAGCGAGTCGAAGCCCAGCTCGTTGAAGGCGCGGCTCGTCCCGATCGCGGTGGCGTCGGTGTGCCCGAGGACGGCGGCCGTCCTCGCCCGCACCAGATCGCTGAGCACCTGCTGCTGTTCCGCCGGCGGCAGCCCGGCCAGCCGCTGGGGGAGCGGCACCTGCTGCCGCTCGGCGCGGGGCACCGGCCGCGGGGCGAGCAGCCGCAACGCCGCCGGCAGGTGTTCGGCCCCGCGCAGCGCACCCGTGTCGATCCGGGTGACGGCGTGCACCGGCCGGTCGACGGCGAGCGCCGCGTCGAACAGCGCGGTGGCCTCGGCGTTGGTGAGAGGCAGCAGTCCGAGGCGGGCCAGACGGCTGAGGTCCGCGTCGGACAGATGGGTGCTGAGCGCGCTGCTCTCGGCCCACAGACCCCACGCGAGGGAGTGCGCGGGCAGGCCGTTGGCGTGCCGGTGGTGGGCGAGCGCGTCCAGGAAGGTGTTGGCGGCGGCGTAGTTCGCCTGCCCCGGTGTGCCGACGACACCGGCGACGGACGAGTACAGGACGAACGCCTCCAGGTCCATGTCCCTGGTCAGCTCGTGCAGGTTCCACGCGCCGTCGACCTTGGGCCGCAGCACGCCGTCGAGCTGGTCCGGCGTCAGCGAGGTGACCGTGGCGTCGTCGGTGATGCCGGCGGTGTGCACGACGGCGGCCAGCGGGTGCTCGTCGGGAATGCCGGCGAGCAGCGCGGCCAGCGCGTCACGGTCGGCGGCGTCGGCCGCCACGATCCCGACGTGGGCGCCGAGCGCGGTCAGCTCCGCGGCCAGCTGCCGGGCGCCGGGCCCGTCGGGTCCGCGGCGGCTGGTCAGCAGGAGCCGGCGGGCGCCGTGCTCGGTGACCAGGTGCCGGGCGAGGATCGCGCCGAGGGCTCCGGTGCCACCGGTGACGAGCACCGTGCCCCGGCTCCAGTCCGGCCCGGCACCGTCGACGCCGGCCTCGGTGCCCGGTTCGGCCGGGGCGAGCCTCGGGACCAGCACCTTCCCCGCCCGCAGGAGGAGTTGGGGTTCGCCGGTGCGCAGCGCGGCACCGAGGGCCGCGTGGGAACCGGGGTGGTCGTCGAGGTCGAGGAGCGTGAACCGGTCCCGATGCTCGGCCTGGGCGGAGCGCAGCAGCCCCCAGACGCCGGCCCGCGTCAGATCGGTGACGTCCTCGCCGTCCGGGGCGACGGCCCCTCGGGTGAGCACGACCAGCCGGCTCGCCGCGAACCGGTCGTCGGCCAGCCAGTCCCGTACGGTGCCGAGCAGCTCGTGCAGCACCGCCCGGGCCCGCCCCGCGAACCCGCCGGCACCGTCCGAGGCGTCCGCTCCGGCCGCGTCCGCGCCGGGCGCACCGCCCGCACGTTCCGCGCCCTCCGGCGCGTCCTCGGCCGGCGGCAGCAGGGGCAGCAGCACCGTCGACGGGACCTCGGCGCCGCCGTCGACCGCCTCCCGCAGCGCGGTGAGGCCGTCGTACGACGGGACGGGACCGGTACCGGAGGGCAGCGGCAGCGCCGCTCCCAGCACGGCCCAGGGGCCGTCGCCCGCGGTGGTGGCCGGGTCGGCCGGCGCGGGGGTCCACCGCACCCCGTACAGCCCCTCCCGGGCGCGGGCGCCCGCGGCGGCCAGGTCGCCGGGGGAGAGGGAGCGCAGCCGGAGTGCGTCGATCGTGGCCAGCGGCAGCCCCGTCTCGTCGGCGAGGTGCAGGGCCACCGCCACGGTCGTGTCGTCTGACCGCGTCACCGCGAGCCGGACCCGCAGCGCGCCGGGGCCGGTCCCGGCCGGGGGCACGCTGATGCCGGACCAGGAGAACGGCACCATCGGCCCGGAGGCCACGTCCGCCACCCCGGGCAGCAGCGGGTGCAGGGCCGCGTCGAGCAGTGCCGGGTGCAGGGCGAAGCGCGCGGCCTCGGCCCGGTGCTCCTCGGCGAGGGCGACCTCGGCGTGCAGGTCGTCCCCGTGCCGGGCGAGCCGGCGCAGGTTCCGGAACAGCGGACCGTACGCGTACTCCCGCCCGGCGAGGGCGTCGTAGACCCCGTCGAGGTCGATCACCTCGGCGTCGGCGGGCCGTCGTACGCCCTCGGGGGCGGCCATGGCGGGCTCGCCCGTGCTCAGGGTCCCCTCGGCGTGCCGGGTCCAGCGGCGGTCGCCGTCGGCCCGTGCGGGACGGGAGTGGACGGTGAGCGGACGCCGGCCGGAGTCGTCGGGGGCGCCGACCGACACCTGGAGGCGCACGTCGTCGTCCTCGCGCAGCACCAGCGGCGCGGTGAGGGTGAGTTCGTCGACCAGTGTGCAGCCGGCCCGGCGGGCGGCGTGCAGCGCCAGGTCCACGAACGCGGTCCCCGGCAGCAGCACGGTGCCCATGACGGCGTGGTCGGCGAGCCACGGGTGGGTGCGCGGGGAGACCCGGCCGGTGAGGACGAGGCTGTCGCCGTCGACGGCCTCCACCGCCGCGCCGAGCAGGGGATGGTCGGGGGAGTCGAGACCGAGGTCGGTGGCGTCACCGGAGACGGCCGGGGCCGTCAGCCAGTAGCGCTGCCGCTGGAAGGCGTAGCCGGGCAGGGGGGTGCGGCGGGCGCCGGGGAAGACCGCGTCCCAGTCGACGCGGGCCCCGCGCAGGGCGAGCCGTGCCAGGGCGGCGGGGGCGGTGAGCGTTCCGGGGCGTCCGGCCCGCAGCAGCGGGACCACCGCCGTCCCCGCCGACGCGGTCAGACACGGCTCGGCCAGCGCGGAGAGCACCCCGTCGGGGCCCAGCTCCACATAGTCGGTGACCCCGGCGGCCTCCAGCCGTCGAACCCCGTCCGCGAACCGCACCGCCTGGCGCACCTGGGCCACCCAGTACTCCGGAGTGCACAGGCGCGCGGCGTCGACCAGGTCACCGGTGACGGTCGACACGATCGGCACCGCAGGCGGGTGGAAGGTCACGCCGCGGGCCACCTCGGCGAAGGCGTCGAGCATGCCGTCCATGCGGTGCGAGTGGAAGGCGTGCGAGACGACGAGGCGCTTGACCTTGCGTCCCTCGGCCCGCCAGTGCTCCTCCAGTGCCGCGACCGCGTCCTCGTCACCGGAGACCACGACCGCCTCGGGGCCGTTGACGGCCGCCAGGCTCACCCCGTCGGGCAGGGCGAGTTCGTCCTCCGCCGCTGCGACCGCGAGCATCGCGCCGCCCTCCGGCAGGGCGTCCATGAGCCGGCCGCGGGCCGCCACCAGCGCGCACGCGTCGGGCAACGACAGCACGCCGGCGACATGCGCCGCCGCGAACTCGCCGACGGAGTGGCCCAGCAGATGGTCGGGCGTGAGGCCCCAGGACTCGGCGAGCCGGAACAGCGCGACCTCCAGCGCGAACAGCGCGGGCTGCGCGAACACGGTGCGGTGCAGCTCGTCCCCGCCGCCGAACACGAGGTCCCGCAGGGGCCGTTCGAGGTGCGCGTCGAGGTGCGCGTCGAGGTGTGCGCACACCTCGTCGAAGGCGGCGGCGAACACCGGGGAGGCGGCGTACAGGTCGCGTCCCATGCCGGGGCGCTGGCTGCCCTGCCCGGTGAACAGGAACGCCGTCCTGCCCCTCGGACCGCCGCCGTCACGGACGACGGAGGGCGCGTCCTCGCCCCGCGCCAGCGCGTCGAGGGCGTGCAGCAGCTCGTCCCGGTCGTGCCCCAGCACGGCGGCCCGGTACTCGTGCCGGGTCCGGCCGGTGGCCAGCGAGAAGCCGATGTCGACGGGGGCGAGTCCGGGCCGCTCGGCCGCGAACGCCCGCAGCCGCTCGGCCTGCGCCCGCAGCGCCGTGTCCGACTTGGCCGACAGCAGCCAGGGCAGAGCGGTCCCCGGGGCCGGGCGGGCCACGGCCGTCGCCTGACCGGCGTTCCCCGCGCCCCGCGAACCGGGGGCACCGGCCGCCGCGGGCTCCTGCCCGGCCTGTTCGATGATCACGTGGGCGTTGGTGCCGCTGATCCCGAACGACGACACGGCGGCCCGGCGCGGACGCCCCGCGTCCGGCCACTCACGAGCCTCGGTGAGCAGGGCGAGGGCGCCGCTGTCCCAGTCGATGTGCGGTGAGGGCTCTTCGGCGTGCAGGGTCTTCGGCAGCACCCCGTGCCGCATCGCCTGGACCATCTTGATGACGCCGCCGACCCCGGCCGCGGCCTGCGCGTGCCCGATGTTGGACTTCAGTGAGCCCAGCCACAGCGGGTTCGCGGCGTCGTGGTCGGCGCCGTACGTGCCCAGCAGGGCCTGGGCTTCGATCGGGTCGCCCAGCGCGGTGCCCGTGCCGTGCGCCTCCACGGCGTCGACGTCGAGGGCCCGCAGCCCGGCGCCCGCGAGGGCCTGCCGGATCACCCGCTCCTGGGAGGGGCCGTTGGGCGCGGTGAGCCCGTTGCTGGCGCCGTCCTGGTTGACGGCGGAGCCGCGCAGCACGGCGAGCACCCGGTGCCCGTTGCGCCGGGCGTCGGAGAGCCGCTCCAGGAGCAGCAGGCCCACGCCCTCGCTCCAGGCGGTGCCGTCGGCGTGCGCGGAGAACGACTTGCAGCGGCCGTCCGGCGCGAGCCCCCGCTGCCGGCTGAACTCGACGAACGAGCCGGGCCCGGCCATCACGGTGACCCCGCCGGCCACCACCAGGTCGGACTCCCCGGACCGCAGCGCCTGCGCCCCCAGGTGCAGGGCGACGAGCGAGGACGAGCAGGCGGTGTCCACGGTGACCGCCGGACCCTCCAGGCCGTACGCGTAGGCGAGCCGCCCGGAGATCACGCTGGAGGTGTTCCCGACCAGCAGGAACCCCTCGAACTCGGCGGGCACCGACGGCAGCCGCGACGCGTAGTCGTCGTACATGGCGCCGACGAACACCCCGGTGTTGCTGCCGCGCAGCGCGGCCGGGTCGATCGCCGCGTCCTCGAAGGCGTCCCAGGCGGTCTCCAGGAGCAGCCGCTGCTGGGGGTCGGTCGCGGTCGCCTCGCGCGGCGAGATCCCGAAGAACTCCCGGTCGAAGAGGTCCGCGTCGTGCAGGAACCCGCCCTCGCGGACGTACGACGTGCCGGTGCTCTCGGGGTCCGGGTCGTAGAGCCTCTCCAGGTCCCAGCCGCGGTTGGCCGGGAAGCCGCTGATCGCGTCCGTGCCGGAGGACACCAGCCGCCACAGGTCCTCCGGCGAGGCCACCCCGCCGGGGTAGCGGCACGCCATCCCGACGATCGCGACGGGCTCGTCGGTGCCGGTCGCGGACGGCGCCTTCGCCACGGCGGCCGGGGCCTCGCCCGCGATCCGGTCCAGCAGATGGCGGGCCAGCGCGTCGGGGCTCGGGTGGTCGAAGACGACCGTGGACGCCAGCCGCAGTCCGGTCGCGCCGTTCACCTGGTTGCGCAGTTCGACGGCGGTGAGGGAGTCGAAGCCCTGCTCCTTGAACGCCCGCGTGGCGTCCACGGCGTCACCGGAGGCGTGCCCCAGGGCCAGGGCGGCGGACGTACGCACCACGGCGAGCACCGCGGCGTACCGTTCCTCCTCCGGCAGCGCGGCGATCCGCGCCGACCAGTCCCCGGTGCCGGGAGCGCTCGCCGTGCGCGCCACCCGGCGGGTGCGGACCAGACCCCGCCAGACGGCCGGGACCTGGTCGCCGCCCGCACCGGCCCGCCCCGGCCGCAGCGCGGCGGGCACGACGAGCGCCCCGGTGCCGGCCAGCGCCTCGTCGAACAGCCGCAGCCCGTGGTCCGCGTCCAGCGGAACGACACCGGTCCGCGTCCAGCGGGCCACGTCGGCCTCGGAGAGCGTGCCGCCCATGCCGGCGGCCGTGTCCCACAGCCCCCACGCCAGCGAGTGCGCCGGCAGGCCCTGCGCGCGCCGGTGGTGGGCGAGGGCGTCGAGGAAGGTGTTGGCGGCGGCGTAGTTGGCCTGGCCCGCCATACCGGTGATGCCCGACACGGACGAGAACAGCACGAACGCCGCCAGGTCATGATCGCGCGTCAGCTCGTGCAGATGCCACGCCCCGTCGACCTTGGGCCGTAGGACCTCCTCCACCTGCGCCCCGGTCAGCGAGCCGACCGTGGCGTCGTCGAGGACACCGGCCGTGTGCACGACGGCGGTCAGCGGGTGCTCCGCCGGCAGGCCGGCGACCAGCCCGGCCAGGGCGTCCCGGTCGGCGGCGTCGACGGCGGCGATCCGGACGTGCGCCCCCAGCCCGGTGAGTTCCCCGGCGAGCGCGGACGCGCCGGGGCTGTCGGGTCCGCGGCGGCTGGTCAGCAGGAGCCGGCGGGCGCCGTGCGCGGTGACCAGATGCCGGGCGAACAGCGCGCCGAGACCGCCCGTACCGCCGGTGATCAGCACCGTACCGTTCGGGTCGAGCCGCGGCGCGTCGGTGCGGCGGCCCGTGGCACGGGTCAGCCGCGGGGCGTGCGACCGCCCGTCCCGTACGGCGATCTGCGGTTCCCCGGTGGCCACGGCGGCGGCCACCAGTGCCGACGCGTCGCCCTTCCCGTCGAGGTCGACGAGCACGATCCGGTCCGGGTGCTCGGTCTGCACGGTGCGCAGCAGACCCCACAGCGGCGCGTGCACCAGGTCGGTCACGTCGTCGCCGGGGAGCGCGGCGACGGCACCGGTGGTCGCGACGACCAGCCGGGACGCCGCGAACCGCTCGTCGTCCAGCCACCGCCGGACCAGCTCCAACGTCCGTACGGTCGCGCCCCGCGCGGCGGCGGGGGTCGCCTCCCCCTCCGCGGCGGGAGTGATCACCACGAGGTCGGCCGGCTCGACGGCGGACAGGTCGTCCGCATCGCCGAGGTCGCTCATGCTCCACGCGGGGATCTCCGGCGTGGGCAGCGTGGGCCAGTCGACGGTGAACAGGGAGTCGTCGCGGGCGGCCGTGGCCGCGGCGAGCCTGTCGCGGTCGACCGGGCGCAGCGTGAGGGAGGCGACGGTCACGACGGGAGCGCCCGTGCCGTCGGCGACGGTCAGCCGGAAGGTGTCGTTGCCGAGGGGCGAGATCCGCACCCGCAGCGCGGTGGCCCCGGCCGCGTGCAGCCGGACCCCCGCCCAGGAGAAGGGCAGCCGGATCCGCCCCGGCTCCTCGGCCGCCGACGGCAGCAGCGGGTGCAGCGCGGCGTCGAGCAGTGCCGGGTGCAGCCCGAACAGAGCGGCCCCTTCACGCTGTTCGTCGGCGAGCGCCACCTCCGCGAGGAGGTCGTCGCCGTGCCGCCACACGGCCCGCACGCCCTGGAACGCGGGCCCGTAGTCGTAGCCGAGGTCCCGCAGCACGGCGTAGGCGTCGTCGACCGGCTGCGGCACCGCGCCGGCGGGCGGCCAGGCGCCCGTGTCCGGGGTCGTCACGGCCGGGACGGCGCCCGGCACGAGGACACCGGTGGCGTGCCGGGTCCACGGCCGGTCCGCCGCCGTGTCGTCGTCGGCGGTCGCCGGGCGGGAGTGGATCGTGAACGGCCGGGCGCCCGTGCCGTCCGGGGCGCTGACCCTGACCTGGACGCGCACCGAGTCCCGCTCGGGCAGCACCAGCGGTGTCTCCAGGGCGAGATCCTCGACCGTGTCGCCGCCCACGCGCTCCCCGGCGGCGAGGGCCAGCTCCAGGAAGGCCGTTGCGGGCAGCAGCACCCGGCCGTCCACGACGTGGTCCGTCAGCCAGGGGTGCGTACGGGGCGACAGCCGGCCGGTGAGGACGAGGTCCTCGCCGCCCGCCATCTCCACCGCCGCGCCGAGCAGCGGGTGCCCGGCCGGGTCCAGCCCGAGCCCGCGCGCGTCGGAGCGGGCGCCGGGTGCCAGCCAGAAGTGGTCGCCCCGGAAGGCGTACGTCGGCAGGTCGATCCGGGTGGCGCCGGGGAAGTACGCGGTCAGGTCGACCTCGCCGCCGGCCGCGTGGACCTGCGCCAGGGCGGTCGTGTACGTGTCCGCCTCCGGCCGCCCGGCCCGTGAGAGCGCGACGCTCGTCACGGGGCCGCCGTCCTCGTCCTCGGCGAACGCCTCGCGCGCCATGCCGGTGAGGACGGCGTCCGGGCCCACCTCCACGAACAGCCCGGCCCCGAGCGCCCGCAGGGACCGTACGGCGTCGTGGAAGCGGACGGTGGCGCGGATCTGGCGGGCCCAGTAGTCGGGGGAGCCGAGCAGCTCGGGACCGGCGGGCTCGCCGGTGACCGTGGAGACGACCGGGATCGTGGGCGGGTGGAAGGTCAGGGACCGGGCCACCTCGCGGAACTCGTCGAGGATGCCGTCCATGTGGGGCGAGTGGAAGGCGTGGCTCACCTGGAGCCTGCGGGTGCGGCCGCCGCGCTCGCGCCACTCCTGCGCGATCCGGGTGACCACCGGCTCGTCGCCCGCGAGGACCACGGAACGGGGCCCGTTGACGGCGGCGAGGGAGACGGCGTCCGCGTACCCGGCGATCGACTCGGCGACCTCGTCGGGGTCGGCCTGGATCGCGATCATCGCCCCGTCCGAACGGGCTGCCTGCATCAGCCTGCCCCGCGCGGCGACCAGCGCGGCGGCGTCCTCGAGCGACAGCACCCCGGCGGCATGGGCCGCCGCCAGCTCGCCGATCGAGTGCCCGGCGAGCAGCTCGGGCACGACCCCGTCCCGCTCGACCAGCAGCCGGAAGAGGGCGACCTCCACGGCGAACAGCGCGGGCTGGGTGTACCGCGTGCGGTGCAGCAGCTCCGCCGCCGCGCTGCCCTCCTCGGCGAACAGCACCTCACGCAGCGGCCGTTCCAGATGCGGGTCGAGCGCCGCGCACACCGCGTCCAGCGCCTCGGCGAACACCGGGAACGTCTCGTACAACTCCCGCCCCATACCGAGGCGTTGGGCGCCCTGGCCGGTGAACAGCAACGCCGTCCGCCCCGTCTCGCCGACGGTGCCGCGCACGACGTTCGGCGCTTCCGCCCCGCCGGCGACCGCGTCCAGCCCGGCCAGCAGTTCGCCGGCGTCCGAGCCCAGCACCACGGCCCGCCGCCGGAACGCCGTCCGTGTCGTCACCAGCGACAGTCCGACGTCGCCGATCCGCGCCCCGGCCGCACCGGCCACGAAGTCCCGCAGCCGCCCGGCCTGCGCCCGGACACCCTCCTCGGTGGGAGCGGAGAGCACCCAGGGGACCCGCGGGGCCGCGGCGGGGGAGCCCGCACGCACACCGCCCGCCGACGGCGTCGCGTCCGCCGCGGCCTCGCCCTGCTCCGCCAAGTCCCCCTGCTCCACGATCACATGGGCGTTCGTGCCGCTGATACCGAACGACGACACGGCGGCCCGACGGGGCGCCCCGGTGCGCGGCCACTCGCGCCGCTCGCGCACCAGCTCGGCCGCGCCGGCCGTCCAGTCGACGTGCGGGGTCGGCTCGTCGACGTGCAGCGTGGCCGGTACGAGGCCGTGCCGCATCGCCTGGACCATCTTGATGACGCCGCCGACCCCGGCCGCGGCCTGGGCGTGCCCGATGTTGGTCTTCAGCGAGCCGAGCAGCACCGGCTCCCGGCCCTCCCGGTCCCGCCCGTACGTGGCGAGGACGGCCTCCGCCTCGATGGGATCGCCCAGCGCGGTGCCCGTTCCGTGCGCCTCCATGACGTCGACGTCGGCCGTGGTGAGTCCGGCGTCGGCGAGCGCCTGCCGGATCACCCGCTGCTGCGACAGCCCGTTCGGGGCGCTCAGCCCGTTCGAGGCGCCGTCGGAGTTGACGGCCGAGCCCCGCACCACCGCGAGTACCCGGTGCCCGTTGCGGCGCGCGTCGGAGAGCCGTTCCACGACCAGCAGACCCACGCCCTCCGCCCACGCGGTCCCGTCGGCCGCCGCCGCGAACGCCTTGCAGCGAGCGTCCGCCGCCAGCCCGTGCTGCCGTGAGAACTCCAGGAACATGCCGGGTGTCGACATGACCGTCACCCCGCCCGCGACGGCGAGACTCGACTCGCCGCGCCGCAGCGACTGCACGGCCAGGTGCAGCGCGACCAGCGACGAGGAGCACGCCGTGTCCACGGTCACCGCGGGCCCCACGAACCCGAACTGGTAGGCGATCCGCCCGGACATCACGCTCGCCGCGCCGCCGGTCAGCAGATGCCCCTCGACGCCCTCGGGCGCGTCGTGCATCCGGGGCCCGTAGTCCCCGGCCGTCGCGCCGACGAAGACCCCGGTACGGCTGCCGCGCAGCTCCTGCGGAACCAGTCCGGCACGCTCCAGCGCCTCCCAGGCGGTCTCCAGCAGCAGCCGCTGCTGCGGGTCCATGGCCTGCGCCTCGCGCGGGGAGATCCCGAAGAAGGACGCGTCGAACCGGCCCGCGTCGTGCAGGAACCCACCCTCGCGGACGTAGCTCTTCCCCGACCGCTCGTGGTCCGGGTCGTAGAGGTCCTCGGCCCAGCCCCGGTCGGTCGGGAACGCCGAGACGGCGTCGCCGTCCTCGGCCACCAGACGCCACAGGTCCTCGGGAGAGGCGACGCCGCCGGGGTACCGGCAGGCCATGCCGACGATCGCGATCGGCTCGTCGTACGCGTCCTGCCCACCCGAGTCCGCACCGGCCCCGGTGACCGCCCGCGGCAGCACCTCACCGGCCCCGCCCGGGTCCGCCCCCGCCAGCTCGGCCGCGACGAACCCCGCCAGCGCCCTGGGCGTCGGATGGTCGAAGACCAGACCCGTCGGCAGTCGCAGCCCGGTCGCCTCGGCGAGGTTCTCGCGCAACTCCACGGTCATCAGGGAGCTGAACCCGAGGTCCCGGAACGGCACGTCCATCTCGACGGCACGCCCGGCGGCGTACCCCAGGACGGCGGCGACATGCGAGGTCACCAGCTCGACCGCCGACCGGTCACCCGCCGCACCGCGCGCGACGGCGGGCTTCGGCCGCACGGCGGCGGGCGGGGCTCCGGGCACGGACACCGCGGAACCGTCCGCCGCGGCACCCTCGGCGCGGGCCAGGTCCGTCACCCAGTACCGCTCCCGCTGGAAGGCGTACGTCGGCAGATCGACGCGACGTCCCCCCACCCCCTCGAACACGGCCTCCCAGTCCACCGCCGCACCGCGGACGAACGCCCGCGCCAGCGCCGTCCAGGCCGTCCGCTCCTCGGGCCGGCCCGGGCGCAGCGCGGGCACGGCGGCGACGGAGTCCTTGTCGAGCACGCTCTCGGCCACCATCGCCGAGCAGACGCCGTCGGGCCCCAGTTCGAGGACGGTCCGTACGCCCTCCGCCTCCAGGGTCCGCGCGGCCCGCATGAACCGCACCGGCCGGCGGACCTGCTCGACCCAGTACTCGGGGGAGGTGAGCAGTCCGGGCGCCGCGATCTCGCCCGTCACCGTGGACACCACGGGGACACGGGGCTCGCGGAAGGCCAGCCCGGTGACCACCCGGCGGAAGTTGTCGAGCATCCCGTCCATGTGCGGCGAGTGGAACGCGTGGCTCACCGTCAGACGCTTGGTCCTGTGCCCGCGCCCCTTGAGGACGGCGGCGATCTCCAGGACCGCGTCCGTGTCCCCTGAGAGCACGAGGGCCGCGGGGCCGTTGACGGCCGCGACCGCCACCTCGTCCTCCCGGCCCGCGAGCAGCGGCAGCACCTCGTCCTCGGCGGCCTGTACGGCGACCATGGCGCCCTCGGCGGGCAGTTCCTGCATCAGCCGGCCCCGGGCGGCGACCAGCGCGCAGGCGTCGGCGAGCGAGAGGACCCCGGCGACATGGGCGGCGGCGACCTCGCCGACCGAGTGCCCGGCGAGAAGGTCGGGCCGCACGCCCCACGACTCGAACAGCCGGAAGAGAGCGACCTCGACGGCGAACAGCGCGGGCTGGGTGTACCGGGTCTCGTCGAGTCCCTCGCCGGTGACGACGACCTCGTGCAGGGGCCGCTCCAGCAGCGGGTCGAGACGGTCGCACACCGCGTCGAAGGCCGCCGCGAACACCGGGAAGGCGGTGAGGAGTTCGGAGCCCATTCCGATCCGCTGGGCGCCCTGACCGGTGAAGACCATGGCCAGCCGGCCCGCCGCCTCGGTCCCCGTCACCACGTCGGAGGCGGGCAGCCCCGAGGCCAACGCGCGCAGTCCGGCGGTCAGTTCGTCCCGGTCGGCGGCCAGCACGACACCCCGGTGACCGAGCTGTGAGCGGGTGAGGACCGACGACCGGCCGACGGAGGCGGGCTCCGCCTCACCGTGGCTCTCGACGAACTCGGCGAACCGCCCGGCCTGGGCGCGCAGCGCAGCCGCACCCCGCCCGGAGACCACCACGGGCAGCACGGCGCCCTCGGGGCGGGTGGGCCGTCCGGCGTCGGGTTCACGCGCGTCGGGCGCCTCGCCCACGACCAGATGGCAGTTGGTGCCGCCCATGCCGAAGGAGCTGACGCCGGCGACCAGCGGACGCTCGGGGTGGGGCCACTCACGCAGCCGGTCGTTGACCGACAGGTTGAGGGTGTCGAGCGGTATCGCCGGGTTGGGAGTACGGAAGTTGAGGCTCGGCGGGAGCATGCGGTGGCGTACGGAGAGGACCGTCTTGATGAGCCCGGCGATGCCGGCGGCCCCTTCGAGGTGCCCGATGTTCGTCTTCACCGAACCCACGCGCAGCGGGTCCCCGGCGGCCCTGAGCGCCCCGACCGCCGCCCCGAGCGCGGCGGCCTCGACCGGATCGCCGACCGGGGTTCCGGTGCCGTGCAGCTCGACGTACTGGACGGCGTCCGGCGCGACCCCCGCCCGCCGCTGGGCGAGCCGGACCACCTTCTCCTGCGCGGCGGCGCTGGGCACGGTGAGGCCGGGTGTGGCGCCGTCGTTGTTGACCGCGCTGCCGAGGATCACGCCGTGCACCCGGTCGCCGTCGGCAAGGGCCCGCCGCAGCGGCTTGAGGACGACCATGCCGGCGCCCTCGCCGCGCACATAGCCGTTGGCCCGGGCGTCGAAGGTGAAGCAGCGGCCGTCCGGGGAGAGCCCGCCGAACCGCTCCGCGCCCATCACCCCTTCGGCGAGGAGGTTGAGGTTGACGCCCGCCGCGAGCGCCAGTTCGGCCTCCCCGGCGCGCAGGCTCTCACAGGCGAGGTGCACGGCGACCAGCGAGGACGACTGGGAGGTGTCGACGGTGAGGCTCGGCCCGTTCAGGCCGAGCGCGTACGAGACCCGGTTGGCGATGATGCCGCGGTGGGTGCCGGCGACGGTGTGCTGGGTGATGGCGGCGGAGCCCTGCCGGTACAGCAGGCTCGTGTAGTCCTCGCGCGCGGTGCCGACGAACACCGCCGTGGGGCTGCCGTCCAGGCTCGCCGCGACGATCCCCGCGTCCTCCAGCGCCTCCCAGGTGATCTCCAGGAGCAGCCGCTGCTGCGGGTCCATGACGACGGCCTCGCGGGGCGAGATGCCGAAGAAGGCGGCGTCGAACTCCTCGACGGCGTCCAGGAACCCGCCACGGCGTATCTCGCTGCGGGCGTCCGCCGAGATCGGCTCCCAACGGTGCTCGGGCATCTGTGTGACGGCGTCCCGGCCCTCGCGCAGCAGCCTCCAGAACGCCTCGGGACCGGCGGCGCCGGGCAGCCGACAGGACAGGCCGACGACGGCGATCGGTTCCTGCCGATCCAGTGGGTCGATTGCTGCGGAGTGTCGCTCACTCGTCATTTTCGCTCGGCTGCCCTTCCATTGCTGGAAATCACCTCGGGTAACGACCATGCGCTCCCGGCGAGCGTATCCGCACTTTTTTCGGTCCGGCCCGAAAACCGTCCCGGCCCGGTAACGTGCCGTTCGCTCCGGAATTAGCGCGTCATGAGGACGGTCAATTACCGGGGATGTTCCCGAGACTTACCGGTGAGCGGGGCGTTACTGGTTCATTACGGCAGATCCGGAAGGTGGGAGATGCCAATGTTAGGGTCTGCCGAAATCGGTCGGGCAGAAAACAATCGGAGAGGAATACCCGGTGGTCGAGAAACTCGAACTGGCGGAACCGCACCTTGCCGGATGGCTGTCCTCACTCGGACTCGGCGTCGAATACATCCGCTCTCAGGGGAACACCCTCTTCTACCGTGACGACCAGGGCGCGGAAATCCCCGTCCTCGACCTGGTCGGCGGCTACGGCTCGGCGATACTCGGGCACAACAACCCGGAGATCGTGGCCTACGCGAAATCCCTGCTCGACCAGGGGACACCGATCCACGCCCAGTTCTCCCGGCACCCGTACGCCAACGACCTCGCCTGGAAGATCAACGGCATCCTCCAGCGTGAGTTCGGCACCGACGAGCACTATTCGGCGGTCTTCGCCAACAGCGGCGCCGAGGCCGTCGAGGTGGCGGTCAAGCACGCCGAACTCGACCGGGTGATGAAACTCGCCGAGCTGGCGGAGGAGATCGAGACCCACCTCGACGAGGCCCGCGCGGCGGTACGGTCCGGCGCCCGCGTCGCCACCGACTCCACCGTCGGCCTCCTCGGCCCCGGCGCGGTGCCGGGGGACGCCGGCGACATCCACCGCCTGCTCGACGCGGTCCGGGCCGCCAACAGCGAGCGCATGTCCGCCCGGCCGGTGTTCCTGGCCCCGGAGGGCTCCTTCCACGGCAAGCTGGTCGGCAGCGTCCAGCTCACCCACAACGTCGGCTACCGCACCCCCTTCAGCGCCCTGGCCGCCCAGTGCCGCTTCGTGCCGCTCGACGAGCCGGACGCGCTGGAGAAGACCGTGGCGGAGGAGCGCAGGACGGTCCTGGACCTCGTCGTCGAGGACGGCGTCGTCCGCCTGACCGAACGGGAACTGCCCGTCATCTGCGCCTTCATCCTCGAACCCGTCCAGGGCGAGGCCGGCATCCGCGTCCTCGACCGGGCCGCCGTACGCCGGGTCCAGGAGGTCTGCGCCGCGATCGACTGCCCGATCATCGTGGACGAGGTGCAGAGCGGCATGGGCCGCTCCGGCGCGTTCTTCGCCAGCTCGCACCTCGGTCTCCAGGGCGACTACTACACCCTCGCCAAGAGTCTCGGCGGCGGTGTCGCCAAGGCCGCGCTCACCCTGATCCGGGGCTCCCGCTACCGCACCGACTTCGAACTCGTCCACAGCTCCACCTACGCCAAGGACAGCTTCTCCACCCTCGTCGCCGGCCGCACCGTGGACCTGCTGGAGGCCGACGACGGGAGGGCGTACCGGCTGGCCGCCGAGCGCGGCGACCGGCTGCTCGCGGTGCTCGGCCGCCTGAAGGAGGAGTTCGGCGACATCGTCAAGGACGTCCGCGGCAAGGGCCTGATGATCGGTCTGGAGTTCCACGACCAGTCCGAGTCCACCTCGGAGATCATCCGCGACCAGGCGCGGGCGGGCCTCCTCGGCTATCTCTTCGCCGGCTATCTGCTCCGCGCCCACGCGATCCGCATCTTCCCCACCGCGAGTGCCACGAACACCCTGCGCCTCGAACCGTCGGTGTACCTGACGGACGACGAGATCGCCCTGGCGGACAAGGGCCTGCGCGACCTGATCGCGGTCCTGCGCAAGCAGGACGGAGAGACGCTGCTGCACGCCTGAGCGGCGACGTCCCGCCGCACGGAGACACGGCGACGGCCGTCGGCCCCGGAACCCAGCCGGGTCCGGGGGCCGACGGCCGTCGCCGCGAGCACGGGGCGCGGCCCGCCCCCTGCCGTCGCGTCAGCTGATGTCGGCCCCGTAGACGTGGTCGACCGTCATCGTGATGAGCACCCGGCGGTCGGAGACCATCACCGCCCGGTACTCGTCCCAGTCCGGGTGCTCACCGGCCGCGACCCGGTAGTACTCCACCAGCGCCTCGACCTCGGGCCCATGGGGGTCGGTGCCCGGCCCGGTCAGCGTGGCGATGCCCTCGGCGGTGGCCCACGACATGCCGTCGGGGCTGGTCACCTCCAGCGTGGCCCGGGCGTCCCGCCGCAGGTTGGCCACCTTGGCCGCGCCCGCGCTGGTGGACACGTGGATCACACCCGCACGCTCGTCGAAGAACGGCTGGACGGGGGAGAGCTGGGGCCGCCCGTCCGCCTTGATGGTCGCGAGCACCCCGATCTGGCTCTTCGCAAGCAGCGTACGGGGGTTGAAGGAAGTAGAGGTCATGTCACCGATCATCGGCCTTCACACCGGTAGGAAGTCAAGGCGGCCCGCGTGCCCCGCGATGACGTACCCACAAAACTAAGGACCATGCCTATTTGCCTAAAGGCTTTAGGAAGCTCCATACTCGACCTCACCGAGCGGGAGGAAGGTCATGGCGCGCGTGGGACTCACCCCGGAACGCCTCGTCCGGGCGGGCGCGGAGCTGGCCGACGAGGTCGGGTTCGACGAGGTGACCGTCTCGGCGCTGGCCCGGCGGTTCGACGTCAAGGCCGCCAGCCTGTACTCGCACGTGCGGAACTCCCAGGACCTGAGGACCCGTATCGCCCTGCTGGCCCTGGAGGAACTCGCCGACCGGGGCGCCGCCGCGCTCGCCGGCCGGGCCGGGAAGGACGCCCTGGCCGCCATGGCGAACGTGTACCGCGACTACGCCCGCGAACACCCCGGCCGCGCCACCGCCGCCCGGATGCGTCTCGACCCCGAGACTGCCGCCGCGAGCGCGGGCGTCCGGCACGCCCGGATGACACGGGCGATCCTGCGCGGCTACGACCTGGAGGAACCGGACCAGACCCACGCCGTCCGGCTGCTCGGCAGCTTCTTCCACGGCTACGTCAGCCTCGAACTCAGCGGCGGGTTCAGCCACAGCCTCCCCGACTCCGAGGAGACCTGGACCCGGATGCTGGACGCCCTCGACGCCCTGCTGCGCAACTGGCCCGCACCCTCCGCCCCTTGACCCCAGGTGAGGCATGCACACCGACGACCACTGGATCACCACCCCCCTCACGGCCGGCCTGCTGCGCGGCGCCCTCGACCTGGAGCGCACCGAGCACGGCGTGCTCCCGCACCGGCTCCCCGCCCGGGCCCGCGCCCAGTGCGCCGACCCGCAACTGGCCATGGCCGAGGCCCAGCCCTCCGGCGTACGCCTGGCGTTCCGCACCCGCGCGACCACCGTCGAACTCGACACCCTGCCCACCAAGCGGAACTACGTCGGGGCCCCGCCCCGCCCGCACGGCCTCTACGACCTGCTGGTGGACGGCGTCCTGACCGGCCGGGGAAGCGTCACCTCGGGCAACACCCTCACCATCGACATGACGGCCGGAACCACCGAGAGCGAGCCCGGCACCCCGGGCACCGTCCGCTTCACGGACCTCCCGGACACCGACAAGACGGTCGAGATCTGGCTCCCGCACAACGAGACCACCGAACTGGTCGCGCTGCGCACCGACGCCCCCGTGGAGCCCGCCCCGGACCCCGGCCGCCGGACCTGGCTGCACCACGGCAGCTCGATCAGCCACGGCTCGGACGCCACCGGCCCCACCGGCATCTGGCCCGTCCTCGCCGCCTCCCTCGGCGGCGTGGAAGTCGTCAACCTGGGCTTCAGCGGCGGAGCGCTCCTCGACCCGTTCACCGCCCGCACCATCCGTGACACCCCCGCCGACCTGATCAGCCTCAAGATCGGCATCAACATCGTCAACCACGACCTCATGCGCCGGCGCGCCTTCGCCCCCGCCGTCCACGGCTTCCTCGACACCGTCCGCGACGGTCACCCCACCACCCCCCTCCTGGTCGTCTCGCCCATCCTCTGCCCCATCCACGAGACGACCCCCGGTCCCTGCGCCCCCGACTTCACGGGGATCGGGGAAGGGCGCCTGCGCTTCCGCGCCATGGGCGACCCGGAGGAGGTGCCCCTTGGCAAACTGAACCTCCGGGTGATCCGTGCCGAACTCGCCGGCCTGGTGGCGGACCGGGCGAAGAGCGACCCGAACCTCCACTACCTCGACGGCCGGGACCTGTACGGCGAGGCGGACGCCGAGGCCCACCCCCTCCCCGACGACCTCCACCCGGACGCCCACACCCACCGCGACATGGCACGGCGCTTCGCCGACCTGGTCTTCACTGCCGACGCGGCCCCCTTCGCCCCGTGAAGGGCCGCAGGCCCCTTCCGGGGACGCGGGCAACCGCGCGTCGAAGAGGAGACGGGAGGAGACGGGAGGAGACGGGAGGAGACGGGCGGGGGCGGGCGGGGGCGGGCGGGGGCGGCAAACCCCCTGGCCCTCCCGGCCCACCCCATGGATAAAGTGCCCCCATGCGCGATCTAGGGGTGGGTTTCCAGTATCTCGTCCAGGGCCAGAAGTGGGTGGCCCGGCACGGCAGGCAGTACGGCTTCGGTCTGATCCCCGGCCTGATCACCCTGGTCCTCTATCTGGCCGCCCTCACCGCCCTGGCCGTCTGGGGCCCCGACTTCGTCGCCTGGGCCACCCCGTTCGCCGACGACTGGTCCAGCCCCTGGCCCGGCCTCTTCCGCGGCTTCCTCACCGCCGTCCTGTTCGCCCTGGCCCTTCTCCTCTCCGTCGTCACCTTCACGGCGATGACGCTCCTCATAGGGCAGCCCTTCTACGAGAACCTCTCGGAGAAGGTCGACCGCGACGTCTCGCCCGACGGCACCGCGCCGGAGTCCGGCCTGCCGTTCTGGCGGGAGCTGTGGATCTCGGCCCGCGACAGCCTGCGCATCGTCATCAGGGCGGCGCTGTGGGGCGTCCTGCTCTTCGCCCTCGGCTTCGTCCCGTTCATCGGGCAGACGGTGGTCCCCGTCATCGGCTTCTTCGTGACCGGTTTCTTCCTCACCGAGGAGCTGACGGCGGTCGCCCTCCAGCGCCGCCGTGTCGACCTCCGCGACCGTCTGCGGCTGCTCCGCTCCCGCAGGACCCTGGTCTGGGGCTTCGGCACCCCGCTCGCCCTGGCCTTCCTCGTCCCGTTCGTCGCCGTCTTCCTGATGCCGGGCGCGGTCGCGGGCGCGACCCTCATGGCCCGCGACCTCCTGGGCGAGGAGACGACGGACGGCGACGCCGACGACGAGAACGCCACCGGCCCCCACGCCGGCCACGCCCCCCACGGCCACACGCCCCAGCCCCGGCCTGCGGACCCCTGGACCAAGCCCCGGACGCAGTGACCCGCGGGGCCGTTCACGGGGCCGACGGGCAGCCGCCCGCCGACCTCGTCCCTGCGCCGGCCCCGGCGTCACCGCTTGGCCGGCCCCCGCCCGAGCGACGCGTCCGCGGCCACGCCGAGGATCGCCCGTACCTGCCCGATGATGTCCAGCCGGTTCCGTACGAACTCGGGATCGGTGACCGTCCCGGCCGCCGGATCGGTGTTCCCCGTCCCGAACTGCAGCACCGGCGTGTGCACATGCCCGCCCGGCAGCACGTCACGCAGCCCCAGCCGGTCCCGCAGCAGCGTCGCCCGGTAGGCGATCTCGTTGGAGAGGTAGTTCCCGCCGCCCCCGGCCCTGGCGGTCGAGCCCGCGGTCGGACCCTCCGGCCGTACCACCGCGGACGTCCCGCCCGCCGGAATCTCGGTCACGCTCGTGTTGTCGTACACCGGGAAGCGCCCGGTGTCCGCGGCGACGATCTCCGCGTACGGCAGGGTCGTCGACGTCCACTGCGGCTGCGCGGCGGGGCCGGTCACCGGGATGGTCTCGGTGCGGGCGACGTCGTCGTTGTCCGGGAAGCCGCCCCGCCAGGCCCCGTTGGTCCGCTCGATGTCGAAGCGCCCGACCCGGCCCTGGCTGACGGTGGCGAAGAGGTCCACCCGCGGCAACCGCGGCCGCAGTGTGCGCTCCACCGTCCCCTCGGCGAAGTCCTGCCAGCGGACGGGGAAGACGGCCGTCTCGATCCGCGCCGGACCGGCGGCGGTCCGGACGACCGTCCCGTCGAGCGCGAGAGCCGTCGCCCCGGACGGGTTGGAGATCCGGATGTCCCGGTCCAGCGTGAACGGATCGAACCCGGTGACGAGGATCCGCTTCAGCCCCTTCCCGTCGGCGGAACGGGGATAGCGGATCGCGTCCTGCCCCCGCGACGCCCGCTCCAGCTTCCCCAGCAGCATGGCCCGTCGGGCATCGCTCAGTTCGAACTCCGGCGCCCACTGCCGTACTTCCCGCGTCATCCCCAACCGGGCCCAGTACAGCGGCCGGTCGTCGTCCCGGCTGAGGTCACCGCCCGCCGGCCCCCGCCCCTGCGCCCGGTCCACCGCCCGCGTCCACAGCCGCGACCCCTGCCGCTCGACGATCCGCTCGGCCTGCGCGTACGACCGCGCCCCGGCCAGAGCCCGCTCCAACTCCGGGGCCACTCCGTCGAATCCGGACCGCCGCAGAATCTCCTGGGGCACGGCCCGGTCGAGCCGCTGCTCCTCGACGGTGAGCGACGCGGCCGCGGTCCCCGAGGCCGGAACCGGCCCGGACGCGGAGGCGGAGCCGGGGAAGCAGAGCCCCGCGCACAGAGCCGCCAGCCCCACAGCTCCCCGCACACCGGCCCTGCCGCTTCGCCCCAACCTGAAACCAAGTCCTGTGGAATGCAAGGGAGTTCGAGTCCTTCCGTAGCTGTGGCGCCCGCTCGCGCCGTGGGGGGTGTGGCCCGGACGGCGGCAGTATCGCGTGACGGAAGGGGCACACGCCATGCCGCGTGCCGTGCGGGACCGGCCCGGCCGCCGCTCGGCCCTCGCGCCCCTCCCCTGCCCTCCCCGAGCAGGGCCCACGGGACAACCCTTAGGCGCGCACCCCGAACCCGTAGACCGTCTCCGACCGGTACACGTCCCCCGGCCGCAGTTCCGTGCTAGGGAACCGCGGCCGGTTGGGCGAGTCGGGGAAGTGCTGCGTCTCCAGGGCGATCCCGCCACCCGGCCCGAACGGCCCCTGAAGGTGATCCGCCGTGTAGAGCTGCAGCCCCGGCTCGGTCGTGGCCACGGTCAGCATCCGCCCCGAACCCGGATCGACCAGCTCCGCCACCGGCTCCGCCGTCGCGGTGACCCCCTTGTCCAGCACGAAGTTGTGGTCGTACCCGGCCCCCACCTTCCGGGCCGTCCGGAAGTCGAACCGCGTCCCCGCCACCTCGGCCGGCTCACCTGTCGGTACGAGGTCGGCGTCCACCGGGGTGACCGTCGCCGCGCCGATCCGCAGCTCATGCCCGGCGGCGCTCCCGGAGGCCGCGCCCGCGAGGTTCCAGTAGGAGTGATTGGTGAGGTTCACCACGGTCGGTGCGTCGGTCACCGCCTCGTACGCGATCCGCAGCGCACCGCCGTCCTCGTCCAGCGTGTACGTGACGGATACCTCCAGCCGCCCCGGGAAGCCCTCCTCCCCGTCCGGACTCACCCGTGACAGCCGCACCCCGCCCTCGACGGCCTCCGCGTCCCACGCCCGCTTGTCGAAGCCTCGGGGACCCCCGTGCAGGGAGTTCGGCGCGTTGTTGCGCTCCAGCCGGTACACCCGGCCGTCCAGCACGAACCGTCCCCCGGCGATCCGGTTCGCGTACCGCCCGATCAGCGCCCCGAAATAGGGCCCCTGGTTCCGGAGGTACCCGTCGAGATCCGCGAATCCCAGCACCACGTCCGCCGTCCGCCCGTCCCGGTCCGGGATCTCCACGGACTGCACGATGCCGCCGTACGTCAGGACGCGCACCCGGGCGCCGCCCCGCTCCAACGTCCAGCGGTGAACAGGCGTGCCGTCGGAAAGTGTGCCGAAAAGTTCGCTCATGAGCGGAACCCTAGGTCACACATCCTTTTTGCTGATGATCCGGTAGGCGATCTCCGCCAGCCGTGCCTGCCCGTTCACACTGGGATGGAACCAGTCCCACTGGCTGAGCTGGGCCTGCCCGAAGCGGTAGTCGAAGACGGCGTCGCCGTCGTATCGGCAGTGGCGGTCCTCGGCGCAGACGTCCCGCAGCACGTCGTTGTACGCCTCCACGCGGTTCTGGACGGTCTCCCGCCGCTCGGTCGCCGCCGTGGTGAGGACATCGGGGTCGGCCAGCATGGACGGGCAGATACCGAGCTTCCAGACCTGCTTGCCGAGCGGGTTCGTACGCCCCTCGGACCACAGCCGCTTCAGATCGGGCACGCTCGCCACGAACACCTGCGTCTTCGGCAGGGCGTCGCGCAGCGCGGCCATGGAGTCCTCGAAGTCGGCGCGGAAGTCCGCGACCGGGGTCATCTCCTCGGCGGTCGCCCGGCACGCGTCGTTCGCGCCGATCATGACCGTGACCAGCTCCGGCTTCCGGGTCGCCGCCCGCGCCACCTGGCTCGGCAGGTCGGCCATCCGGGCGCCGGTGACCGCGTAGTTCCAGCTGCGCTCCGCCGCTCCGGTCCGGCCGAGCAGCCGTACGGCGAGACTGTCGACCGAGGCGTCGCTGCCGGTCGCCCACGAGACCTCGGGGCAGTCCGACAGCACCTTGCAGGCGTCGAAGCCACGGGTGATGGAGTCGCCGACGGCCGCCAGCGACTTAGGGGTGCTGTCCCAGGACGGGGTGGGCGACGCGGAGGGCCGGGTCTTCGCGCCGGTTCCCTCGGGGCCGGGGGAGTTGCCGCCGGTGGCGTCGCAGCCGGTCACCGCCAGCACGGCGGCCGCCAGCACGGCACCGGACACCGCCCTCGAACGGTGGCGTCGCTTCCGCATCCCCTGGTCCCCTCCTCGGTCATCCATGCAAGTTCCCACCCATGTCAACGCGCGGGGGTTCCCGACACGGAGGGGGCCGGGACGGATGTGGCGGACGACGCAACCGATCCGGCCATTCCGGACGTCCCCTCAGATGGCCGAGTTCTTACGGCGATTCACCCCGTGTGGCCCAGCGGAAGGGTCGGAACACGCGTCCCGCCGGGTGAAACCGCGCTGCTTACCGGCGTCGGCTCCGACGGTACGTCACCCTCCCCGCCTCGCCGCACGGTAGCCTCGGCCCGTGGCCGCTCGGCCACCGCCGTTCCGTCAAACTGCAAGACGTCCCGCTCTGTGGAGGCCCCGGTGACGACACGTGGAGTTCTGTACGTGCACTCCGCGCCGCGCGCGCTGTGCCCGCACGTCGAGTGGGCCGTCGCGGGCGTCCTGGGCACCCGCGTGAACCTCGACTGGATCCGCCAGCCGGCCGCGCCGGGCACCTGGCGCTCGGAGTTCTCCTGGCAGGGCCGGCCCGGAACGGCCTCCCAACTCGCCTCCGCGCTCCGCGGCTGGCAGCTGATCCGCTTCGAGGTCACCGCCGAGCCCTGCCCCAACGCCGAGGGCGAGCGCTACAGCTGCACCCCCGACCTGGGCATCTTCCACGCCGTCACCGGCATCCACGGCGACATCCTCATCCCGGAGGACCGCCTGCGCGCCGCTCTGACGAGATCCCAGCGCGGCGAGACGGACCTGGAAGCGGAGATCGCCAAGCTCCTCGGCAAGCCCTGGGACGACGAACTGGAGCCGTTCAGGTACGCGGGCGAGGGCGCCCCGGTCCGCTGGCTCCACCAGGTCGTCTAGACGGACCCGGGCCGCGACGCCGGTCCTCCGGTGGCGCGGGGAACCGCGCGACCAGCCCAAGACGGCCCGCACCCGGCCGCAACGCAGCCCGCGCAGCCCGTCGACGGCGAACGGCCACGCAGCCCGTCAACGGTGAACGGCCACGCAGCCGCAACGGCGAACGGCCAGGCAGCCGCAACGGCGAACGGCCCGAACTCTTCCCAGAGTCCGGGCCATCTTCAGTCAACGCCGGTTTCAGATCGTCCTGAACGCCAGCACCACGTTGTGTCCGCCGAACCCGAACGAGTCGTTCAGCGCGGCGATCCGGCCCTCGACGGGCAGCTTGCGGGCCTCACCCCGCACCACGTCCGCGTTGGCCTCGGCCTCCGGGTCCAGGTTGTCGACGTTGATCGTCGGCGGAGCCACCCGGTGGTACAGCGCGAGGACCGTCGCGACGGTCTCGACGCCACCGGCACCACCCAGCAGATGCCCGGTCATGGACTTCGTACCGGAGACGGCCATGTGGTCGGCGTGGTCCCCGAACACCTTCCGCAGCGCCTTCAGCTCGGCGATGTCACCGGCAGGCGTCGACGTCGCGTGCGCGTTGACGTGCACGATCTCCGCCGGGTCCAGGTCGGTGCGCTCCAGCAGGTGCTCCAGGGCGGCGGCGATGCCCCGCCCCTCCGGCTCGGGCTGCACGATGTCGTGGCCGTCGGCGGAGATGCCCTGCCCGACCGCCTCCGCGTAGACCCGCGCCCCGCGTGCCGCGGCGTGCTCCGCGGACTCCAGGACCACGACGCCCGCGCCCTCGCCGAGGACGAAGCCGTCGCGGGCGGTGTCGTACGGACGCGACGCGGCCTGCGGGTTCTCGTTGTTCTTGGACATCGCCATCATGTTGCCGAACGCGGCGATGGGCAGCGGGTGGATCGCCGCCTCGGTGCCGCCGGCGACCACGACGTCGGCGCGGCCGGTGCGGATCATCTCGATGGCGTAGCCGATGGCCTCGGCGCCCGACGCGCAGGCGGAGACGGGGGTGTGCACACCGGCACGGGCGCCCACGTACAGACCGACGTTGGCGGACGGGCCGTTGGGCATCAGCATGGGCACGGTGTGCGGGGAGACGCGGCGTACGCCCTTCTCCTTCAGCACGTCGTACTGGTCGAGCAGCGTCGTCACGCCGCCGATGCCGGAGGCGATGACCGCGCCGACCCGGTCGGCGTCGACGGTGCCGTCGTCGGCGGAGGTCTCGGTGTAACCGGCGTCGGCCCATGCCTCCTTGGCCGCGATCAGCGCGAACTGCGCCGAGCGGTCCAGCCTGCGGGCCTGCGGCCGGGGGATGACCTCGGTCGGCTCGACGGCGATCTGTGCCGCGATACGGACCGCCTGGTCGGCGGCCCAGTCCTGCTCCAGGGGGCGGACACCGGACTTGCCGGCCACCAGCCCCTCCCAGGTGGAAGTCGCGTCGCCACCCAGCGGTGTGGTTGCGCCGATACCGGTGACGACCACGGTGCGATTGGTCGAACTCACGGGAATGTTCTCCAACGGTTACGAGGATTCAGCGGCGCCACCGCCGGGTGGCGGGGCAGTCGGACTGACTCCGGGGACCGGGCGGCCGGACGGCCGGTCCCGGTCCCGGCGGATCAGGCCTGGTGCTTGAGGATGTAGTCGGTCGCGTCGCCGACGGTCTTGAGGTTCTTGACGTCGTCGTCCGGGATCTTGACGTCGAAGCGCTCTTCGGCGGCGACGACGACCTCGACCATGGACAGGGAGTCGACGTCCAGGTCGTCGGTGAAGGACTTGTCCAGCTGGACGTCCTCGACCGGGATGCCGGCGATCTCGTTCACGATGTCGGCGAGACCGGCGACGATCTCTTCCTGAGTGGCGGCCATGTCAGGCGCTCCTTCGTAGATATCCAGAGGGTGGGCGTCCGCCGCGTCGGCGGCAGGTGTTGCTGTACCGCGCCGGACCACAAGATCCGGAACGGTTGCCTAGGGGAGGGTAACGACCGTCGCTGCGTACACGAGACCCGCCCCGAAGCCGATGACGAGCGCGGTGTCGCCGCTCTTCGCCTCGCCGGTCGCCAGGAGCCGCTCCATGGCGAGCGGGATCGAGGCGGCCGAGGTGTTGCCGGTGGTGCGCACATCACGGGCGACCGTGACGTGCTCCGGCAGCTTGAGTGTCTTCACCATCGAGTCGATGATCCGCTCGTTGGCCTGGTGAGGGATGAAGACGTCCAGGTCGTCCGGGCTGATCCCGGCCGCGTCCAGCGCCTGCTGAGCGACCTTCGCCATCTCGAACACGGCCCAGCGGAACACCGCCTGGCCTTCCTGGGTGATCGCGGGGAACTTGACGTTGCCGTCGCTGTCCAGCGGGAGCTTGTCCGGATCACCGGTCCGGTACTCGTTCCACGGCACCGTCTGCTTGATCGTCCCGGCCTTGTCGCCCTCGGAGCCCCAGACCGTGGGGCCGATGTGCGGCTCCTGGGAGGGGCCGACGACGACCGCGCCGGCGCCGTCACCGAAGAGGAACGCGGTGGCCCGGTCCTCCAGGTCGGTGAGGTCGGACAGCCGCTCCACGCCGATGACGAGGACGTATTCCGCGGAGCCCTCGACGACCATGCCCTTGGCGAGGGTCAGGCCGTAGCCGAAGCCCGCGCAGCCGGCCGAGATGTCGAAGGCGGCGGCCTTCGCCGTGCCCAGCTTGTCGGCGATCTCCGTGGCGATGGCCGGGGTCTGGCTGAAGTGCGAGACGGTGGAGACGACCACGGCGCCGATCTGCTCGGCGGAGATGCCGGCGTCGGCGATGGCCTTGCCGGACGCCTCGACCGACATGGCGGCGACGGTCTCCTCGTCGTTCGCCCAGTGCCGGGTCTCGATGCCGGAGCGGGAGCGGATCCACTCGTCGGAGGAGTCGATCCTCTCCAGGATCACGTCGTTGGGCACCACACGGACCGGGCGGTAGCCGCCGACGCCGAGGATGCGTGCGTACGGGGCGCCCTTGCTCGGCCTGATCTTCGACATTGCTGTCTGGCTCCTAGGGTCTCAGGCGCCCGCCGCGTCAGCGGCAGGTGTCGATGTCTCGGCGATGAGCTCACGAGCGGCGTCGAGGTCGGCGGGGGTCTTCAGGGCCACCGTCCTCACGCCCGGCAGCGCGCGCTTGGCGAGACCGGTGAGCGTACCGCCGGGGCAGACCTCGATCAGGCCGGTCACGCCCAGCCCCTTGAAGGTCTCCATGCACAGGTCCCAGCGGACCGGGTTGGCGACCTGGCCGACCAGGCGCGAGAGCACCTCGGCGCCGGTCGCGACGGCATGGCCGTCCTTGTTGGAGACGTAGGTGACGGTCGGGTCCGCGGGCGACAGCGCCTCGGCGGCCTTGGCGAGGGCGTCCACGGCCGGGGCCATGTGGTGCGTGTGGAAGGCGCCGGCGACCTTGAGCGCCACGACCTTGCGCACGCCCTCGGGCTTGTCCTCCGCGAGAGCGGCCAGCTGCTCCAGGGTGCCGGCGGCCACGATCTGGCCCGCGCCGTTCACGTTCGCCGGGGTCAGACCCAGCTTCTCCAGATGCGGCACGGTCGTCTCGGGGTCGCCGCCGAGCAGCGCGGACATACCGGTCTCGGTGATCGCGGCGGCCTCGGCCATGGCCAGACCCCGCTTGCGTACCAGGGTCAGCGCGGCCGTGTCGTCGAGGACACCGGCGAGGGCGGCGGCGGTGATCTCGCCGACGCTGTGGCCCGCGACGGCGCCGGGCGCCACGTCACCGAGGGCGGTGGCGGACAGCAGACCGGCCGCGACCAGCAGTGGCTGGGCCACCGCCGTGTCCCGGATCTCGTCCGCGTCGGCCTGCGTCCCGTAGTGGGCGAGGTCGAGTCCGATGGCGTCCGACCACGCGGCGAGGCGGTCGGCGGCACCGGGCAGTTCGAGCCAGGGGGTCAGGAAGCCGGGCGTCTGGGCGCCCTGGCCGGGAGCGACGAGTACGAGCACTCTCACACTCTCTCTTGGGGACGGCCGACGCCGCCCGTGAGGACAGGGACGAAGAACAGCAGGGCCTTTTGTAGCCCTCCGACAAAACCCTAGAGCTGGTGATCCCCATCGACCAGACGCCCCAGGATCAGCGCGATCCGCAACGTGAACGCAGAGCGTACATCGGAGGGCGACCAGCCGGTGACGTCAGTCACACGTCGAAGCCGGTAGCGCACGGTGTTGGGATGGACGAACAGCATCCGGGCCGCACCCTCCAGACTGGACGCCTGTTCGAGGTAGACGCTGAGCGTTTCCAGGAGCGCGGAGCCGGCCTCCTCCAGTGGTCTGTAGATCTCCTCCACCAACTGCTCGCGCGCACTGGGGTCGCCCGCGATGGCGCGCTCGGGAAGCAGATCGTCGGCGAGCACCGGCCGGGGCGCGTCCTGCCAGGCGGAACAGGCCTTGAGCCCCGCTGCCGCCGCCTGCGCGGACTTCGTGGCGGCCAGCAGATCGGGCACGATCGGCCCCGCCACGACCGGGCCCGCCGCATACGGTCCGATCAGTGACTTCGCCACCTGCAAGGGGTCGTTGCTGCCGCCGGCGATCACCACGAGCCGGTCGCCGAGCACCCCCGTGAGCACCTGCAGCTTGGCGTGCCGGGCCGCCCGGCGGATGGCCTCCACGGTCAGTTCGCTGTCGCCGTCCGGGGCCGTGCCGAGGAGCACGCACACATGCTCGGGAGAGTTCCAGCCGAGGGCGGCGGCCCGGCTGACCGCGCCCTCGTCGGCCTCGCCGCTGAGCACCGCGTTCACGACCAGGGACTCCAGGCGCGCGTCCCACGCGCCCCGCGCCTCGGCGGCCTGCGCGTACACCTGGGCGGTGGCGAAGGCGATCTCCCGCGCGTACACGAGCAGTGCCTCGCGCAGCACGCTCTCGTCGCCGGGGGCGGCGACCTCGTCGATCGCGGACTCCATGACCTCGATGGTCGTCCGCACCATCTCGACGGTCTGGCGGAGGGTGATCGCCCGGGTCAGCTCGCGCGGCGCGGTACCGAACACGTCCGTCGAGATGGCCTGGGGGGCGTCGGGACGCCGGAACCACTCCGTGAACGCCGCGATACCCGCCTGGGCGACCAGTCCGATCCACGAACGGTTCTCGGGCGGCATCGCCCGGTACCAGGGCAGCGTCTCGTCCATCCGCGCGATGGCCTGCGCGGCGAGGCTTCCGGACGACTTCTCCAGCCGCCTCAGTGTCGCGGCGTGCGCATGGACGTACGGTGCGGTCTCGGACTTGCTGGCTTCTGGTTCGGGCACGTGACCAAGAGTGCCTTATCGCCGCGCTCGCTCGCGCCGTGGGTCCGTGAGCTGGGCATGCGTCCGCCGGGGGCCGCGCCCCCGGGCCCCGCTGCGGCCGGCCGGGCTACCGTGGGCGGGTGATGGACGTACGGCGCGCAGACGAGCGCTACCCGGGGGGAGACGCCTCGGCCGGCATCTCCTCCTTGCACGCCTTCTCCTTCGGGGCGCACTACGACCCGGACAATCTGCGGTTCGGGGCGATGATCGCGTGCAACGAGGAGCGGCTCCGGCCCGGCGCCGGGTTCGACGAGCATCCCCACAGCCACACCGAGATCGTCACCTGGGTCGTCGAGGGCGAGCTGACCCATCGCGACACCACCGGCCATGAGACGGTGGTCCGCCCCGGCGACGTCCAGCGGCTCAGCTCGGCGGGCGGTGTACGGCACGCGGAGCGCAACGAGGGCACCGAGCCGCTGACCTTCGTGCAGATGTGGCTGGCCCCGTCGGCCCCCGGCGGCGACCCCGCCTACGAGATCGTCCGCGGTATCGCGGACTCCACCCCGTACGCCGTCCCCGAGGCCGGCGCCATGCTGCACGTCCGGCGCCTCGGTGCGGCGGGGGAGCGCACCGCCGTACCGGACGCGCCGCGGGCGTACCTGCACGTCGTCCGCGGCACGGTCCGGCTCGGACCGCACGAGCTGGGCCCCGGCGACTCGGTGCGGGTGGCGGACGAGAAGGGGCTGGAGCTGGTCGGGACGGCCGTACCGGCGGAGGTGCTGGTCTGGGAGCTGGGGGAGTGAAGGCTGGTCAGCCGTCGCCCTCCGGCTCCTCCGCGTTGCGCCAGATCGTGAGGTCCACGGAGACGTAGTTGCTGGGGTCGTTCTCAGGGGCTCTGCCCTGGTAGGTGACCAGTGCGATGTGCCCGGAGCCGGTGTGCACGCACAACTGGGTGCCCTTCGAGAGCTGCGACAACGACACTATGTCGGCGAACCGGGTCTCCGCGCGGCAGGTCTTCAGGGAACCCTTCTGGGCGTTGTTCAGCAGGACGATCTTGTCGTTCCCGCTGAGCAGCTCGCCGTCGTAGTAGTACAGGTCGCTGTAGTAGATGGAGCCGCCTTCGTCGTCCTGCGGCTTGGGCGGGGAGTCCGCGAACTCCACGTAGTAGTTGTGGGGGATGTTGATGCCCTTGTAGGTCACCGGCTTCGGGTCGGGCAGCGGCTTGCTGCTCGCCGAGTTCGAACCACCGCTGGACGCGCCGTCGTCCGAGTCCCCGATGCTCTTCAGGACCGAGGCACAGCTGCCGAGCCAGAACAGGCCGAACACCACCGCGACGCCGATCCCGATCCAACTGCCCGCGCTCCGCCGTGGCTTGACGGGAAGCGGGCGGAACTGCGGCTGCGGATGCCAGGTCTGCGGCTGCTGCGGATAGGGCGCCGGATGCCCGGTCGGCACGGTGTGCGGCCCCGGCTGCGGGTGGTACGCCATGGCCGGCTGCGGCGGGTATGGCGTCGACGGCGGCCCGGGCGCGGGCGGGGCCGACGGACCGGCGTGCCCGGCGTGCATGGTGGGCGCCGCGTGCACCGGCGGCGCGGCGTGGCCGGCGGCTCCCACGTCCTGCCGGGTCACCGGGGCGGTGGGCGCGACCGGCGGGAGCGCCGAGGTCGGTGCCTGCGCCGCCGTGCTCCGCGCGGCGAGCAGTTCCGCCGACGCGGAGACCCGGCGGGTGATGTCGGCGCCGATCGCCTCCGGCAGCCAGGAGCCGGACTGGACCAACGGCTCGGGCGAGGCCTCCTGGCACAGCGCGATGACCTCTTCCGGCGAGGGCCGGTCCTCGGGGTTCTTCGCCAGGCAGCGTTCCACGAAGCGGAGTTCACCGGGGAGACCGGAGAGATCCGGCTCCTCGTGGACGATGCGGTACAGCACGGCGTGCGAGGGCCCGTCGCCGTACGCGCCGCTGCCCCGCCCGGCGTACGCCGCCACCTGGCCCAGCGCGAACACATCCGACGCCGGGGTGATCGGCTTCCCGGCCGCCTGCTCCGGCGACATGAACGCCGGGGTGCCGATGGAGACGCCGGTGCCGGTCAGGGCGGTGGCGTCGGCGGCACGCGCGATGCCGAAGTCGATGACCCGGGGGCCGTCGGCGGCGAGCAGGACGTTGGTGGGCTTCAGGTCGCGGTGGACGATGCCGGCCGCGTGGATGACCTTCAGGGCTTCGGCGACCCCGGCGAGCAGCAGCAGGACGGAGGTGACCGGCAGCGCGCCGTGCTCGGCGACGGCGGAGTGCAGCGAAGGGCCCGGCACATAGGCGGTGGCCAGCCACGGCCGGGCGCCCTCGGTGTCGTAGTCGATGACCGGCGCGGTGTACAGGCCCTGTACCCGCTGGGCGGCCTGAACCTCCTGCCGGAACCTGCGGCGGAACTCGGGGTCCTCGCTCAGTTCCGGCCGGATCGTCTTGAGGGCGATGGGGTGCCCCCCGGGTGTGTACGACAGATACACCGTGCCCATACCGCCCGAACCGAGCCGTGCCGCGAGGCGGTAACTCGCCACGGCCTTCGGATCGTTGTCGTCCAGCGGACGGAAGTTCCCGCCCGTTCGTACCTCGCCCATCGTTTCCCCCGCGGCCCCGCGTCTGCTGTGGCGTGTGTGCAGGGGGAGGGTATCGAACGACCAACCGTCCTTCCGCAGGGCGTGGTTGGCGTCCATCCGGCCGGAACGGCTGTGAGAACGATCGCGGGGCACCCCTGACGGTCGGACGAGTTCGCCTGCTAGCGGAGCCCGTCCACGAAGGCCCGCCAGGCGTGCGGGCCGACGATCAGGACGGCACCGCCGGCGTTCTTGCTGTCGCGCACGGGTATGGCGCCGGGGAAGCCGTCGGCGATCTCCACGCAGTCGCCGCCGGTGCTCCCGCTGTAGCTGGACTTACGCCACCGTGCTTTCGTCAGGTCGGGGCTGTTCTCCATAACGCTCCTCCATCACACGGGTGATCAACGCCGCTGAATCCTCAACGGAGAGAGCGGCGGCCTGGAGATGAGCGTAACGGCGTGAGGCTTCCCTGATGGCGTCAGGGTTGGCCGTCATATGGCCGGAGATGAGGTCCTCCGTGTAGATGATGTCCGGGTCGCCTTCGAAACGGAGGAGGTTGAACGCCCCGTCCAGACTTGTGTGTTCACCGGCCCTGTACGGCAACACCTGGACCCGCATCCACCGGTGCCCGGTGAACTCCAACAGGTGGGCCAGTTGCCTCCGCATGACCTCGCGGCCACCGATGGGCCGGTGCAGCACGGCCTCGTCGAGGATCGCCCAGGCCAGCGGCGGCTGCTCCCTCTCCAGGATGCGCTGACGCTCCATCCGGGCCGCGACCAGGCCGCCGAGGTCGTCCGGCATGCCGGTGGCCAGTACCGCCCGCGCGTACTCCTCCGTCTGCAGCAGCCCGTACACCACCTGCGCCTGGTACGTGGAGATGTATGTCGCCTTCGCCTCCATCTCGGCGTACGGCTGGAACCAGGTGGGCAGTTGACTGCGCAGCACGAGGCCGACCAGCCGGGAGAAGACACCGTCGGTGCCGAGCGCAGCGTCCACCCGCTCGGAGAAGTCGCGGGTGGGAATCTTCTTGGTGGTCTCGATCTGTCCGATCAGCGAGCCCGTGCAGAAGATGATGTCTCCGAGCTGGCTCTGCTTGAGTCCGTGCGCCTCGCGCTGCCGGCGGAGCTCCCAGCCGTAGTAGTCGAGTGGGGAAGCGCTGGGATCGAGCGATTGGATGTTGGCCACTGCGGTGCCTCCGGCCTCCAACGCCTCGCGGCGTTCGTCTCCTTGCGTAGTTGAGCGTATGCGAGGAGTGCCGCCCGGGTGGCGTGAATCACGCACTCGGTCCGCCGGTGGGTGAAATGCCTCAGCCCCGCGACTCCGTGAGCACCGCGTCCGTGAACGGCGTCCACGCCTCGATCGCCCACGGCCCGAACGCCCGGTCCGTCAGCGCGACACAGGCCAGCCCGGCCGCCGGGTCGATCCACAGGAACGTGCCCGACTGGCCGAAGTGCCCGAAGGTTCCCGGCGACGACGTCGTCCCGGTCCAGTGCGGCGACTTGGAGTCCCGGATCTCGAAACCGAGCCCCCAGTCGTTGGGGTTCTGGTGCCCGTAGCCCGGCAGTACGCCCTTGGTGCCGGGGTACTGCACGGTCATCGCCTCGGCGACCGTCCGCGGGTCGAGCAGCCGGGGCGCCTGCACCTCGGCGGCGAACCGTACGAGGTCGTCGACGGTGGAGACGCCGTCCTTCGCCGGTGACCCGTCGAGCGTGGTGGCGGTCATCCCCAGCGGTTCGAGGACCGCCTGCCGCAGGTACTCGGCGAACGGGATGTCGGTCGCCTTCGCCACATGGTCCCCGAGCACCTCGAACCCGGCGTTGGAGTACAGCCGCCGCTCCCCGGGCGCCGACATCGCCCGGTGCTCGTCGAAGGCCAGCCCCGAGGTGTGCGCCAGCAGATGCCGTACGGTCGCCCCGGCCGGTCCGGCCGGTTCGTCCAGCTCGATGGCCCCCTCCTCGTACGCGACGAGCACCGCGTACGCGGCGAGTGGCTTGGTGACCGAGGCCAGCGGGAAACGGTGCCCGGTGGGGCCGTGCGACCCGAGGACGGTGCCGTCCGCCCTCACGACGGCCGCGGCGGCCGTGGGGACCGGCCAGTTCTCGATCAGGGAGAGGCTCTGCAGGGACATGCGGATGAGCCTATGCGGGGAGGAGGGGCAGATGCACCGAGGGGTCCCGCCCGCCGACCGTCGGGATCACGTCACGTCCTCGTGGTTTCTCACTGTTCGCTTGCTTGGAGCGCACTCCAGGGTTTTAGCGTGGAGGACATGACGGTGATGGAGACCACGAGTACCGCCAGTACTGCCAGTACCGACAGTTGTGCCGGACCGCCGCGCAAGCCCCGGCGGCCCGACGGGCAGGACAAGTACACGATCAGCGAGGTCGTCACCCTCACCGGCCTGACGGCGCACACCCTGCGCTGGTACGAGCGGATCGGGCTGATGCCGCACATCGACCGTTCGCACACCGGCCAGCGCCGCTACCGCAACCGCGACCTCGACTGGCTCGACCTCGTCGGCAAGCTCCGGCTCACCGGGATGCCGGTCGCCGACATGGTCCGGTACGCGGAACTGGTGCGCGAGGGCGACCACACCTACGCCGAGCGCTTCGACCTGCTCAAGTCGACCCGGGACGACGTCCTGTCCCGGATCGCCGAGCTCCAGGACACCCTGGCCGTGCTCGACCGGAAGATCAATTTCTATGCGGACGCCGGGCAGGCCCTGGCGTCGGAGAGGGCTTCATGACGAACGGCGTGAACGGCTCGAACGGCGTGAACGGCTCGAACGGTGCGATATCGAAGGCACGACTGGGAGCGAACGGACCCGAGGTCGGCGTACAGGGCCTCGGCTGCATGGGCATGAGCTTCGCTTACGGCCCCTCGGACGCGGCGGAGTCCCGTGCCACCCTGGAGCGGGCGCTGGAACTGGGTGTCACCCTCTACGACACGGCCCACGCCTATGGCGCGGGGGAGAACGAGCGGTTCCTCTCCCCGTTCGTCAGGGCGCACCGCGACGACGTCGTCATCGCCACGAAGTTCGGCCTGGCGGTGCACCCGGACGACCCGACTAAGCGGATCATCCGCAATGACGCCCCGCACATCCGCGAGTCCGTCGAGGGCAGCCTGCGCCGGCTCGACGTCGAGGTGATCGACCTCTACTACATGCACCGCCGGGACGTGAGCGTCCCCATCGAGGAGACCGTCGGCGTCATGGCCGAGCTGGTCCGCGAGGGAAAGGTGAGGCACCTGGGCCTCAGCGAGGTCACGGCCGGTGAACTCCGCGCCGCCCACGCCGTGCACCCCATCGCCGCCCTCCAGTCCGAGTGGTCCCTCTTCAGCAGGGACATCGAGGCCGCCGTGGTCCCCGCGGCCCGTGAACTCGACGTGGCGCTCGTGGCGTACTCCCCGCTGGGCCGGGGCTTCCTCACCGGTTCCTTCGCCAAGGCCGAGGAGCTCAGCCCGGACGACTTCCGCCGCCAGCAGCCCCGTTTCACCGGCGACAACGCCCTCGCGAACGCGGCGCTGCTGGACCCGATCCGCAAGGTCGCCGAGTCGCACGGTGCCTCCGCAGGCCAGGTGGCCCTCGCGTGGGTCCACCACCAGGCGTCCGTGCACAACCTCCCGGTGATCCCCATCCCGGGTACCCGCAGGCCCGGCCGGGTCGAGGAGAACGCCGCGGCCACCAGGCTCGCCCTGACCGAGGCGGACCTGGCCCTGCTGGAGCCGATAGCGGCCAGGGTCGCGGGGGACAGGTACGCGGACATGAGGTTCACGTCGGCAGGCAGGGAGTAACCCGGGCCTCACAGCTCCGCCAGGAGTTCCGCCTTCTTCACGCTGAACTCCTCGTCCGTCACCAGCCCCGCCCGGTGCAACTCGCCCAGATGCCGGATCCGGTCGGCGATGTCGGCCGGATCCCGGCGCGGCGCCCCCGCGGGCAGCGCCTCCCCGGGCCGGGCTCCCCGCACCGCCGCGAGCACGGCCGCCGCGAACGGCAGCGACTCGTGCACCGGCCCGTACCCCAGCCCGAACACGACCGCGGCCGGATCCTGGTCCGGCTGAACCCGTGGCGCCGACGGCTGCTCCGCGCCCCCGCGCCGCAGCAGCCGCAGATACCCCTCGAACAGTTCCGGCGACCGCCACTCGACCCCGCTCAGGTCGTGTACGGGGAAACTCTGGTCGCCGGCCTTCCACTTCGCCGACGACGCCCCCGTCCAGGACCACCGGAACGACACCGACCGCCCGTCGAACGTGGCCTTGCCGTCGTATGCCTTGAACTGCAACGGCACCTCGGGCGCCGCCACCAGGAACCGCTCCGCCGGGCCCGACTCGGTCAGCCGCGCCCGCAGTTCGTCGGCGTAGTACTCCGCGAGGGCGTCCCGCTCGGCCGGCAGCACCAGCCGGTACGGATCGGAGCCCTCCCTGAGCTGATCCGCAGCCGCCTCCATCAGCGGGTCGGCGCCCGGCCGCGGCACGGCACGCAGGACGACCGTGCCCCGCTTCCCCGGTGTCAGCGTCACCCCCGCGATCGCCTCCAGGGGGACGCGCCGCTCGCCGAGCGCCTGGAACAGCTTCGGCGTACGGATCCCCCGTTCGAAGCGGATGAGCACGGAGTCGGACTCGAACTCCCAGGCGGCATGAAATCCGGCCAGTACGTCACCCATGCGGCTCATCGTATGCGGGCGACGCGGCGAAGTCCCCACCCATGGCGAACCGCACTTTTCGCGGCCTCTACGCGCGTCAGGCCGCAGCGGTGTCCGGCAGACCCGCCCGGCACCCCTCGTTCTTCCGCGCGCACTCCACCAAGTGGTACGCGCCGATCCCGATCTCCGCGAAGTTGTACAGGCTCACGGTCCCGGGCTCGAAGTAGCCGCTGTGTCCCTCGGCGTTGGACGCCGACAGCAGGCGCGCCCCGAACTCCGCCGACATCGGGTCGGTTCCGTGGCCGAGCCCGCCGACCTCCAGGTACGGCACGTCCTGGACCCAGTCGTCGGCGTCCCGCATGGCCCACACCCGCGCCGAGGTGCGCAGCGTGGCGACCTTCTCGGCCCGCATGCCGGGGCTGCCGGCGACCGCGATGTCGGTCACCCTCGACGGCAGCGAGCGCGCCGCCACCCCGCACACCACCGAGCCGTAGCTGTGGCACACCAGGGCGACGGTGGAGCCCCCGGGCAGCGCCCTGACCAGCTTGTCCAGCCGGACCGCGCCCTGCTCGGCGCGGAGCGCGGTGGCCGAGTCGAGCCCGAGGCCGTCGGGCGCGGTGTAGTCGGCCCAGGCGATCACGGCCGTACGCGTCCGGGGGCTCGCGGTGCGCTCCGCCCGGTACAGCGCCTCGGCCATGCCGACGGGCGCCGAGTACCTGCGGTGGGTGCGCTGGAAGCTGAGGATGTCGGTGTCGACGCCGGGGACGACGACCGAGACGCGCTCCGCCCGGTCGAGGTCGCCGAAGACCTCCGCGACCCGGCCGGTGCCCCCGGGGTCGAAGGCGAGGATCTGCCGGTCCTTCCCGGCCAGCGTGGCGAAGCGGTGCATCCGCCGGCCCGCCTGGTCCTGGCCGGTCGCGGAGAGCCGCTCGTCGCGCGTACGGGCCCGCTCGCGCTCGCTCTGCTGCCGGAGCGCGATGCGGTTGGCCCGGTAGCGCAGTTCGACGGGGGCGCCGTTCATGTTGCCGACCGCGAGCGGGTAGCGGTGGGCGAGCCGCCGCTGCTGCCGTTCGGTGAGCGAGGCGAAGAAGGCGGTCAGCCGGTGCGGGGACGAGGAGGCGTCGGGCAGCTCACGCCCGTCGAGGTGTCCGTGCCGCCACGCGGAGAGCGACGCCTGGAGCGGCGACTCCCCTCGATGGCTGCGGATCGCCGTCCAGCCGGTGGTCGCCAGCATGACGAACACCACGGCCAGCGCCGGCAGTGCGCGCCAGACGTTCAGTTGCGGGGAGGAGTCGAAGGAAGTCACTGAAAGGACACACTAGGAGAACGGAAGGGTCTCGCGTTAAACGAGTGAGGGGAATCACGTTTCAAGTGCGCCCGTTCCCCGCACTGCGCAAAGAACGTCCTGGTGGTGGCGTTGTGAGGGGGTTTCAGTCGATACGCCACTTGTCTGCCAGGGAGGGCCTCAGGGCGTCCAGATGAGCGGCGGTCAGTTCCCGCATCGTCTCCATGCTGAGGTCTCCGCCCATGGCCCACATGCGCTCGGTGACGCGCATGACCCCGACGAAGACCGCCACCGCCACCCGCGGCCGGGGATCGGTGCGCACATCGAGCCCCTCGCGCTCGGCGACGACCGCCTCGATCTCGCGGGCCACCTCCTCCGAGCGGCGCAGATGCGCGGCGAGCAGCGCGGGCGTCGACTCGATCATGCCGTAGCACCGTAGATAGAGGTCGACGGGGACGATCTGCTCGACGGCCTCACCGATGGCGTCCCAGCCCTCCAGTACGGCGTTGCGCAGGGCCTCCAGCGGGGCCTCGTGCGCGGGCCGGGCGCGCAGGGCCGCGAGGAAGCGCTCCTGGGTGAGGTCCATGAGCGCGAGGGCGGCCTCCTCCTTGCCGGCGAAGTAGCGGAAGAAGGTGCGCTGCGAGACGTCCACGGCCTCGGCGATCTCGTCGACCGTCGTCGCCTCGTACCCCTGCGTCGTGAACAGCTCCAGGGCGGCCCGCAGCAGCGCGTCATGGGTGCGCTGCTTCTTCCGCTCGCGCAGCCCCGGGCGCTGCCCCGCTGTCGCCGCCGTCTCCATGAACCCTCTTCTCCACCCGGTCCGTGCTCCGAGTGACGTGACAGTTACCGACTTGTGAACTCGTTTGTCAACTGTCAGTGGCTGTCATTAGCCTCGCACGCATGACTAGTCAGACCACTGTCGACAAGACGGGACCGGGGGACCAGGCGCCGGCAGGCCCGTCGGACCCGGCACCGGGCCAGGGGCGCGGCCTGCGCGGCCACCCTTGGTTCACCCTCCTCACCGTGGCCGTCGGCGTCATGATGGTCGCCCTCGACGGCACCATCGTCGCCATCGCCAACCCGGCCATCGCGGACGACCTCAACGCGAGCTTCGCCGAGGTCCAGTGGATCACCAACGCGTACTTCCTCGCGCTGGCGGTCACCCTGATCACCGCGGGCAAGCTGGGCGACCGCTTCGGCCACCGCCAGACCTTCCTCATCGGTGTCGTAGGGTTCGCCGCCGCCTCCGGTGCCATCGGCCTGTCGGACTCGGTCGCCTTCGTGGTGACGTTCCGGGTCTTCCAGGGCCTGTTCGGCGCGCTGCTCATGCCGGCCGCGCTCGGTCTGCTCCGGGCCACCTTCCCCGCCGAGAAGCTCAACATGGCGATCGGCATCTGGGGCATGGTCATCGGCGCCTCCACCGCGGGCGGCCCGATCCTCGGCGGCTTCCTGGTCGAGAACGTCAGCTGGCAGTCCGTGTTCTGGATCAACGTCCCCGTCGGCGTCCTCGCCGTCGCCCTGGGCGTGGCCATCCTGCTCGACCACCGCGCGGAGAACGCCCCGCGCTCCTTCGACGTCCTCGGCATAGCCCTCCTCTCCGGAGCCATGTTCTGCCTGGTCTGGGCGCTCATCAAGGCTCCCGAGTGGGGCTGGGGCGACGCCCTGACCTGGACGTTCATCGCCGTGTCCGTGGTCGGGTTCGGCCTGTTCGCCTTCTGGGAGACGAAGGTGGGGGAGCCCCTGATCCCGCTGGGCCTCTTCCGCTCGGTGCCGCTCTCCGCGGGTGTGGTCCTGATGGTCCTGATGGCCATCGCGTTCATGGGCGGCCTGTTCTTCGTGACGTTCTACCTCCAGAACGTGCACGGGATGAGCCCCGTCGACGCGGGCCTGCACCTCCTGCCGCTCACCGGCATGATGATCGTCGGCTCGCCCCTGGCCGGTGCGCTGATCACCAAGGCCGGACCACGTATCCCGCTGGCCGGCGGCATGGCCCTCACCGCGATCGCCATGTACGGCATGTCGACCCTGGAGACGGACACCGGCAGCGCCGTGATGTCCCTCTGGTTCGCGCTCCTCGGCCTCGGCCTCGCCCCGGTGATGGTCGGCGCCACCGAGGTCATCGTCGGCAACGCGCCGCTGGAGCTGTCCGGTGTCGCCGGTGGTCTCCAGCAGGCCGCGATGCAGATCGGCGGCAGCCTCGGTACGGCGGTCCTGGGCGCCGTGATGGCCTCCAAGGTCGACGGCGACCTGCCCGGCAACTGGGCCGACGCCGGTCTCCCGCCGCTCACGGGCACCCAGTTCGACCATGCCTCCGAGGCCGTCCAGGTCGGCGTGGCTCCGGCCGTCCCGACCGCCCCACCGGAGTTCGCCGCGAAGATCGCCACGGTCGCGCACGACACGTTCATGTCCGGCATGGGCCTGGCGTCCCTCGTCGCCGCCGGTGTGGCCGCCGTCGCCGTCCTGGTCGCGTTCCTGACCAAGCGGGGCGACAACGCGGAGGCGGGCGCGGGGGCGGCGCACATCTGACGACGGAGCGCCGCAGGTCACAGCAAGTCAAGTCCTCCGCGTGGCCTGGGTGCTGGACGGCGGAGGGCCGGGGGATCCGCGGCGCGCCGCCGGAGGGGCGGCGCGCCCAGGCACGCCTGTCGACACTCCGCGTTTCAACCCTCCGCGGTTTCAACCCTCATCGGGGGGTACCCGCCACTTCGTACCCGAACTGACGGCGAAGTTCAGGGAGTTGTTGACGATGGCGGGTTTCGGACACAGTTCGCGCAGGCACCCTCGCTCACGTGGCCGGACGTGGTCACGGACCGGGCCGGATCGCGCGACCCTCGGCATCATCGGAGTCATCTGCGCGATCGCGGGATTCTTCGTCCTGGGGATCATCCTCGGCCCCGTCGCGATCGTCTGCGGCTGGCTGGCCATGAACCGTACCTGGTCCGGCGCCCGCCCCGTCCCCGCCCTGATCGCGGTGGTTCTGGGTGCCATAGACACCCTCCTGGCCGTCCTCTGGCTGGCCGGCACGGCCACTCCCGGGGCCGGACTCTTCTGACCCGGACACCCCGGCTGGGGTGAGGGAAGACCACAGGGGCCCTCGGCGCCGAAGGCCGAGGGCCCCTTTCCCAGTTGCGTGAGGAAGACAGGGCCGGCGACGCGGGGACCTGTGACCCCCGTGCCCTTCGGCGTTGAAAGGCGGAGGGTTCCTCTTTCGTCTCCGGTCAGGCCAGCGGGGTCAGGGGCGCGGGGAACTGCGCGACCGGCCACAACGCTCCCGCACCCGCCCCCGTACAGGCACCCCCGTACAGGCACCCCCGCACCCCTCGGCGCTGAAAAGCCGAGGGCCCCACCACTCCCGTGGCCCGCAAGTCAGCCGCGCTGCTCCGGCACCGGTCGCGCCGACCGCAGCTCCATGACCTCCGCCCGCAGCAACCGGACCTCCTCGGTCAGCTCCGCGATCGCCGCGGTCTGCCGCCGTTCCTCCGCGTCGTCCTTCTCGAACCGCGCGATGAACCACGCCGCGATGTTCGCCGTCACCACACCCAGCAGCGCGATCCCCGACAGCATCAGCCCCACGGCCAGCACCCGCCCGAGCCCGGTCGTCGGCGCGTGGTCCCCGTACCCCACGGTCGTCATCGTCGTGAAGGACCACCACACGGCGTCACCCAGCGTGTGGATGTTCCCGTTCGGCGACTCCCGTTCCACCGAGAGCACGGCCAGGGATCCGAACATCAGCAGCCCGATCACCGACCCGCCGACATAGGTCGTGAGCCGTATCTGCGAGGCGATACGCGCCCGCTGGCCGACCAGCAGCAGCGTCGCCACCAGTCGCAGCAGCCGCAGCGGCTGGATCATCGGCAGCAGCACCGCGCACAGGTCCAGCCACCGCGACCGCACGAACTCCCACCGCTGCTCGGCGAGCCCGAGGCGTATCACGTAGTCGAGCGCGAAGCACGCCCACACACCCCACTCGGCGACCTCGCACCACCACCTCACCTCCGTGCTCGCGTCCGGCCGGACGATCGGCACGGCGTACGCGACGGCGAACACCGCGGCCAGCCCGAACAGCGGCCGCTGTGTCTTCTGTTCCCACCGGACCTGCGCCGAGGTGACTCGCTCCTTCATGAGCGCATCGTAGGAAACGTGAAGGGGCGGTGAACCCACCGGTTCACCACCCCTTGACACCACGATCCGAGCCGGGCCGCCCGCGGCCCGCGCCCCGTCTCGGCGGCGGAGCCGCTGAAGGGGCGTGAGGACTCACCGGCCCGCCCAGCGGCAGCGCCTACGCGTCGCCGCCCGCCGCCCCCGGGTCGGCCGCGGAGACGTCCAGCAGCTGGTAGCGGTCGATCGCCTGCTTGAGGACCGAGCGGTCGACCTTGCCCTCACGCGCCAGCTCGGTCAGCACCGCGACCACGATCGACTGGGCGTCGATGTGGAAGTAGCGCCGCGCCGCGCCCCGCGTGTCCGCGAAGCCGAAGCCGTCCGCGCCGAGCGACTGGTACGTACCCGGCACCCACCGCGCGATCTGGTCCGGAACCGACCGCATCCAGTCGGAGACGGCCACGAAGGGCCCCTCCGAGCCGCTCAACTTCCGGGTCACATACGGGACCTGCTGCTCCTCCTCGGGGTGGAGCAGATTGTGGCGCTCCACCTCGACCGCCTCGCGGCGCAGCTCGTTCCAGGAGGTCGCCGACCAGACGTCCCCCCTGACGTTCCACTCGGCGGCGAGGATCCGCTGCGCCTCGACCGCCCACGGCACCGCGACACCGGAGGCGATGATCTGTGCCGGGATCTCACCCGACTCGCCGGCCTTGAAGCGGTGGATGCCCTTGATGATGCCCTCGACGTCCACGTCGTCGGGCTCGGCCGGGTGCTGGATCGGCTCGTTGTAGACCGTCAGGTAGTAGAAGACGTCCTCGCCCGGCCTGCCGTCGGCGGTCTCGCCGTACATCCGGCGCAGACCGTCCTTCACGATGTGCGCGATCTCGTAGCCGAACGCCGGGTCGTACGCGACACAGCCCGGGTTGGTGGACGCCAGCAGCTGCGAGTGCCCGTCCGCGTGCTGCAGACCCTCACCGGTCAGCGTCGTACGCCCCGCGGTCGCGCCCAGGACGAAGCCGCGCGCCAGCTGGTCGGCCATCTGCCAGAACTGGTCGCCGGTGCGCTGGAAGCCGAACATCGAGTAGAAGACGTAGACCGGGATCAGCGGCTCGCCGTGCGTCGCGTACGCCGAACCGGCCGCGATCAGCGACGCCGTGCAGCCGGCCTCGGAGATGCCGTCGTGCAGCATCTGCCCGGTCGGCGACTCCTTGTACGCGAGCAGCAGATCACGGTCGACCGCCTCGTACTGCTGCCCGAGCGGATTGTAGATCTTCGCACTCGGGAAGAACGAGTCCATGCCGAAGGTGCGGTACTCGTCGGGCGCGATCAGCACGAACCGCTTGCCGATCTCCTTGTCCCGCATGAGGTCCTTCAGCAGTCGCACAAACGCCATGGTGGTGGCGATCGACTGCTGGCCGGAGCCCTTCTTCACACTCGCGTATGTCTTGTCCTCCGGCAGCGGCAGCGGCTTGGCGCGCACCACACGCGTGGGGACATAACCGCCGAGCCCCTTGCGGCGGTCGTGCATGTACTGGATCTCCTCGGAGTTCCGCCCCGGGTGGTAGTACGGCGGAAGCCCGCTCTCCAGCTCCTTGTCGGAGATCGGCAGGTGCAGGCGGTCGCGGAAGCCCTTGAGGTCGGCGACCGTCAGCTTCTTCATCTGGTGCGTGGCGTTGCGGCCCTCGAAGTTCGGCCCCAGCGTCCAGCCCTTGATGGTCTTGGCCAGGATGACCGTCGGCTGGCCCTTGTGCTCGTGGGCGGCCTTGTACGCCGCGTAGATCTTGCGGTGGTCGTGGCCGCCGCGGCCCAGGTGCAGGATCTGGTCGTCGGTCATGTTCTCGACCATGGCGCGCAGCCGGTGGTCGCCGCCGAAGAAGTGGTCCCGGATGTACGCGCCGGTCTCGGTCGCGTACGTCTGGAACTGGCCGTCCGGCGTGGTGTTCATCTTGTTGACCAGCACACCGTCGCGGTCCTGGGCGAGCAGCGGGTCCCAGGTGCGGTCCCAGACCAGCTTGATCACGTTCCAGCCGGCGCCCCGGAAGACCGACTCCAGCTCCTGGATGACCTTGCCGTTGCCGCGTACCGGGCCGTCGAGGCGCTGGAGGTTGCAGTTGACGACGAAGGTCAGGTTGTCGAGGCCCTCACGGGCGGCGAGCGTGAGCTGGCCGAGCGACTCCGGCTCGTCCATCTCGCCGTCGCCGAGGAACGCCCAGACGTGGGACTTGGAGGTGTCCGCGATCCCGCGCGCCTCCATGTAGCGGTTCATCCGCGCCTGGAAGATCGCGCCGAGCGGCCCGAGGCCCATGGAGACGGTCGGGAACTCCCAGAAGTCCGGCATCAGCCGCGGGTGCGGGTAGCTGGACAGACCGTACGGCGCCTTCGACTTCTCCTGGCGGAACGCGTCGAGCTGCTGCTCGCCGAGCCGGTCCAGCAGGAACGCGCGGGCGTAGATGCCCGGGGAGGCGTGCCCCTGGAAGAAGATCTGGTCGCCGCCGTCGCCCTCGTCCTTGCCCCGGAAGAAGTGGTTGAAGCCCACGTCGTAGAGGGAGGCGGACGATGCGAAGGTCGCGATGTGGCCACCCACGCCGATGCCCGGGCGCTGGGCCCTGGACACCATCACGGCGGCGTTCCACCGCGTGGCGTTGAGGATCTTCCGTTCGATCTCCTCGTTGCCCGGGAAGAACGGCTCGTCCTTGGTGGCGATGGTGTTGACGTAGTCCGTGCTGCGCATCTCGGGCACGGCCACGCGCTTCTCGCGGGCCCGCTCGATGAGCCTGAGCATCAGATAGCGCGCGCGCTCACGCCCGCGCTGGTCCACGGCGGCGTCGAGCGAGTCGAGCCACTCCTGGGTCTCCTCGGGATCGAAGTCAGGGACCTGACTCGGAAGGCCGCCAATGATGATCGGATTGCGATCGGATCCGGAAGCCACGCTGTTCCTTAGCTGTCAGAGGGCCACTCTTCATGGGTCCTTATGGGTGCCTGCACCGCCCCCCATCGTGTACCTCGGGGGCGCAAACGTCATCTCTACCGAGAGGTAACCAACCTGGTACCTCCCTCTGTCACAGTAGGAAGAGCATGCGGCCCTCGTACTCCCGGACGGTTGCCGAATGCGCAAACAGGACAGAATGGTGTGGCGTGCGTCACGTGGAGCCGGGAATCGGTGCCTGGAGTTGCGGTGACACGGCCCGGATCGTCACCGTTTCGGCGGTCTCGCAGGCTGGGTACTTGCGCGATCCGTCCCGCACGTGTGGACTACGGCCAACGCTTCGCGTACGCGCGTGGCTGATTCCCCGGGGGCGACCCCACCCGAAACATGATCAGGAGGCAACCCGTGAGCGCGACCGCGGACCACGCGGAGGAGCGGACGAACCCTGCCGCGAGGCTGGGGTTCCAGCCCGAGCAGGTGGTCCAGGAGATCGGCTACGACGACGATGTCGACCAGGAGCTCCGCGAGTCCATCGAGGAAGTCATCGGCAGCGATCTCGTCGACGAGGACTACGACGACGTGGCCGATGCCGTCGTGCTGTGGTTCCGAGACGACGACGGCGACCTGACGGATGTGCTGGTGGACGCCACCACGTACATCGAGGAAGGTGGCTCGATCCTGCTGCTGACGCCCAAGACCGGGCGGGACGGCTATGTGGAGCCCAGTGACATCTCGGAAGCCGCGACGACCGCGGGGTTGTCCGCGTCGAAGAGCGTCAGCGTCGGCAAGGACTGGAGCGGAAGCCGTCTGGTGACGCCGAAGGCGGCGAAGTCCGGCAAGAAATAGAGGTTCGCCCGAGAGCTCGGTGGGTTCTGCGCCGAAGCGGCCGCGGCGTCGTCGCGGCCGGTCGCGCAGTTCCCCGCGCCCCTGGACGGGTGCCCCTACAGGGCCCGTCCGGGGGCGCTCCGTTTTCCCGGCCGGTCACCTGCGTAGGCTGGGCCACCCGAACAGCCCCACGAAGGGACGCAGGAAATCATGGCGATCCAGGTCGGCGACAAGGCACCCGACTTCGAGCTCAAGGACAACCACGGCGCCACGGTGAAGCTCTCGGACTTCCGCGGTGAGAAGAACGTGGTGCTGCTCTTCTACCCGTTCGCCTTCACCGGGGTGTGCACGGGCGAGCTGTGCGAGCTGAGGGACAACCTGCCGAAGTTCGTCAACGACGACGTCCAGCTGCTGGCCGTGTCGAACGACTCCATCCACACCCTGCGGGTCTTCGCCGACCAGGAGCGGCTGGAGTACCCCCTGCTGTCGGACTTCTGGCCGCACGGCGAGGTCTCCCGCGCGTACGGCGTCTTCGACGCGGACAAGGGCTGCGCGGTGCGCGGGACGTTCATCATCGACAAGGAGGGCGTCGTCCGCTGGACGGTCGTCAACGCCCTGCCGGACGCCCGTGACCTGAACGAGTACGTCGCCGCGCTCGACACCCTGTGATTCTTCGGCTCCAAGCCCTGCGGTTCTCGGGAACCCCTCACTAGGATCGACACGTTGATCCGATACCAACGCACGACGGGGCTCCCCGCCCCTGACATCTATGGGAGGACTTCGTGGGAGTCAGCCTCAGCAAGGGCGGCAACGTATCGCTGACCAAGGAGGCCCCGGGCCTGACCGCGGTCATCGTCGGTCTGGGGTGGGACGTCCGCACCACGACCGGCACCGACTTCGACCTGGACGCCAGCGCACTGCTGCTGGACTCGTCGGGCAAGGTCGGCACCGACGCCAACTTCGTCTTCTTCAACAACCTCAAGAGCCCCGACGGCTCCGTGGAGCACACCGGTGACAACCTCACCGGTGAGGGCGAGGGCGACGACGAGCAGATCAAGGTCAACCTCGCGGGCGTCCCGGCGGAGATCGAGAAGATCGTCTTCCCCGTCTCCATCTACGACGCCGAGAACCGCCAGCAGTCCTTCGGCCAGGTGCGCAACGCGTTCATCCGCGTGGTGAACCAGGCCGGCGGCGCCGAGATCGCCCGTTACGACCTCTCCGAGGACGCCTCGACGGAGACCGCCATGGTCTTCGGCGAGCTGTACCGGCACGGCGCCGAGTGGAAGTTCCGCGCCATCGGCCAGGGGTACGCCTCGGGTCTGCGCGGTATCGCCCAGGACTTCGGTGTGAACGTCTGAGCCACCGGGGAAGAACCACCCGGCTCGACCGTCCGGCGCCGCTGTCCTCATCGACCGCGGCGCCGGACGCGCTCGTGCCACCACAACTGAACAACTGCGAAGCTCGACATCGGGGAGGACCAGCACCATGGGCGTCACGCTCGCCAAGGGAGGCAATGTCTCCCTCTCCAAGGCCGCGCCGAACCTCACTCAGGTGATGGTCGGGCTCGGCTGGGACGTCCGGACCACCACCGGAGCCCCTTTCGACCTCGACGCCAGCGCATTGCTGTGCCAGGGGGGCCGGGTGCTGGGGGACGAGTGGTTCGTCTTCTACAACAACCTGAAGAGCCCCGACGGCTCGGTGGAGCACACCGGTGACAACCTCACCGGTGAGGGGGACGGAGACGACGAGTCGATCATCATCGACCTCTCCAGAGTGCCCGCCACCGTCGACAAGATCGTGTTCCCGGTCTCCATCCATGACGCGGACAACCGCGGCCAGTCCTTCGGACAGGTCAGCAACGCCTTCATCCGTGTCGTCAACCAGCTCGACGGCCAGGAGCTGGCCCGTTACGACCTCTCGGAGGACGCCTCCACCGAAACCGCGATGATCTTCGGTGAGGTCTACCGCTACGGCGGGGAATGGAAGTTCCGCGCGGTCGGACAGGGGTACGCGTCGGGTCTGCGTGGTATTGCCCTGGATTTCGGGGTCAATGTGTCCTAGTGCCCTTCGGGAAGGGCCGCGCTATATGCGCAAAACCTGGGGCCTGGTGGGGGACGAGGGGCGCCCGACTAGACTTCGGCATCGAAGTCAATGTTTGGTAAAGCCGCGCGCGGCGCGGGGGAACCCCGTACACACACGATTGGGTAGCCAGTGGTTCTGAAAACCTTCGGCTGGTCGTTCGCGGTCACCGCGCTCGGCTTGGTCGCAGCGGTTCTCTACGGCGGATGGGCGGCCTTCGGCGTCGTCGCGATCCTTTCCGTCCTGGAGATCTCGCTGTCCTTCGACAACGCGGTGGTCAACGCCGGGATCCTGAAGAAGATGAATGCCTTCTGGCAGAAGATCTTCCTCACCATCGGCATCCTCATCGCCGTGTTCGGCATGCGTCTGATCTTCCCCGTCGTGATCGTCGCGGTCAGCGCGAAGCTGGGTCCGATCGAGGCCGTCGACCTGGCGCTCACCGACAAGGACCAGTACCAGCAGTACGTGACCGACGCCCACCCGTCGATCGCGGCCTTCGGCGGTATGTTCCTGCTGATGATCTTCCTCGACTTCATCTTCGAGGACCGGGACATCAAGTGGCTCGGTTGGCTGGAGCGCCCGCTGTCCAAGCTGGGCAAGATCGACATGCTGTCCGCCTGCATCGCGATGATCGTCCTGCTGATCACCTCGATGACCTTCGCGACCCACGCCCACCAGCACGGCGGCACCCATGTGGACAAGGCGCAGACCGTTCTGATCTCCGGTCTCGCGGGCCTCATCACCTATCTCGTCGTCGGCGGTCTCTCGAGCTTCTTCGAGAACCGGCTGGAGGAGGCGGAGGAGCGCGAGCACGAGGAGGAGGAGGCGGCGGAGCGCGCCGGCAAGCCGCGTTCGGCCGTCGCCCTCGCCGGCAAGGCCGCGTTCTTCATGTTCCTCTACCTGGAGGTCCTGGACGCGTCCTTCTCCTTCGACGGCGTGATCGGCGCGTTCGCCATCACCAACGACATCGTCCTGATGGCCCTCGGTCTGGGCATCGGCGCGATGTACGTCCGGTCGCTCACCGTCTACCTGGTCCGCCAGGGCACTCTCGACGACTACGTCTACCTGGAGCACGGCGCGCACTACGCGATCGGCGCCCTCGCCGCGATCCTGCTCATCACCATCCAGTACGAGATCAACGAGATCATCACCGGTCTCATCGGCGTCGTCCTGATCGGCTGGTCCTTCTGGTCCTCGGTGCGCCGCAACAAGGCGCTGGCGGCCGCGGAGGGAAAAGCTGAGGCCTCCAAGGAGGAGGTCTCGTCCGGGGTCTGACCCGTGGCCCGGTGCCGACCCGGAGGCCGGGACCGGTGTGACCGGTTCCGGAGTGTGACTGCCCTCCGGGTGAGGGAACGCTCTGAGCGGGGCGGCCGACGAGGACTCGTCCTCGTCGGCCGCCCCGCTGGTGGTTGACGCGACGACACGGCAGTTGTGGGGCGGGCATGAGTTTCCTGGACAACCTCTGGCGCGGGCGGCCCTCGGAGTTCGACGCGGGCAACGCGGCGACCAACGCGATCGAGCTGACCAAACGGCACCAGAAGGTGTCCCTCAGCAAGCAGGGCGCCGCCACCGGCCATCTGCGCGTCAACCTGTCCTGGCGGATGCGGACCTCCGACATCGGCGGACCCAGGCGGCAGAGCGTGCTCCGGCACCCCTTCAGGGCGCTCAAGCCGGAGGAGGTGGTGGCGCACAGCCAGAGCATGGTCAACGTCGACCTCGACCTCGGCTGCCTGTACGAACTGGCGGACGGGACGAAGGGGGTCGTGCAGCCGCTGGGCGGCTTCCTCGGGGACATCAACGACCCGCCGTACATGCGGCTCAGCGGCGACGACCGGTTCGGGTCGGGTTCCGGCGAGACCATGTACATCAACCTGGACCACCGGGACGACTTCAAGCGGATGCTCGTCTTCGTCTACATCTACGACCAGACGCCGGCGTTCGACCGTACGCACGCCGTCGTGACGCTGTACCCGAGCAACGGGCCCCGGATCGAGATCGGACTCGACGAGCGCCATCCGCAGGCCCGTTCGTGCGCGGTGGTGATGATCGAGAACGTCAAGGGGGAGATCATCGTGCGCCGTGAGGTGAAGTTCGTCTACGGGTTCCAGGCGGAGCTCGACCGCTTGTACGGGTGGGGCCTGCAGTGGGGGCGCGGCTTCAAGACCAAGGCCGAGCGCTGACCCGGGCCCCGGCGCCCCTCACGGGGCACCGGCGGTCACCGGCCGACGAACTGCGGGCCCTGCGGAGGCAGCCGGAAGTCTGGGTCCAGGCCCGCCCCCGTGGGCTGCGGGTAGCCGTAGGCCGGGGCGCCGGCGGTCGCGGGAGCCTGCTGGGTGTGCGGGTAGCCGTAGGCGGGCTGGGTCGGGGCCGCCGCCGGGGGGTAGCCGTACGCGGGCTGTGACGGCACTCCGGTGGTCGGCTGCTCCGGGGGGAGCGGGGCCGAGACCTCCGGTGCCGGGGGCTGGGCCGTGGCCGTCTGGTTCGCCGCGGCGGCCGCCGCCTCCGACTCGTCGACCGAGATGCCGAAGTCGGTGGCGAGGCCCTGGAGGCCGTTGGTGTACCCCTCGCCGAGGGCGCGGAACTTCCAGCCGCCGCCCCGGCGGTAGAGCTCGCCGCAGATGAGGGCGGTCTCCTCGCCGGTCTCCGGCTTGATGTCGAAGTACGCCAGCGGTTCCGCGTCGGAGACCGTGGCGTCGTACAGCAGGATGCGCAGGGAACGTACGCGGTCGAACGTGACGTCGTCGGCGGAGGCCACGAGGAGAATCTGGCCGACGGCGGACTCGACACCGGCCAGATCGGTCTGGATGGTGTCCGTGAGACCCTCGGCGACGCGCTTCTTGCCGAGCCGCCACACCTTGCCCGAGGGATGGCGTGGCTGGTTGTAGAACACGAAGTCCTCGTCGGACCGTACCCGTCCGTCGGGGCCGAGGAGCAGCGCCGAGGCGTCGACTTCCGGGGCACCCTGTCCGGGTGCCCAGCGCAGCACGGCGCGGACCGCCGTGGCTTCGATCGGGACGTTCGACCCCTTCAGCATCGCGTGCGTCATGGCGTTCATCCTGCCCTCTCGGTCCTGACCACGACAACGCGGGGGCGATGACGGGCCGGTCGGGTCGTCGAGCGGACGACATGGCCGGGTTACCGGAACTTCACGTCCGGAGGGAACTGAAGACACACATTTGTACGTACTATTACCGGCCACCTTCTTGACCGGCCGCCCAGCAGCCACGGGGGATCACCATGCGTCACTTCGGGCACATCGCCCCTGAGGAGCGTCAGCGTCTCTTCTTCCGCGAGCCGGGCGTCTTCACCGCCGACTCGCCGGCCCGCGTGCTCGCCGCCGCCCTCGGCGCCACGCTCTACAGCCCGGCGACCCGCGAACGGCTGGCCGACGACATCGTCAAGCAGGCCGGGCGCGGTGTGGTGTCCATGGTGCTGTGCCTGGAGGACTCCATCGACGACGCCGAGGTCGTGGGCGCCGAGGAGAACCTGGTCCGGCAGTTCGCCGACCTCGCCGCGCGACCCGACGCCGAGCTGCCCCTGCTGTTCGTCCGGGTCCGCTTCCCCGAGCAGATACCCGACCTCGTACGGCGGCTCGGCCCGGACGTACGGCTGCTGTCCGGATTCGTACTGCCCAAGTTCACCGAGGAGCGCGGCATCGCCTTCCTGGAGGCGCTGACCGCCGCCGAGGCCGCGAGCGGGCGGCGGCTGTTCGCGATGCCCGTGCTGGAATCGCCCGAGCTGATGTACCGCGAGACGCGCGTAGAGGCCCTCCAGGGCATCGCCCACACCGTCGACAAGTACCGCGACCGGGTCCTCGCCCTGCGCCTCGGCGTCACCGACTTCTGCTCCTCGTACGCGCTGCGCCGGGCACCGGACATGACCGCGTACGACGTCCAGATCGTCGCCTCCGTGATCGCGGACGTGGTGAACGTGCTGGGGCGGGCGGACGGCACCGGGTTCACGGTGACGGGACCCGTGTGGGAGTACTTCCGGGTCCAGGAGCGCATGTTCAAGCCGCAGCTGCGCACCAGCCCGTTCCTGGAGAACCGGGCCGGGCGGCTGCGCGAGACACTGATAGAGCACGCCCTGGACGGACTGCTGCGCGAGATCTCCCTCGACCAGGCCAACGGCCTGCTCGGCAAGACCTGCATCCACCCCTCGCATGTGCTGCCCGTGCACGCGCTGTCCGTGGTCAGCCACGAGGAGTACGGCGACGCCCAGGACATCCTGCGCCCCGAGCGGGGCGGCGGCGGCGTCCTGCGCTCCGCCTCCCGGAACAAGATGAACGAGGTCAAGCCGCACCGGGCCTGGGCTGAAAGGGTTCTGCAGCGGGCCGAGGTCTTCGGTGTGGCCAACGAGGACATCGGCTTCGTGGACCTGCTGGCCGCGGGACTGCCCGACTGAGGAGCCGCGCCGCCCGCGCCCGCCGTGGCCGCCCGCACCTGTCGTAACCGACGAAGGAATCGATGAACAACGCAGTGAACGACACGATCTGGTCCGGGACCTGGGTCGCCGAACGGCTCGGGGTCGAGCTGGTGGGTGACGACGAGCTGAGCGGTCTGCTGGGGCTCGCGCTGCGGCGCAACCCCAAGCGGGCGCATCTGCTGGTGTCGAACGTGCTCGGCAAGCACGTGCCGCAGTCACCGGCCGTCGTGTACGGGCACGGGGTCACCCTGGGCCGCCGGGTGCGGGAGCTGCTGGGGGCCGACGGGGCGCGGGCCGCGGTCGTCCTCGGGTACGCCGAGACCGCGACCGGGCTCGGCCACTCCGTCGCGGACGGGCTCGGCGACGCGCCCTGCCTCCACTCCACCCGGCGGCCCGTCGAGGGCGTCGCACGGGCCGGCGGCTTCGAGGAGTCCCACTCCCACGCGACGTCGCACCTCCTGCTGCCGGAGGACCCGGAACTGCTCGCCGGGGCCGGGCCGCTGGTCCTCGTCGACGACGAGTTCTCCACCGGCAACACGGTCCTCAACACCATCCGCGCGCTGCACGAGCGGTACCCGCGCGAGCGGTACGTCGTCGTGGCGCTCGTCGACATGCGGTCGCCCGAGGACCAGGGGCGGCTCGACGCGTTCGCCCGGGAGATCGGGGCGCGCGTCGATCTGGTGACCGCGGCCAAGGGGACCGTGCGGCTGCCGGAGGCGGTGCTGGAGAAGGGGCAGGCGCTGGTCGCCGAGCACGAGGGGGCGCCCGCGGTCCCGGTGTGCGCGGGGTGGATCGGCCGGGTGGAGCTGGGCTGGCCCGACGGGGTGCCCGACGGCGGACGCCACGGGTTCACCCCCGCGCACCGGAAGCGGCTGGAGGCCGCGCTGCCGGGGATGGCCGCACGGCTCGCCCGGGCCCTGCCCGAAGGGGCCCGACGGGTGCTCGTGCTCGGCTTCGAGGAGCTGATGTACGCGCCGCTGCGGCTGGCGACGGAGCTGGAGCGGCTGGCCGACGGGGTGGAGATACGGTTCTCCACCACCACGAGGTCGCCCGTGCTGGCCGTCGACGACCCCGGCTACGCCATACGCAGCCGCATCGTCTTCCCCGCCCACGACGCGCCCGCGGACGGGCCGGGGGAGCGGTACGCCTACAACGTGGCCGGGGGCGGCTTCGACGCGGTGATCGCCGTCGTCGACTCGGCCGCCGACACGGCCGCGCTCCACGCCCACGACGGCCTGACGGCCGCGCTGGCCGCCCACACCCCGACCGTCCTCCTCGCCGTCGTCCCGTCCTACGTCCCGCAGGCCCGGCCCCACCGGGACACGCCGCCGGGGCGGACAGCCGTCGCGCCGGAGGAGAACAAGTCCGTCCCCGACGTCACCGAAAGGCCCTTCATGCTGCCCGAGCCCCTGCGCGGCCCCGACTTCTCCTCCTATGCGGCCGAGGAGGTCGGGTGGCTGTTGCAGGATCTTTCCGGGGTGACCCTGGAGGCGCCGACCGAGGAGCGGGAGGAGGCCATCCAGAGCGGCGGGGCGCACTACGCCGAGTCGTTGCCCGTCGAGTACCAGCCGAGTGAGCAGTACCAGGCCCTCTTCCACAGCGCCCTGGACGCGTCGGCCGAGCGGATCGCCGTGGCCGTCGGGGCCGTGACCGAGACCGTGCTGGCGGAGCGGTCCCCGCGTCCCGTCCTCGTGTCGCTCGCCCGCGCCGGCACGCCCGTCGGCGTGCTGATGCGGCGGTGGGCGCGGCAGCGGCACGGCGTCGAACTGCCCCACTACGCCGTCTCGATCGTGCGGGGACGCGGCATCGACGCCAACGCGCTGCGCTGGCTGGCCGCCCACCACGACCCGGCGGACGTCGTGTTCGTCGACGGCTGGACCGGCAAGGGCGCGATCACTCGTGAACTGGCCGCCGCGATCGAGGAGTTCGAGGCCGCCGAGGGCATCACCGGCTTCGACCCGGAGATCGCGGTGCTCGCCGACCCGGGCTCCTGCGTCCGCACCTACGGCACCCGCGAGGACTTCCTCATCCCGTCGGCCTGCCTCAACTCGACCGTCTCCGGGCTGATATCGCGGACCGTGCTGCGCGCGGACCTCGTCGGACCGGACGACTTCCACGGCGCCAAGTTCTACCGGGAGCTGGCCGGCGCCGATGTGTCCGTGGAGTTCCTGGACGCCGTCTCGGCCCGCTTCGCCGACGTCGTCGACGCGGTCGACGCCCGCACCAAGGAACTGCTGTCCGCCGACCGCACCCCCACCTGGGAGGGCTGGGCGGCCGTCGAGCGGATCAGCGAGGAGTACGGGATCCACGACGTCAACCTGGTCAAGCCCGGTGTCGGGGAGACCACCCGGGTGCTGCTGCGCCGGGTACCGTGGAAGATCCTCGCGCGGGCCGGGGCGGGCGCGGACCTCGACCACGTACGCCTGCTCGCCGGACAGAGAGGGGTACCGGTGGAAGAGGTGGCGGAACTGCCGTACACCTGTGTGGGATTGATCCACCCCAAGTACACCCGGGGCGCGACCGGTGCCGACGGCAAGGCGGTGGCGGTCTGATGCCCGGCCCCCGCGTTCTCGTCGCCAGCGATCTCGACCGTACGCTCATCTACTCGGCCGCCGCGCTCGCGCTGACCATGCCGGACGCGCGGGCGCCCCGGCTGCTCACCGTCGAGGTGCACGAGAGCAAACCGCTCTCGTATCTGACCGAGACGTCGGCACGGCTGCTCACCGAGCTGGGGGACGCGGCGGTGTTCGTGCCGACGACCACCCGCACCCGCAAGCAGTACCAGCGCATCAACCTGCCGGGACCCGCGCCGACGTACGCGATCTGTGCGAACGGCGGGCATCTGCTGGTGGACGGGGTCTCCGACCCCGACTGGTACGCCGGCGTGACCGCGCGGCTCGCGGACGAGTGCGCGCCGCTGGGCGAGGTCCAGGACCATCTGGCCGCCACCGCCGACCCGTCCTGGGTGCGCAAGCACCGGGTCGCCGAGGACCTCTTCGCCTATCTCGTCGTCGAGCGTGAGCTGCTGCCCGAGGAATGGGTGAAGGGGCTCGCGGTGTGGGCGGAGAACCGGGGCTGGACGGTGTCGCTGCAGGGGCGGAAGCTCTACGCGGTGCCGAAGCCGCTGACGAAGAGCGCCGCGATGCGGGAGGTCGCGCGGCGGACCGGGGCGGAGCTGACGGTGGCGGCGGGGGACTCGTTGCTCGACGCGGACCTGCTGCTGGCGGCGGACCGCGCCTGGCGGCCGGGGCACGGGGAGCTGGCGGAGGCGGGGTGGTCGGGGCCGGCGATCACGGCTCTGCCGGAGCGGGGGGTCCTGGCGGGGGAGCGGATTCTCCGGGAGTTCCTGCGGGCCGCGCGGGAAGGGTGACGCCGGGGCCGGTGACCGTGGCGTGATCCTCCGGTCCGGTCAGGGGGCGGGGGTGCTGTGGTCAGCGGGCCGCCGGTCGTCGGTGGTCGAGCGCGCGGTTCCCCGCGCCGCCCTGACGCCGCCCCTTCGCAGGAGGCGGAGCAACGCGAAGGCCAGCACGGCCAGCGCCGCGCTCGCCAGCACGATCTTCGAGTACGCCGAGACGATCGCCGTCACCTCGGTCCACCGGGCACCCAGGAAGTAGCCGGCCAGGACGAAGACCGTGTTCCAGATCGCGCTGCCCAGGGTGGTCAGGAGGGTGAAGGCGGGCAGGGGCATGCGTTCCACGCCGGCCGGTACGGAGATCAGGCTGCGGAAGACCGGGATCATCCGGCCGAAGAAGATCGCCTTGGTGCCGTGCCTGAGGAACCACGCCTCCGTCCGCTCGATGTCGGAGACCTTGACGAGGGGCAGCTTCGCGGCGATCGCCACGGTGCGGTCGCGGCCCAGGAGGGCGCCCACGCCGTAGAGGGCGAGGGCGCCGACGACGGAGCCCGCCGTGGTCCACAGGAGCGCGGCCCAGAGGTCCATCCGGCCGGTGCTCGCGGCGAAGCCGGCCAGGGGGAGGATGACCTCGCTGGGGATCGGCGGGAAGAGGTTCTCCAGGGCGACGGCCAGACCGGCCCCCGGTGCGCCCAGGAGGTCCATCAGGCCTATGATCCACAGGGGCGCGCCGCTCATCGACTCCGCTTGCATGGCTGTCATGGGGGCACGCTAGGGGAACGAAGCTGAAGGGAGCCTGAGGTGCGGATGAACGCTCCCGGGCCGGGGGCCGTTGAACCCGGTGTGATCAACCGCAGCATCCGCCGCCGCAGCATCCTCCGCCCCCGCCTCCGCCCGCCCGGGGCGCAGGAGCGGGAGCGGCGGCCGAGCCGCCGACCGCGACCGTCGACAGAAGCTTGACCGTGTCCTGATGACCCGAGGGGCAGTCCGCGGGAGCGGACGACTCCGCCATCGGCCGACTCAGTTCGAAGGTGTCGCCGCAGGTACGGCAGCGGTATTCGTAGCGAGGCATGTGCTCAGGCTAACCGGCGGCGGCACGTCGCCAGGGAGTCTCGTTTTCGACTGGTCGGTCACACTGGCCGGATTTTCATGCTGCCGACCGGGGCGGTTGTGAAAGTGACTGATAATTTGTGGTCGCTGTGTGGAGACCGGACGGCCGGGTGACCGGGGGGCCGGGAGCTCACAGCCGCGGGTGTGGCGGCTGTGACTGTTCACGCGGGCGATGCCAAATGGGGAGGGGGGACAGTCATGACCGCTGTCCTGTGTCGATCGGGAGCCACGTCCCCCGGTCGGTATGTCGCCGTGGGCGGGCGAAGGGTTGCCGCGCTCCGACGAATAGTCGCCGCGCAGCACATGAGCCGCCCCCACGCCGGAGCGTGCCATGGGCAGTGCTGAAGGAGAGGGCCGTATGCGCCGCCGACGTGGAGCGGCACAGGGGCCGGAGGAGCAGCGGCTCCCGGAGTCAGAGTTCACCATGGAGCTGAAGGCCCCGCCCCCGCCGGCGGACGAGACCATGCAGCTGCGGGTGCTGGATCCGGGCACGCTCGAGCCCCGGCCCGAGCAGCCGGAGCCCGGCAGGCGGAGCAGGCGCAAGGCGCCCAGGCCGTCGGTCCGGGCCAGATTCCTGGCCGCCGTGGGCCCGCGTCTCGCCCCCTTCGCCCCGTACGCCCGCCGAATACGCCCGCAGTACCCGCGTCCCGGTCGTACCGACTGGCGTCGCTGGGTGCCGTCCTGGCGGCAGTCGCTGGGCGCCGGGGGGCTGGCCGTGGGGCTCAGCACCATGCTGCTGACCATCGCCTACGCCGCCACGGACATACCGGAGGACCTCAACACCTTCGCCACCCAGCAGGACAACGTGTACTTCTGGTCCGACGGCACGCCCATGGCCCGCACCGGCTGGGTACGCCGCCAGGCCATGCCGCTGAAGGACGTCCCCGAGGACGTGCGCTGGGCGGTCCTCGCGGCGGAGAACGCGAGCTTCTACTCCGACCCCGGCATATCCGTCAGCGGTATCACCCGGGCCCTGGTGCGCACCGTGGGCGAGGGTGACACCCAGGGCGGCTCGACGATCACCCAGCAGTACGTCAAGAACGTCTATCTGACCCAGGACCGCTCGATCGGCCGGAAGTTCGACGAGGCGATGCTCGCCCTCAAGCTCGACAACCAGATGAGCAAGGACGAGATCCTGGAGGGCTACCTCAACACCAGCTGGTTCGGCCGCGGCACCTACGGCATACAGCGGGCCGCCCAGGCCTACTACGCCAAGGACGTCAGCGAGCTGAACGCGAGCGAGGCCGCCTTCCTCGCCTCCCTGCTCAAGGGCGCCGGCCTGTACGACCCCGCCCTCAGCCGGTCCAACCACGCCCGGGCCGTGGAACGCTGGGAGTGGATCCTGGACCGGATGGTGGAGATAGGCAAGCTCTCCAAGTCGGAACGCGACGGATACCGGAAGTTCCCCGAACCGCTGAAGCAGTCCAACCAGTACGACACCGGCAAGCAGAGCGACTACCTGGTGGAGCTGGCCGCCCAGTACGCGAAGAAGGCCGCGAAGATACCGGACCAGGAGTTCGACCGGGGCGGCTACCAGATCTACACGACCTTCGACCGCAAGCGGCAGACCGAGCTGACCGCCGCCGTCACCAAGGCCCGCAAGGGCGTCGCCGAGGACAGCCCCAAGAAGGCCAAGGCCGCCCACTTCGGAGCCTCCTCCGTCGCCGCCGACGGACGCATCCTCGCCGTCTACGGCGGCCCCGACCACCGCAGACAGGGCTACAACGAGTCCAACGCGACCACGGTCCCGTCCGGCTCCGCCTTCCTGCCGTTCGTCTACGCCGCGGCCCTGGAACACGGCGTCGTCAAGGAACGCGACGGGGAGGCGACACCTGTCACCCCGGAGACGCTCTACAACGGCGACGACGATCTCGTCATCACCACCCCCGAGGGTCCCTACTGGGACCGGAACGGCAAGCGGGTCCGCGCCCGCAACGACGGCGAGCGGTCCTACGGCCAGATCACCCTGCACGACGCGCTCGCCAAGTCGGTGAACTCCCCGTTCATGCAGCTCGGCATGGACACCGGCCTGGACAAGGTGCGCGACACCGCCGAGGCGGCCGGAATCCTGTCGTCCAGCTTCGGGGCACAGGTGCCCGCCATGGCCGTCGGCAGCGCCACCCCCAGCGCGATCCGCATGGCCAGCGGCTACAGCACGTTCGCCGCGCAGGGCCGGCACACCGAGCCGTACTCGGTGCGGAAGATCACCCACAACGGATCCAAGGTCGAGATGTCCACACCCAAGCCGAAGCGGGCGGTGGGCGGCGAGGTGGCCCGGCAGGTCACCGAGGCGCTCACGGACGCCTTCCGCAGCGACCACCCCACCTCGCCCGGCGCCGCGTCCTTCGAGGTGGCGGGCAAGGGCGGGACGACCCAGGACGACAAGGCCGCCTGGTACGTGGGCACCGCGGAGAAGGTGTCGACCGCGGTGGTCGTGTACCGGATCGACCTGTCCAAGAGCCTGGAGCCGCTGCGGCTCGACGGCATCGCCGGAGCCCCCGGCTCCGGCGTGCCCTACGACATCTGGTCCCGTGCGATGAGCGTCGGCTGACGCCCGATGAGCACCCGACCCGCCACCCTCGCAGAATGAGCCGCACATGAAGCCTGGCAGCAAGTCACCCAAGGGCCGCCGCCGCAAAGCACGTCCGTCCCGCCGCACCACCCGGCCGCAGTTCCTGACCCTGGCCGCGCTGCTCGTCGTCGCCTCCCTCGTCGGCGGCTACCTGGTGCTGAACCGCACGGCCAGTACCGCGCCGACCGCGTCGTCCTCCGGCGGCGGTGACAGCAAGGACGCCTCGGTCAAGGGCTCCGCCGAACCGAAGTGGGACGGGAAGACGAAGGTCGTCGGGGACGGTTCGACGTCCTACACCGGCCCGCAGAAGGGGCAGCTGAAGGCCGTACCGCTCAAGCCGGGCGAGAAGCCCCCGCAGTTCGTGGTGTTCTCCTGGGACGGCGCCCTGGCCGGCGACGACAACCTCTTCCAGCACTACCGGGAGATGTCGAAGCGGTACGACGCCCACATGACGTTCTTCCTCACCGGCATCTACCTGCTGCCCAAGGAGAAGAAGAACCTCTACGACCCGCCGCAGCACGACAAGGGCTCCGCCGCGATCAGCTACCCCACCGACGACCACATCCGCACCACCATCGAGGAACTCGGCGCGGCCTGGCGCGAAGGCCACGAGATAGGCACCCACTTCAACGGTCACTTCTGCGGCGAGAAGGGCGGCGGCGACTGGAGCGTCGCGGAGTGGAAGCAGGAGATCGAGGAGTTCAACTCGTTCCTGGAGAACTGGAAGACCAACACCGGGTACACCGACATGGACCCGCTGCCCTTCGACGTCAAGGCGGTCACCGGCGGCCGCGCGCCCTGCCTGGAGGGCCAGAAGAACCTGATGAAGGCGGCCAAGGGCTTCGGATACCGCTACGACGCCAGCTCTCCCGGCGCCTTCCAGGTGTGGCCCGCGAAGAAGGACGGGATCTGGGACTTCCCGCTGCAGATGCTCCCGTTCAACGACGACTACCAGGCGCTGTCGATGGACTTCAACTTCCTCTACAACCAGTCGGACGGCCAGACCCAGGGTGATCCGGCCAACTACCCGGCCTGGCAGCAGGAGACCATCGACACCTACATGTCCGGCTTCAACCGCGTCTACTACGGCAGCCGGGCACCCCTGTTCATAGGCAACCACTTCGAGCAGTGGAACGGCGGCATCTACATGAACGCCGTCGACGAGATCATCAAGAACGTCTGCCCCAAGAAGGACGTGAAGTGCGTGTCCTTCCAGGAGCTGGCCGACTGGATGGACGTCCAGAAGCCGTCGACCCTGGCGAACCTGCGCAACCTGGACCCCGGTCAGTCGCCGGACTGGGCGACAGTGGTCAAGTAGTCTGCCCGCTCATCGACTTGTTATTCCCCCCGGCCTTACTCCACTTGAGGAGGTCATGTAAAGATTCGGTCCCCGGGTACGACCAACTCGGGGGCAAGGAGAATGCAGTGAGATCAAGGACGTTGAGCCTCGCAGGCTCGACCGTCGCGGCGGCCGTACTGGCCACCGCGCTGCTGCCCATGACGGCCGCGCAGGCCGCCGGGTCGACGCCCAAGGTGACGCAGGCGACCAAGGACGCGTTCGGCCGGGTCGCGGACAACGTGCTCACCGACCGTACGGCCGTGCTGGTCGGCGGTGGGGCAGCCCGCAAGTCGCTGAAGCCCACCGGGGGCGTCAAGCTGTCCAGCGCCCAGAAGAAGGTCGAGGACGGCAAGCTGAACGCCCTGCGCGCCACCAAGGCGCGTCTGGCGGCGCTGGGCGAGGCCTACACCTCGGCCGACACTCGGGTCACCGTCGACAGCACCAAGGCCAAGGGCGCGAAGGCCACGGTCAAGGTCACCGAGCGGACGACCCTGAAGTACAAGAAGATACGCGGCGACGAGCCCGCCTCCACCGGCTTCGAGGCGCACCACCAGCTCACCTTCACGGCGTCCGGTGGCACGTGGCAGCTGACCGCCATGAAGTCCACGGACGGCGGCGCCCAGCGCATCAACGACCCCGTCGCCGCGGCGGCGGACGCCAAGCTGAGCCGTACGCCCATGGCCGTCCACCAGGCTCCCAAGGCCGCCACCAGCTGGCCCGCTCCCGCCGCGCCGAAGACGATCAACGGCGGGAAGTACAACTACCCGGCGATGGCGGCGTACACCGAGAAGTACTGGAAGAACTACAACCCGGCGTACCGCAAGTACAACTCGCTGGGCGGCGACTGCACCAACTACCTCAGCCAGGGCCTCCTGGCGGGCGGCTGGCAGCAGATCTCCAAGGTGACGCCCGAGGAGTACGACACCTGGTACTACGCCTCGAACGGTACGGCCGACGCGTGGATCGGGGTCAACGAGTGGTCCTGGTTCACCCAGACCGCCAAGCGCACCACGCCGCTCGCGAACGTCTACCAGATGGACATCGGTGACGTCCTCCAGGTCGACTTCAACCGGGACGGCGACAAGGACCACTCGATGATGACGACCTTCCGCAGCGCCAGCGGTGTCCCGTACCTGACGTACCACGACGCGGACACCTACCGCCGCTCGGTGGCGAGCATCATCGCCTCGTACCCGACCGCGAACTACTACGCGTACCGCACCTGAGCCGTCGACGCACCGCCGGTCCTCTCAGGAGCCGGTGCCGGCGCCCTCTCCGTCCTCGGTGAGGGCGTCGGCCCTTTTCCGCCCGGCCTCCTCGATCTCGGCCCGCAGACGGTTCTCCCGCTCCGCCTGCGCCGGGTGGCGGGCCCGCCAGTACGGGCTCTCGTGCGGCAGCGCCGAGCCGACTCTGCCGTACATCCCGAACGTCATCAGCAGGATGCCGACGACAAAGCTGAACAGGACGTTCGGCATGCGGAAGGCGAGGAAGTTGGCGTCGGTGTCCAGCAGGGCCATGTTGCCGAAGCCGCTCAGGATGAACAGGACGCCCAGCGTCATGTTCAGCGTGGAGGCGAAGTTGCCGCCGATCACCATGCCGGCGAGCAGCAGCAGTCCCACGGCGATCGACAGGACACTCAGCGTGCCGTTGGTGTTCAGCCCCGCGACCTCGTCCCCGCGGGTGTCGAACCAGCCGACCTTGTCGATGAGCCCGAGGATGCCGAAGACGAGCAGGAAGAGGCCCATCAGGCCGGCCCCGAACCGGTAGACCCGGCTCAGCCGGTGGTCGACGGGCAGATGCTCGTCGAGCCGGATCCGCCGCCGGGGACCCGCGTGCTTGCCCTGGGGCCGCAGAGAGTGCGTGGCATGCGTGGCCATGTCCGCCTCCTAGGCGTGAGCGGAGGCATGCGTACCCCTTCAGCATCCGCCGGGGCGTCCCGGCGGGCAAACCGGCCCCGCCCGTCAGGCCCCGGCGCCGCGTTCCCTGCGGATCTGGTCGACCACCCGGGACACGGTCTGCCGTACGGCCTCCGTCTCGGTCAGGAAGTGCCAGTAGTCCGGGTGCCGGCCCTCCAGTGTGGCGACCGCCCGGTCCAGCCGGGCCACCGAGTCGTCGAGGGGACGGGCGTGCCGGGGATCGGGGGTGGAGCGGCCCGCCATGGCGAGTCGCTGCGCGTCACGGATGGCGAACCGGGTGCGGTCGATCTCCTGCCGGGGGTCCTTCTGCACCGCGTTCAGCTGCCGCAGCCGGTCGCCGGCCGCCGAGACCGCCTCGTCGGTCCGGTTCAGCAGCGCCCGTACGGTCGACAGCAGCGCCGTCGCGTCCGGCCAGCGCTGCGCGTCGCGCGCGGCCCGTGCCTCGCGCAGCTTGAGCCGGGCCTGCTCGACATCGGCCGCTGCCTCGTCCGGCACCTGCTGGAGGTCCTGCCAGCAGGCCGCCACGAACCGCCGCCGCAGCTCGCTCAGGACGTGCGGCACCTGCTCCGCCCGGGTGCCCAGTGCCTCGGCGCGGGTCCGCAGCGACACCAGCCGGTGGTCGATCTCGGCGGCCTTCTCCGGCAGCCGCTCGGCCTCCGCCCGCACCGTCTCCGCCTCCCGCACGACCCGGTCGGCGCGCTCCAGCGTCTCTCCCACGCCGTGCCGGCCCGCCCCCTGGTTGAGCTTGGTCAGCTCGGGCGCGAGCGCGGCGAGCCGGGCGGCGAGGTCGTCCGCCTTCAGCCCCGACTCCCGCACGGCGTCCAGGGCGTGGGAGGCGGCGAGCAGGCCCTGCCGGGCGCGCTCCACGGCGGGGGCGAGCCGGGCCAGCTGGGTCTCGGCCTTGCCGAGCAGCGGGCCGAGCCCCTGGGCGAAGCGGTCCAGCTCCTGCTTGACCCGGCCCAGCTCGTCCTTGGCGGCGGTCAGCTCGGTCCGGGCGCGGGCGGCGGCGGACGCCTCCAGGTCGTCCCGGTCCAGATCATGGGCGTCGACGGCGGCGATGTACCGGCCGCTGACCTCGTCGATCCGCCGGCCCAGCGCCTCGAAGTCGGAGACGGCCCGGCGGGCGGCGGGCGAGTCGTCCACCGCCGTGATGGTCTCCATCGAGATCCGCAGATCGCGCTGTGCGGTGTCCAGCTCGTAGAACGCGGCCGCCGCCGCGTCCTTCGCCGCCTGGGCCTCGGCCCGCTGGCCCTCCGCGCGCCCCCCGAACCACCGCCGGGTCCCGCCCCCGGCGAACGCGGCGGGCAGCACCAGCGCGGCGACCAGGGGGAGGCCGAGGAGCAGGAGGGAGTCGCCCGCGGCGGAGCGCCGAGGTACGGGGCCGGCGGCTTGTCGTGGTGCACGGCTGTGGGGTTCTCGTGCGCTGGGCACAATCGGCGTGTACGGCTCTGCTGGTGTCGCCGTCACATCCCTCTCCCCGTGCTGTCATCCGTCCTGACCGGTGCCATTCTCCCACCGGTCAGGGACGAAAACACGGGCCGATCGGTTCAGGGACGAAATCACGGGGGTGGGGCGACGGCCCCGGGGCGACCGGTGAGCGGTTCGCCGCGAGGTCGGCTCAGCCGGCGTTCCGCACGGTGACCGAGCCGTCCTCGGTGTGGGCCTTCACCACATGGGTGCTGCCGGAGTCACGGGGCACGGACACGTTCACCGAACCGTCGTCGCTCCCGGTCGTCACCCGGTACGAGGCTTCGCGGGGCAACCCGATGGTGATGGAGCCGTCGTCGCTGCGGGACTCCACCAGGTCGGGCACCGCGCCGAGTTCGAGCTTGACCGAGCCGTCCTTCGTGCTGGCGCGGACGCTGCGCGACTCGATGCCGAGCGCGTGCACCGAGCCGTCGTCGCTGTGCATCTCCAGCGGGCCGCTGCTGTCGCTGACCCGCACCGCCCCGTCGGCGGTCCGGATCTTCAGCGACCGGGCGAACCCCTTCGCGCGCACGCTCCCGTCCCCGTCCTCCACGACGACGGCCACCCCGCGCGGCACCTCGATACGGTGCCTGGCGGAGCAGTCCGCGACGATGCCGGAGCACTTCAGCCGCAGCTTCAGCCGGTCGTCCTTCATCTCCCACGTCACCCGCGGGTCCCCGCCGACCACGACCCGCCCCTCGAACCACCGGGTCACCTCGACCGCGTCCACGTCCGCCGCGACCAGGTCCAGCGCCGAGTCGTCCGAGTCGACGGTGAGGGTACGGCCCTCCAGGGCGAAGGCCCGGTGCTCCGGCTCCCGGTCGTCCCCGGCGTCCGCCCCGCACGCGGCGACGGACGCCATGAGCGCGACGGCGAGCCCGGCGACGGCCCACGTCCCCCTGCGCGACCTGCTTGACCTGCGAGCCGTACGAGCCATGACGATCTCCCCCTGGGGCCGGTCCGTCCTGTGTCGCCGGCATCCGCCGAGCGTGCTACGACCGTAGGGAGCCGGGGTCTTCGGGGGGATCCGGGCCGCTCCCGGATCGGGGGTGGGGATAACCCCCGGCTGCCGGTTTGCGGGGCACGGCTCATGGCAATGTAGGCTGTCGACTCGTACTCGGGTGCGTAGCTCAGGGGTAGAGCGCCTGCCTTACAAGCAGGATGTCGGCGGTTCGAAACCGTCCGCGCCCACCGATCGGCCGGATGGTCCGAGCCCTGCGACGGCCCCTCGAAGAACTCTTCGAGGGGCCGTTTCGCTGCTCGGGGTCCGCGGGGTGTCCCCGCGTCAGTCCCAGCCGCCGAGAAGGCCGGCGTTGGCCTGCGCGTGGCAGATGTTGTAGTCGCCGGACGCGTGAGCCTTCTCGGTGTGCCCGTCGACGGTGACCGAGCAGTTGATGTCTCCGGAGCCCTGGAGCTGGGCCATCACCGTGTAGTACAGGGCGTCGTCGTCCAGGGGAAGGGTGGCGGTGAACTTGCCGTCCTTCCACGTACCGGCCCGGCTGTCGCTGTCGGAGCCGTAGGTGATGTCGAGCGGGCCGAGCACGCCGTCGGGGGCGGTGCCCCACACTTTGAAGGTGACGACCTGCTTCTTCGGCTTGGCGGGCTTCTCGGCCTTCTCGGGCTTCTCGGACTTCGGGGCCTTGCTGGGCCCGGGGTCGGCCGCGGGCGCGTCGTCCTTCTTCTTTTCGGCCTCGGTGCCCTTGTCGTCCTCGGCCCCGACCGTCGTGCCCTTGCTGGTGCTGCTGGAGTCCCCTCCGGCCATCGCGCCGATGGCGCCGAGGATGACGAAGAGGACGACGACGCCGAGGCAGCCGAGTCCGACGATCATGCCGACGGGCGTCTTCTTCGGCGGCGGAGGCGGTGTCAGGCCCCGTCCTCCGGGGGCTCCTCCGTCGTCTCGCGCGCGTGCTTCAACAGGCTGCGGGCCGCGACGCGTTCCTCCGCGGCCACCTCCGCCCAGAAGCGGTGGCAGCTGACGAACACCGCCAGTTCGCGTTCGCGCTCGCGGAGCTTCTCGACCTCGGCCTGCTCGTCGGGTGTCCAGCCGGGTGAGGCGGGGCGCTCGATCTGCCGCCAGCCCTTGTCGTCGCTGAAACCGTCCAGGGGCTCGACGGACCAGGGCAGTCGCTTCAACAGTGCCAGGAGCTCGGCCCGGACCTGATGCAGCTCCTCCTGGCCGGCGAGGAGGTCACTGGGGAAGTCATAGGTCTTAGCCACACGGCAATGCTACGCCTGTTCGATTTTGTGATGCGAGTTCCGTGGGCGACTTCGGGGGCGGCGCCACGCGAACGAGTGACAGGACGGGCCGGGGGCTGAAGATCGTCCTCCCCTGTGGCGGCCTCACCCAAGCTTCCCCTTGGGTCTCTTGGGTATCTTCGCCTTCATGACCCTCGATGATCTGCGTGTCTTCGTCGCCGTGTGCCGGGCCGGGAGTCTCAGTGCGGTGGCCCGGGAGCTGGGCTGCACGCAGTCGGCGGTGAGCCAGCATGTGCGGCGGCTGGAGCGCGAGGTGGGGGTCGGACTGGTGGAACGGCAGGCCCGCGGGGTGGTGCCCACGAGGGCCGGGCGGGTGCTCCAGGAGGCCGCGGCCGAGGGGATCACCGGGCTCGATCTCGCCCTGCGGCGGCTCGCCGAGATGGTCCGGGGCGACGGCGGCGTCGTGCGGATCGCCACCGGCGGCACGACCGTGCGGCACTTCATGGCGCAGGGCATCGTCGACTTCCGGCGGTCGTACCCGGACGTGGGCCTGGAGTTCCAGACCGTGCGGTCGAGCGCCGGGTGTGTCGAGGCGCTGGGCGATCCCGCGCGCGACCTCGACCTGTCGTGGGTGACCCTCGGGCCCGCCGTCCGCGGCATCGAACAGCGGGCCGTCGTGGAACTCCCCTGGGTACTCGCCGTACGCGCCGACGACGAACTCGCCGGGCGGGAGCGGATCGACGCGGGGGAGCTGGACGGGATGCGGCTCATCGGGCTGCCGGAGAACTCCACCTCGTACGCCCATCTGGACGCCGCCTACAGGGAGTTGGGCATAAAGACCGGCCCTTCCGGTGCCGGGGTCGCCGACTGGGACACCGCGATCCTGCTCACCGAACTCGGCGTCGGCCACGCCGTCGTCCCCGCCCTGCCCGGCTGGACCGGCCCCGGCCACCCCGGCCTGCGGTTCGTCCCGGTGCCCGATCTGCCGCCGCTGACCGTCGGCTGGGCGGTACGGCGGTGGGACGCGCTCTCGCCCCCCGCCCGGGCGTTCGCGGACACGGTCGCCCGGCACGCGGTGCGGGTGGGAGGGGCGGTGCGGCCGGCCTCCGAGGGGTGAGGAGCGAGAGCTGAACGGCCGGAGGTGAGCGGCAGGGTCGCGGCGGTGCGGGGGCGGCGGGCTCAGTGGCCCGCCGCCCTCAGGTCCGCCACCACCCTCGCCGCCACCGGGGCCGGTACGTCGTGGCGTTCCGCGGCGCGGAGCAGTGCGCCGCCGATCGCCTCCAGTTCGAGCGGGCGGCCGGACTCGGCGTCGCGCTGCATCGACGACTTGGTGCCGGGCGGAAAGGCGTCGTAGCGGCGTACGGCCTCGGCCGGGTCCACGGGCGCGCCTACAGCCGCGCTGACCGCCGCCGTCTCCTCGACCAGGGCGGTCAGCTCCTCGCGGTGGCGGGTGCGGATCTCGCCCAGGGGCAGGCCGTAGCGGGTCGTCAGCAGGGCGAACGGGGCCAGGAACGACATCTTCGCCCACAGCACCGCCGTCTCGCCGGGCAGGACGCGGGTGCCGATGCCGGACCATTCCAGGGCTCCGGCAAGGGAGTTGAGGCGGTCGCGGGGGGCCGTGTCGCCGGTCAGGTCCACCTCCGCGAAGGTGCTGCCGTGTTCGATGACGCCCGGGGCGACGCGGGTGGACTCGACGCGGATGGTGGCCGGGGCGATGTGGGCGGTTTCCCCGTAGTGGGCGCGCAGGGCCGCCGGGTGTTCGACGCCGTTCAGGAACGGGACGACGAGGGTGCCGGGGGCCAGGGATCTCGCCGGGAGGCGGTCGAGGGCCGGGCCGAGGGTGGTGTGCTTCACGGTGAGGAGGGCCGCGTCGACCGGTTCGCGCAGTTCGGCGGCGGTCTCCACGCGGGCGGTGAAGTCGCCGAAGCGTGAACTGGTGACGCTGATGCCGTCCTTGTCCAGGGCACGGGCGGTCTCGTCCCCGGCCAGGCAGATGACGCGGTTGCCCGCGCGGGAGAGGAGCGCGGCGAGCAGGCCGCCCACGCCGCCGGGGCCGAGCACCGCCACGGTGAGCCGTTCGTTCGTCGACATGTTCCCCTCGTTCCTGTGTCGTCTCGTCGGTCGGGCGGCCGCCTCCGTGATGATCACAAGGGGGGATGGTGGAGTCAATCCTCAGGGGAGCTTGTCGATACCCAAGGATTCGCTTCATTCCGGAGGTCGAAGCGGGGTGGGCGCGGGAGACTGGGCCCATGTGCCGAAGCATCAAGACTCTGCGACCGCCCGCGATGCCCGAGCAGGCCACCGAGGACGACATTCGGGCCGCCGCCCTGCAGTACGTGCGCAAGGTGTCCGGGTTCCGGGCGCCCGCCGCACACAACCGCGAGGTCTTCGATCAAGCGGTGGAGGTGGTCGCGGCCGCCACGGCGGAGTTGCTGGCGGGGTTGGAGGTCCGGGGGGCCGCGGGGCGGCGGGCCGGGTAGGTCTCGCCCCAACCGCCCCTGCCCGTCCCGTCACCAGGGGCTGCCGCCCCTTCGACCCCGCTCGGGCGCCCAGAGGAGTGGGTGATGCGGGGGTCTGGCGGCCGCGGTGTGGGTGGTTGGTCGCGTGGTTCCCCGCGCCCCTGGAGGGGGCCTGCGGCCCCTTCAGGGGATCAGCCGGTTGTTCGTGGGCGGCGCATGAAGTACGCCGCCGCCGCGCCCGCACCGAAGAGGGCGACCAGGGAGACCGCCGTCGCGAGCCAGGTGGGGCCCAGCCAGTGGGCGCCGAGGTAGCCGAGGGCCACGCTGTAGGCGGCCCAGGTGAGGCCCGCGAGGGCGGACCAGGGGAGGAAGTCGCGGGCGCGGTGGCGGGCGGCACCCGCGCCCAGGGAGACCACCGAACGGCCCGCGGGGGCGAAGCGGGCGATGACGACCAGGAAGCCGCCGCCCCGGGCGAGCGCCGCGCCGAGACGTTCCTGCGCGGTGGTCAGGCGCCGTGAACGGGCGATCGCGCGGTCCAGCCGCGCACTGCCCGCCCACGCCAGGCGGTACGCCACCAGATCACCGAGGACGGATGCCGTGGCCGCCGCGAGGATCAGTACGAGCACGTCGGGTACCTCGCGGGGGATCGCGCCCGCCGCCGTCTCCGCCGCGGCCGCCGTGGCCGCCGCGACGACCAGGACACCGCTCGGCAGGACCGGGAGGAACACGTCCAGCACGATGGACGCGGCCACGACGGCGTAGATCCATGGGCCGGCGGTCAGCCAGCCCAGACTCTCAAGCACCGAGCACTCTCCTGTTGTCCCCCGACATCACGGTGATCCCGTGATAACCGAACAGCGTACGCCCCGGGTAGGACAGACGGCTCACGGGGGCTCATGTGTCCGTCATGGACCGTTCATCCGGCCGGGGGCAGCCGGAGGGAGACGTCCGGACGAGACCGCCGGGGGCGCGTGACACCCCCGGCGGCCCGGCGGCCCGGCGCGCGGCGCGCCGATCGGTCGGCGAGGCGGTCGGTCGGCGAGACGGTCAGACCGCCACCGGCGCCCGCTTCCCCGCCTCCCCGCTCTGAGCCGTCGAACGCCTGGCGATGAGCTTGTCCAGGCCGAGGGCGCCGGAGCCGGTGAAGATCAGGAGGAACATGGCCCAGCAGTAGAGGGCCGCGCCCTCGCCGCCGTTCTGGACGGGCCACAGGGCCTGCGGCTGGTGGACCTTGAAGTACGCGTAGGCCATGGCGCCGGAGGCGATGAACGCGGCGAAGCGGGTGCCGAGGCCCAGAAGGACCAGGCTGCCGCCGACGAGTTCGATGACGGCCGCGTACCAGCCCGGCCAGGCTCCCGCGGCCGCGGTTCCGCCCTGGCCGTCGACGCCGCCGAGGAGGCCGAAGAGGCTCTTGGCGCCGTGGCAGGCGAAGAGCAGTCCGATGACGATGCGGAACAGCCCTAGGACGTATGGCTGGCCGCTGTTGAGGCGTCCGGTCATGGTGGAGTGACTCCTTCGGTACACCCGGTCCCGCTGGGACCGGTGGGGACGGGATTACCGGCGGGTCAGTCCAGTTACGCATCGCTACTCGATGCTTACAAGTTCAACATCTGGCCAGGTCCTTACCTCCGCTTGGTCGGATTTTCCGCCCGTCGCCGCACGTAGAACCGCTCGCGCCACCGCGTCCGCGTCCGAAAGAGTGACCGAATCCACGCCTGGGCGGGCTCCCGCGGCGGTCACCCAGTGCACGCCCTCCGTCGGCACCCCCACGGCGAACCGCCTTTGGTGCGGCACTCCGTGACGGTCTATCAGGTGGTATGGCCGGGATGTCACGTCCAGCCCGCCCGTCTCGTATCCGCCCACCCGGTGCGGGCGGCACCGGCCCTCCCGCAGCAGACTCGCGAGCAGGTCGTCCGCGGTCCGGCGCAGGTCCGGTTCGGGCAGCCGTGCCTCGACGAGCGTCGTGACCCGGACGTCGGACCCCGGTACGCCGGGTGAGCGGGCACGCCAGGCCCCGTCCTCCGGCCGCACCTCCAGGCCGGGCCCCAGTACCGTCAGCACGCCCGCCTCGATCAGCGCGGTCATCTCCTCGATACGGCTGCGGGGCGGGCCGATGGAGAGGAAGGCGTTCAGGGGGGTGTACCAGCGGTCCAGGTGCTCCCGGCGGGAGTCGCCGGTCAGTCCGCCGTGGTCCACGATCAGCCGCAGCTCGTTGCGCAGGTCCCGCAGCACGTCCAGGGCGGCCTTCTCGGGGCCCGCGACATTGCCGAGCGCGGCCCGCGCGGCGTCCTCGCGGAGATACCCCAGCAGCCAGTCCCGCCAGGCCTCCCGATCCGCGAACGTCCGCCCCGCGTACGGCCGTGAGACCCGCTCCCAGGACCAGCGGTCGGCGTCGGGAACGCCGAACTCGTCGAGTACGGCGGCCTCCTGGGGGCTGCGGTGCGGGGCGCCAAGGAACCGCTCACGGAAGGCGCCGTCTCCCGTAGTCTCCGCACCCCGGGTCCGCCTCAGCGCCTCGTAGTAGACCGTCTCCACCTCCTTCGCCACCAACGGCCATATCTCCGTGAGGAAATCGGGGGCCTCCCCGGAGTCCGCGCGCTTGCGGAAGCCCGCGATCACCTCGGGGGTCAGGACCAGCGGGGCGTGGCGCCCGTAGGGGCCCTTGGCGTTGTCGCCGCGCGCCTGGTACGGCACCCCGCGCCGGGAGCCCGCGTAGAGGCGGGGCTCGCGGCCCGAGGGGAGGTAGCGCGGTGACCGGCGCCGTCGAGGGCCGGGCTCCCGCGTCTCCCCGTCCTCGTCCCGGTCGTATACGAACCGGCCGCCCCGGCCCGTCGTCAACAGGGCCATGTGGTCGAAGAAGTTGAGGCCGAGGCCGCGCAGCAGGACCGGTTCCCCGGGGGCGAGGGAGGAGAGGTCGAGGTCGGCCGGGTTGGCGGGCGGGAGGTGGCGCAGACCGTGCCGTGCGGCGTACGCCGTCGTGCGGCGCTCCTCCTCGTCCGGCACCGCGGGCAGGTGCCCCTGGGCCAGAACCACGGCGGCGAGGTCCGTCAGGACCCGGCCGGTGGCGAGGGTGAGGCGCTGGCCGCCGTCGGGGGCGTCGTCGAGGCGGACCGCGCGGGTGCGGTGGGTCTCCACCCGGATCGCGGGCGGCGCGCCCCGCACCACCTCCGCGAAGACCCACTCCAGGTAACGGCCGTACTGGGCGCGGGTCGGGTAGTCGTCGGGGCCGGGTGCGGGCGGGCCGCCGGGGTCCGACCGGTCGGCGGCCCACTCATGGAGGCTCGGCCCCGGGCGTATCGGGCCCGAGCAGTCCACACTCTCGTCGGTGAAGAGGGTGACCTGCGAGGCCACGGTGTTCATCAGCAACCGCGGCGACTGGTCGGTGCGCCAGACCTGACCGGGCCCCGGCGGCGCCGGGTCGACGACATGGACGGTCAACCGCGTTCCGGGACGGAGCAGTTCGGGGGCTGAGGCGCAGAGGCGTTCCAGGACGCTGGTGCCGCGTGGGCCGGCGCCGACGAGAGCGACGCCGATGTCGCTGATCCCTGGCAACTCGGACAAGGGCGTAACTCCCGTGCGTGTGGGGCGCATGGTGGGGCGCGATGCGTCGGACCGTCCGCGGGGAAGCGGACGGTCCGCCTCATCATGCCGTCGTACGGCACGGGAAATGAGCCCTGAAACCCCTGAGCGCCCCCGGTGTGGGATGCCTCACGCGCATCCCGGACAACAGGGGTGACAACCGTGTCCAATGGCGGTATTAGCGGGTGAGTACTGATTCCATCACCGTCTCCAGCCGGGCCTTCTCGCCCTGCCGGGCCCGTACCTGGTCGAACCGCAGCCGTGCCGAACGGCCGCGCAGCGTCAGGGTCATGAGCTGGTTGCCGAACCAGGGGCCGCCCGCCTTGTGCCAGTCGATGGACGGCCGCCCGCCGCGCCCCCGCCGTCCGAACCACCGGCCGATCGCCCGTCCCGTACGGCTCCAGCCGAATCGGAAGCCGAGCTTCATGGAGAGCGGGACGGAGTTGTGGACCGGGGAGCAGGTGAGTTGCAGGACACGGGCGTCCGGTGCGGCCGGGGCGTCGGACGGCCAGGACGGCTCGGCGATGTAGGCGTGGTGGACGTCCCCGGAGAGCACCAGCACGGTCGCCGGGGCACCGGCACCCGAGCCCGCCTCGGCGGTCAGCGCGGCCAGCGCCTCGAAAGACGCCGGGAAGGCCGCCCAGTGCTCCAGGTCGGCCTTCCGGCGCACCTTCTCCCCGAACCGCGCCCAGCGCTCCCCGCGGTCGCCCCGGCACAGCGCCGCGTTCCAGGACTCGGCCCCGTGCACGAGGTGGGGCAGCAGCCAGGGCAGCGAGGTGCCGATCAGGAGGTGGTCGCAGGAGCCGGGGTCGTCCAGCGCCTGCTCCCGCAGCCACGCGGCCTCGCCCGCGTCCAGCATGGACCGGCTCGCCTCGTCGAGGACCCGCGCGGCCCGGCTGTCGAGCATCAACACGCGGACACGTCCGAAGTCCCGCCGGTAGCTCCAGCGGACCGCGGCGAGGTCCCGGTCCGCCTCGGCGGCGTGTGCGCGCAGGGCGTCCGTGCCGTCCGGTGCGGCGCGTACGGCGGCGTAGACCGGGTCGGCCTCCAGTTCGGCGGGGGAGAGGTTGCCGAGGTGCTGGTAGACCCAGTACGACATCAGCCCGCTCAGGATGCGCTCGCGCCACCAGGGAGTGGCCCGCATGTCGGCGAGCCAGGAGGCGCTGGTGTTCCAGTCGTCGATGACGTCGTGGTCGTCGAAGATCATGCAGGTGGGCACGGTGGACAGCAGCCAGCGGATGCCCGGGTCCAGCCAGGACTCGTAGTAGAGGTGGGTGTACTCCTCGTAGTCCGCCACCTGGTCGCCGGGCGGCTCGCTCAGGTCCCGGCGGGCGGCGAGATAGGCGCGGGTGGCCTTGGAGGTCTCGTCCGCGTAGATCTGGTCGCCCAGGAGGAGCAGGACGTCGGGGCGCTCGGCGTCCGGTTCGGCGGCCATGCGGGAGGCCAGCGTGTCGAGGGCGTCCGGGCCCACCGGGTCGGGTTCGCCGTGGGGCGGCGCGGCCCAGCGGCAGGAGCCGAAGGCGACGCGGACCGGGTCGTCCTCGGCCCGGGTGCGGATCTCGGACGGCGGGAAGCGGGATTCGGGCAGCGGCCAGACCGGGGTGCCGTCGAGGAGGACCTCGTACGACGACACCGTGCCCGGGGCCAGGCCCGTCACCGGGATCAGCGCGTAGTGGTGGCCCGCGATCCGGAAGGTGCGGGCCGTGCCTCCACCGCCGCCGGCGCAGCGCACCTCGGCCGTGCAGGGGTGGCCCGTCTCGACCCAGACGGTCGCGGTCGAGCCGTCCACGTATCTCAGCAGTGGACCAAGGCGCAGTCCCGCCATCGGCGATCACCCGCTCCCTCTCCGGGGGTCCCGGGGACACCTCCGTCCCTGCGGATCACCCTCCTCCGTCGCCCCGTACGGTACGGAACGACGGAGGTGGTCGGGGAGGTTCCGGGCCCCAACGGGTGAGCCGGGTGTGTCAGCAGTTCGCCAGGTAGCCGGTCAGGGCGCTCTTCTCGGCGGAGTCCACGGAGAGGTCGTAGTAGTACTTCACCTGGACCCAGGCGCGGACGTACGTGCAGCGGTAGGCCGTGCGTGACGGCATCCAGGTGGCGGGGTCCTGGTCGCCCTTGGCCTGGTTCACGTTGTCCGTGACGGCGATGAGCTGCGGGCGGGTGAGGTCGTTGGCGAACTGCTGCCGCAGCGAGCTGCTCCAGTTGTCGGCGCCGGAGTCCCAGGCCTCGGCCAGCGGGACGAGGTGGTCGATGTCCAGGTCGGAGGCGGCCGTCCAGGTGGCGCCGTCGTAGGGGGAGTACCAGCTGCCGCTGGTGGAGGCGCAGGCGGAGTCGGTGACGACGTTCGTGCCGTCGCGCTTGAGGACCGTCTCACGGGTGTTGCAGCTGCCGCTGATGGTGATCCAGTGGTTGAACAGGTCCCGGCTGTACCCGGTGCGGTCCTCGGTGGCCACGGTGAGGGTGGCGAGGTAGCTGCGGGCGGTGGCGGCGCTGACCGGGGTCGGCAGCGCGGCGGAGGCGGTGGGGGCGTTGAAGAGCGCGACGGAGGCTGTCAGTCCGCTGAGCGCGGTGAGTATGCTCAGTCGTCGACGCGCGTAGAACCTGCGCATGTGAACTCCTTGTGGGGCCGGGGGGTTTGGGGTGCGAGCGATTGAAGGGTCGCCGGGGGGTGTTACCGGTGGATGAGCGTCGGGTGAGAAGTTAGTGACGTGGGCATGACACGACAAGGGTTCCGGCGGGGAATCGTGGTGACACGGGGGCTCCGCACCCCCGAGCCAATAGGCACCGCGCCCAGCTGAATCGTTCCCGTACCATGGACCCCGCAGAAGGGGAGTAGCTCTTCGCCGGACCGTCGACATACTGCTCAGCTCGTCTGAGCCGGCGCCCGGAGCGGGTCCTGGGACAAGGGCCCGCCAGCGAGACCTTCGGCAAGCAGTGCACACCCGTGCGACCCCGCACGGGTGAACGTGTGCTGCCGTGCCGAGGTGTCGCGTCAGCGGACGGTTTCTCTCGGCGGGGCAGCCCGACCGATTGAGGACCCTTGATCAGCTTCAGTGTCACGGCGCTCGTCTTCGGCGTCGTCTTCCTCGCCGAACTCCCCGACAAGACCGCCCTCGCCGGCCTCGTCCTCGGCACCCGCTACCGCGCCTCGTACGTCTTCGCGGGCGTCGCCGCCGCCTTCGCCGTCCACGTCGCGCTGGCGGTCGCCGCGGGCAGCGTCCTCACCCTGCTGCCCCAGCAGATCGTGCACGCGCTGACCGGCGTGCTGTTCCTGGGCGGCGCCGCGGTGCTGCTCATGAAGAAGGAGGAGGACGAGGAGGAGATCCGCCGGCCCGAGAACCAGAGCTTCTGGAAGGTCTCGGGGGCGGGCTTCATGCTCATCCTGGTCGCCGAGTTCGGTGATCTGACCCAGATCATGACGGCGAACCTCGCGGCGCGGTACGACGATCCGCTCTCCGTCGGGCTCGGTGCGGTGCTCGCCCTGTGGACCGTGGCCGGGCTCGGGATCGTCGGCGGCCGGGCGCTGATGAAGAGGGTGCCGCTGAAGCTGATCACCCAGATCGCCGCCGTGCTGATGACGGGGCTCGGTGTGTGGAGTCTGTGGGAAGCCGTGACGGGATGACGAAGGGGGTGGCGGGGGCCCCGTTTATTTTGTACCGTGAGGGAACAAAGTGGCTCCCGCCCGCATTCCCTGACCGGTGGGCGGGGCCGCCTTGTCCCTGCGGGGCCGTTCCGTCGTCTCCCGACCCGTCCGGGCCCCCTGCCCGCGTTCCCGCGCCCTGGAGCCTGCCGATGACGGCCACGACCGTTCTGACCGCCCGCGCCCTCCTGCTCGACATGGACGGCACCCTCGTCAACTCCGATGCCGCGGTCGAGCGGGTCTGGCGGCGCTGGGCCGAGCGGCACGGGCTCGACGGCACCGACATCATGCGGGTGGTCCACGGACGCCAGGGGTACGCCACCATGGCCGTGCTGCTGCCGGACCGGCCCATGGAGCGAAACCACGCGGACAACGCGCGACTGCTGGAGGAGGAGACGGCGGACGTGGACGGGGTCGTCCCGATACCGGGCGCGCCGGAGTTCCTCGCGTCCCTCGTCGACTGCGGTGTGCCGCACGCGCTGGTGACCTCCGCGAACGTGCCCCTCTCGACCGCGCGGATGACCGCCGCCGGGCTGGCCCTCCCCCAGGTCAGGGTCACCGCCGAGTCCGTGGGCGCGAGCAAGCCCGACCCCGAGGGGTTCCTGAAGGGCGCCGCCGAACTGGGCATCGCCCCCGAGGACTGTGTCGTCTTCGAGGACTCCGGGGCGGGCATCGAGGCGGGGCGGGCCGCCGGTATGCGCGTCGTGGGGATCGGGCCGCGCGCAGCCGCCCACGGTCCGGACGTCGTGGTCCCCGATCTGCGGTCGGTCCGGGTCGAGGCGGGCGCGGACGGGCTGGTCCGGCTGCACGTGGGGTAGTCCCGGTCCGGCCGGGCCTGGGGGCCCCGTCCCCCCCGGGCGTGAGGTGGCCCCGTCCGCGCCGGGCGTGAGGTGGTCCCGTCCCGCCGCACGTGAGGCGGGACGGCACGGCACCCGGAGCGGCCGGATCCGGCCGGCCGGAGTTCCGAGCGCGCCGCGTGGGGCGCGTCGCGGGCCCGCCGTCCCCGGCGTCGTGGGCTGCCGCGCCCCTGGCGGGGCGCGGCGCGGTTGTCAGGCCCCGGTGTTCTTCGGGCCCGTCTGCTGGACCACCTCGAAGGACCAGACGGTGGAGCCGGACGCGGCCGGCCTGGGGCGGTCGGCCGGGGGCTGGTCGCCGCCGCCCTGGTGGGCCTGCTTCATGGGGCCCTCCATCCATGCCTGGAAGGACGCCTCGTCGCGCCAGCGGGTGTAGACGAGGTAGTCGTCGGTGCCTTCGACGGGGCGCAGCAGTTCGAACCACTCGAACCCGTCGGAGCTCTCCACCACCCCGGCGCGGGAGGCGAACCGCTTCTCCAGCACCTCGCGCTGTTCGGCTGGGACCGTGAGGACGTTGATCTTGACGATGCTCATGGGGCCATCCTGCATCACGGGATGGGCAGGGGTGTGCGCGGACCCCGGTCGGGCCCCGCGGGCGGATCCGCCGGGCGGGCGGGACGCGCGCGGCACGCCCCGGCCGCCGGTCACGGTTCCTTCGTCTCCGCCTCCAGGCGGGCGCGGGTCGCGAGGCCGTAGACGCCGGGCTCGTCGTCCTTCGAGACACCGCGGGTGGTCTGGTAGTCGATGACGGCCTGTTCGACCTGGCGGTCGAAGTTCTGGTCGATGTCGCCGTTGTAGAGACCCAACTGGCGCAACCGGAGCTGGAGTTCGGTGACCTCGGGGTCGTCGTCGCCCAGGCGGAGCGTCTTCGGCGCCTCGAGCCGGCTGTCCCCCTTGTCCGCGTCGTCCGCCGTCGACTTGTCGGAGGCCCGGGCGCTGGGCGACGCCTCGGTCGGGCTGGGCGACGGGGACGCCGACGGCGACGCGGACGTCTTCGAGGCGGAGGGGGACGGGCTCGTGGACGGCTTCGGCTGCGCGGCGTCACCCGGCGGCGCCGGCGCGGGAGCCCCGGCCCCACCGCCGGCGTCCTCGTCGGGAGTCTCCACCGGCGACCCGCCGCCCCCGTCCGCGGAGGTGTCGGGCGCGCTCGCCCGTACGTCCTCCGGCAGCGCCCCGTCACGCTCGGGCGCCTCGTAGGAGAACAGGCCGCCCATGAAGCCGGCCGCCGCCATCACACCGACGGCCGCCGTGCCCCCGAGCGCGACGATCAGCCCCGTACGCCGGCGACGGGCGGCGGAACGGGGGCGTGAGGGCGCGGAGGAGCGGGCGTGCGGGTGCGCGGAGGAGCCAGGGGGTGGCTGGACCGCGAGCGGCCGGGTGCGGTCGTCGTGCGGTGTGTCCGTGCGCGGGGCCCGGTAGGCCGCCGACCGCGTCGTCGCCGCCTCGGCGGGCTCGGGGCGCCCCGGGCGGCGCGCGCGCCCCCGGTCCGTGCCGGGCCCGCCGTGGTCCCGGTGCTCGTCCCCGGCGGCGCCCAGTTCCACGTACGGGCGGATGCGCAGCGGGTCGAAGTCCTCGGCGGCGGCCGCCTCGGCCGTACGGGCTTCCAGGAGTGCCTCGGCGGCGCGGCGGCCACACCCGCAGGACGGGCTGCCGTCCGCGGCCCTGGGTGCGAAGCACTCCGGGCATATGTGGCTGGTCGGTTCACTCACGTGTGGTCCCTCCCCGTGAAGACTCCCGAGTTTATGCAGACCGTCGTCACACAACCTTCAGATCGCCTCAGGAGTGACGGGCGCCGCAGGGGCTCGACAGGCCATAACCGGTCACACCGCCCACGATGGAATGAACAGTGGAGGAAGAGGAAACCGGCGACGCCGTACGAGGTTCTCGGACGGCCTCGGGAGGTCCGCATGACCGACGACAGCCCGCGCGACGGCGCCACGGCGGAGCACACGGCGGGACATCCGGCGAGGGGCGCGGCCGGCCCCCCGGACACCGCCGCCGGGGCCCAGGCCGCGCCGCCCCCGTCCGTTTCCCGCCGACATCCGGCGGCCCCCGCCGAGCAGGTGCGCGGCGGGGTCATGGTCTCCATCGGGGCCCTGCTGCTCGGGATGCTGCTGGCAGCCCTCGACCAGACGATCGTGTCGACGGCGCTGCCGACGATCGTGAGCGATCTGGGCGGGCTGGACCATCTGTCATGGGTCGTGACCGCGTACCTGCTGGCCGCGACCGCGGCGACACCCCTGTGGGGGAAACTCGGCGACCAGTACGGCCGCAAGCGGCTGTTCCAGACGGCGATCGGGATCTTCCTGGTGGGGTCGGCGCTGTGCGGAATGGCGCAGGACATGCCCCAGTTGATCGCGTTCCGGGCCCTCCAGGGCCTGGGCGGCGGCGGGTTGATGGTCCTGTCGATGGCCATCGTCGGCGATCTCGTCCCGCCGCGTGAGCGGGGGCGCTACCAGGGGCTGTTCGGGGCCGTGTTCGGCGCCACCAGCGTGCTCGGACCGCTGCTCGGCGGGCTGTTCACCGAGCATCTGAGCTGGCGCTGGGTGTTCTACGTCAACCTGCCGGTCGGGGCGGTGGCCCTCATCGTCATCGCGGCCGTCCTGCACGTCCCGCGCAAGGCCGAGCGGCACGTCATCGACTACCTCGGCACCTTCCTCATCGCCTCCGTCGCCACCTGCCTGGTCCTCGTCGCCTCCCTGGGCGGTACGACCTGGGACTGGGGATCGCCCCGGATCATCGGTCTCGCGGTGCTGGGCGTGGCGCTCGCGGCCGTCTTCGTGGCGGTGGAACGGCGGGCGGCCGAACCCGTCCTGCCCCTGAAGCTCTTCCGTGTCCGCACCTTCACCCTGTCCGCCGTGATCAGCTTCGTCGTCGGCTTCGCGATGTTCGGGGCGATGACCTATCTGCCGACGTTCCTCCAGGTCGTGCAGGGTGTGTCGCCCACGATGTCCGGGGTGCACATGCTGCCGATGGTGTTCGGTCTGCTGCTGTCGTCGACGGTCTCCGGGCAGATCGTCAGCCGTACGGGCCGGTGGAAGGTGTTCCCCGTCGCCGGGACCGCCGTCACCACGCTGGGGCTGCTGCTCCTGCACCAGCTGGACGCGGACAGCGGCGACGGCGAGATGAGCGCGTACTTCTTCGTCTTCGGTCTCGGTCTCGGCCTCGTCATGCAGGTGCTCGTGCTGATCGTGCAGAACGCCGTCCCGTACGAGGATCTGGGTGTCGCGACCTCCGGCGCGACCTTCTTCCGGTCCATCGGCGCCGCGTTCGGTGTGGCCGTCTTCGGCACGATCTTCGCGGGGCGGCTCGGGGACAAGCTGGCGAGCGCCCTGGACGGTGCCCGGCTGCCGGCCGGGGTCAGCGTGGACGGACTGAAGGCGGACCCGCGCGAGATCGCCGGACTGCCGTCCTCGCTGCGCCCCGCCGCCCTCGACTCCTACGCCTCCGCCATCACCGACGTCTTCCTCTACGCGGCCCCGGTCGCCCTTCTCGGGTTCGTCCTCGCCTGGTTCCTGCGCGAGGACCGGCTGCGGGCCTCGGTGACGGCCCCCGACGGCACGGAGACCTTCGCCAGCAACCCCGTCGAGCGCTCGTCGTACGACGAGGTGTGCCGGGCGCTGTCCCTGCTCGGGTCGCGGGAGGGGCGGCGGGAGATCTACCGGACGATCACCGCGCGGGCGGGCTACGACCTGCTGCCCGCCGCGAGCTGGCTGCTGCTGCGCGTCCGCAGGTACGGCTGGGTGGAACCCGCCGTGCTCGCCGAGCGCAGCTCCGTGCCGCTGGACGTGGTCATGGCCGCGTCGCGGCAGGTCGAGGAGCGCCGGCTCGCTCGCCGAGAGGGCCTCGACCTCCTACTGACCGACGCCGGGCACGAGGTCGCCGACCGGCTGGCCAGGGCCCGCGAGGAGTCCCTGGCGGAGCTGCTGGGCGACTGGTGGGGGCCCGACCGGCCGACCGATCTGGCCCGTCTGGTCGAGGAGCTCAACGCCGAGCTGTGCGGCTCGGACGCCGAGCGCCCGCACGACGAACGGCCGGTCGCCCGGCCCTCGGCGCCTTCGGCTACACGAGTTTCTTCGTGAACCAGTGGTCCGCGTACGCGTTGTCGTTGTGCGGCTCGCTCTCCTCGTAGCCGAGCCGGGCGTACAGCGCACGGGCCTCGGCCAGGTCGGCACGGGTGTCGAGGACGATCCGCTCGGCGCCCAGGCTCCGGGCCGCGTCCTCGGCCGCCGCCACGAGCAGCGTGGCGCCCCCCTTGCCGCGGGCCTCCTCGCGGAGGAAGACCCGCTTCAGCTCCGCCGTGGCCGCGTCCAGCAGCCGTACGCCCGCCGTGCCGGCCGGCTCGCCGTCGTACCGCGCCACCAACAGGACCCCGCCCGGTGGTGCCAGACAGTCCCCGGTGTCCGCCGCGATCTCCCGCTCCAGCTCGTCGGGGTCGGTGACCCGGCCCTCGTGCAGCAGGTACCAGCGGTCGCTGACCTCCGTGTAGTACGCCCGCCAGAGTGCGGCCGCGACGGGGGAGTCGAACGGTTCGGGGGCTGTGGACCAGGCGGTCGTCGTACGGGTCATGGCGGGGATTGTCGGCGATCGCGGGGGCGGACGCGAGCGGGTTTCCGGGGCCGCACGCACCGGTCGGCGCGGGGCATCGGCGAGTCGTGGTCGGCGCCCTTTTCGGGGGCGAGGCCCGGCCGGGCGGGGTGGTCGCCCCGGTACGTCCGCGCGGTGTGCGACCGGTGGGCGTACCCCGGGCCGCGCCCCCGCGGCAGGGCTCGGACGGTGGGCCCGGACGGTGTCGGGGTCCGCGTCGAGCGGCGGCGTCCCGGCGCGGAGGCCGAGGTGGACGCCGAGGTGGACGCCGAGCGCGTCGCCCTGGTCGGCCGCCGGCCGGCGCAAGCCGTCCCTGTCCGGCCGTAACAGCGGCCACTCCAGGCCGACTTCGGCCGACTCCGGGCCCGTGTGGGCCGCCGCCGTCCCGGCCTCGTCCGCGCCGCACGCGCGGTGGAACCGTTCGACGCGGTCCCGCACCGGCCCGGGGAGGGGGCGTGCCGGAGGAGCAACCGGTGGTGCCCGCACGGCAGTTCGCAACCGGGGAGGCGGGGGAGCGCCGGGGTCCGCGTGCGACGGCGGGCGTCGCCCGCACCGTGGGGCGGGCGTCAACGCGGCCGGCTCGCGCTCGTGGGCGTGGTCCTCGCGGTCCGTGCGCCGTCGCCCCTCCGGCCGGTCCGTCGTCACCGTTTGAACGAAGTCGTTCGGGCAACCCGGTGCGCAAGACGGCCCGCCGAGCCCGAGAAGCCCGGGCCGAACAACCTGGAAGGCACTCATGTCCACAGGCGTGATCATCGCTTTGATCGTGATCGTGGCGGCCGTGGTCGTTGTCGCGGCGGTCCTGACCCTGCGCGCCCGCGGCGCCTCGAACGGCGGCGGATCGCTGAAACGGCGTTTCGGACCCGAGTACGACCGGACCGTGGCCCGTCACGACGGCGACGAGCGGGCCGCCGCCCGCGAACTCGCTGAGCGCGTGAAGCGGCACGGCTCCCTGGAGCGGCGGCCGCTGCCGGGCGCGGAGCGCGAACGGTACGAGGCCCGCTGGGCGGCCGCCCAGGAACGCTTCGTCGACTCGCCGCGCGAGGCGGTCGTCGAGGCGGACCGGCTGATCGCCGATCTGGCCGGGGCGCGCGGCTTCCCGGACGGCGGCCGTTACGAGACCCAGCTGGAGGCGCTCTCCGTCCACCACGCACACCACGTCCAGGGCTACCGCCGGCTGCACCGCGCGGCGCAGGGCGGCCCCACGGACACCGCCGACGGCCGTACGGGCGCCGGCACCGAGGAGATGCGCGAGGCCATGATCGAGGGCCGCGCCCTGTTCGAGGACCTGGTGGCACCCGGCCGCCATGACGCGCGGGCTGACCGTGACACCGGGACGGAACGCGACCGTACGGCGGCCGACCGCCGCCACACGACCACCGCCGCCGCCCGCTCAGGCGGCCGGCACCATGTGCCGTGGGGTTTCACGCGGCGCCATGCGAAGGGGAGTTGAGGGGGATGACCGACAACGTGACGACAGGTGACGGCGCCACCCGGGGGCGCCGGCCGCGTCCCGCGACCACCGGCACGAGCGGAGCCGCCTACACCCCGGGGGCGACCGGCGCCCGCGGTTCGGCGACCGCCGGGGAGACCGGCGGGATCACCGGCCGCAGCGGCCCCGCGGGCCCCGGTGGCCCGACCGACACCATGGGCACCACCGGTACCCACGACACCCGGGAGCCGCTCGCGGCCGGCCACGAGCGGGGCGACGCCCGCACCGAGGGCCTGAGGACCGGCGCCTCCGCCGCCGGTTCCGGCGGGCATCTGCTGCCGCACGAGGAGACCGACAAGCTCAACCTGCGGTTGCAGCACGCGGTCGGCGGCTTCGTCGACGAACCCCGGTCCGCCGTGGAGGAGGCCGACCACGTCCTGGAGGAGGCGGCCTCCCGCTTCACCGACGCGGTCAACCAGCGGCGCCGCACGCTGCGGGCCACCTGGCAGACGACCGGCGAGGAGCGCACCTCCTCCGCCGACACGGAGCAACTCCGCCTCGCGCTGCGCGACTACCGCGAACTGACCGAACGACTGCTCCGCATCTAGCCCCACCCATGGACGAGGCCGCGTCCCCGGTCGTGCCCGGGGACGCGGCCTCACGCGTACGTTCCCCGGGCTCCCGTCAGGGTGCCGTCCTCCCGGCCCGCCACTCCGCGACGACCGCTTCCACGTCGTACGGCTTGAGGCCCAGCGGCGGTCCCGGTGGCGGCCGGAACATCATCGCGCGGATCTTCACGTTGATCTCGGTGATGATCTTCCGCACGGCCCGCTCGGACGGGGCCCGCGCTGCGGCGGCCAGCGCGTCCTCCGCCTCCTTGCGCAACGCCAGCGCGGGCGGCAGCACGGACAGCCCCTCACGGGCCATCTTCCGCCTGATCCACCACAGTTCGTCGTACGTCGTGTCGTCCCCGTCGAGCGGTCGCCCCGCTCCGGGAAGGTGGGAGAAATCGCCGCGCGCCTCCGCGTCGCGGATCTGTTTGTCGACGAAGGACTCGAAGCTGACACCGGGTGGCTTTCGCTCGGTCATGCGTCCATTGTGCCGGACCCCGCACAAGCGGACGATCCGGCGATTTATCATGCGGCGGCGGTGCGTCGAGCGTGCCGTGTCCAGCGACAATCGGAGTTTGACCCGTTAGGAGCGGTACGTGCTCGAACTCACCATGGCCTCGGTGTCCGAGGCGGACGCCGGGGCGACGGCCGGCATGCAGATGGCCGACGCGCCCAGCGAGCCGGGCGCCGTGCTCCGGGTGGGCCGGGACCGGGCGGTGTGCCGTCTCGCGACCCCGGACGACTGGCTGTTCGTCTCCCGTGTGCACCTGGAGTTCCTCTGCGGCCCCGACGGCACCTGGCAGGTGACCTGGCTGCGCGGCACCCACGCCGAGCCCTCCTCCGAGGTGCGCCTGGCCCTCCAGGGTCACCCGCAGCAGCCGCTTCCGTACGGCGGCACCGCGAAGCTCCCGCACAACGGCTCCGGCGAACTCGTCATCTACGACCGCACGGGCCCGCGCAGCGTCAACGTGGGCTTCTACCACGAGCTCTGAGGCCGTCCCCGAGGGCGGCGCCCGGCCCCCGGCCCCGTCGTCCTCGGGTCGGTCGCGTCCTCGGGTCAGTCGTCCTCGGGTCGGTCGCGTCCCCGGGTCAGTCCACCACCCGTGCCAGCGCGAACCCGTCGTAGCCCTTGGTCCCGACCGTCTGGATGGCCGTGCCGTCCAGCTTCGGGTGGCCGGCGATGAGTTCGATGGCGGCGCGGGTGCCCAGGACGTCCGGTTCGGTGCTGTCGGCGTCGGCGACGCGGCCGCCCCGGACGACGTTGTCGACGACGATCAGGCTGCCGGCGCGGGTCAGGCGCAGGGCCCACTCGACGTAGTGCGGGTTGTTGGCCTTGTCGGCGTCGATGAAGACCAGGTCGAACGGCTCGGGGTTCTCGTCGGCCAGCCTCGGCAGCGAGTCCAGGGCCGCGCCGACCCGTACCTCGACGAGCGCGTCCAGCCCGGCGCGCGCGATGTTGCGGCAGGCGACCTCCGCGTACTCGGGGCTGTACTCCAGGGAGACCAGCCTGCCGTCGGCGGGCAGCGCGCGGGCCAGCCAGATCGTGCTGTAGCCGCCGAGGGTGCCGATCTCCAGGATGCGGCGGGCGCCCTGGATGACGGCCAGGAGCTGGAGCAGCTTGCCCTGGTTGGCGGCGACGTTGATGTGCGGGAGCTCATGGGCCTCGCTGTCGCGCAGCGCGGCCTCCAGGGCCTCGTCATTGGGGGAGAGGTGGGTCGTGAAGTAGGTGTCGACGTCGTCCCACACCTGCGAGCTGCTCATGGACCTGCGCCCTTTCCGATAGCTAGTTAGATCAGCTAACTAGTTGCGCTAACGAATGGTAGGCGCAGGCCCCTTCCCTGTCAGGCGTTTCCCGTGCGTGTTTCAGTCGTTCGGATTCAGTCGTTCGGATTCAGTCGTCGGATTCAGTCGCGGGGCCCGGACTCGCGGTCCGCCGGCGGCGCGGCCGGTGGCACGGGAGCGGCCGGCGGCATGGGCGCGCCCTGCGGGTACGCCCCCGGCGGCATTCCGGCCCCCGGCGGCACCGGGCCGCCCGGCGGTATCCACGCGCCCTGCGCCATCGGGGGCAGCGGTGGCTGCTTGCGGGCGTTGCGGCGCAGCACGATCGCGACGGCCACCGCCTTGATCGCGAGCACGCCGATGCCGAGCCCGAAGGTGAACAGCCAGCCGGGGATGCCGCCCACGGTCCACATCTCGTCCACGTAGATGACCTTTCGGTAGGAGTCGTCGGTCGCCGCCCGCCGGAGCGTGTGGTCGCCTGAGATCCGCGACGGCTGGGGGAAGTTCTGCTCGACGGCGGTCAGGAAGTCCGTGCCCCCGACGGCGAGGTCGCCGAGTGCGCCGCCGGGCGTGCCGAGGTGCCCGGCGAAGGTGACCTGCGGTGCGTCCCCGCCGATCGCCGAGCCCGGCTCCATCCGGTGCCCGGCGAGGACGTACAGGTCGAGGGCCTGCGGGGTCGTGGCGAGCTTCGACAGCCGCATCGGGTAGACCAACTCGTCGCTGGCGAAGGTGAGGTGCAGCGGGTCGAGGGTGCCGCCGAGCGGGATGTCCCCGGCCGACTCGTCCGGCGCCAGCCTGATCGCCACGTACTCCCACTTCCGGCGGACGTACGGCTCCAGCGCGGTGTCCAGGCGGTCCGGCAGCGCGAAGCCGTTCTCGTCGAGCCAGTCGCCGAGGGCCCCGGAGTCGGTGGCGGTCAGCCTGGCCACGTCGAACGGCCCGAGCCGCTCCCGGCCGACGACGTCCACCGCGCCCTCGCCCGGCGCCGCTCCCGCCGTTCCGTCGTTCTCGAACGCGTCGAACGGCCAGTCGCTCGACCGCGGCCAGAAGTACTCCCGTTCGCGGTACTCGGGCGCCGTCGCCTCGGCGAGCTGGTCGAAGAGGGCCGCGTCGCCCAGCTCCACCGTCGCCCGGTTCGGCACCGGCATGATCCAGGCGGCCGTACGGGCGTCCCCGGAGACCGTCAGCCGCATCACGATCTGCTCCTCGCGGCCGTCCCAGCGCACCACGGACGTCTCGCGGTTCACGTACACACTGCGCTGCCCGTCCGGAACCATCGCCCCGCACCCGCAGGCGTACGCCGGTGCCAACAGCGACGCCAGCTGGAACCCCAGCAGCGCCAGGACGAGAACCGCCAGCCGCCCACGGACGCCCCGCGTCCGCCGCGCCGGACGCGTGCGCTCCCTTACGACGTCGTTCATCCCCCGTGCCATCCCCCGCAGCCCTTCCCGCCGTGCATCCGTGCCGGGGCCATGCTCCCAGGTGATTGTCCGTGGCCGGTCACAACCCCGCCCGTGATGTGCATCCGTGATCCGCGTCGCGCCCTTGAGCAATGCGACGGCCCCGCGCGCACTATCGTCTTCCGGACGAAACACGGGTGGCTGTGAGGTGAAGCGGGGGTTGCCCGCGTCTCACCACGAGGGTGGTGCAAGCGTTTTCATGGGTCGGCGAGCGGGGCGGCGGGGCGTGGTGGACGTGGAGCGGGGCGGGCCGGGTGGTGGCGTCGGTGTGGGTGCGGCGGCTGCGCGGTGGGTGGTGGTGTGTGCCGTGCTCTGGCTGGTTGTCGCGGTTTTGGCGGTGCGGCAGGTGGCGGTCGTGCTGACCACGCCCAGGGGTGATCGGTTGACGGATCTGGAGAGGTGGGTGGGTCCGGGCGGTGTTCTGCAGGTCGCGGGTTCGTTGTACGACTCGACGCGGTTCACGGGTACGCCGTTCGGGGGGCTGGTCCTGAAGCCTGTGACCCGTGCGG